>JBDTKZ010000016.1:0-61135 GCA_039935075.1 Bradyrhizobium sp.
CAGCCCGGCCCCCGACTGGCGCGGCTGCGCCGAAAGAATCATGAACCGTTGGCCTGCCGCCGGGAACACCGGTGCCTGCGCGGCGTTCTCCCGGCATGCCGCGATATCATTTCGACCTGATTGGAAAGCAGACGATTGTGGATCACGCCGGCCTCGAGCTGGCGGATGACGCCGTCGCATCGGACGCCGCGGATCGGCTGGCCAATGAACTCTATTCCGTCCGGCCGGAGTTGCGCCGCCAGCACTGCTCGATCCTGGTCACGGACCAGGACGGTGAGGAAATCTGTCGGTCTCGCGTATGGAATCCAGCAACGGACTAGATTCTCCAGGCACCGCAACGCATCCCGCTTCAACGAACGCCTATTATTCGAGGTCCGTCATCAGCATTCTTGATTCCGGGGATACCGAACAGGCCGATCTGCGCGGCGGACGTTCTCCGTGGTTCAGGCCAATTCAAAACCCGCCTTCGCTCGATGTCCGCCAGAGCGTGAAATGCGACGCGCTGATCGTCGGCGGCGGCATTACCGGCTCTTTGATGGCCGAGCGCCTGACCCGCCAGGGCCTCGATGTCATCGTCATCGATCGCGAGCTGCCGGGCAAAGGCAGCACCGCCGCCAGCACTTCGATGCTGCTGTGGGAGATCGATCGTTCGCTCGGCCAGTTAACGCAAGCTTACGGATTCGAGCGGGCGTCACGGGCCTATCGTGCGAGCCTGGATGCGGTGGCCGGCCTTAAATCCCTGGTCTTGCAACTCGGTCTGGCTTGCGAGATGCGCGACAGGAATTCGCTGTATCTGGCGGCCGGCGATACCGGCAAGGAGCTGCTGGAAGAACATCGGCTTCGCGCGCGCGCCGGGCTTCCCGGAAATTTCCTCGATCATCCGATGTTGCTCGACGCCTTTGGCATCGCGCGCGCCGCCGCCATTGTGTCGCCCGGCGCCGCCGATGCCGACCCCGTGCAATTATCCCGCGGAATGCTCCGCGCCGCCGTCGCACGTGGCGCACGGGTGTGCCAGGGTGACGCTGTTGGCTACGACGCCGCGTCCCGCGCGGTCCATGTGCAACTCCACAACGGCTGCGAAATCGAGGCGCGCTCGGTTGTTCTCGCAACGGGCTACGTGATGCCCGACATCGTTCGTTCAACGGTTCAGAAAGCTTCTTCGAGCTGGGCCATCGCGACCCGGCCGCAGCCACAGAACATCTGGAAAGACGGCGCGCTGATCTGGGAAGACAGCGAAAAATACCTTTATGCAAGAACCACCGTGGCCGGCCGCATCATCATCGGCGGCGAAGACAGTGACGAGGTCATCGAGCCGGAAGCGCGGGACCGGCTGATTCCAGCGAAAGAAACTCTGTTAACGGAGAAGCTCACGGCGCTGTGGCCCGTAGCCGAGACTGACATCGAATTCCGCTGGGCCGGCACGTTCGATACCACCCGCGATGGCTTGCCTTTGATCGGCCCGGTGCCTGGCGCGAAGGGCATTTACGCCGCCTACGGCTACGGCGGCAACGGAATCACCTTCAGCTTTCTCGCCGCGCAGTTGATCGGCGATCTGATCGCCGGATCGAGTTCGCCGCTCCTGAGCGATTTCGCGCTCGATCGGGACGGCGGCGCCGCATCGGGTTGACGAAGCCTGTTTGGTGGAACCGGAGGCATCGCAGCGAGTTTAGTTGGCAGTCCACAACACAAGGAGGCTGTGATGGGTTTCGGTCGAGGTGCACTGCTCTGGATACTGGGCGTTCCGCTTCCACTCATCATCATTCTTGCGTTGTTCATGCATCACTAGCGTTAGATGATGAGCAAAGAGACGCTGCAAAATCCAAGCGATAAATATCCGAAGCCGCCTTACAAGCGGCAAACGCAGCCGTGGCCAGGCCTTGCCAGTAAGATGGATCCGAGACCGGACCACGGTGAAACGAGCTATCGCGGCTCAGGCCGGTTGGCGGGCCGCAAGGCGCTGATCACCGGCGGCGACTCCGGCATGGGGCGGGCCGCGGTGATCGCCTATGCGCGCGAGGGCGCCGACGTCGCCATCAACTATTTTCCCAGCGAAGAACCTGACGCGAAAGAAGTCATCGAGCTGATCCAGGCCGAAGGCCGCGTTGGGGTGGCTATCCCGGGAGACTTGCGCGATGAGGCGTTCTGCCGGCGGCTGGTTGAGGAGGCCGTGAAGGGATTAGGCGGACTTGATATCGTGGTCAACAACGCGGGCCGGCAGCAGGCTCGCGAATCGATCCTTGAGCTGACCAGCGAGGAATTCGATGCCACGATGAAAACCAACATCTACGCGCCGTTCTGGATCATCAAGGCAGCGCTGCCCCATCTGAAACCGGGATCGGTGATCATCGGAACCGCATCCGAACAGGCCTACGATCCATCGCCTGAACTCTATGACTACGCTCAAACCAAAGCTGCGACCATGAACTATGTGAAGTCGCTTGCGAAGCAATTGGCGCCGAAGGGTATCCGGGTCAATGCCGTGGCGCCCGGGCCGATCTGGACACCGCTGCAGGTGTCAGGCGGCGCCTCGATGGAAAAACTTGAAAAGTTCGGCGGACAGACGCCGCTCGGCCGGGCCGGACAACCGGCTGAACTCGGCTCGATCTACGTTCAACTCGCGGCAGCGGACGCGAGCTATGCCACCGGTCAAGTCTACGGGGCTGCCGGAGGCTCCGGCCAACCCTGACGTTCAATCAACCCTGGCGCGAAACAACGGCCAGGTTGGCCGTTCTATTCGGCGGCGACCTTGCTTGACTTCTGCGCCGCCAGATCCCGATCCAGCACAGTTCGGCAACCGGCGCTCAAATTGGAGCGCTGCTTGACCATGCACGCGGTGATCTTCGGAATGTTCGGGATTTCAGAACTGCAGAGGCGGAACGCATCGCTGGTGCACATTGACTGCGCTTCGGCGCTGAAGGCGAAGCTCGAGGTTGACGAGATCGCGGAGATCGAAACCGCGAACGCCACGATGAGGCCTGCCTGACGGATCGTCTGGGTACGGAAGTTGGTCATTGTCGGCTCCCTTGCTAGCCGCGGATCGCGGCGTGTTTTCGATGGTGAAGTCTTGCCTGAACGTTGGAGGGTTGAATGTGACGTCCGTCACGCAGCCGAATTCGGGCTACCAATAGATGCCGTGACGATGCAGTTCGGCGACGACGCGGGATTGCGTCGACGGACGCCGGCGCTTCGGCCTGTTGGCGGTGGCGAAATCCTTTGGCGCGGTCTTGGGAGCTTCGGCGGTCGCCGGGCCAGGCTGGCATTGAGCCGCCGGCTGCGCCGCATTGGTGTCGACGACCGAGGGCCGCACGACATATTGCGGCGCCTCGGCGGCCGTTATTTCGGCAGCTTTGGTTTCGGCAGCGTTGGTCTCGACAGGCTTGGTTTCAATGATTTTGGCCGGCTCGTCGCCTGCCAGGGAAAGGCTTCGCGGGTCGCCGGCGTGTGCCGTCGCGGATGCCAGAACCATCGCCGTGATCAGAATGAATTTGCGCATGTCACCCCTCCTTGTTTGTTCGAAACAGGAGGGTAAAGCCGAGCGAATTGGCTGTTATGTGAGGTACATCACGCAATTCATGGCGAACGGATGCCGGCCTCTTGGCGCGCAGACTAGAGGTAGCCCTCGCCGGCCTCGGCGGCAAACCGGCCGGGATCGCCTTCCCAGACGATGCGCGCATGTTCGAGCACGTAGACCCGGTCGGCGTGCGGAAGCGCGAAGGTCACGTTCTGCTCGCCGAGCAGCACGGTGATCGGCGTGGTCTGGCGCATTTTTTCCAGCGCCTTCGACAACAATTCCAGAATGACGGGTGCCAGGCCCAGCGTCGGCTCGTCGAGGATCAGGATTTTCGGCTGCATCATCAGCGCGCGGCCGATCGCCAGCATCTGCTGTTCGCCGCCGCTCAAGGTCTGCGCCATCTGGCCCTGACGCTCCTTCAGGATCGGAAACAGCTCGAACAGCCAGGCCAGTTGTTTCTCCCTCGCCTCGTCGGTCAGATGCTGACCGCCGAGATCGAGATTTTCCCGCACGCTCATCTCGCCGAACAACTCCCGCGATTCCGGGCACTGCACGATGCCGCTGCGGGCGATCCGCGCGGGACTGGTGCCGCGCAGCTTTTCGCCGCCGCGAACGATCTCGCCGGTATAGGGCAGGAAACCCGAAATGGTATTGAACAGCGTGGTCTTGCCGGCGCCATTGAGGCCGACGACCGAGACGAATTCGCCTTCGTGAATGTGGATCGAGACGTTTTCCAGCGCCTGGGCCTTGCCGTAATGCACACTGACATTCTCGACTTGCAGCAGCGGCACCTTGTCCTTGAAGCTGGTTTCGGGACGCGCCGATGTGACGATGGCGCCGCCGAGATAGACCCGCCGCACGGTCTCGTTCCGCATCACCTCGTCGGCACGGCCGGTAACGATTTCCTCGCCGAGATACATCGCCAGCACGCGATCGACCAGGGCCGCGACGCTCTTGACGTTATGATCGACCAGCATCACCGCGCGGCCTTCGTCGCGGAAGCTGCGGATCAGTTCGGAGAATGTGCCGACTTCGGCCAGCGTCAGGCCGGCAAACGGTTCGTCCACCAGCACGACTTTCGGATCGCGCGCGATCGCCTTGGCCAGTTCGAGCCGGCGCAAATCGGCAAACGGCAAGGTCGGCGGACGCCGATCCATCACCGCACCCAGCCCGACGCGGTTCGCAATCCATTTGGCCCGCTCCGTCAGGGCCTTGTCCGCGAACAGCATCAGCAGGCTGTCCGGCAGCAGCGCTACCATGATGTTCTCAAGCACGGTCTGCCGGTTCAGCGGCCGCGAATGCTGGAACACCATGCCGAAGCCCTTGCGCGCGATCTTGTGCGCGGGCAGGCCGGCGATGTTCTCGCCCTCGAAAACCACATCGCCTGATGTCGGCCGCTCGATGCCCATGACGCATTTCATGGCCGTCGATTTACCCGACCCGTTCGGGCCGATCAGACCGAAGATTTCACCCGGACGCAGAGCGAAGTTCAGACCCTTGACGGCGGTGAGACCGCCGAAGCGCTTGGTCAGGCCCCGCACTTCAAGAATGGGGGCGATGTTCGAGGTCGAATCCATTACGAGCGGGCCTCACGCGATAAGGCCGCTCCGAGGAAACCGCCAGGGAAGAACAAGACGACGAGGAGGGCCACGGCCGAGACGATGAACGTGGCCAACTCGCCGGTCGGCCGCAGGAATTCACCGGCGACGATCAGGAAGATCGCCCCCAATGCGGCCCCCAGCACGGTGCGGCGACCACCAAGCACGGCGGCGACGATGACGTTCACGCCGACCGCGATATCGACCACCGTGCCGACCGACGCGGTGCCGAAATAGAACACCAGCAACGCGCCGGACAACCCTGAGAAAAACGCGCTGACGATGAAGGCCGCCAGCTTGTGCTTGACGATGTTGAAGCCCAGCGCGCCGGCCTGCACCGGATCCTGGCCACTCGCCTGCAGCACGAGGCCGATCGGCGATTGCGAAAGCCCGTACAGGATCGCGGCGCTGATGACCATGAAGCCGAGCGCGATCCAGTAATTGGCGTTGGCGTTGATGGTAATGACGTCAGGAATGGTCAGGCCGATTTCGCCGCCTGTGAGATCGGCGAACACCACGATGAAGTTCTGCAATATCAGCACGGCGACCAGCGTCGTCAGGCCGAAATAGGGGCCGCGGACCCGCAGCGCCGGCAGCGCCAGCACGAAACCGGCAATCACCGCCGCCAGCGCGCCGAGCACGATGCACAGATACACCGACCAGCCATATTGATTGTTGAGGATGCCCGCGGTGTAGGCGCCGACACCGATCAGGAAGGTCGGACCGAAATTCACCTCGCCGGCGAAGCCGAACAGCAGATCCCACGACATCGCGAACACGCCGAAATAATAGGCAACGGTGAGCAGGCCGAGAATGTAGCCAGAGACATAGAGCGGCAACGTCGAGGCGATGATGACGATCGCGAGCGAAACAAAGAACAATCGCGATTTGAAAAAATCAGCCACGCTCAACGCCTCCCGAGCAGGCCTTGCGGCCGGATATACATCACGACGACCAGCAACAGCAGCGCCGGAATGGTCCGGTATGCCGGCGAAATCAAATAGGCCGTCACCGTTTCGAGATAGCCGACCACGAAGGCGGCGATCAGCGAGCCGGATACGCTGCCGAGGCCGCCCAACACCACGATCGAGAACGCGCTCGCGGTGAGCGGACCGACGCTATAGGAGCTGACGCCGAGAAACATGCCGAGCAGTACGCCGGCGATGCCGGCCAGAATACCGTAAATGCCCCATACCACGACATAGATGCTGGTCAGTTCGAGCCCGAGCAACGTGACGCCGCGCGGATTCATCGATGCCGCCAGCACCGCCTTGCCGGTTCGGGTGCGGTTGACGAGCAGCCAGAGCAGCCCGATCACGAGACAGCAGATCAGCGCGGTGAAGATTTCGTTCCGCGGCGTGCGCACACCCACAATGTTCACCACGCCCTCGACGATCGGCAGCACCGTCTTGGCGTTATTGGTAAAGAAATACGCGATCAGTTCCTGGATCATGATCCCCCACAGCAGGGTGCCGGTGAGGACGAAGATTTCCTTTTCCTCGGTGGGAATTCGCCTGGATTTCTGGATCGGCTGCACCACCGCGAAGTAAGTCGCGAACGCCGCGACGAGTGCGGCAGCAACACCAACCAGCGCACCGGCGTAGGGCCCGGTGTGGAACACGCTCGCGGCCGCCCAGGCCGCCACCGCCGCCAGCACCATGATGGCGCCATGCGAGAGATTGAGCACGCCGGAGACGCCGAAGATCAAGGTGAATCCGGTCGCGCCCAGCGCATAGAGTGCGCTGATGGCGAAGCCGTCGATCAGAATTTGCAAGGTAAGCATGGTGATGGCCGCGGCAGCACCGCTGCCTCACTTTCAAGAAATGACAGATGTGAAAAATGCTCCCGGGTCAATCCCGGGAGCATGATCGTGGAAAATTCAGTTCGCGGTGACCTTGATGAAGCTTGGGAACTTCAACTGGCCTTTCGCGACCTCCTTCGGCCAGACGCTGACCTGCTTGCCGTCCTGCCACTGCAGCATCAAGCCGGTGATCAGGCCCTTGCCGTATTTGATCGAATGGGTGAACTCATCATCCTTGCCGTAAAACTGAACGCGGCCGATGGTGCCCTCCCAGTCGGTTGTTTCCAGCGCGGCGACCAGCTTGTCCGCATCAGTCGATCCCCCGCGCTTCACGGCGTCGGCGATGTAATAGACTTCGTCATACGACGTATAGCCGGCATAGGACGGGTAATTGCCGAATTTCGCCTTGAAGCCTTCGGCGAAGGGAATCGACTTCGGCGTTACCGCGACATCGGGACCGGAGACACCCTGATAGAGCACGCCGTCCGACGCTTCGTTGGTGTCCTTGCCGAAGGTGCTGTTGGTCGCCTGAGAGCTGATTCCGAACATCGGAATCGGCACCTGCTGGTTCTTCCATTGCACCGTCGGCTGCACGCCGACGTGCGAAATGCCGGTGATGATTACGTCAGGCTTGGTGCCTTCAATCTTGTTGAAGATCGGCGTGAAGTCGGTGGTGTCGGGCGAGAAGCGGATATGGTCGAGCACCTTCAGCCCGATCTTGGGCAGGCAGTCCGCGTATCCGACGTCGAGCGGCTTGGTCCAGGCGGCGTCCTCACTCATGATGACGGCCGTCTTCATGTGCTTTTGGTCCACCAGCAATTCCTTGGCGGCGTCACAAACCGACAGCGCTAGCGCGGCCGAGGTCAGATAGCCGTGGAAGGTATATTTGTTCTTCTCATAGTCGCTATGGACACTCTTGCTGATCTCGTTGGAGGCCGCGCCGGGAGTGACGAAGGGTGTCTTCAGGCGGGCTGCCCATGGTTCCAGCGCCAGCACAACTTCGCTGATGTAGCTTGCGATGACGATGTTGACCTTGTCCTCGTTGACCGCGCGCTGGAAGGCGCGAACGGAATCCGCCGAGGAACTGTGATTGTCATAGGTGATGATTTCGATCTTGCGACCGTCGACGCCGCCCTTGGCGTTGATTTCATCGGCGGCCATCTGGGCTGCCTGCGGGATCGACGCACCGGCAATGGCCTGGGCTTCCGCGATCACGCCGATTTTGATGGGGTCCGCGGCCAAAGCCTGACCGGAAACCGTTGCTGCCAAGCCGAGGGCGGTGGCTCCGAGAAGCGTCCGCATTGACCAAAAAACAGGCGGTCGGGATGTCTTCGTCATATCGTTTCTCTCCACATAACAGGATTTTGCTTTGCTACTCAGCATTCTAACCACCCCTGCGCGCCGGGCAAGCGAAACTGCAAAGCAAACCCCGTGGGACAGCGCAACTTAAGTAGGTGGGCGCGATCCCGGCCGGCCGCCGCGGCAGGTTGCTACCCACGATATCGGGAACACGACGGATCCAGCCCTGCGCCCCGAACAACGCGGGAAAACGGCCGAGACGCCGCCATCGTTTTGCAGGCGAGTTGCACACAGGTTTCCACAGCCTGCAAATCCGCAGCTCACGATAATTTCACGACCGCCTCGCCAACCTCGCTGCCGGATAGCAGGGAGAAACTTTCGTGCAGAAAGGGACTGAAGCATTCGCGCTCCCGACTTCTGCTTCGCCGATCAACGCTTGCCTTGATGGTCACGAGACACCCGCGGGCTTCCGGCACTTCCTGGCCACGCCAAAACCGGCGCAACGCTTCAAGGCGTATGGCATCGACCCGTTAGCGGCGCCACCGGGTCATTCGGAAAAAGTCCGCGGCTTGATGAACCGGTTGTCACGCCGGATGGACGCTCCGCTGCGGTGGCCCGTCCATGGCGACGCAACGATCGAGCATTGGGAAAATCCCGGCATTCCCTCGGGCTACACCTACCTGCTGCAATTTGTCGCGCATGACCTCGTTCACTCGGCGATCCCGCTTTCGGTCACGGGCGTACTGGGCGCCGATACCGCGAATGCACGCCGCACGCCGCTCAGACTCGAGACCCTGTTTGGCAGCGGCCCGGTTGGCTCTCCGTTTGCATATGCGCAGGACACGCCAAACGATGAACGTCGCACCAAGCTGCGGCTTGGCCGCATGCGCTGGAAAGACAAGGAGGTCGAGCAGTCCGGTTGTCCGTTCCGCGACATCGCGCGGACTCCGGCCGAGAATGTCACCGGAATCGACCGAAGCATTCCCGGGGGGCGCGCTGCGCGGACGGAAGCGCTGGTCGTCGATCCCCGCAATGACGACCACGCCTTGATGTCGCAGCTGACCGCCTTGTTGGCGCTGCTGCACAACGGTCTCGTCGACGTGGTTCGCCGCGGCGAGCCCGCCGTTGCGGCCAACGCAAATCTGGGCGCTGCCTATAAACGCTTTCTTTGCGCACGTGACGCGCTGACCGCGATTTATCACACCATCATCCGCAAGGATTTGATGAAGCGCGTGCTGCATCCGGCGATCTATGCGGCCTATGCTGGCCCGAACCGCAGCTTTATCGACCGCACCGCGCCTGTCGAAGGCCGTTCGGCGGCGCGTGGGTCGGCCGAGCCAAACGGTTGGCAGATCCCGCTCGAATTCTCCCATGGCGCATTTCGTTTCGGCCACGCCATGGTGCGGCCTGAATATGTGATCAACGACCTGTCCACCCACGATCTCAGCAACACACTGGAAAAGACTTCCGCCAACGATCCCGTCAACATGCCGCTGGACTCGACATGGATCGTGCGGTGGTCGCGCTTCTTTGAAATCCAGGGATCGCGGCCCAATTTCAGCCGGCGCATCGGTCCGCACCTCAGCGACGCGCTCGGGCATGACAAGATATTTCCCGCGGTCGATCAGACCAATCGCGTCGGCCTGCTCTATCGCGATCTGCTCGGCTCCGCGATCGCCGGACTATGGTCGGTGGACGCGATGATCGCCGAAATTTCAATTCGCCGGCCGCCGTTCATCCGCCTGTCGCGGCTGCTCGCCGATCGTCTTTATCGGATCAGCCGGATCCGCGAATGGCTCGCTGCCGAGCCGAGCTACGGCCAATTGACGTCGGATGACATCGAGACGCTCGCGAACGATCCGCCGCTGCCGTTCTTTATCCTGTTCGAGGCAATGCAGCAGCCGGAAGCGCAAGGTTTGCGGCTTGGACCGCTGGGTTCGATCATCGTGTCGGAGGTCATCTTCGGCGCGCTTGGACACGACGAGATTTCGATTGCCACCCGCGCGAACTCGCTCGGCGAAGCGCTCGCTGCGATTTCCGCCCGATATTATCCGACAAATGTATTTGAGGACGTACCCGAAATTGCCGGCATGGATCAGCTGGTCGAATTCACCGCCGACATCGGTGATCTGCGTCAGGCCGTGCCCGCATTCCTGTGAAGCGGGGCTATCCCGCGTCACATAACCCTGGAGGACTGACCATGCCGATCGAAAGAATGGTGGTGACGAACCATGAGCGTTGGGGAAACCTGGTGAAGACCTGGTCCACCGGCAAGAACTATTTCGAGGACGGCAACGAATATCCGATCCCGGAATCCGTGGAAGAATTCAAAGAGCAACTCGCCAAGGCACAGGTGTTCATGACGGTGCCGGGGCGCTTCACACAGATCAAGTTCGTTGAGCAGACGATGGATACCATCGTGGTACGATTGCCGCCGAAGTTCGCGATCGAGGATTCCGAGGAGCGGCTTAGCCAGCCTGGTACAACCTATCCGATCCCGCCGTTCTACAAGCGTCTGTTCAACGGCATGGATCCGGTGGTTCCGGAAGAGGACAAATTCCGCGTGCATGCCGAGCGTATCGGCGACTACACGATCAGCTACTGTTCCTGAAACCACGTGACCAGCATGATCCGGAAAAGTGGAAACCGGTTTTCCGAAGAGATCATGCTCAAACAATAAGATGACCGACGAGCATGATTCAACTTAGTTGAAGCATGCTCTAGGACAGTTGGGTGATACCCTCGACCGGAAGCCCTGCACCGTGCAAACCATCGCGCAGGGCTTCCCACCGCGAACGTATGCTGATGGGATGCGCCTGCAGGGCCCAACGTGTCACGGCCTCGTCGGTCGGCGCGGACGATCCAACCCAAAACGATCGGATTCCATTGAGAAATCGCTGAGCCTCTTCCCGCGCCATGATCGGCTCACTGAGGCGGAATAGCGCCGCCGCGCGCCACGCAGGCAACAGATGCGTGCCATCGGCCGCGCGATCGCAGGCTGCAAGAGCACCGGCATAGTCGCCGCTGAAGAAGCGGATGGCGACATGGTACGCCCATCCGAGATAGGGGGGCGCCGGTGAAAGCGCGAGCGACTGCTCGGCCCGCAGCCGAGCCTGCTCGATTGATCCGGAGAAGGCGTAATAGTGCGCAGAAGACAATAAGGTCCAGGGGTCGTTGTCGTTCAGCTCGCAGGCGAGTTCCATATGCGGCGCCGCCTCGGCCTCCCGGAGCGCCATCACATAGGACCAGCCACAGCACAGATGCGCCCTGGAATCGACCGGATCCAGTTGGACCGCGATTTTTGCAAGCTCAAGGGTGTCTTTTGCCTTGCCGAGATCGCGGAACAAGCCAGGATGGACGAAATGCTCGATGTTGTTCATCTGCACGAGGCTGCTGTAGCAGGGCGAGAACGTGGGATTTTCGCGGATGGCATCGCTGAAGATGGTGACCGCGCGCCGCCAGCTTTCCGCATCGTATTTGTAATGCAAACTCTGCCCGCGCAGCCAGCGATCGTGAACGTCGAGTGAAACGTCGGATTCGCCGGCAAGCCGCATCAGCCGTTCGGCCGACAACTGCACCTTCAGCGAAGTCGCGATCCGGCGAATAATGCGCTGCTGCGTCTCAAACCAGTTATCGAGACCTAGCCGGAGGCTCTCGCTCCAGACGCAGATGCCGGTCGTCTCGTCCCGCAGCACCATCACCATATTGATTTCGGTACCGGCCTGATACGCGGTGGTTTCGATGCAATATTGCGGCGCCGAGGCCAGCGGCGGCAATGGGAGCGCGGCAGCCGGACGATCAATCACGCTCCATTCGCGAAAACGGACAAGACACGCCGCGAGATGCAGGCTGAAGCCTTGCACCAGATGGGCATGATCGCCATCAACGCCATGCATGGCAAAGGGCTGCAGCACCAGGCGGATCTTGGCCGGCGGGGTGGCGTGCCCGGCGACCGCGGTGCCGGGAGATGCGCCGTTCGTCGGCCGCGTACCGGGTTCGAGCCTGGCGCCATTGCCGCTGACCGGCAGTTCGAAAGCCCCGAGCTTGATTTCGGCCACGAGCGCTTCGGTTACCGGCGACGGCTCCATGCCATAATCGCGATCCAGCAGATTCCACAACTCCTTGTAGATACGCAGCGCGCCCGCGGCGTCGCCTTGTTCGGCATGCATTCGCATCAGGCGGCAACAGGCCTCCTCATGGGTAGGATCGAGATTGACGATGGCGGTTGCGATTTCGTTCTTGGCCTCGGCGTCAACATGCGGCGCGACCAACCCGGCGTCGAGGCTGCGCATCAGCCGGTCATGGATGGTTTGACGTTTCGCAAGCACCCAGATCCGGAATGACGGATCGAGATCATCCATGCCTTCAAGGATCCGCTCGCCCAGGCGCGGGATATTGAAAAGCAGCGGATGGACGTTTCCGCTTTCCGCCAGCCGGATCACGCTTTCGATATCGACCTCGACCTTGTCGGGATCGAGGTGCACCGACAGCCGCTCTGCGACAAAGCCGCTATATCCGGCCTCCTCAAACGCGGAGCGCAGTTCGCGAACGACCTGGCGCAGCGAGGCGCGCGCTTTTTCCTCATCCGACCGGCTCCACAACAACCCGACCAGCCGTTCGCGGCTTTCGCGCTTGGTCTCGGTCAAAGCAAGATAGCCGAGAACGGCGTTCGCCTTCTGGGTTCGAAGATCGATCAAACGGCCATTGAACCTGATGGCAACACGACCGACCAAGGACACCGAAAGACGCATGGCATTTCCGGGCTCCGCTTCGCGTTCCCTTGCCGGCAAACGATAGGTATTTGCGAACTCTTGCATCCGAAGGTTTTTCCGTCCCGGGCCGCCGTTTGCAATCTAGATCAAGCCGATGCCACCGGTATAGGTCGCACCGCCGCCTGTCCTCGCAATCATGGCAGCCAATCGCGGCGTGATGATCTCCGAAGGCAATGGCTGGAGGCCCGGCGCGATGATTCGCGCAGCCGGAACGGCGAAATGTGGGCGCGTCAAATCGAGTCCAAAGACCTCGATGCCAAGTTGCGCCAGACGGTCTGCGATCAGCCGCAGAACGGTACCCGGGTCGGTCGTGCTGATAGTCAGGTGCCGCGAACGCTCCGGCACCGGCTGCAGCAGCAGGCACCGGTCGGCATTCAGCATCCTGGCATGCCGCCGGTGAAGATGGTCACGCGCGTTGAGGGCGGCCTCCCCGCGCTCCCTGCACTTCGCTTCGACCACCGCATGGGCCAGTTCGCCCTGACACATTTCCAGAACGGCGGCGCGGGCGGCAGCCTTGAGGGTCGGCCGCGCGGCGAGGCCAAAGGCGAAGCCAAAACCATCCGGCATGCAGGAGACCGCGGCAACGCTGGGCACGGCGATGTCCGTCGTGATGTCGAGCAACCAGCACCGCCGCGACGACGCGCCTTGCCGCAACTGCGCCAACAAGGTCTCGGCCATGATCTGAGCCTCATCCCCAGGCGGGATGGATTTGCCACGATTACCGCCAAGCCACCAAAGGCTGGCTGCATCTCGCTCGATCAGTTCGAGCAGGCCGTGCAAGGCGGCAGCGTCCCAGGATCTGCCGGCGGCCGATCCGGTGCCCAGCGGAAATGGCGGCTTGACCTGTTGCCGCGCCGGCGGCCGGCGCAGACACAAATCCGCCGGCAACAACACCTCGCGGCCGTCGATCAGCCGCGTGGCGCGGTGCCACGAAAGTTCAGCGTCGGGGCTCAGGCGGTACGCCAGGAAGGCGGCAATGAACTCCCTCGCTTGCGGCCCGAGATTTTCTTCCGGTTCGCCAATGCGAGGCCGCTCGAGTGCGTCATTCGCGGTCTGCAATTGGGAAAGGTACTCGATGCCCTCCCCGATACATCCCTGAAACGCTTCCTGCAGCGAGAGACCTACGCCGGAAACGCCGACGAGGGGACTGCCAGCCTGCATGGGATCGGCAAGGGCGGGATCGAATTCGGCGCCAAAGCTGACCAACCCGGGAGCGTCGGGGGCGGCAAGTTCGAAAACGCGCGCAAACCGGGACGCCGCTTTGAGCAGGTGGGCCCGGTGCCGCCTCTCCGAATCGGCTTCAGGTTCCTCGAATTCGATTGCGGTCGCATAACCGAGTTCCTGCAGCAGAGCCCGGGCGTCGCGGTGATCGATGTCTTCCGCGTTGCCGCCAAGCAACAAGGAGGCAGCGCGCGCAAACAGATTTGGCATCGCGTCCCGGCTCCTGTTCACGGTGGCCTCACGCCTGCCCCGCACAGTCGGGTGCGTGGGGTCGTCTCGGTGTTGCTCTGGAGGAAGATATGCTCGCGAAAGCCTTTGTCGTGGCCATGGCAGCCGATATTGCCCGGTCGGACTACACAAAGCCAACCCTCATTCGCAGTCGCAGTCGTGAATGGATGATTGCGTGCCGCTGGGGGCCCGACGGCGAATACCTGTCGATCGCAACGGCCGGTGCCATGCTGGAGCCCAACGGAGGCGTGGCGCCCGACGCCATTGCTCCCATTCACAGCCTGTTTGGCGTGCTGGTGTCGGAATCCGAGAAGGAAGCGGCCAGCACTTTCTTGCTGGTGCGGCAGTTGCCGGTTCCGATCGAACTTGCCGGCACTTTCTTTCCGGCGGACGGATATGCGCGGCTGCAGCAGCGTGAAACGATCAGCCTGGTTTCCAAGACCCGCTATTCACATAGTTGCGGTTGGCTCGACGGTCGGGAGGTCCGCAAGGACATCCCCGATCCGGCGCCGTCTTCGGCGGAGGCAATGGCCTGGCACATCGAGGCCAATCGCTGCGACTGGATCGGCGAGTTCATCTCCCAGCCCATGTTGCGGGAAAAGCACGCGATACACGCGAGCGGGTGAGGCTGGTCGCAGCCACGCCAGATGCCGCGATGAGCGAACTGTTCCTGCTAGACCTTTCGCCGACGTCCGCGACGTGGGATCGCGTCGGGACGCGCGATCGAGGCTATCGCGGTGTGCTGATGGGCGGCGGCTTCGACCAATTGGACAATCGCGCGACGCAGGCGCAAATCCGAAATTTGGGAAAAGGACGTGAGAACCCGCAAGGCATCCCGCCCGGCAAGCAGCCGAAAGGGAGATTTCGCGTCGCCGGGCTTGTCCTCGGGTGACTCGAACAGCTCGCCGATCGAGATACGCAGCACGGAAGCAATGCGCGATAGCCGGCTGGCGCCGACGCGATTGGCGCCTTTCTCGTATTTTTGCACCTGCTGAAAGGCGACCCCGATTTTCCGGGCGAGATCGGTCTGGCTCATACCCAGATGGGTGCGGAAGACGCGAATCTTGGCTCCCACCATTACGTCGAGCGGGTCAGGCGTTCGAGCCACCATCACCAGTCACCTCTCGTTGCTGGCAATACCGTCTACAACCATAGGCGTCACGGGCGCGGAGGCGCAATCCCTTAAGTCGGAATTTCCCGCAGCGGAGCAGCCTCACGGGCCAGGACGCACCGGCCCTCCTGATCGATCGAGACGGTCGCTCGCTGAGTGTGCAGCGCAGCAAGGAAATCTTGCAAGACCGACCGGCTCTCCTCGGAAAGCCCAAACAATCCGCGCATCAGTTCGAAAAATCCAGGCTCTTCGCCGACATACAACAGCTCGAGCAATTCCGCGCTGGTGTACCTTCCCAAAGCGGAGAGAAGCCTGTCCGTCTCGTCGGTTGAATCGTTCTCGCGTACGCGCTCAAAATTGTAGATTACAGCCGTCATGGGTGCCCCTGTGCTTCGCGACGGTCATGGCAGTCACAAACAAAAACAGATTGCGGGGGCCAGCGTGAATTCAGCGTGATCGCCGCCATCGAGCTGCTGCTCGCACCAATGGCGCGAGTTCCAGCCAGCCGCGGCTGCGTCAAATTGGGACATGGCGGATGAGGCCGCCTGCTGGCGGCACCCCTTGCCGCGTTGCTTGCGAATCGTCGCCTGCCGAATTCAATCGATCGGCTTGAGTGCGAGTTCGTCCGGTTGCGCCTTGACGAACCCGAAGCTGGCATAAGCGTCCTGCGCGGCCGGCGTCGCAAGAAACGCGAGATAGTGGTCTGCATTGTCGCGGTGCCGGGCCCCCTCCAACGCGCCGACGGCATACGACACCTGGTCACGCAGACTATCGGAAGCCGGTAGTTCGACGCCCTCGATCGGCGCGCCGTGACGCAAGGCTTCCATCACCTCCGTCTTCCATACGATGCCGGCATCGGATTTGTCGTCGCGAATCCTTTCCGGGGTTTCCCGGTGATGCACGGCAGTGAACCAGTTGCGCTCGGTGGTCTGGCAGGACACGCATTCCTGGCCGTTCGCAATCTTCAGCCAGATTCCGTGCCGCTCCAGCACCGCGCGCGCATAGAACTGCATGATCCCTTCATTGACCGGATTCGGCAGGGAGGTTCGCACGTCGCTTCGAACCAGGTCATCGATCCCGGCGATCGCTTTCGGATTGCCTTTCGCAACCATCATCTGAAGTTCGTTATGCATGTAGATTTCGTAGCTGCGCATCAATCCGGCTGCCTTGAGCTGCCGCAAATGTCCTGCGTTGACCGATGCATAGATGTCGGGAGCGCATCGATACGCCTTGCCATTATAGATCCAGCCTCCACCTTGAATTGCCGAGAGAATTAGACCCGGGGGGAGCGTGATCAGCCCGACGGTGACGCCGGGATAGGCCCTCTGAAAGGCGCCGATCACTTCATCCATCGCAAAAAACTGATTTCCTGCGACCCAGACCACGAGGTCCGCATCGGAGGCCATATGCTCGAGCGCGCCAACGCCTTGCAGAACTCCGCCATCGGCCTGATAGAATTTGAGGTCGGTATCCTTGTTGGGCGGGATCGTCGCCAACGCGAATTCCTTGGGCGGGCCTGCCTGCGCCAAAACGTGCGATGGAAACCCAAGGGCCACGATCGCAAGCGCTAATCCCAGCAGCAGCCATCCAGGCGCCTGGCGCGGGCTTCGCCCGACCGTTGTGGCTTCATTCATGTCGTTCTCCTTTTGCGAAGCCTGGGACCAACCGACCGAGATCGTCTGCTCCGCACGGCCACTGCAGGACGCCCGCCTGCCATCGGGAGCGGGCGGCGGCAACCGGGAATACCGGATCATCAGCGGAGTAACCTAAAGTACCGAACCCGGCGCGCGGTATCAGGGGTTTTTGTCAGATTTACTGCGGCGCCAGGCAGCATGCGGTCAATCTCGACAGGCTCTGCCACTACGGGTAGGGTCGAAAAAAATAATACCGGAGATACGCCGTTGCAGGAGAGATTGAAGCTGAAACGCGACTACTACGCCGGCGGCTTGATGCTCGTGCTCGGTGTCGGCGCCGCGATTATCGGCTCGGGCTACAAGGTCGGAACCCTCGCCCGAATGGGCCCGGGATTCATGCCGGTGATGCTGGGCAGCGTGCTGGCGTTTATTGGAATCCTGATCGCCGGCACCGCGCTGGCATCATCCGAACCCGATGATGGCAAGTTCCTGCCGGACAACCCGCAATGGTTTGGCTGGCTGTGCATTCTCGGCGGCCCGGTGCTGTTCATTATCCTCGGAGAGTATGGCGGGATGATTCCTGCCGTATTCGCCTGCGTCTTCGTCTGCGCCCTCGGCGACAAGACGGCGACCTACAAATCATCGCTCATCCTGGCGGCCGGCGTCACCGTATTCGGCGTGGTGCTGTTCCATTATCTTCTGAGCATTCCGTTCCCGTTATTGCGTGGATTCAACCTGTGATCTCAACCGCCATCACCGACCTCTATTACGGCTTCGGCGTAGCGCTCGAACCACACAATCTGATGTACTGTTTCCTCGGCGTGCTGGTCGGCAATCTGGTCGGCGTGCTGCCGGGCATGGGGGCGGTGGCGACGATCTCCATCCTGCTGCCGCTGACCTTCGGGATGCAGCCGGTGCCGGCGATCCTGATGCTGTCGGGGGTTTATTACGGCTCCCAATATGGCGGGGCGATCTGCTCGATCCTGCTCAATCTACCGTGCCATCCGCCGCATGCGGTGACCTGCCTGGACGGCTATCCGCTGACCAAGCAGGGCAAGGGCGGCACCGCACTCGGCATCACCGTTATCGCCTCCTTTGTCGGCGCCTCCTTTGGCATCACCGAGATGATTTTCCTGGCGCCGTTTCTGGTCAAGGTGGCGCTGGAATTCGGCCCGTCCGAAGTCTGCTCGCTGATGCTGGTGGGGCTGCTGGCGGGCTCGACGCTGGCCAAGGGCTCGCCTCTCAAGGGCATCGCGATGACGGTTCTGGGCCTTCTGGTCGGCATCGTCGGATCCGATATCGAGACCGGACAGCCGCGCTTCACCTTCGGCATCACGGAACTGTTCGACGGCGTCGAGATCATTGCGCTGGCGCTTGGCATGTTCGGCATCGCCGAGTTCATGAACAGCGTCAACAACACCGAAACCGTCGACATGAAATACGCCAAGGTCGGCGTCTCCGACATGTTTCCGTCGAAGGCCGACCTCAAACTGGCGTTCTGGCCGATGATCCGCGGTACCCTGCTCGGCAGCCTCTGCGCGCTGATCCCGGGCACCGGCCCGACCATCGCCTCGTTCGTGTCCTACGCCACCGAGAAGAAGATATCGAAAACGCCGGAGCGTTTCGGTCATGGCGCGATCGAGGGTGTCGCCTGTCCCGAAGCGTCAACGCACTCTTCGGTGCAGGGCGACTTCATTCCGACGATGAGCTTGGGCATTCCCGGCGATACCGTAATGGCGCTGCTGTTGGGAGCGCTGATCATTCACGGCATCGTTCCCGGCCCGCAGCTCATCAGCCAGCACCCCGATATTTTCTGGGGCCTGATCGCGAGCTTCTGGACCGGCAATATCATTCTGCTCGTTCTCAACGTGCCGATGATCGGAATCTGGGTGAAGCTGCTGAGCATTCCCTATCGCTACCTCTTTCCGAGCGCGATGTTCTTTATCTGCATCGGGGTCTATGCCGCCAATAACGACATGTTCCAGGTCGGAGAGACCATTTTCATCGGCGTGATCGGCTATATCCTGCTGCGCCTCGATTTCCATCCGGCACCGATCCTGCTCGGCTTCGTGCTCGGACCGCGTTTCGAGGAAAACTTCCGCCGCAGCCTGCTGATCTCCCGGGGCGATCTTATGACCTTTGTCGAACGCCCGATCAGCGCGTTCTTCCTTCTGGTCTGCGTCGTACTGATCGTGGCCCAGATTTATGTCTGGCTGCGCAAGCCGAAAATCATTGAGGAAGAAAAAGCGATCGAAGCCCAGGTACCGACCTCGCCCTATTCGGAGCTGGCCGAATAATTTCGGCCGGCCGACATCACCACGGCCTTGAACGCCGTGTTCAACTAGGCGCTGGTCACAGCGCATATTACGAATGGATGGCAATAACCGCCTGGCGCGGGTTCAGCCCGTCGGCAGCCGGCTTTCCTCACGCAGCTCGTTTATCACGCAGCTTGGGGATGCTCACGGTTTTCGATGGGCGCAACGGTCTGCAGCAGGCCATTGCATTCCATGAAACGGGAAGCGATCTCCTGCTCGGCTTTGTGGTGCCACATTTCCGCTTCGGCCAGCAATCGCCAGCTCTCGAGCGGGCGAAACACCGCGCTCTGGCGGCACAAGGATTCCATCGCACGGTAGCGAACGAGGTCATTCATCTCTCGCCTCCAAGCTGCCTGTATCGAATCATTTTACAGCCGATACCCGGAACCGGGTCATCACGATTCAATACGGAAGGGTCCGCGGCGGGACTCTGGAACCGGATGGACTGGACAATAGCAGGCGTTGACGACACCCATACGACGCCTCCGGGGGCGGCGGCTGCATCATTTCGGCGGGACCGCCAGCGACGTCAGGGCCGAAACATCCTTGCTTCCGTCCAGTGCCCATATCGCGTCGATCAGCGGGGTGACGTCGTGCCGCGGCTCCCAGCCGGCGGCAACCTTGCGCAGCTTATCCTCAAGATCCTGATCGCTCATCGGATTGGCGTCGCTGCCGCGCGCCGCGGACTGCGACATCCTGTGAACCGTGCCATCCGCCGTGGTGATGTCGACATCAGCGGCAATGGTCGATAAGGCAGGATCCCTGACCACTTCGACCTTGCCCCGCAAGGCCAGCACGCGCGGATCGCGCACGCTGGCATCGGTGAACTCGTCGAGACCCGCTTGACCGGTTGCCAGGGCTGCCGCCACCGCGTGCTGCACGCTGACCTGGGACTCACGTCCCGTCGAAACGTTGGGACGGTCGGTCCGGTCGCTGAGCAAGGGATTACCGCGCACCACGACCCGCGCCACTTCCGTCGCCGGATGATCGCGACGCCAATCCAGCACGCAATCAAGCGCCGGATGAATCACGAAACCGCAGGGATACGGCTTGTAGGAGGTCGCCATGATTTCCCAGCTTTCGCCCAAGCCATCGGTAACCCGCGACAGGTCAGGCGTCTCGGCGATGGCATTGTAGTAGCCCTGCACACCTGCCAGCGGCTCCGGCGGGCCGTCAAAGCCCTTTTCGGCCAGCAGCGCCGACCACAGGCCGTTGCGAGCCGCATTGCCGACGCTGGCACTCTTCGCCGCCGTACCCAGGCATTCGCACAGCCCGGCCGCTTGCGTCGCCGCGGTCCCGAGCGCCCATACTATCTGCCGCTCATCAAGGCTGAGCAGCTTGCCGGCGCCGCTTGCCGCGCCGAACACACCGCAGGTCGAAGTGATGTGCCAGCCCCGGCTGTAATGGCTTGGCGAGATCGCGAGCCCTACACGGGCCTGGATCTCGTTGCCGAGAATAAAGGCCAACAGAAGATCAGGCCCGCTCACCTGCCGCAGCTCCGCCAGTGCCAACAACGCCGGCGCGACCGGCGCGGTCGGATGGATCGCGGTGCGCAAATGGGTGTCGCAGAAATCATGCACATTGGCGCCGGCAGCATTGAGGAACGCCGCGCTCAGGGCATCGATGCGCTCGGTGCGGCCGACGATAGTCGCCTGTTTGCCACCGGAGAATTCGGCAAGCGAGCGCAGCGCGATCTCGACCGGTCCGGTGCGGCAGCCCGCCAACGCCACCGCGAAGAAATTCATCAGAGAGCGTTTGGCCTGATGCCGCACCGGCGAGGGAATGTCATCCCACCGCGTCTCGACAACAAGGCGGGCAAGGCTCTGGGTCAAAAGGCTCTGCGTCACGCCGGAGCTGTGCGACATCAATATCCTCCCCGGATTTGGCGAGAGCATTGGCTGGCCCACGCCAAAGCACAACAGCGCGTTCGGTACCGGGTCAGGAAATTTCGCACCATGCGGGCGCTGCAGTGAAATAGCGCTTCGCATGGAAGCCCCCTGCCCGTGAGCGTTTACACGCCCGTGAGATCACCTATACATTTCCGGACAACAGCGATCAGCCGTTACCGGGGAGTTGAGACATTGGCGTTACCGAAGCATGTATTGCCGACCACGGTGGTCGGAAGTTACCCGCAGCCGGATTGGCTGGTGGATCGCCAGATGCTCTCAAAGTCCGTGCCGCGGACCCGCATGATGCAGATGTGGCGGATTCCCGATGCCTATCTCGAACAGGCGCAGGACGATGCGACGATTGTCGCGATCCGCGACCTGGAGCGCGCCGGGATCGATATCGTGACCGATGGCGAGATCCGTCGCGAAAGCTACTCCAACCGCTTCGCGACCGCCCTGGAAGGCATCGACGCGGAAAACCCGGCCATGATCACCGCGCGCTCGGGCCAGCAGACGCCGGTACCGCGCGTGGTCGGCGAAATCCGCCGCACTGGCCCGGTCGAACTGCGGGACATGGAGTTCCTGCGCCGCAACACTGAACACGCCGCGAAGATCACCCTGCCCGGCCCGTTCACGATGAGCCAGCAGGCCCAGAACGAATTCTACAAGGACGACGAGGAGCTTGCGATGGCGATGGCCGCGGCCGTCAACGCCGAGGCGCTGGCGCTGCAGAAGGCCGGCGCCGACGTCATCCAGCTCGACGAGCCCTGGGTCCGCAACGACCCGGCGGCTGCCAAGCGCTACGCCGTGAAGGCGATCAATCGCGCGCTGCAGGGCATCACCGTTCCGACCGTGGTGCACGTCTGTTTCGGCTATGCCGCGGTCGTCCCCGGCGAAACCAAGCCATCGGGCTATTCATTTCTGGGCGAACTCAACGACACCATCGCCCAGCAGATATCGATCGAGGCGGCGCAGCCCAAACTCGATCTCGGCGTGCTGAATGACCTGTCGTCGAAGAAAATCCTGCTCGGCGTGATCGATCTCGGCAATCCGGAAATCGAAACCGTCGCCGTGATCGCCGATCGCATCCGCCACGGCCTTAAATATGTCTCGGCCGACCGGCTGATTCCGGCGCCGGATTGCGGCATGAAATATATGCCGCGCCATATCGCCTTCGGCAAACTCAAGGCGATGAGCGACGCCGCGGCGATCGTGCGCAAGGAAGTGAGCTAAGAACAAGCGCTCACGAGTTGGCCGACTGCAATGCGGCGGCGGGAATTTCCCGCGCCATCGCATCGCGGCCGCCGCGGGTGCCGGTCTGCCAGACCGCGGCCCGCCGCTCGAGCGACCGGATCAGCAGGTTGAAAGCGACCGCCAGCGCCAGAACCAGCAGCACGCCCGCAAATACGTGTGAGCTTTCCAGGATGGTCCGGTAGCGCGAGATCAGATAGCCGATGCCGGCTGAGGAGATCAGCATCTCCGATACCACGACACCGACGATCACCAGTGCGCCGCCTATCCGCAGGCCCGACAGCACAGTGGGGATCGCGGCCGGAATCACCACACGGATGATGCGCTGGCTCAAGGTCGCGCCCATGCTGCGGGCCGCCAACAGCAGTTGCGGGTCGATGGTCTGGATTCCGGCTGATGTCGCCAGCATGGTGGGCAGGAACCCGTAAATCGACGCGAACGCGATCTTGGATTCGGAGCCGATCCCGAGCCAGACCGTGAAGACCGGGTACAGGATCACCAGCGGGACCGCGTAAAGGCTCGAGACCATCGGCATGATCAGCACGCGCGGCCGCGGCAAGCTGCCGACGATGGCGCCGGCGAGAATGCCGCTGCCGCAGGCGAACACCATCGCGACCGCGACCTCATACAAGGTCACGACCAGCGCGTGGCCATATTCCGGCGCGTCGTTCCAGCCTGCCGCCAGGGTCGAGGACAGCGACGGCAGGAACAACTCGGGAATGAGGCCGGCGCGCGGCAACACTTCCCAGAGCACGATGAGCACGACGACGATGAGGCGGCGCAGCGTGGTCGATGACATCGCGCGCCTCACGCCGACTTGCGGATATGGCGCCAGATCCGGTCGCGCAGGGTTCCAAAAGTGTCGCCGCTCAGCATCTCGAAGGTGCGCGGCCGCGGCAGCGCCACTTCCAGCCGGTCGACGATGCGGCCGGGGCGCGCCGACATCACCACCACCTCGTCGGCGAGATAGACCGCTTCGGTCAGGCTGTGGGTCACAAAGACGATGGTCTTGCCGGTCGCCGCCCAAATCCGCAGCAATTCGTCGCCCATCGTCATGCGCGTCTGCTCGTCGAGCGCCGCAAAGGGTTCATCCATCAGCAGCACCGGCGGATCCTGAACCAGGCCGCGCGCGATCGAGACCCGCTGCTTCATGCCGCCTGACAGTTCATGCGGGTGGCGCTTGCCGAAACCATCGAGCCCGACCAGTTGCAGCGCTTCCTGCGCCTTGGCGCGGCGATCCTTTTTGGCGACGCCGCGCAAGGTCAGCGGAAATTCGACGTTCTCCTCCGCGGTCAACCAGGGAAACAGACTCGGCTCCTGGAACACCACACCGACCCGGTTTGGATCGGGAACGTCGATCGGCGTCCCGCTCACCAGGATCGTTCCCGATGTGGGCAGCCGCAGCCCGGCCATCATCATCAGCAGCGAGGACTTTCCGCAGCCGCTGGGGCCAACCAGAACGACGAACCGTCCCGGCTTGACCTCGAACGAGACGTCGGACACCGCCACGACTTCCTGACCGGAGGTCTGGTAGGTCTGCCCGACGCCGTTGAGCTGAACCGCACCGGCACGCGCGGCCGGCTTGAGCGGCGTTACGTTCGCCAATGGCTGCATCGCGTTTCCACCGATCTGACGAGTTCGTTAAAGGCCATCGCAACCGCCGATATCATCAGCACACCGGCCAGCAATTGCTTCATCTGGAAATTCTCTCCCCAGGTCGCGATCTCATGACCGATCCCATCGCGCGACGCATACATCTCGGCCAGAATAACCCCGGTGAGATTGAAGATCATCGAAATCCGCAACGCCTCCAGCAACACCGGAAGCATGCTCGGCAGATAGACGCGATAGGCGGTCTGCGCCGCCGTCGCGCCATAGGAGCGCGCCACCGTCAGATGCTCGACCTTGACGGATTCGACCGCCGTCGTCGTCGACATGATGACGATGAATATCGTGGAGAAGAATCCGAAGCCGGCCTTCTCGGCAAAGCCGACTCCGAACACCAGAATGAACATCGGCAGGAAGATCGATTTTGGAATGCTGAAAGCGAAAAACAGCAATGGCTTCACCACTTCGGCAAAATAGCGGTTTTCCGCGATCAGAAACCCGATCAGGGCGCCGATCGGCACCGCGACGACAAAGGCGGTCGCGACTTCGCTCCCGGTCACGACGAGATCGTTGCGCACGCTGGCGCGCTGCAACAGCTCCCACAACATGACCAGCGTATCGGACGCGGAAGGAAGCAGCCGGGGGTTAACTGCCCCGGTCCGCGCCAACAGCTCCCAAGCCGCGAAAACAGCCAGCACAACCGCGACGCGCGCGGCTTTTATTCCGAACGTGCCGGTCATCGCGTCGGCCTCAGGGTTGGGTCGGAACCGGCTTGAACCCGGTCGCGATGATCTCGGGTGCCGGCACCAGGTCCTTCATGCCGCCGAGCTTGGCCATATCGAGCGACAATTGCAGCGCCGCCGGCACGTTCGGTGCGGCCATGTCGCCGCTGGTCTCGAGCTGCAGGATCGTATGCTCGTATTCGGCGGCGGCGATGTCGGCGGGCATTTCGTACAGTTCAGCGATCATCTTGATCGCCGCTTCGCGGTTGTTGCGCATGTACATCACGCCGCCATAGAGCGCGTTCAGCGCTTTCTGCAGCACTTCGGGTTTTTCCTTGGCGTATTTGTCGGTTGCAATCCAGCCCGATGTGAGGTTCGGCGGCACGTCCTTGGCGTAATCGAGGATGGTACGGGCCTCGCCCGACTTGGCGATCTGGAAGCTCAGCGGCGAATACACCACGGCGGCGTCGATGTTGCCGGCGAGCAGATTGGGCACAAGCCCACCGCCGCCCACGGGAACGCGGGTGAAATCGATCTTCTTCTCCTGCACCGTCCACAACGCCAGCAGGTCCGATCCCGAGCCCGCCGAGGTGATACCGACCTTCTTGCCGTTGAGATCCTTTACCTCGAGCGGTGACTTCGTCAGCACCATCAGTTGCCAGCCGAAATTACCCATCGAGCCATTGGCGACGACCTTCGACATCACGCCCTTCTTGCGGCCCGCGGCCGGCAGCGACGGCGCGTCGAGGATCAGATCGGCAGCGCCCGCCGCCATCGCCTCGAATGTTTCGGCGCCACCGCGATAGATCGTAAGCTCGGCGGTAATGCCTTCTTTTTCAAACAGCTTTTGCGACTTTGCCGCCTCGGCCACCGTGGTCGGCCAGTAGGTCTTGGTCGGCAGCCCGATGCGGATCGTTTCCGCATGCGCCACCGCCGGCGCTCCCAGCAGCGCAACGGCGGTGAGTGTCGCCAAGGCCTGGCGGCGGGTGATAATCATGATGCGTTTCCCCTGTTTATCCTGCGGGTGCCGCGGAGTCTTGGCGCTCCTGACACCGTCGCGAGAAGCCGCCTAACGCGGCTTGCGTTCACTCATCACATCATCACCCGCCAGCTATTGGAACACAACCAGCCCGTTTGAAGGCGGCGGGCTAGCCGGCCTCCAGCTCCTTGAAAGCCTCGCGCGCAATGCGGAAGCTGTCGATCCCGGCGGGCACGCCGGCATAGACCGCCACCTGAAGGAAGATTTCCTTGATCTCGTCCTTGGTGAGGCCGTTCTTCAGGGCCGCCTTGACGTGCAACTTCAACTCATGCGGGCGATTGAGCACGGAGATCATCGACAGATTGACGATGCTGCGGGTGCGACGGTCGACGCCTGGCCGGGTCCACAACGCTCCCCAGCAGAACTCGGTCGACCATTCGGCCATCGTGCGCGTGAACTCGTCCGCGCCGGCGATCGATTTGTTGACGTAGTCCTCGCCAAGCACTTCCTTGCGAACTTTCAGTCCTCGTTCAAACAGGCTGTCTTCACTCATGGCGTGTCCTTTTGCTTCATGCTTTCCGTTGAATCGCGGAGGCGCTCAACGTCGTTTGCGTTCGGACCCTAATGCGGACGATCATGATCTGTCGACCTCAAATCCCATCGCGGCGACGACGGCCACCTGCCAAAGCCGCAACGCAGCCGGCCGCTCCTCACGTTGAAGTGTTGGATTCCTGCCGCACGCTGGATTAGGATGCACCCATCATCCGCATCCGGGATCGCCTCCATGCAGCAGCAATTCGACCGCGCCGCCGAAGATCTTGGCAACTCGATCCATTTCGAACACGTCAACGTCACGGTGCCAGACCAGCATCTGGCCACGCTGTTTTATGTCGCCGGATTGGGGCTGACGCGTGATCCCTATTTGATGGTGTCCGACAGCAATATGTGGGTCAATGTCGGCCGTAACCAGTTTCATCTGCCGAGCGGTGAGCCGCAAGTGCTGCGCGGCCATACCGGCGTCGTGATCGCGGGCCGCGAGGCGTTGCTGGAGCGGCTATCGTCCGTCGCCGGCAAGCTTGCGGGCACCGCGTTCTCGTTCCGCGAGCACAATGATCATGTCGAGGCAACCTGCCCCTGGGGCAATCGCGTGCGCTGCTACGAGCCGGACGCAAAGCGGTTCGGGCGCATCTCGCTCGGCATCCCCTATGTCGAGTTCGACGTGCCGGTTGGCACCGCCAAGGGCATTTGCGCCTTCTATCCGCAGATCATGGGAATGCCCGCCGAGCTGAAGAACGGAGACGGCAACGTCGCCCGGGTGCAGATGGGCAAGGATCAATATCTGCAATTCCGCGAGACCGACCGGCCGCAGCCGGACTATGACGGCCACCACATCCAGATGTATATCGTTGATTTCTCCGGCCCCTATCGCAAACTGGGCAAACGCGACCTGATCTACAGCGAGGACAATCCATACCAATATCGCTTCCGCGATATCATCGATCTCGAAAGCGGCAAGCATCTGTTCACGGTAGAGCATGAGGTCCGCAGTGCCACGCATCCGATGTTCATGCGGCCGCTGATCAACCGCGATCCGGCGCAGACCAACCGGAATTACGCGCACGGCTACGAGCAATCACCCTGGGCGATGGAACCGGACGAATACGACAAGCGGTAGTGTGCACGGCCTCATGGTGAGGAGGCGCTCTTGCGCCGTCTCGAACCATGAATGTTCTGCTCCAGCGGTGCAATTTAGTGCTTGCAGCCATCCTTCGAGACGCTTGCTTCGCAAGCTCCTCAGGATGAGGGCTTTGCGTAGTGCACGGATTCAACTGACCATTGTGGGACTATACGGCCTGCCGGATCTGATGCAGCACCGGCGCGATGTACTGCCGGAATTGCGCCGGGTTCTCGCTCATCGGAAAGTGCCCGAGCTTCTCCATGATCGTGACCTGCGCGCCCGGAATGCTTCGCGCCGTGCGTAGCGTGTCTTCAGCCGTGCAGGAAAAGTCGTACTCGCCGGTCAGGAGATAAAGCGGGCAGATCGCGGTGTCGATTTTCTCGACGCGTCCGCGCAAATCGCCATCCACCCGGTAGAAATGCAGATCGCCCTTGAAGACCCCCGGGCCACCTTGCATGTAGTGCCAGAGCGTCTCCCGCCGCGCCGCTTTCGGCCCCTGCGGCGCGATCAGTCCCGAGACCAGCGCGGCGCAGACTTCGCCGCCATGGACGTCCGGCCGGTGCAGCCAGTTGGTATCATACCAGGGCTGCTGGAAATCGGCTGCTTCAAGCCCGATCAACGCACGGAATTCGCCGGCATGATCGATCGCGAGATTCAGCACGATGCGGCCGCCGATCGAGCACCCCATCACGACGGGGCGTTCCAGCGACAGCGCCGCGCAAAATGCCCTGATCGCATGCGTATAGCTCGCCGTCGTCAGCTGATACTCACCGGAAGGCACGTCATCCGGCGGATTTGACTTGCCATGCCAGGGCATGTCGAAGGCGATGACCCGGTAGTGTTGTGTCAGTTCCTCATCGCACAATAGATGACGCCACTGCCGGTTGTCGGAGCCGGCCGTGTGCAGGCAGACCAGCGGAATGCCCGATCCGTTTTCCTCGAAATAGATCCGGTGCATCACGCCGTCGATGTCGACATGAACGTAACGACCGACGATCGGCTCTATCTGTCCGTTCATGCCGATTTACCCGTGACGACGGACCGCGGCAGCGCCAGCAAATCCTTGAAATACTGAAGATGCGTCATGAACGGATGCAGCTCTCCGGCGAGGACCGCCTCGCCGCGTTTTGTGAGCGCGAGCAAATCGTGCCATCCGGGCTTCGGCTCGGGACGCCAATATTCGATCCAGGCCTGCGGCGATGCGGTGTAACTGAAACGCCAGGACGGCATGGTTTTCGGCATCGCCGACATCCCGGTGATACGTCCCTCGCGAATGGAAACCAGGAACGGCTGGCTGGTCGGACCCAGCAGGCACTCCACGTTCAGCCATCGGCCGGCCCGAAGCAGCTCGGAATCCGCGTCGAGCAGCTTGGGTAGGGTCTCGAAAATGCTGGTAATCCAGGGATCGGTCGGTTGCGCCATGGCTTCCTTGTCAGATAATCCGCTTGGTCTCGACCACCGGCCGGATGTTACTGCGCCGCAGAAAGCACTTTTTAAAGTCGATTTCCAAGGCCCGACTCCCGCCACTCTGCACGTTTCTTTCCGACATGTCAGCGGCTGAAAATCGGCGATTCGGAGTTTCGTTTGCGCGCGGGAATGCTTCACCGTAACCAAGCGCCGGTTTTGGTTGACACCAGGAGCCATCTGCATCGTATTCTCCGACATTGAACATCTGCTGCTTTATTCCATCAAACTGGCGGGAGCTTTCCATGCCGAATTTCAATCGACGCGACACCTTGAAGGCGTCTGCTAGTTTTGCGTTGGCGGCGGCGGCCGGCGGTTTCTCCTGTGTCGAGATGGCCAAGGCCGGTCCGATCGAAGTGCCTACCATCGACAAGCTGAGCGTGCGCGTCCTCGTCGATAGCGCGAGCGACATCTTTTTTCGGCCGCAGACCGTCAACGGCGTCAAGACGGAGCCGGGCCGCTCCTCGAATTCGCTGCGACCGCTGCATAGCGAATGGGGGCTATCGCTGCTGTTGGAGCCGGAGCGCGGCAATGACAAGCGCACTTTCCTGCTGGACTATGGTTGGACGCCCGAAGCGATCAACGGCAACATGGAATTGTTGAAGGTCGATGCGTCGAAAATCGACACCCTCATCCTCAGCCACGGTCACTTCGACCATTGGGGCGGCATGATGGGATTCCTCGACCGGCACCGCAAGGATTTGCCGGCGGATATCACGATGTATGCCGGCGGCGAGGATAATTTCTGCCAGCGCTACAACCGGATGGGTGGGCTCGGCGAATTGAGCGACTTCGGAATGCTCGATCGCCGCGATATCGCCAAGCGCGATGTCAAGCTCGTGCTGTGCGAAACGCCGGTCGTGATTGGCGGCCAGGCCTTCACCACCGGCAAGATCAAACGCAACAGCATCGAAAGGGTGCTTCCGAACACCGTGGTGGAGTTCAAGCTCAAGGACGGCGCCGGCTGCAATGCGAGCCACTACCTTCCGGCTGAAATGGAGGGCAAGATCGTGCCCGATGAGCACATCCACGAGCACGCGACGTGCTTCAACCTGAAGGACAAGGGTCTGATCGTCATCAGCTCCTGCGGCCATGTCGGCATCGTCAACTCGGTGCGACAGGCGATGGAAGTCTCAGGCATCGACAAGGTCCATGCCATCATGGGCGGCTTTCACCTCGGACCGGCGCCCGCGGACTATTTGACCCAGGTTGTCGCAGAAATCGGCAAGTTGAACCCGGACGTTCTGATTCCGATGCATTGCAGCGGGCTCAATTTCACCCAGGAAGCGCAGCGGCAATTGCCGGGCAAGGTTCTGACCACGACGACCGGCACACGCATCACCTTCGGTATCTGACTCGGAGCAAGGTCATGGCCGGTGCAAGGACGTGCGCGTTGCTGATTGCGGCGTCCTTGCTCGGCTACGGCGGTCTGCTTTGTCGTAGCTCGGCCATCGCGCAGGAGCAGCCATCCGCCGCGCAGATGATGGACGACCTGATGTACGGCCACGGATCGGTCGGCGGGCCCTTTACGCTGACCGATCAGACCGGCAAGCAGCGCAGCGACACGGACTTTCGCGGCAAGCTGATGATCGTCTATTTCGGTTATACTTCCTGCCCCGATGTTTGCCCGACCGACCTGATGGCGATCACCCAAGCCGTGGACGCGCTGGGACCATCCGCCGAAGGCGTACAGCCGATTTTCATCACCATCGACCCGGAACGGGACACCCCGCTGCTGGCGGATTACATCTCCGCTTTCCAACGCAATTTTGTCGGGTTGACCGGTTCACCGGCAGAGATCAGACGCGTGGCCAATTCCTACGAGGCGTTCTACGTCAAGGTCAGCGACGAGCGCAGCGGCGACTATTCGATCGACCACGCCGGAGTCATTTACCTGATGGGACGCAACGGTGAGTATCTGGGCTTCATGCCGCCGCAGACCAATCCCGACCGCCTGACCGAGATTCTACGCCATCATCTCGCGAAATGAGCGATGCGCGGGCGTAGATTTGCGTCGTGGGCGCTCAGGCCGCCAGTACGTCACTGATCCGGCCGCGGATAAGTTCCCGCTCCTTCTCGTTCGTCGCGGCGTCGAAGCTGACGTCATAGGCGATGACAGCCGGACGCTTCAGCACCACGATACGATCGCCGATCTGCAGCGCTTCGCTGATCGAATGCGTGATGAACACGGCGGTCTTGCCGTTTTCCTTCACCAACCGGACGAACTCGGCGCGCAGTCGCCCCGCCGTCGATTCGTCGAGCGCCGAGAACGGCTCATCGCACAGCAGGATATTGGCATTAGTCGCGAACGCCCGCGCGATCGAAACGCGCTGACGCATACCGCCGGACAGCGCGTGCGGATAATCGTTCTCGTGCCCGCCGAGGCCGAGCTTGGTCAACCAGGTCTGGGCGGCCGCGCGTCGCTCCGCCGGCGGCGTATCGAGCATTTCCAGTCCGAGTTCGACATTCTGGATCGCGGTTCGCCACGGCAACAGACGGTCGCTCTGAAACACGATCGCGATCTTGCCGCGAAAGGAGTCAAAGTCCGCGAAGGGATCGCGACCGCTGACGCGCACCGTGCCGCTGGTCGGCTCGGTCAATCCCGCGATCATGTTGAAGATCGTCGATTTACCGCAGCCGGTCTTGCCCAGGATCGCCAGCATCTGGCCGGGACGAACATCGAGGTTGATGTTGTCGACCGCGCGGTATGCCGCGTCGCTGCCGGGTTTGCCAAAGAGCTTGCAGACCTGATCGAGGTGAATGGCCGCATCGCTCGGTGTGACGAGATCCCTCATATCGCACGCTCCGACACCGCGCGGTAACGAAACGCGGTGTTTTCGATCAAGGTCAGGATGCCCTGCACGATCAGCACGAAGAACACCAATTGTAGCGTCCAGGCCAACGCGCCGGCCATGTCGAACATTTGCTGCTGCTGCAACAGTTCATAACCGACGCCGCCGGTAGCGCCGACCAGCTCAGCCACCACGACTACACGCGAGGCGTTACCGAGGTTGACCTTCCAAGCGGTGAGAATGTCCGGCAGGACCGCCGGCACGATCATCACCCGGAACAGCTTCATCCGCGTCGGCCGGAAGCTGAACACCATCTCCATCAGGTCTTTCGACATCCCACGCAGGGCGCCGAGAACCTGGAACGTGAACGCCGGCAACGTCGTCATCACCATGATGAAGAAGATGCGGAACTCGACGCCGTGAAACCAGATGATGGCAAAGACCACCCAGGACAGCGCCGGAATGCCCTGGAACAACGACAGGATCGGCGAAAGAAACTGATCGACCGCGCGGGAGCGCACCATCGATAGCGCCAGAAGGCTACCGACGACGAAAGCGCCCGCGAGCCCCGCCAGAATGCGCAGCACCGTCGACAGCACATCGGCGAACATCGATCCCGTCGTAAAGATATCGATGCAGCGCCAGAATACATCAATCAGCGACGGAAACAGGAAACGAGGAAAAAACAGCGAAGCGAATTGCCAGAGCAATATCACCACGACAAACGGCAACACCGAAATTCTCAGCCGTTTTGCTGTTCCGAACAATATCGTCGCCAGTCGCGACGACCCGGTCTGGGACACGGGTTCGCTCATTTTCCAGGTGCCTGATAGATCGTCGAGGCGGCGGGGTCTGCCGGCAGGAAGGAAATCGATTTCCCCGCGGCGTAAACCGAGTTGATTTCCTTGCGGACATCCGAGGCCCACTTCACGTTCATGCCAAGGCGGTCATTGGCCCGAATGAGATCCGCGATCGCCTTCTGATCGTCAGCGGTTCCCTTTGGCGCGATCAGCTTCGATGCTTCCTCAGGATGAGCCGTCACCCAGTCGGCGGCTTCCTTGTAGGCAGCATAGAGTTTCGGGATCAGCTTCTGGTTCTTCTCCGCCCAATCGACATGGGCGGCGACGCCGAGATAGGGAATGTTGCTGCTGCCGGTGAATTTCTTCCAGCTGTCGGCGATGCCGATATCGATCGTCCGCATGTCGCTCTTCTTCGACAGCAGCGTGGTATAAGCTGGCTCCCAAAGCTGCACGGCTGCGGCACGATCGGCCACGGCGTAACCAATCAGGCCGGGTGTCGCGGTATTGACGACGGAGATTTTCGACGTATCGACGCCGAGTTGCCGTGCAAACCAGTCGAACATCACATAATTGGTGGTGCCCTTGGCGGCGGCAAGATCCTTGCCTTCGAGGTCCTTCAAGGTCTTGATCTCGGGCCGAGAAGTAACGACGGTTCCCCAGAAATCAAACAGATTGAAGAGATACGTCACCTTGACGCCACGCAAATCGGCGAGACCGACCGTCAGCAACGACGCACTGCCGCCAAGCTGGAATTCGCCGGAGTTGAATTGCGCGGTATAGGCGTCCGGCGTGCGTTCCTCGAATTTGATCGCAAGGCCATTCTTCTCGTCGAGCTTCTGCGCCTTGATCACCGGTGGCAGGAAAGCACCAAGCGAGGGCGGCCCGAACACCACGATGGACAGCGGCTCCGGCGCCTGCGCCAAGGACGGTGTCGCCGAGAGCAGGGTTGCCGTGCACACCAGAATGGCAATCATTCTTTTCATAAGCCGTCCCTCCCAGATCGTCGTGCCAAAACTATTCCGCGGCACCTTCCACGGGTGTCTCGAATTCCTTGCGAAGTGCGGTAAAAAATCGTCCGACCAGGTGCTTGGAAACGCTGCTGAGAATGCGCTGACCAACACCGGCGACCAGACCGCCGATTTCACCGACGCCCTGATAGGTCAGGCGCGACGTACCGGCGCCATCCGGCGCAATTTCAAAGCGCGCGCTGCCGTTGCCGTGACCCAACGTCCCGGCGCCGGAGACCTTGATGCTGCATACCTTCGGCGGCTCCTTGTCCGACAGCGCGATCTCGCCCTCGAACGAGCCACCGACCGCGGCGACGCGCAACTGCATCTCGACCTTGTAAGCGTCGGGCGCGATCTCGGTCATGGTCTTGCAGCCGGGGATGCAGCGCGTCAGCACGATCGGATCGTTGAGCGCCTTCCACAGTGCTTCGACCGGGGCCTGAATGATCTCGTTGCCGCCAATATCGAGTTTCACGAGCGAATTCCTCTCACAGGCCGAACAGCCGCCGCGCAAGGCCGCCATTGATCGCAGCGCGCTCGGCGTCGGAAAATTCGGTCTCGGCGACGATTTTCGTCGGGGCAAGATCCCCGATCGGGAACGGCATATCCGAGCCCATCATGATCCGGTCAGCGCCGACGATATCGGCGAGGTAACGCAGCGCGCGCGGATCCTGCACGATGGTGTCGTAGTACATCGCCGCCAGCGCCGCATCGGGATCACCGAGCTTGTCCTTGTCGAGCGAATAATTGCGGCGGAGCCGGCCGATCACATAAGGCAGCGCCGCGCCGCCGATCCCCGCCACGATTTTCACCTGCGAATAGCGGGTGACGTGGCCGGCATAGATCAGCCGCGACATTGCGATCAGCGTGTCGGTGATGCGCCCCACCGCGTTGGCCATGCCGTAATCATGGACGCGGTCATCGCCGCTCTCGAACACCGGATGGATAAAGATGATCGATCCAAGTTCGTTGGCGGCTTCCCAGAACACGTTGAGCGAGGGGTCGTCGAGCACACCGCCCTTGCCTTTGGGCTGCGTGCCAATCATCGCGCCCTTGAAACCGCCGGCATGCGCCTCACGCAGCACTTCCGCGGCGCGCCCACCGTCCTGCAGCGGGACCGTCGCCATCGGCACGAAACGCGGCTCTCGCATCGCGGTTTGCGCCAGATGCGTGTTGATCAGCCGCGACCAGGCCGCGCCTTCCGCCGCCGGGACTTCATAGGCAAACATGTCGAGCCAGCCGCCCACCACCTGGCGTTCGATCTTCTGCTCGTCCATCCATTTCAGGCGGGCCGTCATGTCGCTGAGCGGCTTTGACACCGGCCGCGTCGGCTTGGCGCCGGCAAAGGAGAAACCAAGGCTGCCACCCTCTTCGATCGGGCGGATCGACGGAAAGCTCGCCGCTTGCGAACGAATCGCTTCCAGCAGGCTCGGCGGCACCAGATGGGCGTGACAGTCAATGATCATTGGCTTTGCTCTTGCTTCACTTGGCTTGCTGTTGGGGTTTGCCTTGTTGCGCATCGGCGATCGCGTCGCCGATCGCGGAAATGCGGATCGGAAGCTTGTTGAAGGAAATGCCGAGCGGCGACACGCAATCGTTGACCGCGGCGGAGATCGCAGCGGGCGAACCAAGATAGCCGCTCTCGCCGGAACCCTTCTGGCCGAACACGGTGTGCGGCGACGGCGTGCAATGATGCACGATCTCGACTTCCGGCACCTCGTGCGCCGATGGCAGCAGGTAATCCATGAAGCTCTGGGTAATCAGATGGCCCTCGTCGTCGTAGACGAACTCCTCCAACAGCGTCGCACCGAGTCCGTGCGCGACGCCGCCCAACGTCATGCCCTTGACGATGTGCGGGTTGATCACGGTGCCGCAATCATGACCGATCACGTAGCGCTTGATCTCGGGCTTGCCGAGCGCTGGATCGATCGCCATCAGCACCACATGAAACTCGAAGGAATGGCATGGATACATCTGGACGCGGCCTTTTTCCGGCAACTTATCGCCAGTCGGCACCTGCATCACATGCGTGACCTCGAGACCCGGCTCCATACCCTCCGGCAACAGATGATAATTGCGATGTCCGATGTTGACGATTTCGGCCCAGCCGAGCTGCTTGCCGCTTTTGGGATCGGTAACGCCACCGCCGGCATAAACCACCTTGTCTTCGCCAAGGCCGAATTGATGGGCCGCGATCCGCGTCAGTTTCGACTTCAGCTTCTGGGCCGCATGGAACGCGGCGCCGCCAAGCATGATGGCCATCCGGCTGCCGACCGGTGAGTTCGAGGGCAGGCACGCCAGCGAATCCGGCCGCACCACGCGGATCAGATCAGGCTCGATCTCCAGCACTTCGCCGATCACGGTCGAGACCAGCGTCTCGTGCCCCTGCCCTGACGAGGTGTTGTGGATGGTCACTGTGACAAAACCGGGCCCGTCGATATTGATGCGGCAGGAATCCATCCACGTCGTGGTGGTGTTCTTTTCATTCAATAGCGGCTCGAACGATGAATTGCCGCCGCTCGGCTCCAGGCAGGCCGCGATGCCGATGCCGGCCAGCATGCCGGCGGCGCGCAGCCGGTCGCGCTCTTTCTCCATTTCGGCGAAATCGATATGCGCGAATACCTTGTCGACCACCGTATGGTAGTCGCCGCTGTCGTACGTGCTGCCGCTCGGGATCAGATAGGGGAACTCTTCCTTGCGGATAAAGTTGCGGCGACGGACTTCGATCCGCTCGAGGCCAACGGCGGCGGCCACCTTGTCGATCGCAGTCTCGATCGCATAGTTGGTCGGCGCCTGGCCGAAGCCGCGCACGGCTTCCTGCACAGCCTTGTTGGTGGTGACGGATTGCGCGCGGTACTGCACGCTCTCGATCTTGTAGGGGCCGACAATGGCACCGATCGGCTTGCCTAACTGGAACGGCGCCCGGCCGGCATAGGCCCCGGCATTATCCAGCGCGCGGATCTTCATCGACTTGACGATGCCGTCATTGTTGAAGGCGACCTCGACATCGAAAATGCGTTCCGGACCGTGCGCATCGCCGCCGCGCATGTTCTCCAGCCGGTCTTCGATCAGGCGGACCGGACGGCCGAGCCGCCGCGTCAGATGCGACACCAGCACGGTCTGCTTGATGCCACGCTTGACGCCATAGCTGCCGCCGACATCGACATTCTGGTGCACGCGGACATTGTTGGCGGGAATCCGCAACGCGCGTGCGATCTGGTCGGGATATTTCGGCATCTGGATGGAGGCCCAGACGTCCAGCATCTCGCGCCACGGATCCCAGGACGCCGCGACGCCAAACGTCTCGATCGGCACGGTCGAGTTGCGGCCCCAGGTGACGCGGAACGCGAGATGCTGCGGGCTCTCGGCAAAATGCCTGTCGACCTCTCCCCAGACGAAAGTGCGATCCAATAGCACATTGGAACCGTGCGCCGGATGCACCGGCGGGCTATCCGGCTGCAACGCCTGCTCCGCATTGATGACAAACGGCAGCGGCTCATAAATGACGCGGACTTTTTCGGTCGCATCCTCCGCCAGCGCGCGACTATCGGCGACCACCGCAACCACCCATTCGCCGGCATAACGCGTATACCCGACGGCGAGCGGATGGCGCTGAACATTCGGCGTATCGAGTCCGTTCATCAAGGGATCGGTCGCAGCGGCAAGTTCGTCACCGGTCAGCACATAATGCACACCGGGCATTGCCAGCGCCGCGGACGCATCGATCGAGACGATCCGCGCGGCCGGATGCTGCGACGGCAGGATCGCCACGTGCAGCATGCCTTCCAGCGCAACGTCCGCGACGTAATAGCCACGGCCGGCGACGAAGCGGCGATCCTCGCGAACCCTGCGATTGGTGGAGACAAAGCGGAAGGTCGCGGGATCAGCGGTCATTTCGCCTCCACGACGGGTTTATCGGCATCCGCCGAGGTAGCTTGTTGCGGGCGCGGCGTATTGCCCACCCGCAACCGCGTCGCCGCGAATTCGACGGCTTCGATGATCTGGCCGTAACCGGTGCAGCGGCAGATATTGCCCGAGATCGCCTCGACGATATCCTCGCGGGTTGGCGTCAGCGTGTGCTGCAGCAGCGCATGCGCGGCGAGAATCATGCCGGGCGTGCAATAGCCGCATTGCAGGCCGTGCGTCTCGCAGAACGCATCCTGAAGTACGCCGAGTTCGCCCGGCGCGGGCGCCAGGCCTTCGATCGTGGTGATGTCGTAACCGTCCGACTGCACCGCGAACATCAGGCAGGATCGCACCGGCTCGCCATCCACCAGCACGGTGCAGGCGCCGCAGACGCCGTGCTCGCATCCCGCATGGGTGCCGTTCAACAGAAAATTCTCGCGCAGCGCGTCGAGCAGCGTCTTGCGCGGCTCGACATCGGCGGAACGGTTGATACCGTTGATGCGCAGATTGACCTTCATGGCGCGCCTCCGGTCGATTTAGCGGTCGCATTGACGCGCGCTTGCGCCACGGCACGACCGCAAAGCTCGACCGCGACACGGCGGCGATAGGCGGCGCTGGCGTGCAGATCGCTCATCGCGTCCAGGTCAACAGCGGCCGCATTAACCGCTTCCTTCACCGAGGCGTCATCAAGCTTGCCGCCGAGCAGCGACGACATGTCGAGCCGCAACGGCCGATCGCCGACACCGCCGACGCCGAGCGCGACCTCAATGCAGCGGTCGTCCTCATCCAATGCAATCTGTGCCGCGGCCGCAACGAACGCGAAATCCGAACGCCGCGCGCTGATTTCGAAAAATCCGACGCCCACGCGCCTGTGGGGCCAGACCGGAAACCGGATCGCGCTGACGCATTCGCCGGGATTGATCGTCGTCAGCATCGGCCCGATGAAAAAATCATCCGCCGGCATCGCGCTCGGACCATCCGGCGTCGCCAGCATGATCTCGGCGCCGAGCGTCACGGCCACCAGCGGAATCTCCGCCGACGGGTCCGCGTTGGCGATCGAACCGCCAACGGTGCCGCGATTGCGGGTCGGGGGGTGGCCGACCCATGGCAACACCCGCGCCAGCATCGGCACCGATGCCCGGATGAAGGGATCGCGTTCGGCGCTGGCCTGACGCGTGGTGGCGCCGACGACAATGGCGCCCTTCTCCTTGCGAATGCCTGATAACTCCGGCAATCGCAGGATGTCGATCAACCTTGCCGGGCGGGCCAGCCGCATCGCCAGCATCGGCACCAGCGTTTGGCCGCCGGCGATCACCCGCGCATCTTCGTCCTCGGCCAGCAGCGCGCAGGCTTCGGCGAGCGAGTTCGGCCTGATGTAATCGAAGGGGGCGGGTTTCATGAATAGGCCTAGCCCAGCGGCAAACCGGCCATCGCCGGCGACAGCACCGAAATAATCTGGTTCTTCAACAACGGGCCTTCGGTTTCGCTGGCCGCTTTCAAGGCGGCCCATTCCGGATCCGCGGCAAAGGCGGCCCAGGCCTTCTTGCGCGCGTCCTCGTCGGCGAAGCGCGTCATGTAGGTCAGGCGGCCATCTTCGGCTGGCGCGGTGAATACGCCCATCAGCTCGATGCCGTGACGCAGGAAAAATTTGGTCGCGACGTTGTCGCAGAACCGGCGACGCATCGCGTCCGCGCGGCCTTCCGCGGCTTCATAGACCCGGATTTCGTAGATCAACACGCGCTCCCATTTTCCACGAACAGCTTGTCTGAACCCGCCGCCTTGTCGAAGACGATAGAAGCCTCGGCCGGAAGCTGTCAAACATAAACTAAGGCAATTAGTCAAACTGTGTAGAATTGAGTTGGTTCAATCATACAATTGAAATGGTCCTCATCTGATAGAAACTTCAAATATAACAATTGACTATAGATGCCCCAATCTGAAAATTAGCATCGCCGCCATGGCAGGCATCCAAATCCTGTGTCAAATGTTGCAACAATTATCGAATTGTACTACTCACTCAAAATGAGCGCATACGCTTTCCCGGATAGCGAGAAATGACCGACTGGGTACCCACACTCGTTTCAATTCAGGGGCCGCGCTATCTCGCTTTCGTGGTGGCGCTGGAGGCCGACATCGTATCGGGCCGCGTCAAGCCGGGCATGCGGCTATTGCCCCAGCGCGATATGGCGCAGCGGCTCGACCTCAGCGTCGGCACGATTTCGAAAGCCTACGCGGAAGCCGAGCAGCGCGGATTGATCTCGGGCGAAGTCGGCCGTGGCACCTTCGTGCAGCGGCGGCGGCCCGAGGCGCGCGGTCATGGCACATCGGACACAACGATCAATCTGGCGCTGAATGTGCCGCCCTATACCGACGAAGACGACGTCATCACGTCGGCCCTTTCGGAGATCGTCGCCGACGGCGAGATCTCGAACCTGCTCGGCTATCTGCCGCATCAGGGGTTGCGCCGGCATCGCGAGGCGATGGCGACGTGGCTGGCCTCGCTGGGCATGACGGCCGACGCCGACCATCTCTTCATCACCCATGGCGGGCAGCACGCGCTGTCGATCGCGCTGGGCATGGTCTCACAGCCCGGCGACACCATCCTGACCGAGAGCTACACCTATTCCGGGATGCTGGCGCTCTCGGCACAAGGCGGCTATCCGCTGCACGGCGTCGCTACCGACCAAGCCGGGCTTGTCCCGGAAAGCCTCGACCGCGCGTTCAACGAGACCAGGGCCCGCGTGCTCTATTGCATGCCGACGCTGCAAACCCCGATGGGGTCGGTGATGCCGCCGGAGCGGCGGCAAGTCATCGCCGACATCGTTCGCAGGCACGATGCCTATTTGCTGGAGGACGACGCCTATAATTATTTGCTGACGCCGCCGCTGCCGCCGGTCTCAAAGCTGATCCCGGAGCGAAGCTTCTACATCGTCAGTTTCGCCAAATGCCTCGCGCCTGGCTTGCGGATCGCCGCGATGATCGCGCCGGACGCGTTTCGCGATCGTTCTATCAACGCGCTGCGCGCCACCGGATGGATGGCGGTGCCTGTGATGGCCGAAGTGGTGACGCGGCTGATTCACAATGGCGGCCTGGCCCGCCAGGCGCGGCTGAAACGCGAGAAGGCATTGGTGCGCGACGGTATCGCGCGGCGCGTCCTGAAGAAATGGCTGCCGGCCGCGCCCGCGGCGCCGGGATTCCATACCTGGCTTCCTTTGCCCGCCGGCCGCACGCTGGCGGCGCTGATCGCACAAGCCGCACAAGCCGGCATTACGCTGGCGCCGCCCGGCGCGTTGCGAGGTATGGAAAGCGAAAACCTCGGCGTCCGGCTCTGTCTGGGTGCGCCCGCGACCGAAGTCGACCTCGAGCGCGCACTGATCGAAATCCGCAGAATTCTGGAGATGGCCGAAGCGATCTCGTTCGTCTGAAACAAAACAAAAAGAGGCTTGAGAGTAAACCATGTGGAGAGTTGTCACCGCGCTTGTTGCCGCGGCGCCCCTGATATTGACTGGTGTCGCCAAAGCCGAGCCATGGCCGACCCATCCTCTCACCATGATCAATCCCTTTGCCGCCGGCGGTCCCAATGACGTGGTGGCGCGGCTGTTCGCGCAACGCATGGGCGAAGTGCTGGGACAGCCGATCATTGTCGAAAATGTCGGCGGCGCCGGCGGCATGAACGGCGCCGATCGCGTCGCGAAAGCAGCGCCCGACGGTTACACCTTCCTGCAGGGCACGGTCGGCACACAGGCGCAAAACCAGACGCTGTTCAAGAAGCCCGCTTACAATTCGACCACTGATTTCGCGCCGGTTGCGTTGATCCTGGAAGCACCTTTGGTGCTGATCGCGCGCAAGGATCTTCCGGTCAAGGATATGAAGGAATTCGTCGCCTACGCCAAGGCCAACAAGGACAAGATGCAGTTCGCCTCCGCCGGCACCGGCTCGGCGATCCATCTCGGCTGCGCGCTGGTCAATCTGGTGACCGGACTAGACATCGTCCACGTCCCCTTTCGCGGCGCCAATCCGGCAATGCAGGATCTGATGGGCGGCCGAGTCGACTATCTCTGCGACATCATCACCACGGCCAAGCCCCAGATCGATGCCGGCACCGTGAAGCCGATCGCGGTTCTGACCAAGGAACGATCCGCGGTTTTGCCCAACGTGCCCACCGCCATCGAGCAGGGCTTCGACGTCGAAGCCTATACCTGGAATGCGTTCTTCCTGCCGAAAGGCACGCCTGAACCGATCGTACAGAAGTTGCGGCAAGCGACGCTGGAGGCGATGAAGACGCCTGCCGTGCGCGAGAAGCTCGAAGCCGCCGGCCTGATTTTTGTCTCGGACGATCGCACGACGCCGGAATATCTCGCAAAATTCGTCGAAAGCGAAATCATCAAATGGGCGGCCCCGATCAAGGCCAGCGGCGCTACGTCCGACTGAGCGGGCCCACTCCGACCATCGCAGCGCGCATGCGCCGGACCGCGCCGCCGAGGATCGGCCGACACCTGCAAGCACAGCTGTCATCCATCACAATTTCACATTGTTCCATGGTTTATTGTATTCTGGTGCAGCCTGCTTCGCGGCTTCCTCGTTTGGCCGGCGACAAGACAATTCAGAAAAGCACGGCGACCTGGTCCGCCGAGGCTTGGGTCAGGAAACATGGTCAGCTCAGTAAACCCCCGCATATGCCGTCGTCGAGTTCTGGATTTGGCCGGCAATCTCGCCGCCGGACTGGCCTCAGCTCTGATGCTGTTGGCGTTGGCATCCGGCAGCGCCTTCGCTGAATCGAATTATTCCTTTGATAGCACGCCGGGCAAACTGCCGAAGACGGTTATTCCCGTCCATTACGCGATCCAGCTGACGCCGGATCTCGAACACCTCACGATTGCAGGTAGCGAAGTCATCGATATCGAGGTGCGCGAGCCCACCGCGCGATTGATCCTCAACGCGGTCGATATATCGTTCAGCGCAGCCAGCATCGACGACGATGCGCAACGCGCCGACATCGCGCTGGATGGCACAACCGAAGCCGCGACGCTGACCTTTCCGCAACCGCTCGCGGCAGGCGCGCACCGGCTGCGCATCGGCTTTGCGGCGCGGATCAACAGTTTCGGGCGAGGTCTTTTTTTCGTCGACTACCCGACCAGCCAGGGCACCAAGCGGTTGCTCTCGAGTCAGCTTGAGCCGGCCGACGCCAGACGTATCTTCCCATGCTGGGACGAGCCCGCCTTTAAAGCCACGTTTGCATTGACGGTGACGGTGCCCCGCGCCTTCATGACGGTGAGCAACATGCCGGTGACACGCGAGGAGCCGGTTGCGCCTGATATGAAGCAGGTCGCTTTCGCAGCCACGCCAAAAATGTCGAGCTACCTATTCGTGCTGACCACGGGCGAGTTGGAGCGGATCACGGCGCAGGCTGATGACACCACGGTCGGCGTCGTTACCACCGCGGGCAAAAGCCAATATGGACGCTTCGCGCTCGAAAATGCGGTGAGATTGTTGGGTTACTACAACGACTATTTCGGCGTGAAATATCCATTGCCCAAGCTTGATTTGATCGCAGTGCCCGGCGGCTTCGGCGGCGCCATGGAGAACTGGGGCGGCATCACCTTCTTCGAAACCCGGCTGCTGTTCGATCCCGCCACCAACGCGGATACCGCCCGACGCGGCATCTTCAGCGTGCTCGCGCACGAGATGGCGCATCAATGGTTTGGCGATCTCGTCACCATGGGCTGGTGGGACAACCTCTGGCTCAACGAGGGCTTTGCCAGCTGGATGCAGGAAAAGGCCGCGGAGCATTTCTATCCGGAATGGCGCACATGGCTCAATGGATATGGCCAGAAGCAATACGCCATGGTCCTCGACGCCCGGCGCACGTCGCATCCGATCCAGCAACCGGTCGCCGACCAGAGCGAGGCCACCACCGCCTTTGACGGCATCACCTATAACAAGGGCCAGGCGCTGATACGGATGATCGAAAGCTATCTCGGCGATCAAACGTTCCGGGACGGCATTCGCAGCTACATGGCCGCCCACGCCTATGGCAACACCACCACCGCCGATCTATGGCAGGCGCTCGAAGGCGCGGCCGGCAAGCCGGTAACGGGCATCGCGGCGTCGTTTACCGAGCAGGCTGGTGTGCCGCTGATCGTGGCCGAGACCCACTGCGACGGCGCTACCCAAACCCTGACGCTGCGGCAGGAGCGATTTGTCATCGCGCCCGCGGCGACCGCGTCCACCGACGACGCCAAGGCCCTGTCGCCGCGAAGCTGGCAGGTCCCTGTTACTGTCGGACCAGTGCAGCCAACGCGACCGGCGGAAACGCTGCTGCTCAAGGGAAGCGCTGAAATCGCTGCGGGATCCTGTGGCGAGGCGATAAAGGTCAATCTCGGCGATATCGGTTATTACCGGGTCGAATACGGCCCCAACATCCGCGCCGCGCTGGCGAAATCGCTGGCGGCGATGGCGCCGGAAGATCGCGTCAATCTGCTCTCCGATAGCTGGGCGCTGGTGCAGGCAGGTCGCGCCGAGCTGCCGTCGTATCTTGAACTGGTCGAAAAGATCGATGTCGGGGATCGCCGCGTCGTGTGGGATCAGGCGATCGATGCCTTCATCGGGCTCGATCGTCTCGCCCGAGGCCGCGCCGAGCGCCCGGCGCTGGAGACATATGCGCGCGCCCGATTACATCCTTTATTCGATCGGCTGGGTTGGGACGCAGCGGATCCTGCGAACGGTGAAGGGGCGTTGTTGCGCAGCAAGCTCATTCAGGTGCTGGGCGAATTCGGCGACCCCGATATCATCGCCGAAGCGCAACGACGGTTCACCAACTTTACGCAGAACCCACAATCGCTTCCAGCCGCGTTGCGCGATGCCGTCACCCATGTCATCGGCGTCAACGCCAATCGCGCCAACTACGACACGCTGCTGGCGCTTGCGAGCAAAAGCACGGTGACGACCGACCGCGTGCGCTATTATTACGCCGCCGCCTGCGCGCGCGATCCGGCGCTGGCGCGCGACACACTGGCGCTGACATTGACCAATGAATTGCCGATTACCATCGTCGATGGCGTGATTGCCACAGTGGGTGGGGTCGGCCAGCAGCCCGATCTGGCATGGGATTTCGTACAACAGAACCTGGATGCCCTCAGCGCCAAGCAGGGCCCCTCGTTCCGAGACGAGTTCATCCCGAGTTTCATGACCAGCTTCAGCGACGAGGACCACGCCGCCGAGCTCGCGCACTTTGCGCCGGCGTCCGCGACATCAGGCGGTCGTGTCATGGTGGCGCGTGCGCTGGAAACCATCGCCATCTCGGCCGATCTCAGGGCGCGCGCATTGCCGGCGTTCGCGACCTGGATCAAGGTGAGCGACGGCAAGCGGCGCTGAGGGCAGCGCAGCTTCAACCAAGCCGGTACAGCCGCGCCGCGGTATCGTGCAGGATCGCCGCCTGCTCGCGATCGCTGAAACCGGCGATCGCATTCCGAAACGCGCGATAGAGCGTCTCGTAATCGGTCCAGAGCTTTTCGATCGGAAAATTACTGCCGAACAGGCAGCGATCCGCACCGAAGATCGCGACCGCCTCGGTCACGATGAATTTCATCAGATCCTCGCGACAGGCATGGACGAACGTACCGAGCCCCGAAAGCTTGGCATTGACGTTCGGACAGTCCGCCAATGCCTTCAACCCGTCACGCCAGAGCAGCAATCCCTCAGGCGACATATCCTCCAACATGCCGGCATGCTCGAGCACGAAGGTCGTGTCCGGGAACGCCCTGGCCAGTTTGGCGCCGTCCGCCATCTGACTCGCGAAGATCTGGATCTCGAACAGCAGGCCATGACCCGCGAGCATGGCGAGACCGCGTCGCCACGCGGCGCCGTTCATCATATCGGGGGTCGGCGCAAAGGAATATTGCGGATTGCCATGCCAATGCAGCTGCTGCCGAATGCCGCGCGTCGCCGGCAATTTCGCCAGTTGCGCAATCAGCGAACCGGCATCGGGGTCAGCGAGATCGACGTGCGCGACATTGGCATGTGGCCAGCCCGTCCTGTCGGAGACCGATTGGACCCATAACGCTTCGTCGTAACTTTTGTCCGCGGGCCAATTGGTCTGGATGTAAATCGATTTGACGATGTCGCAACCCGCGATGTCGTCACGGTATTCCTCGATCGGGTAATCGCGGCAGATCGGCTGATATGGCCCGAAGATGCGCGATACCCGCGGTCCCGACAGCCATTTCAGGTCGTTCAGCCGCCAGATGTGATGGTGGGCGTCAACAGTCGGAACGGATTTCATCGATTCATTCTACCAGGATTTTACCACGAGGATTTTGCCGTCAGGATTTCGCGGCATCGGCCGATGGCGGGTCCTGGCCGAAAATTTCCGCGGCAAGTCGGTTGGGTTCGATCGCGGCCGGAATGCCGCAATACATCGCAATCAGCAGCAGCACATCCTGCACCTGCGCCCGCGTGCATCCATTCGCCAGTGCGCCCTTGGCATGAACAGCGAATTCCGTGGGCTTGCCGCTGGCCGCGGTGATCCCGAGCATGACGAGGCTGCGAATGCTGTCCGCAAGACCGTCGCGTTCCCAGACATCGCCATAAACATAGGCGTTGATCACGTTCTGAAGCGGCGCCCCGAATTCGCCGGCGGCGGCCATCCGCTTCTCGACGTCCGCATCGCCGAACATCTTTTTGCGCCGCCGCAGACCGCGCGCATATAAATCACTGGTATCCACTATATCGACCTCACCCAGGCTCGGATGCCAATTTATACGGATAAACAGGAACGGATTCAATCGTCAAAGCCGCTCCTGACGGGACCAATATTGCTTTTTGTCTGACTTTGTCCGTATAAATAAACTTGATGTCGGAGGTAATGGATATGACGTTGAGATTGCGCGTTCTCGCCAGCCTGCTGTTATTCGGATTGGCGATGCCCCAAGCCTTCGCGGCCGACGGCGGTTATCCCAACCGGCAAATCAAGATCGTGGTCCCGTTCCCCGCCGGTGCCGGCCCCGATCAGGTCGCGCGCATGCTGGGCCAGCATCTGCAGGAGGCTTTCGGCCAGACCGTCCTGATCGAAAATCGCGCCGGTGCGCTCGGCAGCATTGGCGCGGTGGAGGTGGCGCGTAGCGCTCCCGACGGTTACACGCTGCTGATGGGAACCAACACCACCCAGGCGGCGAACGTCGCGATGCTCAAAAACCTTCCCTACGATCCGATCAAGGATTTCGCGCCCGTGATCAGGACCATCACCACCGCGATGGTGCTGCTGGTCAAGCCGGATTTCCCTGCCAAGGACATCCCCCAGTTCCTCGATTATGCGAAGGCGCATCCCAATCTCACCGCCGGCTACGGCTCGGGCGCGTCGCAAATATCGATCGGGCAATTGCAGTCGCGGGGTGGTCTCTCGGTGATCGCAGCATCCTACCGCGGCGTGCCGCAGGCGGTTACGGACGTGATGGCCGGTGCGATCAACCTCACTTTTGCCGATCTCTCACTGGCCGTGCCGCAAATGAAGGGTGGCACGCTTCGCGGCATTGGCGTGACGTCGCCGAAGCGCAACGAACTGACGCCCGGTCTCCCCGCGCTTGCCGAAGCCATGCCGGGTTTCGAGGCGACGATCTGGTACGGGCTGCTGGCGCCCGCCAATACGCCCGACGCTGTTGTCAACAAGCTCTACGCGGAGAGCGAAAAGTTCCTGTCGATGCCCGAGACCAGGCAAAAGCTCGCCAGTGTCGGCGTGATCGTTTCGACGATGCCGCCGGCTGAATTTGCTAGCTTCATCAAAAGCGAAATCGTCCGCTGGACGGCCGATGCCAAGGCTGCCGGAATCGAGCCCCAATAGCCTGGAACGCGGTCGCGCTCATGATAGCTCCTACGCCAGTCGGAATGATCGGGCTCGGCCTGATGGGAAGCGTGTTATCCGCACGGCTGATCGATGCCGGGATTTCCGTGACCGGATTCGATATCGACGCCGGCCGCTGCAAGGCGTTGAAGGCCAAAGGCGGCGGACTGGCCATATCCGTCAGTGAACTCGCCGCGCGCTGTCGCACGATCGTTGTCGCGGTCTACAACGCGGATCAGGTTGAATCCGTGCTCGCCGAGCTGAAGCGCAGCGAAAAGCTCGCGCAGACCGTCATGATCTGCACCACCACATGCGCCCCGGACGAGATCACCCTAATAGCGAAACGCGCCGATGACGCCGGCCTGGTACTGGTGGAAGCCCCGATATCCGGCACCAGCGCCGAAGTACGAGACGGCACGGCCATGGCATTGATCGCCGGTCGCCCCGAGGCGATCGAAGCCGCAAGCGCCATCCTTGATATTCTTTGTCCGCGACGGGAAAACGTCGGAAACATCGGTGACGCCAGCCGAACCAAGCTCGCGCTCAACCTGATCCTGCAGAACAACCGGGCGGCGCTGGCCGAAGGCATTGCCTTTGCCGAAGGTCTGGGCCTGGATGCAGCGGCCTTCCTTGCCACCGCACAAAGGTCCGCGGCCTATTCCCGGGTCATGGACACCAAAGGGCGAAAAATGCTGACGCGGGACTTTTCGCCGCAATCGCATATTTCGCAGACATTGAAAGATACCGAGCTAATCCTCGCCGAAGCCAAACGCCAAAACCTGTGGCTACCCATGACCTCAACTCAGGCTGCCCTGCTTCGCACCGCCATCGCGCTGGAAGGGCCTGATAGCGACAGCGCCGCTGTGATCGAAGCCGTCCGGCCATCACGTCGCCGGATCGAGGATTCCAGATGATTAATTGCGCGATCGTCGGGCTGGGCCGCTGGGGCCGCAATCTTGTTGAAGCGGCCGGTGGCAGCCGCCGACTAAACATGATCCGGGCCGTCGAGACCGACCTTGATCGCGCGCGGGGTTTTTGTAGCGAACATCAGCTAGGCCTGACCGACGATTTCAATGCCGTTCTTGGCGACCGTGCCATTGAGGCCGTGCTGCTGGCGACGCCGCATTCGCTGCACCTGGATCAGGTGATCGCCAGCGCCGCGGCGGGGAAGCATGTGTTCTGCGAAAAGCCGCTGGCGCTGCATCGCGATCACGCCGAACGCATGTTTGACGCCTGCCGTGATTCAAATGTGGTCCTTGCTGTCGGCCATAACCGCCGGTTCTGGCCCTCGATGCAGGCGCTTCGCACGGTCGTCGCCGGCGGCGAACTCGGCACCATCCTTCATGTCGAAGGCCACAACAGCAACGAAAATTCGGAAAAAGTTACCGAGGGGTGGCGGCTGTCTCCCGAAGAATCTCCCGGCGGCGGGCTGACCGGCGCGGGCTTGCACGTGCTCGATGCCTTGGTCAGCCTGGTCGGCCCTATCAGCCAGGTCTATGCGCGCTTCAACTCCCGTGAAGCCGGGCCGCCACCGCGGGATTCATCCGTGCTCGCGATCGATTTCGCCAATGGCGTCACCGGAACGCTGGCAACGGTGCGCGCAACCCCGTTCTACTGGCGGGTTCATGTGTTCGGAACAAAAGGATCGGCGGAAGTGCTCGACGAGGTGACGCTGGTGTTGCGGACGTCCGGCAGTAAGCCGAAGACGATGAGCTACCCCGCGATCGACGTGTTGTCGGCCGAACTGGCCGCATTTGCGGATTCGATCGAAAGCAAACATCCATTCCCGGTGCCACGCAATGAGGTGCTCGCGACGCTGTCGGCGTTCGAGGCTGCGCTCGAATCGATGGCGTTGGGACAACCCGTGGCCTGCCATGGCCGATAGACCTCGCAAGCCGAAATCATCGCGCTACCGCGACATCGCCACCCGGCTGCAAAAGGAAATCCGGCTCGGCAAATACCCGGTCGGAAACCTGCTGCCGACCGAAACCGAATTGATGGCGCAGCATTCGGCCAGCCGTCAGACCGTTCGCGAAGCCCTGCGGATCCTGATGGACCAGGGTTTGATTGTGCGGCGCGCCGGGCTCGGCTCCGTGATCATCGCAACCGAGCCTCCCGTGCTGTTCACCCACAGCGTCAAGTCGCTCGGAGAGTGGCTGAGATATTCCAACGAAACCTACCGCGATGTCGTCAGGAGCGGCGAGATCGTCGCGGACCGCACGCTTGCCGCATTGCTGAAATGCGAACCCGGTAAGCACTGGTTCCTGATCGAGTCCCTCCGCCGCGCCGACCAATTCGCAGCGCCGCTCGGCTGGACCGAGATCTACGTGTTGCGGAAGTTCGCCGGCGTGGTGAAACGCAGCGACCACGGCCGCGCGCCCGTACACGAACAGATCGCAAAAATGTATGGCCAGACCACCGAATATGCCCAAATGGAAATCTTCGCCCGCGGAATGCCTGCCGCATTGGCCAAGGCGCTGCAGGTCAAAACCGGTTCCCCTGCCCTGACCGTCGTGCGCCGGTATTATGGCATGAAGGAAGAGTTGTTCGAGGTGACCGTCACCACGCACCCCGAGGGGCGCTATACCTACTCGATGGATATGCAGCGCTCGCTCCGCCCGCGCGTCTAGAGACCCTTGATGTCGGGTTTCGGGTGGCGGAAAGTCGCTGACAAGCCCAGATTATGCGAATGCAAATAGCGGCCGCAGGAGGGTTGTCGTGAAAGAGACGAATTATTTTTACAAGACGATCGGCTCGCCCTTTGGCAGGCTGAAACTGGTGGCCAGCGAGAACGGCCTCGCCGCGATCCTCTGGGAAAAAGACGATCCGCGGCGCGTTCGTCTTGGTCCGATGAAGCCGGATCCGGATAACAAATTCCTGAAAGAGACCGAACGACAGTTGAAGGCCTATTTCGACGGCAGGCTGAAGAAGTTCACGGTGCGGCTGGATTTCAACGGAACTGAATTCCAGAAGAGCGTGTGGGCGGCGCTGCTGACGATTCCGTTTGGCGAAACCCGCAGCTACGGCGAAATCGCCAGGCAGATTGGCCGGCCCGATGCATCCCGCGCCGTCGGCGCCGCCAACGGCCGAAATCCGATCTCGATCATTGCGCCCTGTCATCGCGTGATCGGCGCCAGCGGCAAGCTAACCGGCTTTGCCGGAGGCCTGGAAGCCAAGGACCGGTTGCTGAAGCTCGAGGGTCGCGATCCCCTGCTCGGCCTTGCCGGGCAAGGATCCCGCAAGGAGCAAAACCATTCGCGATGGATCGCGCAGTAATGCCCATGCTGCGCCGCAAACAAACATTTGCTTGATATAGGTGACATGACAACCATATGGTTGCGCGGGCAGGTACGGAGATCGCCTCCTCCGTGCCGGCCTCGTTCTGCCACAGGGGTTGTCATGCTACGTCGAAGAGAAGTCATCGCAGGCCTCGCCACCACGATTGGCGCCTCGCTTGGCCTGCCTTATGTTTCGCGCGCCTCGGCCGACAGTAAATTTCCCGCAAGCAATGTGCGGTTCATCGTTCCCTTTACGGCAGGCGGACCGACCGACGTTGTGGCGCGGCTGGTCGGCGATGCGATGTCGAAGAAATGGTCCGTGCCCGTGGTGGTCGAGAACAGGCCCGGCGCCGGAACAATTGCCGGCACCGCCGAGGTGGCGCGCTCGCAGCCGGACGGTTACACGCTCGGTTTCGTCATTTCAGCCCACACCATCAATCCCGCGATCCGCAAGAAGCTGCCTTACGACACTTTGCGCGATTTCCGCGGCATCACCGAACTCGCCGAGGCGCATGTGGTGCTGGTTGCCAACCCGGCCTTCCCGGCCGACGATCTCGCCGGTCTTTTGAAGGCGGCTCACGCCTCTTCCGAGCCCCTGGCCTTTGCCTCGCCGGGTACCGGAACATCGACGCATCTGGCCGGCGAGTTGTTGCAACGGGTCGCCGGCATCAAGATGCTTCACGTGCCCTATAATGGCAGTGCACCGGCGCTGATCGATGTACTCGCCAACCGCGTGCCGCTGATGTTCGATATCTGGCACTCGGTGCAGCAATATGTCGAAGCCAAACAGCTCAAGGTGATCGGCGTCGCCAACGCCACGCGGATTCCCAACGCGCCGCAATATCCGCGCATCGGTGAGACCTTTCCCGGTTACGAGGCGAATTCGATCTTCGGTGTGGTCGTCGCGGCGAGGACGCCCGACAATCTTGTGTCCCAGCTCTCGGCTGATCTCGCCGGCTATATTCGCTCACCTGAATTTGCCGAGAAGGCCACCGTGCTGGGCATGGATCCGGTCGGCTCGACCGCGCCGGAGTTCGACGATCTCATTCGCAAGCAGATCGAAAAATGGCGAGAGATTGCGTCGACATCGGGCATTTCCGTCGATTGATATCGAACAGCGAAGCTCAACAACGAAGCCCAACAAGCCCTGGAGACTTCCAGATGATGTCTTCCGAAGACAACGAGAAGCTCACCCATACCGACCGCAAGACCCATATGGGCGAATATCTGCGCTCGTTCTGGATTCCCGCGATGGTGCAGAGCGAGGTACCCGATCGCGACGAGGCCCCGGTCCGGTTGCGGTTGCTCGGCGAGGACCTCGTCGTGTTCCGCGCCACCGATGGCAAGATCGGCGTGATGGACGAGCATTGTCCGCACCGCCGCGCCAGTCTCTTTTTCGGCCGCAACGAGCAGTGCGGCATCCGTTGCGTCTATCATGGCTGGAAGTTCGATACCGACGGCAACTGCGTGGAGATGCCGAGCGAACCACCGGAAAGCGACTACCGGCGCAAGGTCAAGGCGCGCGCCTATGCGGCGCGCGAAGCCGGCGGCCTGCTCTGGGTGTTCATGGGCGATCAGGCCACGATCGCGGCGATGCCGGATTTTGAATGGCTCGATCTGCCGGAGGGCCATCTGTTCGCCTCGCGCTGGGAGCAGGAATGCAATTCGATCCAGGCCATGGAAGGCGAACTCGATGCCTCGCATGTCAGCTTTCTACACCGCCGGATCGACAAGCTCGACGACAATAACCAGGCCCTGACCGGGAGTTACTTCCAGGAGGACCGTTCGCCGCGCTGGCACGTCAAGGACACCGATTACGGTTTCATCGCGGCATCGCAACGCAATGTCGACGACAACAAATCCTACTGGCGGCTCAATCAGTTCCTGCTGCCGTTCTACACCATGATCACGCCGTCGCCCGGCTCGGCCTTGATGACGCGGATGTGGGTGCCGAAGGACGACACCCATTGCTGGGTGATCGCGGTCAGCTTCCGGCGCGACCGCCCGCTCGGCACCGAGGAAGTGCGGGCATGGCGCAACGGCGAAAATACCCACCGCAGGGTCGTCCCCGGCACCACCATTCCAACCGAAACCAGGGCCAATGATTACGGGATCGATCGCCAGGCGCAGAAGACGCTGTCCTTTACCGGCATCGAGGGCATTCGCGCCCAGGATGCGATGGTGACGGAATCAGCCGGGCCGATCGTCGATCGCTCCCAGGAGCATCTGGGAACCAGTGACATCGCTATCGTCAAGATGCGCCGGCGCCTGATGGCGGAAGCGCGCAAATTCCAGGAGACCGGCGAGCGACCGCTGCCGACGCGCGAAAATCGTCTCTACCGCATCCGGGCCCATCAGGTGGTGCTCGACCGCGAAAAACTGTTCCACGAGGACGATAGCGTGATGGCGGCGATGCAGGTCTGAGAAGCCGCCGACATTGGCGGCGAGCGCCGCTATGCGCGTTTGGCGATACGCTTGACCGGCGCATGCCCGGAAAAAGGCAGCGACGACGTTTCACCCATATGGGCGATGCGGTCTTCCAGATGCTTGGCGACACGCAAGAACGTCTCGATCGATTTGGTGTCCAGACCAGCGGTCAGATTATCGTGCCGCAGCACGACCTCATTGAAACTTCGATCCAGCAACTCCGTTCCCGTTCGCGATAACCGTATCTCGGAGCGCTTGCGGGCATCGCCCTTGACCGCCTCGATCCTGACCAATCCTTTGCCGGCAAGCGCGCTGCTCTCGCGGCTGACCACGGCCTTGTCGAGGCCGGACCTGGTCCAGATGTCGTAGGCGCTGGCCGGGCCGTGCTCGGCGAGAAACGACAATATCCGCCATTCGGCCAGCGACACGCCATAACTCGCGGTGAAGAACACATTCGCGTTCGCCCGGAATTTGGCTACCAGGCTGGAGAGCACCGTCGGCAGATAGTGCGCGAAATCGATGGTCAGCTTGTCGCGATTGCTGGCTTTGGCAAGGCTGCGCGCGGGGACCATCTTGCGTTTGCTGCCGCGCACCGCCATCGCCGTCGTCTCCTTGAGCCACGTGCTGGTTGCCTTCCTTAGCTTAAGGGGATCGCGCTGCACAGCCGGATCATCGGAGATAGAACGAGCGCCGCGGCGATCTAGAAGGTAACGGTATCGAGAAATTTCAGGATGAGTTGCCCAATTTCGTCGGCATGGGTTTCCAGCGCAAAATGCCCGGTATCGAACAAATGCACATCGGCTTTCGGTAAATCGCGTCGGTAGGCCTCGGCGCCCGCGGGGATGAAAGCTGGATCGTTCTTGCCCCATGTCGCCAGGAAAGGCGGCTGGTGTTCGCGGAAATACGCCTGGAACGACGGATAGAGCGCGACATTGCTGCGATAATCAAGAATCAGGTCGAGCTGGATCTCATCCGCGCCGGGCCGGGCCATATAGGCGATATCCAGCGTATACCCGTCAGGCGAAAGCCGGCTGGGGTCGGTGCCCGTCAGGTATTGCCAGCCGCGAATGACCTCCGGCGAAAGCGAGTCCCGGCAAGCCTCACGATGCTCTGGCGTCGGCTCGCGCCAATAGGTTTGCCACGGACCCCAGGCGTCGCTTAGCCCTTCCAGATAGGCATTGCCATTCTGGCTGATGATCCCCGCCACACGTTCGGGACGGGCGAGCGCGATGCGGAAGCCGGTCGGCGCTCCATAATCGAACACGTAGAGTACATAGCGATCGAGCTTGAGCTTCTCGACAAAGCCCTCAATCACCTTTGCAAGATTGTCGAACGTATAGTCAAACTTCCCGCGCGGCGGCGCCTTGGTGTTGCCAAAGCCCGGAAGGTCCGGCGCTATCACACGATAGCGGGCCGCCAGTTGCGGAATCAAATCCCGAAACATGTGGCCGGCGGTCGGGAAACCATGAAGCAACAGCACCACAGGCGCGTTCCCCGGGCCGGCCTCCCGATAGAATACCTCCACGTCATCAACCGCGATGGTTCGATATGTAACGTTCATTGGCTCTTCTCCCATTCAGCGACAAGGATGCCCATCGGAGAGCGGCAATATGCCGACAACCGGCAGCGACGTGGTTCCAGGGAACATGAAACCTGGAAGCACGCGTTGTTACCAAGCGTCATCAACGTGGCAAATCGCACCTTGCACGCGCGGAGGCTGCCCATTTCGGCGGCCTCCGCGATCACGTAGAGCCTAACCAATCAACCCACAGTACTACGTCTCGAAATTGAGCAGCTTCGATGCGGTGCGTCCGAGGATATCGGCCTTTTCGTCGTCACTCAGCGACGTGCAGGCAAAAATATGGTCGACCGGCTGGAGCTGCCAAGGGAACGGATAGTCGCTGCCGAGCACCAGTTGTCCGGCGCCAACCTGCGCCGCCAGATGACGGATCGCCTCAGGCGTGAAGACCAGCGAATCGAAATAGATCTGCTTGAGATATTCCGTCGGCTGTTTCTTCAGCTTGATATCGGGGTTGCATCCACCGGGATTGACCAGGCAGGCATGGTCGGAACGGTCGGCGTACGACGGCAGGTAACCACCGCCATGCGCGGCAATCACTTTCAGCTTGGAGAAGCGATCGAACGTGCCCTCGAAAATCATATGCGACAATGCGATCGTGGTATCCGTCATGTACGAAATCGCATTCGAAAGCCAGCCATTGCCGGCCACCAGTTTGTTGAGTTCGGGAATGCCCTGCGGATGGATGAACAAGGTTGCACCAAGCTCTTCCGCCTTGGCCAACACCGGATGAAACTTCGGATCGGAAAATGCCACGCCGCCGACATTGCCGCCGATCGCCGCGCCCCTCAGTCCCTGCTGCTTGATCGCGGTTTCCAGTTCCTGCACCGCCAGATCGGGCGCCTGCAGGGTGAGCGAGGCGAAACCGGCAAAGCGATCGGGTTTTGAAGCACAGAGTTCGGCGAGCTTCTCGTTCTGAAGCTTGACGACCTGCGCCGCCAGATCGCGGTCGCGACCGTACCAATTGGGGTTGATCGACAGCACCTCCATGTCGACGGCCTGGCCATCCATGGCGGCAAGGCGTTTGTTGATGTCGATCGCGACCTCGTCGGCGCCTCTGACCGTCGCCGCGGATGAGGGGCCGACACCGAGCAGCTTGCTGGCTTCCGGAATCACGCAATGGGCGTGCACGTCGATCGTTTTGACCCGCTTGCCGCCGACCATAACGGGCAGCTTCTGGCGGACCGGCTGCTGAGCGTGAGCACTCCGCAGCAGACCGCAACCACAGAACACGACGCCGGTAACGGCTGTGGCCGCTCCAACTTTCAGAAAATCACGGCGAGTGGTCATGATTCGAGTTCCTCCGTATTGCCGGCCTGGTCTGTGCCCACCAAGGCATGCTGTTTTTGTTTGGAATTCCGCCGCGGCCGGCGGATGGCCAGATTCAGGCATAACGTATGCCATTCCCGGCGCGTGCAGCAAGACAGCTGCCGGCACGCGGCCGGTCACGAGATTGTTGTTTGCAAGGAGTGGAGGCGTTCGCGGCTCCATTTCCGAAATGACCGAAAAAAACCAGCGTTAATGGCAGGTTAGGAGAACTGCCCTATCGTGACCGGGAGTTCCCTCCCCCAGCTCCCATCCCTGTATTCGACTGGCATTCCCATGAAAATCGGTACCTTACTGACGACCGTTATCCTCTCGCTGTCGGCCGTCGGCGGCGGGCTGGCTGTCTACGTGGCTGCCACCAAGCACGACACGATGAACAAGATTTCGGATGCGCAGAAGCGCCTGGAAATCGTCCGGACCGTCGGAGACATTCCGCGCTATCTCAATCCGGAACGGGGTTTCGCCACCAACATCCTGTTCGGGCCCCCGGCGGTCCAGGACAAGCAACGCTCCGAACTCGGTAATTACCGCAAGCAGACCGACGCCGCCGTCGAAAAAATGGTACATATCCGAACGACGCTGGCCGATGCGCTCGACGACAGCACGGCCATTGTTGCCAGGATGGGCGAACTCAAGACGCAGTTTGACGCCCTTCGCACCGCCATCGACAAGGCCATCGACGGCCCGGCGGAAGCTCGCCGCGACGCCGCGAAAAAGATCGTCTCCGAAAACGCAGTCTTCAACGGTGCCATCACTGCCTTGCTCGACGAGCAGGTTCGCAGGATGGCCATCCTGAATGGCGATGCCTATCGACAATCGAGCTATGCCAATGTCGCGTGGGCGCTGCGCGACATCGGCGGCCTCAACGCCAGTCTTCACAAGAATCTCGTGGGCGCCAAGCGCGTGGCGACCGAAGCGGAACGCATGGAACTGAGCCGCTCGCAGGGGCGAACCGACCAGATCCTGGGCTCGCTGATGGAATTGCGCGGCAATCCATCGACCCCGAAAAATGTCGAGGCGGCGCTCGGCAACATGCAGGACGCCTATGTCGATCGCTTCGGCCAGGAGTTGAAGCTGGTCAAGGCGGGCGCCGTCAGCGGCCAGTATGAGCACGATGTCGACACTTTTTTTGTTGAATCGCAGCGCGGGCTGGGCGCGATCATCACCGTACGTAACGCGCTGTATGACAATGCCGAGGAAATCCTCGGCAACGCCTATTCCGTCGCCCGGTTCAGCTTTCTGGTTGCCCTCGTCGGCCTGCTTGCCGTCATCGCCGTGAGCGCCGGCCTCGTGATGATGGTGCGCCGCCGGATCTGCCGGCCGATCGTCGATATCACCGCCTCGATGTCGCGGCTCGCGGCCGGCGACATGGCCGGAGAAATTCCGGCCAGCGACCGCCATGACGAGATTGGCGCGATGGCGGCGGCCGTCCAGGTATTCAGGGACAACATGATCAAGGCCGACCGCCTGTCGGCGGAGCAGGCCGCCGAGAACGACATCAAAATGCGCCGCGCACGCGCCCTCGATGATTTGACGAAATCCTTCGAGTCCAAGGTCAGCGAACTCGTCAGCGGGCTGTCGTCGTCGTCTTCGATGATGGAAGCGACCGCGCGCTCGATGTCGTCGACCGCGGCCGCCACCGACCGGCAGGCCGGGGTGGTCGCCAACGCCTCCCAGCAGACCACCGCCAACGTGCAGACGGTCGCCAGCGCCACCGAGGAATTGACCTCCTCGATCACCGAAATCAGCCGCCAGGTGGCGCAATCCGCCCAGATTTCCGCCCGCGCGGTCGATAACGCGCGCCGCACCGGCGATATCGCGCAGTCTCTTGCCACCGGCGCGCAGAAGATCGGCGACGTCGTGACGCTGATCCAGAACATCGCCGCGCAAACCAACCTGCTCGCCCTCAACGCGACCATCGAAGCCGCGCGCGCCGGCGAGGCCGGCAAGGGCTTCGCGGTGGTTGCCTCCGAAGTCAAATCGCTGGCCGGCCAGACCGCGAAGGCGACAACCGAGATCTCCGAACAGGTTGCCGCGATCCAGGGCGCCAGCGACGAAACGCTGGTGGCGATCAAGAATGTCATCGAGGTCATCACCGAGATCGATCAGATCGGCAGCGCGATCGCGTCGGCGATCAATGAACAGGGTTCGGCAACCAGCGAAATCGCCCGCAACATCCAGCAAGCCGCCAGCGGCACGCAGGACGTCACCTCGAACATCTCGGGCGTTCAGCAAGCTGCGACCGACGCCGGCGCCGCGGCGACCCAGGTGCTGGGCGCGGCCGAACATCTGTCGCAGCAGTCGAAGGATCTCGCCGGGCAGGTCAATCGCTTCCTCGCCGATGTCAGGGCAGCGTGAACGCAAATATCGGCGTGACGATCGAATAACATCGCTGTGGCCGCCCCTGCCTTGAGAAAATCACGGCGGGTCGTCATGACTTGGATTCCTCCCTATTGCCGACTTGGTCTGTGCCCACCAAGGCTCCATCCAAGCGAAAGTGCAAACACGCGGCCGGACACGGCTTCGCGATCTCGCGGCCCCAGGTGCCCGAGTCTTGCCAAGGGTTCACCCTCGAAACCGGAGAGTGCCGTGCGATCCCCAGGAGGGACGCAGGCGATCCCCAGGAGGGACGCAGGGAATGCCGGGATGCGCGCTGCAGCCGCGGTCTCGTGCGCCAATGTGCGCGAAGAAGATGCGCACACGAGCATACAGGTTCAGCGGAGGCATCCGGCATTCCCTGCGCAATGGCTTGACGGCTTATGCCACGCTCTCCTCGGCGACGAATTCGTCTTGTCACCGTCGTCGGCGGATTAAAATAGCTTGCTCGACCCGGTCGGGTCTGAGTTCGCCACCGCCGACTTGACACCAGCAACGGGTGTCGGGACCACATGGTTTTGCCGTACGCTCAAACGCCGCTCGTCCTGCGCGCCCGCGATCGCTCACGAGGTTCAACCCGCCCTGCGATCGCTCTGGCGTGCCGACGCTCTCGCGTCCACCGCATCCTGTTCCACGTTCGTGACGACGCGCGACCGCCCCTCTTGCCGGAACAGGACGCCCAAAGATACGCCGGTGATTTGGGTTCGTTGTGAAGCAGAATATTTTTTGTGCGCGGACTTGACGACCCAAATCAGTTTGATTTGTTTCGGGAAATTAGATTTTTCGCGCAGGCGATCAGAGGCCGTGGAATCGAGTTGGCCGCAGGCGTGGTCCGCCATCGCGAGTTTATGACGCACCTTTTCGAACCGGAGCGGCGGAATACGACAGCAAGCCCGTAGGGCGGATTAGCAAAGCGTAATCCGCCGCTCGAAGCGAACGCCGACCTACCCGGAACGAACGCGCGACGATAATTCGGCATATTGCAGAATGGCAGGTGATGTAAGAACGCAGGCGGGTGATCGGCGGATTACACTTCGCCAATCCACCCCACAAGCCTCTGCGACGCTTTACATGGTGTCCCGCACAAGGGATCAGAATTGGGGGCCGACGTACCTGAGGTGGCTTATGTCGGATTGCCCCTGCTCAGGGAATTCGAGCGTCGGCGTGACATGGCCGACGAGTATGCCGGGTGTCACGGCTGTCTTGATGTACTTCATCTCGCCCGCTGCCAATTGGAACGTAACTACATTCTCGACCTCGGTTGCCGTTGTTACGGCATATTTCCCCGGGGGGCGGTCGACATAAGAGAAACCGCCGGGCACAGACCGGCCGACGACTTCATTGTTCATCCGAATCTCGGGCTGAACAGCCGACCCGCCAAAATCGCCCGGTCGGATGAAGTAGACACGGCCGTAACCCGGCTTCAATGCCGGGATTTGTAACGGCGGTTCATCGAGGCCACGTGGACTCGCGCAACTCGACAGCAAAAATCCGACAAGCAAAAGGGGCAGCGCCCCGATTTTCGACCTCACCATATGCCCCGTCTCGATACTGGAAAGCGCTCAGTTACAACTCGACGGCAAACAACGACCGACTGGCATGCCTTGCTGTTTCCTCGCCCCACGAACTCAATTAGACATACACGCGCCGATTGCGCAACGTCTTTCGCTCCACGCGATATGCGCGACCGCGCGCGAGCAAATCGCCCTCGATGTCGATGAACACGAGGTAATTTTTGATCCGCCCCGAGCAGTTCGCAGGATAGGTTGGGCTCTTGCGCAACCCATCTCTGCCCTCAAAAATGGATTGGTCGGCCGCGCCAACATATTTGGACGACGACAAGCCTACTGCGACGAAGTGATGGGTATCGCGGAGTTTATCATCGGGCGAAGGCCCGGACCCGTTGGCTCCACCATCCTACCGGCTTGCTCATGATATATGAGTGATATACGCTTGGAATGAGCTTGCAGATATCTGCGGTTGCGAGGAACAGCTCGTAGGGCGGATTAGCGAAGCGTAATCCGCCTCTCCAAGCGAACGCCGACCTGCAGCTACCCGGAACGAACGCGCGACGATAATTCGGCATATTGCAGAATGGTAGTGTAGGGACGCAGCGGGTGAGCGGCGGATTACGCTTCGCTAATCCACCCTACGGGCTATTCCTGAGCGGACCGATTAAGATAGGGAAACGAATCGCCGCGCAGCTGGTGCGCGAAGTATTCGCCATAGTCGCCACGATTATCGAAGACACCTGATGTAATCCCGTCAGGCTGTAATTCTTTCGCACGGGCCCGAATTTGCACGCCGCGTTGCTCCCATTCTATTTCGTCACCCAGAGCCCATGGGAAAAGCTCAGCCATGATGCCGGATACATACAAAAACTCAGCGTCTGTAGAGCTTTCGCCGCCTAGATAGGTAAACGCCTCCCGCCAAAGGTCGGGGGCCTTTGGATCGTCAGCATAACTGGTCACAAACGGCGGCTCGGCCCAATGCATCCACGAAAAGTACATCAAGCGGAGCGCAAGTTCGCGATCCCGCTCGCCTGCCAACCATCTCCCTTTCAGGTCAACGTAGATCCTTTCCATAGGCTTATTCGTCCGTCGAGGGATTACGACGGGCTCTGACGCAAAGCTGCCAGTGAGCACGCCGCTGCGTCGTCCTATTTCGGGCAGCCGGCACGTTCGACGATAGCGGAAATTTCGTTACCGGGGGTCTTCTGTTCGGTCAT
>JBDTKZ010000017.1:0-19265 GCA_039935075.1 Bradyrhizobium sp.
ATCCCGCTCCACGTTCGTGACGATCGCGAAACGCCCCTCGTTTGGGACGGGATAGCCAAGAATAAGCCGGTGATTTGGGTCGGATGTGAAGCGTTATTTTTCACGCGAAGACTGGACAGGCCGACCAGCCTGATTCCGTGGCCTAATTTGCCCAAGTTTCGCAGAGCGAAATATGAACACCCCCAAATGGGAGGTGGGTGTGCGATAGATAGTGATGCATATCACACAGCCATTGATCGGCTTCGAACGGCTTTTCGTGTCGTCGCGTCTACCTTGGCATGAGAGGGAATGATCCCTCCCAGACAAACACAGGGGAATGACATGACCAATCTAAATAGCGAACTGAGCATCGACGAACTTGATATGGTTGCTGGCGGAGAGCTTGCAAAATATGCTGAGATCAACGTGATGGGCTTCACGATTGCTGTCGGACAGACCACGACCGGAGTAACGGTTGGTCAGGTTTATCATACGGGAACTGACGGCGTTTCTCGTAATGGCCCGTTGTATTCTAGCTGATACTCGACACAGAGGCCGCCTCAGTTGGCGGCCTCTTTCATTCAATCATCTATCTTCATCCGGATGCACCCATTTGTACGGCGTGATCTCCCGCCGTTCGGCCAGCTTGATCATGCGAACAGGCGGCGCGTGACGGCCCTTCCGGCATGACCGGCATTTCAACGATGCCTCTAGGCCCGTAGGGCGGATTAGCGCAGCGTAATCCGCCATTGCTGTGTTCGAAACATACTTCGCCTGCGGCGTCATGATATTGCTAATCTGCGCGGATGCCAAACTATCGTCGTGCATTCGTGCCTGGAGGGTGCTGGTTCTTCACCGTCAATCTGCTGGAGCGTCGAAAAGCTCTGCTCGTCGATCACATTGACGCGCTGCGCGCGGCCGTGAAGCAAACGCACAAGCGCAATCCGTTCGCCATCGATGCTGTGGTGGTGTTGCCAGATCACATCCACGCAGTGTGGACGCTGCCGCCGGGCGATGCTGACTTTTCACTGCGCTGGCGGTTGATCAAGAGCCATTTCGCCAAAGCGCTGCCGAAGCAGGAGCGGCGCAGCGCCGTGCGCGTCGCGCGCAACGAGCGCGGCATCTGGCAACGTCGGTTCTGGGAGCATTTGATCCGCGATGAGACCGATTATGCGCGTCATGTCGAATATTGTTACGTCAATCCGCTCAAACACGGGCTTGTCACACGCGTCTGCGATTGGCCGCATTCCTCGTTTCATCGTGACGTGCGGGCGGGAATATTTCCGGAAGACTGGGCCGGCGACAGCGAAGCGAGTGGAGATTTCGGTGAACGAGAGTGATCGTGCAAGGTTGGCGCGGAGCGGCGGATTACGCTGCGCTAATCCGCCCTACCACGCTGCAAACGCGCCACTTCGCAGCTACACGCTGCCCACCGTCTTCAGCCGCGCCCGCGGATGGATTTCGGCCTGCGACAGCACGGTGGTCTGCGAGCGGAACCGCTCCACCAGCGAGCGCACGAAGGGGCGGATCGATGCCGACGTCACCAGCACCGGCGCTTCGCCGTCGCGCGCGGCGCGCTCGAAGGCTTCGCGCACCACGGTCATGAACTCCGACAGCTTTGAAGGCTGCATGGCCAGGCTGCGTTCCTCCCCCGTGCCGATCAGCGACTCCGCGAAGGTCTGCTCCCATTTCGCGGACAGTGCGATCAGCGGCAGATAGCCGTTGTGCGAGGTGTTCTGCGCGCAGATCTGCCGCGCCAGGCGGGCGCGCACGTGTTCGACCATCGTCGCGGGGTTGCGCGAGAACGCCAGCGCGTCGGCGACGCCTTCCAGAATGGTCGAGAGGTCGCGGATCGAGATCCGTTCGGACAGCAGCAATTGCAGCACGCGTTGAATGCCCGAAACGGTGACCAGGGTCGGCACGATATCCTTGACCAGTTCGCCCTGTTCCTTCGGCAGTTCCTTCAGCAGCTTCTGCACCTCGCCATAGGACAACAGGTCCGACATGTTGTTCTTGAGCAGTTCGGTGAGATGGGTCGAGAGCACGGTCGCGGCATCGACCACCGTATAGCCCTTCAGCGACGCTTCCTCTTTCAGGCTGGCGTCGACCCAGGTCGCGGGCAATCCGAAGGTCGGCTCGGTGGTGTGAATGCCGGGCACCGCGACCTGGCCGCCGCCGGGGTCCATGACCATGAACGAGTTCGGCCAGATCCGACCGCTGCCGGCGTCCACTTCCTTGATCTTGATGATGTAGGTGTTGGCTTCCAGCTGCACGTTGTCGAGGATGCGCACCGAGGGCATCACGAAGCCCATTTCGACCGCGAGCGAACGGCGCAGCGCCTTGATCTGCTCGGTCAGCCGGTCGGTGCCGTCAGGGCCGTTGACCAGCGGCAGCAGCGCATAACCGAGTTCGATCTTGAGGTCGTCGATCTTGAGCGCGCTCGAGATCGGCTCCTCCGCGGTGGCGGCCGCCTTGGCGGCGGCATCGGCCGGGGCGGAGGCCGCGGTGGCCGCGGCCGCCTTGGCCACGCGATTTTTCTTGCGGGCCGAAATCGCCAGCCACGCCGCGCCGCTGCCCAGGGCCAGGAAGGGAAGCATCGGAATGCCCGGCAGCATCGCCAGCACCAGCATCACGCCGGCCGACATGCCGGCGGCCTGCGGATAGCCGGAGAGCTGCTTCATCAGCGCCTTGTCGGCGGCGCCGCTGACGCCGGCCTTCGAGACCAGAAGGCCCGCCGCGGTCGAGACGATCAGCGCGGGGATCTGGGTGACCAGGCCGTCGCCGACGGTCAGAAGCGTGTAGGTCTGGGCGGCTTCGGCGAAGCCGAGGCCCTGCTGGGCGACGCCGATGATGATGCCGCCGATGATGTTGATGAACACCACCAGCAGGCCCGCGACCGCGTCGCCGCGAACGAATTTCGACGCACCGTCCATCGCGCCGAAGAAGCCGCTTTCGTCTTCCAGCACCTTGCGGCGCTCCTTGGCGACCTTTTCGTCGATCAGGCCGGCGCCGAGATCGGCGTCGATCGCCATCTGCTTGCCCGGCATGGCGTCGAGGTGGAAGCGCGCCGCGACTTCGGCGATACGCCCCGAACCCTTGGTGATGACGACGAAGTTCACGATCACCAGAATCGCGAACACGATAATTCCGATCACGAAATTACCGCCCATCACGAAATTGCCGAACGCCTGGATGACGTGGCCGGCGGCGTCGGTGCCCTCATGGCCGCGCGACAGGATCAGCCGCGTCGAGGCGAGGTTGAGCGACAGCCGCAGCATCGTCGAAATCAGCAGGATGGTCGGGAACGACGAGAATTCCAGCGGCGCCTGGATGAACAGCGAGGTCATCAGGATCAGGATCGACAGCGTGATCGAGATCGCCAGGAACAGGTCGAGCACGACCGAGGGCAGCGGCATGATCAGCACCACCAGGATGGTGAGAATGCCGAACGCCAGCGCGAGATCGCCGCGCTTTAGAATGTTGCCGATTTCACCGAGGCTGGGAAATCCGCTTCCCGCGGCCCCCGAGCCCGAACCCGCCGTGACGTCAACCATGGTCGCAGCCTCTCCCCGCGTCTGGCGGCCGCGGCCGCCGGACGTCTGCGCGGCGGCCGAAGGACCGCCGTTCCGAAAGTGAGGCACCGCACTGGCGTCCACGGGATCCCCGTTTTACGCGGCTGACGACACTCGACTTCACTAGGCAATTTTTGCCCGGTTTATGGTTAGGAAAGGGTTAACGGGGGGCGGTCTTTAGGTCGCGTACCGTCATTCCCACACACACCCAAGTCATTCCGGGGCACGCGAAGCGTGAACCTCAGATGTGCAGTTGCACATCGGGGAATCTCGAGATTCCGGGTTCGATGCTTTGCATCGCCCCGGAATGACTCGGCGTGTGGCATACCCGCGTCGGTTGCCCTATTCCGCTGCTTTCTGCATGCCCAATATCGCGCCATAGCGCTTGACCTGAGGGCGTTGGCCGCCGAGATTGCGGCCGCCGTGGAAATTTCTTCTCAATTATCCCCCGATTCGAACCCGTTGATCCCCGACTCGCGCCAGGCCTGGACGCGGCTGGCGGTGGCCGTGCTGATCGGCTCGCTCGGCAGCGTCGGGATGTGGTCGGTGGTGGTGGCGCTGCCGGTGGTCCAGACCGAGTTCGCCGCGACCCGCGGCACCGCGTCGCTGGCCTTTACCCTGGTCATGCTCGGCTTTGGTTCCGGCGGCGTGCTGACCGGCAAGATCACCGACCGCTACGGCATCGTCACCGCGATCGGGCTCGGGATCGGCATCCTCGGGCTCGGTTACATCGGCGCGGGGCTGTCGTCGTCGATCTGGCAGTTCATCGCGGTGCATTTTGCCATTGGTCTCGGCTCGTCCGCGACCTTCGGGCCGCTGATGGCGGAAGCCTCGCACTGGTTCAATCGCTACCGGGGCCTCGCGGTCGCGATCGCCGCCAGCGGCAACTACATCGGCGGCACGATCTGGCCGTCGATCCTGAACTGGGGCATGCAATCGGCCGGCTGGCGCACCACCCATATCGCGGTCGGCATTTTCACCGTGGTGGCGATGACGCTGGCGCTGACGGCGTTGCGCCTGCTGATCGGGGCGGGGGTACAACGCAATCATGTCAATGCCGCGCCGCCGCGCGTCGATCTGCGGCTTTCGACCAATGCGCTGACAGCGATCCTGTCGCTGGCGGGCATCGCCTGCTGCGTGGCGATGTCGATGCCGCAGGTCCACATCGTCGCCTATTGCGGCGATCTCGGTTATGGCGTGGCGCGCGGCGCCGAAATGCTGTCGCTGATGCTGGGATTCGGGATCATCAGCCGGATCGGCTCGGGATTTCTCGCCGACCGGATCGGCGGCATCGCCACCTTGCTGATCGGTTCGGTGGCGCAGGGTGTTGCGCTGCTGTTCTATTTGTTCTTCGACAGCCTGACCTCGCTCTACCTCATCTCGGCGATGTTCGGCCTGTTCCAGGGCGGCATCGTGCCGAGCTACGCCATCATCGTCCGCGAGACGATGCCGGCGCAGGTGGCGGCGACCCGGGTCGGTATCGTGATCTTTGCCACCGTGATCGGAATGTCGTTCGGCGGCTGGGTGTCGGGCGTGATCTTCGATGCCACCGGCTCATACGCCGCGGCGTTCCTCAACGGCCTCGGCTGGAACGCGCTCAACATCACCATCATGGTCGGGCTGCTGATCCGCGCGCGCGCGCGGCTGGCGCTGGCGGTTTAGACTGCCTGACCGGCCTTGATCAGGACGCAGCCGATGATTTTCAGGCTGCCGTCGGGCTGTTGCTCCAGCGTGTACAGCGCCTCCCAGGCTTCCCCGTCGGCATCGAGGATGTGGACGCGCTGTGCGATTCTGCCGTCCGCGACACGCGCCTCGCCGAATTCGAAATTCTTGTGGCGATACACCGGGGCGTAGCTTCGCTGCACCATCGACAGGAAAATATCCGGCTGCGGGAACAGGCTCCGGATCGCCGGCGCCGCATAGGAGTAGGCGGTCGCCGCGTCGTCGCGGCCGAACGCTTCGACCTGCGAGTTGATGACCGCTTGGGCGGCGGCAACGTCATCCGCGGCGCAAGCAGGGTTGGCAAGGCCGATCAGCAAGGCTGCGAGCAGGACAAAGGCGCGCATGAAATCGCTCCGGGATGGCTCAGTTGTTCCAGCCTGTGAGCATGCAGGAGCTGCGTCCGCGCGGCAACCTCGGCAACCCGCTGGCCTGATCCCGGTTCTGTGATGGAACCGGCTACCTCATCGCGTCCGCATCACCCGCAGGTTTTCCCTGGCTTCAGAATTACCCAGCGCCGCCGCCTTCTCGAACAATTGCCGGGCCTTCCGCGGGTCGTGGGCAACGCCGTGCCCCTGATCGTAGAGCACGCCGAGCCCGTTGATGGCGGCATCATTGCCAAGCGCTGCGCCCTGCTCGTATAGCCGGCGCGCTTCGTCGTAATCGCGCGGAACGCCCTGGCCATACATATACATCATCGCGAGATTGTTCATTCCCGAGGACACGCCCGCCTTGACGGCAGTCTCGTAGAGCTTGCGCGCCGCGGCGTAGTCCTTTTTCAAGCCGTGTCCGGTTTCGTACTGCCAGCCCAGATCGACCATGCCGATCGGTTCGCCCGCGTCCACCGCTTTCTGGTACCAGCGTGCCGCCTCGACATAGTTCACGGGCGTGCCGCTGCCGCCTTCATAGAGCGCGCCGATATTGTTCATCGCCATAGCGTAGCCGGCCGAAGCGGCCTGATCGTAGAGCCGGCGCGCTTCGGCATAGTTTTTCCGTGCGCTCGCCACCCGCCCCGCCTCGAATACAAATCTCGTCACGTCGGGATAACGCTGCATCGCATCGTTGCAGGCAGGGGCGGCCGCGGCGACATTGATCTTGTCGACTTCAAGACCCGCGATGCTCGGCGGATGCCCGGTATCGTCGGGCATTGCCGCCAGCCGGTCGCAGTCCACGACGATGCCCTGGCGCAGCGGATCGTCTGATGGCGAGAACCGCATTTCCCGAACCGGCGTGGCCGGCGGTTCGGGCGTCACGGATGCCGGCGTCGTGCTCGCGGTCACCGCCGCAGGCTCCGGTTTGCCGGCGAAATAGAAATTGCCTGATATCGGGGACGACGACACCCACGGCAGTTGCTGGCCGCCGGTCGCCTTCTCGACCGCAAGGCCGACGCTATTGAAAGTCTTGAACAGGCCGTAACCGGGTTTCTGCATCGCCTCGACGAGCGCGCGGGTGTAGGGGCTGTGGCCGCCGTCGCCATCGAGCGAAACGCTGCGCGGCTGCGTCGCAAACGAAATCAGGGTTCCGATCGGCGCCGGCATTTGCGCGAGGCCCCCGGTGTTGGAGCGGACGCCGTGATCCCTGAACGGGTTATCGCGGCAGGCATCGAGCAACACGAGATTGATCCGCGTGCCGGATTTTTCGAGCTGGTCGAGCACGTCGGCGGTCGAGACCATCTGGGAAAACACATCCGCTTCGTCCTGCGGATGAGCATCGACCGGCACCAGATAATTCAACCCGTGCGTCTCCACGCCATGGCCGGCGTAGTAAAACAGCGCGACATCGGCGCCAACCAGCTGTGTCTTGAATTCCTGCAGGGCGGCATCGAAGCGGGTCTTGTCGAGGTCGATCTGGGCGCCGCCGCCGACCACGAAGAAGCCAAGCGAGAGCAGCGTCTCGGACATCAGTCTGGCGTCAGCGTCGGGATTAGGCAGCCGCGGCACGGACTGGTAGGCCGAATTGCCGATCACCAGCGCGACTCGTTTCTCGGCGTGCGCGGCCGAGGACAAGCCGGCGCACAGCAAAAATGCCGCGAAAATCAATCGCGACACGATGCCGATCCGACCAGTCATGACACGCCTCCCGCGGCGGAGCTAAAATCCCGCCACGGGGTATTGGTCTCACGGGGCTGGCGATAGGTTCGATGGTTCGATCAGTGCCAGCGCGCGTGCGTCCGGTCTCGACAAGGAGGTCTGGTTTCGTGACGGCGAGAATGCCCGGCGACTTCGCAGGCGCCCGCGGGGCCGACGCGCTGGAGCGTGCTAAACCTGCTTGCGGTGATAGCGGTAGAGCATGAAGGCAAATATCGCCGATCCGACGACGTATAAAATCATCACGTCAATGTTCGGGTAACCTTCCACCAAAGCAAACATCGCATCCACTCCCTGGTCCGGTGTGGCTTCTTGTTCCCCTTGGGTGAGCCTTGATGGCTGAAATCTAGCATCGGCGCCCGCCGCCCGGGTAGCCGACTTTATGCGAAGACGGCGTGTCGGGAGAGGCGTTCCGTCAATTCCGCTGGCTTCAGTCCTGCGTTTCCGCCACCGCATCGCCCCAGGGCTGGGATGTTTCGGTGGCGCCGCTGTTGGTGCCGCCGTCACGCAGCACCACGCTCGGGCAGGCAAATTTCATCGGCTGTGTCTGGATGCGGGCCTCTTCGTAGTCGAAACGCGCGCCCAGCGCCTCGCGCGTCGCCGCCGGCAGGCGCACATCGCCGATCACCACGGTGCCTTCGCTGGCATCGATGCGCGGCTGGTGGATCGCGGTATCGAGGTCCATGCCGTAGTCCATCACGAACGACAGCACCTGCGTGACCGCCGGCAGGATGCGCCGGCCGCCGGAGGCGCCGACCGCGAGCCGCCGGCCATCGGCCGCCTGCGCCAGCACCGGGTTGTAATTGGTCAGGCAGCGTTTGCCGGGTCCAAGCGCATTCGGTCCGCCCGGAGTGGGATCGAACCACATGACGCCGTTGTTCATGGTCACGCCGGTTTTCGGGGTGACGAATTTGGAGCCGAACGTCGACAGCAGCGTTTGCGTCACCGCCGCCATGTTGCCCTCGCGATCGACCACGGAGAAATGCGTGGTGCAGCTCGGCGCCAGATGTTCGGCGCCGAGTGCGCGTTTGCCCTCGGCATCGCCCATCTCGCTCAGGCGCTCGCGATAGGCCGATTGCAGCGCCAATGCGTAGGCCGCGTAGGCCGACGCATCCGGTCCGTTTGTGGCGGGCCGCAGATCCCGCTGCAGCACGCGCAGCGTATGCGCCAAGGTCGGGCCGGAGGTGAGTTCGGGGGTCGCGTAGACGTGGCCGCCGCGATAGGGGATCGCCAGCGGCTCGCGCAGAAAAGCGCGGAACGATTCGAGGTCCTCGATCGCGAGCGTGCCGCCGCCGGCCTGCACATCGGCGGCGATGCTTCGCGCAAGATCGCCCTGGTAGAAATCGCGCGGGCCCTGCGCGGCCAGATGCGAAAGCGTGGCCTTCAGTGTGTCCTGCGGCAGGCTTACATGGGACTTGATGCCCCATGGCGCGGTCGGTGGCAGGCCGTCGTGGAGATAGGCGGCCGCACTCGCAGGGTAGCGCCGCAGATCGGCCGCCGAGCTTGCGATCATCAGCGTGGTCCACCAGTCGACTGACAGACCTTCACCCGCGAGCTTGATGCTGGGGCCGAGCAATTCCCGCCACGGCATTTTGGCGTGGCGGCGATGCGCTTCTTCCATGCCGGCGACCACGCCCGGCACCGCGATCGAACCGGGGCCGTGCAGGTTGCGATCATCCTTCACCCGCGGCCACGGGAACAGGTCGGACGCAGCACCCTGGCCGGTCAGGGGATAATCCTCGACGCGGAGGCTGTTGGGCGCCCGCATGCCGTAGTCGATCACTTCGTAGCGATTGTCTTTGGCGCGGTAGAGCACCATCGCGCCGCCGGCGCCGAGACCGCTCATCCACGGCTCCAGCACCCCGAGCGCGAAGGTGGTCGCGATTACGGCATCAACGCAGTCGCCGCCGGCCGCCAATACCTGCGCGCCGATTTCGGCCGCCTGGCGCGATTGCGCGGCGACGATGCCGCCCTGGGAGACCTTGGCGGGTTTGCGGATCTGCTGAGCGTTGGAGAATTGGTCACGCATTGTTGTGTTTTGCTCCGCGTTTTGCCCGTTAGCCGGCCGTTTCTCCCTGAATAAGACGGCTATCGTCACCGCGCAAGCACGCCGGATCGCCTCCGAGGCCGGGGTTTGACGATGGGCGGTTTGGCGTCCTACCGTCGACGCTTGATGGCGCGCCGATGTTGCCCGCCGATGCGTTTGATCTCGATGGGAGACCCTGTTGCGCGACCACAAATGGGATGAGCGGTTCATGCTCCTGGCCCACCATCTGGCCAGCTGGAGCATCGAGAAGGGGCGACGTGTTGGCGCCGTCATTGTCGGGCCCGACAACGAAATCCGCTCAACCGGATTCAACGGTTTGCCGCGGGGCGTTCGTGACGATCTGGAAGAGCGGCATTCGCGCGTGACCGGCGCGAAATATATCTGGAGCTGCCATGCCGAGCAGAACGCCATCTTCAACGCGGCACGCATCGGTGTCGCGCTGAAGGGCTGCTCGATCTACGTGCCCTGGTTCCCCTGCGTGGAATGCACCAAGGCGATCATTCAATCCGGGATCACCGAGCTGGTGGCCTACGCGCCCGACCGGCCGAATTCGAACTGGGCCGAGGATTTTTCCATCGCCGGCGCGATGCTGAAGGAAGCCGAAATCAATGTTCGGCTGATTCCAAGGCTCGCCGAATTGCCGGATGCGTCGGAAGATGACGCGTGATCGCGCTGCCGGCCCGCGTCGCTATCAGGATTGGCGTATGACCGCGCCCGTTGGGGTGGCGAAGCCTTCCATCGTCTTGATCCGCTTGTCGAGCCACCAGCCAAACTCGGGTGACCAGTCCTCGAAGCGTGCGTTGAGGCCGAGATCGTGCGCCCAGTGGTGGGCGATATTGGGATTGAACTGCGACTGGCGGCCGACCGCGATCAGATCGGCCTGGCCGTTCTGAAGGATGGCTTCAGCCTGTTGCGCCTCGAGAATGATGCCAACGGCCATGGTGTTGATATTGGCCTGCTTGCGAACGCGCTCGGCAAACGGCACCTGGAATCCGAGGCTGCGCTTGATCTGGGCCGCGGTGGCCGATCCGGAGATGCCGCCCGAGGAGCAGTCGATCACGTCCACGCCGCGCGCCTTCAGTTCGTGCGCAAGAGCAACCGTGTCATCCATGTTCCAACCCTCCACGGTGCCGTCGACCGACGAAACACGGACGAAAAGCGGCATCGTATCGGGCATTTCACGGCGCACCGCCTCGACGATCTCCAACGGAAGGCGCATGCGCCCGGCGCGGTCACCACCGTACTCGTCGTTGCGCGTGTTGGAGACCGGCGACAGAAACTGCGCGAGCAGATAACCGTGCGCCATGTGGACCTCGATGGTGTCGAACCCGGCATCAACCGCCCGTTTGGCGGCAGCCGCCCACGTGCCTGGCATCGCCTTGCACTCGGCGGTCGTCAGTTGTCGCGGCGTCAGCCAGCCTTTGGCGACCGGTTCGGTCGTCGGCCCGACCGGTTGCCAGACCTTGGCTCCGGCTTTCATGTTTTCCTCGGTCAGCGGCCCCATGCCCTGCATCGCGCTCTGCGATGAAGCCTTGCGACCGCCGTGACCGATCTGGATGCCGATCGCGGTACCCTGGCGCTTCATGAAGGCGATCAGCGGCTTGAAGCTTTCGGCCTGCTCATCGTTCCAGATGCCGAGGTCGTTCTCGTTGATCAATCCGACTTGCTCGACCGCCGTCACCTCGACAAAGACGAGGCCGAAGCCGCCCAATGCATAGCGGCCCAAATGGACGACGTGAAATGTGCCGCAGGTGTGCCCGGGGTCGCAGCGATAGTGCACCATCGGTGGCACGACGAGGCGATTTTTGAGCGTGAGACCTCGAAGCGCAAGCGGCTGAAAAAGCTTTGGCGGGGCCGCTTCACTGTCGCGCGTTCGTCCGTCAGTCACTGGAATATCCCCTACGAAACCGGTTGATCGAGAATGTCGCGATGAACATGGCGTGAAAGTGGAAGTGGATCAACCTCGCACGATGCATCGCAAATCAGCCCCAGGGAGACGGATTTCCGGCGTTTCCAAAGGAGTTATGCGCTGCACAAATTTCGAGAAGAAACAGCGCGGCCGGAGGTTTGGCGCCGGTAGCGCTATGCGGACCACCGGGCCGAGGCTATAAGTCAGTGACGCAAGTCAAAAAGATCCGGGGCCAAACCCCGGCAGGTTTTGGGAGTCAATCAAAAACGCTCAGGGAGTAGATCAGATGTCGCTGACCCGTCGTCAAGCGCTGGCGTCCGCCGCCGCCGCCGCCGCCGCTGTTGCAAGCACCCTTGCCAAGCCCGCGATCGCCGCAAAAGAACCGATCCTGATAGGCTATCTTCCGGCCCTCACCGGTCCCTCGTCATCCACCGGGATCGGGATCAATCGCGGCGTTCAGCTGGCGGTGCAGGAGATCAATGCGGCCGGCGGCATCGACGGGCGACAGATCGAGTTGATTGTCCGCGACACCCAAAGCGATCCGATGAAGGCGGTGAACGGAGCCGCGGAACTTTCGCGCGCGCAGAAGGTGAGTGCCGTTCTGGGCCCGGTCAATTCCGGCGAGTCGCTCGCGGTGGTGCCGCTGCTCGCGCGCGTGAACACGCCGCAGGTGCATCCCTGCTGGGTCGACTCGCTGACCGACCCGAAGAAATATCCGATGTGCTTCCGCAATGCGCCGACCAATCAGCAGATCGGTGGTGCTGCGAACCGCTATGTGGTCGATGTGCTCAAGCGCAAAAAGGTAGCTGTCATCAGCGACACCACCGGCTATGGCACCGCGTCGGTCAACGCCTATGTGCCGATGCTCAAGGCGCAAGGTGCCGATGTCGTCTATCAGGGCAATGTCGATGCCGCCAATCCTGAACTCAAGGCCGAGCTGTTGCGGATGCAATCGGCCGGAGCGGAAGCGATCATGCCCTGGAGCGTGAATGCGGGCTTTCTGTCCCGTATCATCAACACGCGCGGCCAAATGGGATGGGACGTACCGATCGTTGGCCAGACCACGCTCGGCTCCGGCCAGACCAGGGACTTGCTGGAAAAGCCTGAATACTGGGCGAAGGTTTATCCCAACAATTTTCGCCCGGTTTGCTATGCCGGTGGCGGCAAGCTTCCGGATCGCACAACGGCCTTCCTCGACCGGCTGAAGAGCGCCAAAATCGATGTCGCCGACACGCTGCTGTGGTGGATCGCGGTCGGCTATGACACGCCGCGGATGGTCGCGGAGGCGATGAAAAGCTCGGGCACCGAGCCGGAGCAGATCGTCGGCTACCTCAACAAGCTCAAGGGATACCCCGGTGTCTACGGGGATATCAGCTTCACTTCCGACGAGCACAATGGTTATCCGGACGACGAAGTGGTGATGGTCGAGGCCAATTCGTCCAAGAACGGGGCGTTCAATCTTGCTCCGGGCTACGGGGCCTGAAGCCGCCGGATTCGGCGGCATCTCACTGCATCGCGTCGGCGATCTTCTCGGCTGTCATCAGCACCGGCAGATTGGTGTTGGCGCAGGGCACCACCGGGAAGATCGAGGCGTCGACCACGCGCAAACCCTGCATTCCCTTGACGCGGCCCTGGGTGTCGACGACCGACATCGGATCGTCCGCGCGGCCCATGCGGCATGAGCATGAAGCATGCCACACGCCGATCGTCGCCTTGCGCACGAAGGCTTCCAAAGCCTCGTCGTCGTTCATCACGTCATCGAAGGTGAAGCCTTCGACCACAAAGTTGTCGATCATGTAATGGCGCAATGCGGCCGGGCCATCCATCAAGGTGGCCGCGATCGAGGTGAGGATCTTGTTCCTGGTATTGACGACACCGATCTTGCGCACGCGATCGGTGTAGGAAGCCGGAAATGGCTTGTCGGTCACCGCCTGGACCGGCGCGCTCATCTGCATTTCGGCCATCTTGCGGAAGCCGCTCATCAGGCGATCGAGGTCGCGCCGGTCGGACAGCAGGTTGAACTCGACGGTCGGCTCCTTCAGCGGATCGCACGAGGCAAGTTTGATCTGCCCGGTCTCGGAATAGGTCTTGTTGACGAACGTCAGCAGCGAGCCGATCTGCGCGCCGACCGCATGCCAGGCCGATTTGCTGAGCACGACGACGAACATGTCGCCCTTCGGAGCGCCTTCCAGCCCTGACGAGTAGCGCAGCCCGAGCTGCATGTGTCGCCTGGTATGCTCGTTCATGCGCGCGCCGCGGCGGACGAACGAGGACAGCGAAATCGAGGGATGATCCATCAGGCGCTGACCGACGCCTTCAAGTCCCATCAGCACCGGAATGCCCATATCCTTGAGGTGACCGACCGGGCCGATGCCGGCGCGCAGCAGATGCGCGGGCGAATGGATCGCGCCCGAGGACAGGATGATTTCGTTGCCGCGGAACTCTTGTTCCCGACCATTGACCTTCGCCTTGACGCCAACGCAACGGGCGCCCTCGAACAGTAACCCTTCGACCTGCGTGTTGGTGGAGATGGTCAGATTGGGCCGCTTGCGGGTGTCGCGATCGAGATAGCCCATCGCGGCCGAGACGCGCTGCTCGGCCTGGTTGGAATGCGTCACCGGAAAATAGCCGTCAACGAACTCGCCGTTCTGGTCCGGCACGAATGGATGCCCGGCGTTCTGGAAGGCTTCGGCGAAAGCCTGCGAATGCTTGGTCCAGTGTTCGCGCGGAATCCGCCTCACTGGAATCCGGCCGTCCTTGCCGTGATACGGCCCGTCGAAGTCCAGATCGCGCTCGAGCTTGCGGAAAAACGGCAGCACGTCGTTCCAGCCCCAGCCCGCGGCGCCGCGCGCTTCCCATTCGTCGTAATCGGTCGGTGCGCCACGGTTGGCCATCTGGCCGTTGATCGAGGAGCCGCCGCCCAGTACGCGCGCCTGCTCGTATTTGCGCAGCGGCGGGCGCTGCTCGGGATTGTTGTGGCTGACGATCTGGGTCGTGACCTTGAGTTCGGTCCAGTGGAAACGCGGATCGAAATAGGCCGTGCCTGGATAGCTATCTCGAATTTCCGCTGGTTCGTTGCCGGGAGGGGTGTCCTGTCCCGCCTCGCAGAGCAGGACCTTGCTGGCACTTTTGGCGGAGAGCCGGTGGGCCAGCACCGATCCGGCGGAGCCACCGCCAACAATGATAAAGTCGTACACGTGCAGCGTTTCCCTTGTTTTTGGCGTCTTTTGTTTTGCTACGTCTGTTTCGCGAAGGTACACGAGCCGGTAGACGCTGCACAGAGCGGTGTGCGACGAGCCGAACCAAGGTTCGATAAGCGGTGGATTTCATCGGTGGGCCGGGCAGCTTCGTTGATTTTGATCCGCCTATTTGACGGCGCCACCGGTGATGCCGGAAATGAAGCGATCCAGAAACAGATTGTAGGCGATCGCCACCGGAACCGCGGCGATCAACGCGCCGGCCATGATCTCGCCCCAGAAAAACACGTCGCCGCGGATAAGATCGGTCGAGACGCCCAGTGTGATCGGCTTCTGGTCGGACGACGAGACGAAGGTCAGCGCGTAGACGAACTCCTGCAAAGTCAGCGTGAAAGTAAAGATCACAACCGTCAGGATCGCCGGCACCGACAGCGGAACTGCCATCTTGATAAAGGCGCCGAACAGGCTGCAGCCGTCAACGATCGCGGCTTCCTCGATCTCGACCGGTAACGCCTTGAAGAATCCCATCAGCAGCCAGGAGCAGAACGGGATCGTGAACGTCGGGTAGACCAGCACCAGCGACCACATCGAGTTTTGCAGGCCGAGGTCGGCGATGATCCGGGACAGCGGCAAAAACAACAAGGTCGGCGGCACCAGATAGGTCAGGAAGATCGCGATCCCCAGTGCCTCGCCCTTGCGACTGGTCATGCGAGCCAGGGCGTAGCCGGCCGGCACCGCGGTGACGAGGGTGATGATGACAACGCAAACGCCGATGACCAGCGAGTTCAACAACCAGCGCGCAAAAAGCGTCTCCTTGAACAAATAGATCACGTGATCGAGGGTCGGCGGTTCGTTGAACCAGAACGGGTTATTGGTGAGGTTGTAGAGGTCGCTGTTCGGCTTGAACGCGGTGATCACCATCCAGTAGAACGGAAACGCCGCCACGATGACGAAGAACGCGACGGCGGTGAAGAATCCGGCTTCGCGGAGGCCGCGGGAAACCTTGCTTGGCATTTTAGATCTCCCGGCGACTAATGAAGCGAAGCATGAGAACAACGACGACCAGCAGCACCGGCAGCATGAACAGCGAGATCGCCGCGCCATGCGACACGTCGCCGGAGACGATACCGGTCTGAAAGCCCGCAAAGCCCAGCACCGAGGTTGCTCCCACTGGACCTCCCTGGGTCAGCAGGAAGACGATGGAAAGATCGGTAAACGTGAATACGATGCCGAAAATCAGGCCAATCGTCACGATCGGCAGAATCGTCGGCAGGATGATCTGGTAGTTGCGGCGCCAGAAGCCGGCGCCGTCGACCGTCGCTGCATCGATCACGTCCTGCGGAACCGCGGTGATGCCGGCGAGAAAGATCACGATGGCAAACGGAAAGAAGCGCCATGCATTGATGATAATCACGCACAGCATCGCCAAATGCGGATCGCCGAGCCAGTTCGGTGCGTCCGCGCGGTCCACGATGCCCATCGCAATCAGCGTCCAGGTGATCACGCTGTAAAGCGAATCGAACATCCATCGCCAGGCAATGGTTGCGAGCGCGACCGGCACCGCGAAAGGCAGGATGATCAGCGCCCTGACGAACTTGCGACCTGGGAATGGCCGCAGCAGCAGGAAGGCGCCAAACTTTCCAAGCACGAGGCCGAGCAGTTGCGACCCGAAGGTGAAGATGAAGGTGTTGACCAGCGTTTGGATGAAGGTCGGATTTTGTATGATCTGCTCGAAATTGGCGAGACCGACAAAGCGCCACGTCGGATTGTAGATTGTATAGGCGCTGACCGAGTAATAGATCGCCAGCAGCAACGGCAACCCGACCAGCAACAGGACATAGAGGATCGCCGGTGCGACCAAAACCATTTCGAGCACATCGCGCCGGTCCAGCAGGAAATGAAAGCGGGAGACCGGCCTGGTGATGGGTTCAGCGATAACCGCCATCGGTGAAAATTCCCCTCAATGTGAATTGATCCGATTGCCGCTGGTATCGAAGCGCCGAAGCGAGCTCTTCTTCACCGCGAAGGGGTGCCACTCGCCGGTACGGATGCTCTCCTCGGCGACGTGCGCGCCCGGCAACTTGGCCGTGATCGGCTGCCTTGAATCGAAGCCTTCCATCACCCCGTAAACAATTCGCTCCGAGCCGAGATATTCCGAACGATCGACACGGAACGAAAATTCAGCCGCGGTCTCGTCTTCGATCATGGCCTTGGGCAGGAAGTTCTCGGGACGGAAACCGAGATATCCGCCGCCGTTTTGCGTGACGATGTTCATCGGCGGCGCGCCGACAAATGTTGCGACAAAGAGATCAGCGGGGTCGTTATAGATTTCTGTCGGCGTCCCGACCTGGCGAACCTTTCCCTTGTCGATGACGGCGATGCGATCGCCCATGCCCATGGCCTCGACCTGGTCGTGGGTCACGTAGATTGTGGTGAGACCGACGCGCTGCTGAAACTGCTTGATCTCCTGGCGGGCAGAGGTGCGCAATTTGGCGTCGAGGTTCGAAAGCGGCTCGTCGAGCAGCAGCGCGGTCGGTTCACGAACCAGCGCGCGCGCCAGTGCGACACGTTGACGTTCTCCGCCGGACAACTGGCGCGGCCGCCGGTCGAGAAGATGCCCGATGCTGAGCAATTGCGAGGCCCACTCGACCTTCCTTTCGATTTCGTCGCGCGGAACGCGCTGCGTGCGTAGCGGAAAGGAAATATTCTTACGCACCGTGTAGTGCGGGTACAGGCCATAGCTCTGAAACATCATCGCCACGCCGCGGGCCCGGGGCGGCATCTCGTTGACGACGTGACCGCCGATCAGAAGATCGCCGCTGGTCTGCTTCTCGAGCCCGCAGATGATCCGCAGGAACGTCGTCTTGCCGCAGCCCGATGGGCCGAGCAGCACCATGAATTCCCCGTCTGGCACCGTCAGGCTGATTCCGTTGACGGCCGGCACCTCGCCGCCAAACGTCTTGATGATGTTTCTGGTAAGAACCGCGGCCATTGAACCTCCCGGATTGCAACAATGACGGCTGCGCTCCATCGTTCATCGTGGAGCGTCAGTCGCGTCAGGCGATTGTGTCGTTTCGTCCGCTCCGAACCGCGCGCGCGCGATCCCGGCGGGACGCCTAGCTGCTCAGCCACTTCTTGTAGATGGCTTCGCTTTGTTGTGTGGCCCATTTGACCGAGTCCTCGGCGGACATCTGGCCGACCGCCGCCTTTGCCATCATGTCGCAGATGACGAAGTCGTTGTAGACCTCGTCGACCGCGGGCCACGATGGCCCGGGATAGCCGGGCGCGGCCGACCACTCGTCCGAGCCCTGCAAGATCGCGAGTTTGTCATTCGGCGTTGAGGTCGGATCGTTCGACAGGATCGGCATCGGCTTCGGCACGAGGCTGGCGAAGCAGGGGTTGTTGTACCCTTCGCTCGCCTTGAACGCGTCCGGCCAGTGGTCGGCGTAGTATTTGAGGAACTCGATCGCGGCTTCCTGGTTCTTGGCGAATTTCCAGATGCCGTAATACTCCGCCGCGCCGCCCATGATCTGGCGCGCCGGTCCCTTCGGCGGCTTCATCAGGAAAGTGTCGTCGGCGCCTTTTGGGTTGGCTTTCTGGAACGTTCGATAGGCCGAGATCGGATTGATGATCATCGAACCGATGCCCGAAACAAGGTAGCGATTGTTGCTGGAGTCGTCCCATGACAGCACTTCCGACGTCATCGCCTCCTTGTAGAGCGCGGCGACGAACTTGACGGCTTCAATCGTCTCCTTGCTGTCGAGCACGATTTTCTTGCCGGTCTCGTCCTGAAGAGCGCCGCCGAAGGCCCACAACAAGCCGCGCCAGGTCGTGTTCGGGTCATTGCTGTGGCCGAGCGAAATGCCGACCGGATGGCCCTTGGCCTTCAGCTTGGCGCCGCCTTTGCGCACGTTGTCCCAGGTGTCAGGGCTCATCCCGATCTCGTCCCACATGCTCTTGCGATACAGCGAGGGGAAGTTGATGTAGTAATCGGGGAAGGCCGACCAGGTCTTGTCGTCCTGGTTGAAGCCAATCTGGCGGCCGATCGTGCTGACCTTGCCGTACTTCTTCTCGGTTGCCTCGACGAGGCTCGTCACATCGACAAGGAATTTGCGGTAGAGATGCGCGCCGCCGGAGCCGTTCCATCCGAATAGATCGTGACCCGATCCGGCCGAGGCCTCGGCGGCAGCGCGCGCGGCGACGTTCCCCACGGGGATATGATCGACCGTGACCGAAATCTTGTTCTTCTCGCCCCAGTCCTTGGCAAAGCTATCGAACCACTTGTCGTATTCCGGGACGAAGTGACTCCATTGCACAATCGACAGCGACTTGGTGTCGGCCCGTGCCTGCGACACGAATGGCGCGGAGATCACCGGAGCGGCGGTGGCGGCCGCAAGGGTGAGGCCCGTTTCCTTCAAGAACTGACGTCTGGTAACGCGCGAAATTCTGCTTGTACTCATCTTCAGCTCCTCCTCGGTCTGGTTTCCAGCTGGATGAAGCGGGGTCCAGACACAAGAATTGCCTCGGCCGCTGGATTATGGATTCAGGCCGGTAACATAGCGCTGCGATGTTCCCCTCGGATATCCGGACTAAAGCCGGTCAGAACGCTTGACCTATTCTCGGGTCTCCATTGAGCGGTTCTCCTGAATGTCAGGCTCGACGTGGGAGCGAAATTCACTGGAGAAACGGTCGGACCAGCATCCCTTCGGATAACTGATCCGGCTCACGGCGGAGACGGCCACGCGATGAACCGGT
>JBDTKZ010000018.1:0-34218 GCA_039935075.1 Bradyrhizobium sp.
GATGGTTGATCCAGAAGTGGATGTCGTTCCATACCGCGAGCGCCAGGATCTCGAGCGCAATCAGCCCGAGCAGCGCGACGAAGCCGAACGGCTGGTTCGCGACATTGAGGCCGAGCGAGGCGCCCACGATGCCGAGCGGCGCCGTCAGGAACACCAGGATGAGCCGCGAAAAACTCTGCAACTGGATCATCAGCAGGGTCAGCATTACGATGACCATGAGCGGAAACAACACGAAGATCGACGCATTGCCCTTGGCGGATTCCTCGAAGGCGCCGCCCGCCTCGATCCGGTAGGCCGGTTGCAGATGACTGCGGATTTCCTGCAATTTGGGCCAGATTTCATTGGTCACGTCGGGCGCCTGCACGCCGTCGACGACGTCGGCCACCACCGTGATCGCCATGTCGCGGTTGCGCCGCCACAGGATCGGTTCCTCGTGGGAATATTCGATCTTGGCGACCTGCGACAGCGGTATCGCGACGCCGTTGCGCGACGTGATGGTGAGATCGCCGACACGGGCGAGATCGAGCCGTTCGGACGGCACCGCGCGGGCCACCACCTGGACCTTCTCGACGCCGTCGCGCACCGTGGTCACCGGCGCGCCGGAGATCAGCATGGCAAGCGCCTGCGACACGTCCTGCGGGGTGAGGCCGAGCGCGCGGGCGCGGTCCTGATCGACCACCAGCTTCAGATAGGGCGACTGCTCGTTCCAGTCGAGCTGCGCATCCTTGGCATTCGGGTTCTGCCTGACGACGTCGCGGACCTTGTAGGCGATGTCGCGCACGGTGTTGGTGTCCGGCCCGATCACGCGGAATTGCACGGGAAAGCCGACCGGCGGACCGAAATTGAAGCGATCGACGCGCACCCGCGCCTCGGTCAGCGCGCCGTCATTAACGGCCTTCTCGAGCCGCGCCTTGATCCGCTCGCGCGCCTCGACGTCCTTGGAAACGATCACGATCTCGGCAAAGGCTTCATTCGGCAATTGCGGGTTGAGGCCGAGCCAGAACCGCGGCGAGCCCTGGCCGACATAGGCGGTGTAGGTCGCGATGTCCTTGTCGTCCTTGAGCATTGCTTCGGCCTTTTTCACCGACTGCTGGGTGACGCCGATGGCGGTGCCCTCGGGCAGGCGCAATTGCAGGAACAGTTCGGGGCGTTCCGACAGCGGGAAGAACTGCTGCTGGACATGGCCGAAACCCACGATCGAAGCGGCGAAAATGCCGACTGTCGCCAGCACCACCTTGACGCGGTGCTCGACGCACCACTGGATCATGCCGCGGAGGATGCGATAGACCCGCGTCTCATATACCGCATGCGGATCGTGATTTTGGTGCACGGTGATGTTGGGCAACAGCTTGACGCCGATATAGGGCGTGAAGATCACCGCGACGAACCACGATGCGATCAGCGCGATCGCGACGATCCAGAAAATGCCGCCGGCATATTCGCCGACCGCCGAATTGGCAAAGCCGATGGGGAGGAAGCCAGCGGCTGTGACCAGCGTTCCGGTGAGCATCGGAAACGCGGTGGATTCCCAGGCAAAGGACGCCGCGTGGATGCGGTCCCAGCCCTGCTCCATCTTCACCACCATCATCTCGACCGCGATGATGGCGTCATCGACCATCAGACCGAGCGCGATGATCAGCGCGCCCAGCGTAATGCGATGCAGGTCCATCGACATGCCGTTCATGACGATAAAGACGATCGCCAGCACCAGCGGCACCGACAGCGCCACCACGATGCCGGTTCGCCAGCCAAGCGCGACAAAGGAAACGAACAGCACGATCGCCAGCGCCTCGACGAAGGAATGCACGAACTCGCTGACGGCGTGCTCGACCACCTTCGGCTGATCGGCGATTTGCTCAACATTGATGCCCTGCGGCACCGCCGTCATGAATTCCGCAGTCGCGGCGGCAACGTCCTTGCCGAGTTCCAGAATGTTGGCGCCCTTGGCGGTGACCACGCCGATCCCGATCGCGGGCTTGCCTTCCTGGCGCACCACGAAGCTCGGCGGATCGACGTAACCATGGCTGACGGTGGCGATATCGCCGAGCCGGAATACCCGGCCGTTGCTTTCGACCGGCGTTTCGGCCACCGCCTTGGCGCCATCGAGCGCGCCGGTGACGCGCAGCGGCACCCGCTGCGAGGAGGTCTCGACCGTGCCGGCCGGCGTCACGTTGTTCTGCTTGGCCAGCGAATCGAACAGCGCCTGCGGCGTGATCCCGAGCGTCGCCAGCTTGGCGTGCGAGAACTCGACAAAGATCTTCTCGTCCTGGGTGCCGTAGATATCGACCTTGGTGACACCCGGCACCTTCAAGAGCCGCTGGCGCATGCCTTCGGCGGCCTTCTTCAACTGCGCGTAGTCGGCGCCGTCGCCGGTCATCATATAGAGGATGGAATCGACGTCGCTGAATTCGTCATTGACGACGGGGCCGAGCAGGCCGGACGGCAGTTCGCCCTGCACGTCGACCAGCTTCTTGCGCAACATATAAAACAGATAAGGCACGTCCTTGGGTGACGTTGAATCCTTGAACGTGACCTGCATTGCCGTGAACCCAGGCTTCGAATAGGTCTGCACCTTTTCGAAATTGGGCAGTTCCTGCAGCTTCTTCTCGATCGGGTCGGCGACCTGCATCTGCATTTCTTCGGCGGTAGCACCAGGCCACATCGCCGAAACGTTCACCACCTTCACGGTGAAGAACGGATCCTCGGCGCGGCCGAGCCGCTGATAGGAAAACAGGCCCGCGGCGCCGAGCGCGAAGATCAGGAACAAAATCAGCGCCGGATGACCGACCGCCCAGCCCGAAAGATTGAAGCGCTTCATCGCACCCTCCAAAGACGTCCGTCAGAATGCCAGCGACGAGACGACCCGGACCTTCTGGGCCGGATCGAGCTTCTGCACACCGAGCGTCACGACCTGCGCGCCTTCATCGACACCGCCGGAGATGACGACGTCGCCGCTCTCGTAGGACTTGACGGTCACCGGCTTGAGCGCGACCCCGCCCGCGGAATCGACGACATAGAACGAGGGATCGCCGCCTTCGCTGAACAGCGCCGACAGCGGCAGTCGCGCCACACGCTCGGTCGCGGGATCGGCCAGGGTCAATGTCGCGGTCATGCCGAGCGAGACCCGATCGTCAGCGCCGGGCAGCGAAAATTTTGCCAGATAAGTCCGCGTCGCGGGATCCGCTGACGGCGCGACCTCGCGCAGCTTCGCGGCATATTTCTTGTCGGGCTCGGACCACAGGCTGACGGTGGCAACGCCATCCTTGGCGCGCCCGAGCAGGGTTTCCGGGATCGCGACTACGGCTTCCTTTTCCGCAAAGCGCGCGACGCGGATCGCGGTCTGTCCGGACGCCACCACCTGCCCCGGCTCGACCAGGGTCGCGGTGACGACGCCGCGGGTATCAGCCTCGAGCGTTGCGTAAGACAGCGAGTTTTTGGTGAGATCGACCGAACGTTCGGCGCGGTTGAGGCGCGCCCGGGCTTCATCGCCGGCGGCCTTCGCGCTATCGAGCGTCGCGTCGGTGGCCCATCCCTTGGTACGCAACTCGCGGGCGCGCTGCTCGGCGGCGGCGGCCTGCGCCAGCACGCCGGTGGCGGCGCGGAATTCGGCTTCGGCCTGCTCGGCCTGCAGCTTCAGATCAACTTCATCGAGGGTGGCGAGCGGCTGTCCGACATCGACGGTCTGGCCGACTTCCACCAGGCGCTTGGCAACCTTGCCGGGGACCCGAAAGCCCATGTCGGTCTCGATCCGCGGCTTGATGGTGCCGACAAAACTGCGCTCCGGCGATTCCGATTCATAATGCACGGTGGCGACCAGAACGGGTCGTCCAGGGGTCACTTTTTGAGCGACGGTGTCGTTGCAGCCGGTCAAGGCGATAGCCATCAACGCCAACGCTACTCCAGCTAATAGTCTGGAAAAGCTTGATAAAATCCAACGAGGCAGCATCCGACACTCCTTCGGCTTCGTCTCTGAGGAGTGTCGTATATTGATTGATGAATGTCAATATTCATCAGTAATCATGAAATCGTGAAGCCGACGTCCCCGTCCCACCAAACCGCACTAACCGTGGCCATGCTTTTGACGATGGTTCGTCGAACCATTCAAAAAGCAGGCCGGTTTCGGTCAGGAAATTCATTCCGCGAGCTGAAAACGCTCGAAGCGATGCAGCTCTTCCTCGATCCGGCGCTTGAGATCCTTGCGCGCCCCCTTTGGCGCGCCGCCGACCCAGCTCCATTTCTGCATCAAGAGCTTGCGCGCCTTGCGATCGGTCTTGAGATCGATCGCCGCGACAATCTCGTCGCCGACCAATACCGGCAGCGCGAAATAGCCGAACAGCCGTTTCTCCTTCGGCACATAGGCTTCGAAGCGGTGGCCATAGCCGAAGAACAATTCGGTGCGCTTGCGCTGAATCACCAGCGGATCGAATGGCGAGAGAATGTGCACCAACCCGGACGCCGCGCCAGCGCCGCTCTCCAGTGCCTCCGGCCGCGCCCAATGCTCCTGCTTGCCGGCGCCTTCCAGTGCGACAGGCTTGAGCTCTTTGGCCCGCACCCGCGCCTCGATCAGGCGGCGGATCGCGGCCTTGCTCGGCGCATCGAGATGGCAGATCGAATCCAGGCTGACGGCGCCTTGCGCGCGCAGCGCGCGGTCGAGCAGATAGCCGGCGACTTCGCGCGCGGACGCGGCCTTGGGCGGCTTGTTCGCCGAGTCATCCCAGCCGAAATGGCGCGCCGCCAGCTCGTAGGTCTTGAGCATGCCAATGCGCTCGCTGATCGTCACCATGCCGGTGTAGAACGCCAGTTGCAGCGCCCGCTTCGACGGCTTGCGGCTGGCCCACAGATGCTCCTTTTCCGTCAGCACATCGTCGTCGATATCGCGGATGGTCAACGCACCGTCGCGCCGGAGCAGCCGCAGCACCTTGCGCGTGTCGGCTGATGTGACCGAGCCGAACCACCGGTGCCCCTCGCGCTTGTGCAGCTTCATCGCCGGAATGAAGAAGCGCAGATCCTTTGACGGCACGTAGGACAGCGCATGAGTCCAGTATTCGAAAACGCTCTTGTCGACGCTCTGGGCCTGACGCAGATCCGCGCGCAGATAGTTAGGGATCCGGTTCCAGAGAATATGATGATGCGAGCGCTCGATCACATTGATGGTGTCGATCTGGACGTAGCCGAGCTGCTCCACCGCGGCCGCGGTGGCCTGCGGCCCCTCGCCGAACGGCATTGGGGTATCGAGCCGCTGGGCGCGCAGCCAGATACGCCTGGCCTCGGCGTTGGTCAGGGGATGGGATTGATCGGCGCGGGACATGATCGCAGCAATGTAACTGGATTCGCCGCTGATCGGGAGGCGAAATGTCAACCCATCCGGCCACGGAAGCGAGCCGTCGATTGGTTCGGGCTCAGCGCTTCGGGCGCTCGCCGATGCTACCCGTCGCGGGGTCCGGATCGCACGATGCCTTGCCGTGCTCGGCGGCCTGACACCGGTAGACACTGCCCGTGAGCCGATCGATCAGCCAGACGCTGTCCTCGTTGGGACTGTCCATGCCGATAAATCGGGTGCCGGCAATGGTAATCAGCGCCGACAATAAGATGGCCGTTGCGATCAGGCCGGCGCCGATCAAAACCGGCATCGACAGGTTCGTACGATCCGGCGTACCCGATCGATATCCCTGATAGTCGACCTGCTTCTTCGGGTACTGAAACGCCGCCAACGCACCACTTTCCTTTTGTTGTTGAGCGATTGTCCTATCGGCCTATCTGGTCGATTTATTGTCAGCACATCGGCGCTGTCGCGACCGCTTTGCGACGGCGGTCCGCTCGCGGCTGCCGAACAAAAGGGCGGCCCGCAGGGCGCCCGATTGATTTCGCAAAGCTTGGATTTCGCAGGGCTTACCGGAACAGGCCGCCCATCATGTGGCCGAAGAAGGCACCGGGTCCACGACCGCCACCACCGCCCCCGCCGTGATAATACTGACGGCCACCACCACCGGAGTGGCGGGAATGACGCGCCGGCTCGCCATCCGAAGAGTCATCCGCCGCGGCCACCCGGGTCGAGACGATCTCGGACTGCAGCGCCTTGTGCTCCAGCGTGTTGAGGAATCCGGTCTTCGGATAACCGCGCGCCGCCTGCCAGCGCGTGATCACGGCGCGGGTGGCTTCATCGAACTTGCCGCTGACCTTGGTGTCGAAGCCGAGGCCGTTGAGGCGGCGCTGCACATCGCGGCGCTGGTTCTTGTCGAGGCCGATCTGGTCTTCGCTGGTCTGGTCGGCTTCATCGGTGAAGGTCGCCGGATCGATGCCGGTGGTCAGGTTGCGGGTCGTCGTCGACGGTCCGTTCTGCAGTTCGGCAATGCGGGCCAGCGCCAGCGGCTTGAAGGTGCCGTTCGGATAGTTGGTGAGATAGGCATTGAGTTCTTCCGGCTTGTTGGATTCCTTGATCGAACGCCAGAACTCGAGTTCGACTTCGGAAGCCGCGGTCGCGGTGGCGGCCGGAGTGTTCGGCGCATCGGTGCTGGCACCCGCCGCAGCCGGCGCCGGATTGAGGTAGACCGAGCCGATCAGGTTGGTGTGGCCCCAGGGCAGTTGGTTCTTGTTGGTCTCTTGGTTGACCTGGGCCCGGACCTTGGTCATGGCCTGCTGGATCTCAACGCCGGGGACCGCGATGTTGGCCATCAACGCACGGGTGAACGGGCTGTTGGTGCCTTCCTGGCCATCGAGCGCGGTCTGTCCCGGGCCGGTGGCGAAGGCGATCAGGGTGCCCTCGCCCGACTTCATCTCGGCGAGACCCGATTGCACCGAAAGGCTGCGGGTGGCGTTGTTCGACTTGATCTTGGAGGCAAAGGGATTGTCGCGGCAGGCGTCGAGGAACACCAGCTTGACCTTGGCGTCGCCCATGGTCTGGTCCAGCGTGAGGTCGATGTTGATGGCGGCGCCGAGCTTGACGTCCATTTCGGATTTGATATCGGCATCGACCGGCAGCAGATAATTGGTGCCGTTGATGGCGATGCCATGGCCGGCATAGAAGAACAGCGCGACATCGGCGCCCTCGGCCTTCTTGCCGAATTCAAGCAACCGCTCCGTCATCCTGTCGCGGGTGAGGTTGGTGCCTTCGACGACGTCGAAGCCGACATTGCGCAGCACCTTGGCGATCGATTTGGCATCGATCGCGGGGTTGGGAAGGGCGGCCACGTTCTTGTAGGCGCCGTTTCCGACCACGAAGGCGACGCGCTTGTCGGCCTTGGCGACGGTGGCGCTGATCAGAAGTCCTGCGATTGACAGTGCTGCAAGCAAGAAGCGCATGTTCATTCTCCCCTGTGTGACTTCAAAAGCCTTGAAACCCTTGGCCTTGCGGCCTCATCCGATGGGGACAATGTGACTCGGGCAGGCGGGGAGAAATGTGATCTACATCACGCAAAGGTTGGCAAGCGCATTTCCGGTTCGAACCGGCTTCCTGAATAAAGCGACGTGGCTTGGCCGCGAGACCTCGACATCATCGCGGCTTTGGCCCGGGTCGGGCCAGGCCGTGACCCATGATGCGCCGCCCGAGATAACCGAAGTGTGCTCCTCGCGGATCGTGCCGGTCAGGCACGATCGATCTGGAGGCTCGGCCTAGCTGCCTTTGACGCAATCTCAGTCATGGGCGGCCCAATCGAACGGCTCGTTCCGCGATCATGGTGCCGGATGTCCGGATAACGGTTCGGACGTTGCTCTATCCGATGCGCTGCGGCTGCGGTTTTTCCAGCGTTTGAAGAGCGCGGCAGTTACGGTCGAGGCATAGTGCATCAGAATCAGCGCGCGCGATCACGGTCCGCATCGACCCAGACCTGCGCAAAATCGGGAATTTCCTGGCCTTCGCTCATGAGCGCGCTCCTCACTTCACGAAATGAAAGCCCTGACTTGTAAATACCGTCACACGCAACAAACGAATATGAACTGCTTCATATTCGACCAGGAAATTCCGCCGATTGATCGACGCTTCGCCGGCGGCTGATCGCCCATCGGCGGACATCCACCAGGACTATTCAGCACTCAACTCTATGAGCACGTCGATAGCGGCCGGAGATCGCATCACCCAAAATTCTTCGTCGAGGCGATTATTTATGAGTCGAACCAACACCGCGGACAACACGACAAACCCGGTTGGGCTGATTTGCGAAAGACGCAGATCAGATCGGAAACGTCGCGAGCCAAGCGGCTCGGTGCCCGGCCCATCTCCGCAACATTCTCCAACGTGATCTAGATCACATTCACGGCTTTGAACCGGTCCTATCTTCGCAGCATCCAAACGTCATCAGACGTAGCAACGAGGATATGACAATGACCAGCTTTCGCAGACTTACCGCACTCAAGGCGATCACGCTTGGTGCCGCGCTGTCGATGACAGCCGGTCTTGCACTCGCCGCCGACAACAAGGTTTCGACCGATCAGATCCTGAGCGCGCTGCAGCCCAAGCCGCTGACGCGCAGCCTGTCGGGCGGGCCGCAAATCGACCCGTCCATCAAGGCCAAGGAAATCGGCTTCGTGCAGACCATCCGCAACCGGAAGACCCGGTCGCTGTCGATGGGCGAGCGCGAGGAGATCGCAGAGATCGCCTCGACCAAGCCGAAAATCGATCTCGATATTCAGTTCGACTACAACTCGGCCGACATCAGCGCGAGTTCGTTGCCGGCGGTGCAATCCCTCGGCCAGGCGCTTTCGAACGCCAATCTGAAGGGCTCGACCTTCGTTGTCGCCGGTCATACCGATGCGATCGGCGGAGAAATTTATAACCAGGGCCTGTCCGAGCGCCGCGCCGACTCGATCAAGAAATATCTGGTCGATAAATTCGGCATCGTCGGCAGCGACCTCGTCACTGTCGGCTACGGCAAGGACAAGCCGAAGGATCCGAACGCCCCGATGGACCCGATCAACCGCCGCGTTCAGGTCGTCAACATGGATACCAAGACCGCGTCGAAATGACGGTCGCACGCTAACCGCCTGCCGTCGCGCGGCAGGCGGACCTTACGGATGAAACCCGGACCAGCCGATTGTCAGGCGGTTGGGACGTTAGACCGGATGCCTGACTTGCAGATATCCAGCGCAACAGGGGATTCTCATGAAGAAGCTCGCCATCACGGCTGCGATTTTGTTCGCCGTCACCGCCTCAGTGCACGCCGAGACCTACAACATCGAAGGCGTCACCATTCACGTCGGTAGCGGCTGCCGCTCGTCATCCTGCGTATCGGTCTATGCACCGGGCTACGGCTCCTATCACGGCGAACGCTCGGCCCGCCTGCACAGGGCGCACAAGGATACCGCGCAGGTCGCTGCTGTGGCCAGGAAAGATGACAACACTGCAACGCCGGCCGCCGCGGCTCCTACAACGCCTGCCGTGGAGCCGGCCTCCGCAGTAACCCCGGAAGCAACCCCGCAGGCTGCGCCGCTGCCTGTCGCTTCCGACGCCACGCCCGCGAAATAACACAGCGGCGCGTGTTCCACTTGCTCGTCGAATAGGCTTCGCAAATTCTGGCGAATTGCATAGGCTTCGCGCGTTGGAACATTCGCCAAATTTGATCGCAGATATTTTCTCACGCACGCAGGATGATTAGGATGAAAACATCGCTCATTGGCGTTGCCGTCGCAGCGCTGCTGGTCTTCGGCTCAACCCTTCCCGGCTTCGCTGAAGACCCACCCGCCCCGCAAACCCCAGCCGCTCAAGCCCCAGCGACCGCCACGCCGCCGGCGGCACAAACCGAAGCTCCGTCTTCAACCGTGCAGCGTCCGGCGATTCTGCCGAAAGCCGATGAAACCGCGCCACCGGCCGCCGACGCCGAACCGGCGCCATCCCATCGGCGCTACGCGCATTATCGTCACCGTCGCTACGGCTATTATCGGACCGCCTATTGGGAGCCGTTCCCGATCTACTGGCCGCATGTTTATCACAACCGGGTGCACTGGAACCGGATCCCCTGGTTGTTCCGCTTCTGACGGTCTGGACAATCGTGGCGCGGGGACCGCGGCAACCCCGCACAACCGATCTAGATCCAGCTCTGGAAAATCATCAACCGGTTGAACGTCTGCATCGACGTGCCGACGAACGCCGCCGTGATCGGCAGCATCACGACAAAGCCCGCGAATGCCAGCGCGACGAAGGCCCATAACAGCCAGCGCGGGGCATTGCCGCGCCGGAGCACATAGACCAAAGCGAGGCTCGCGAGTGTCGCCGAGGGTAAATAATAATACAGGAAGCTGAGCGCGCGCGGCAGCAGCGCCCAGGCCAGATACGGCCCGGCATAAAACGACAGGATCAGAAATGCATCCGCGCGGCGTGCCACGATCCAGTCGCGCAAGGTCACCGCAACCGCCGGCAGCGCCGGCCACAGCACCAGCGGATTGCCAAGGAAGACCACCGCGGCGATCCGGTCGTCGCTGATCCTGTCAAAGAGATACCAGACCGGCCGGATCAGCAACGGCCAGGACGGCCACGAACTCATATAGGTGTGGCCGGCAATGGCCGACGTGGTGTTGTCGTTGAAGATCCGGCGTTGCGCCTCGAGGATATCCGGAACCGACCAGCCAAAAATCGGAACAAAGGTCGCGAGATAGACCCCCGCCGGGATGAGGACGAAGCACGCCGCGAGATGAGTCCATCGCAAATCCGGCCACAGGATCGGCCGGTACCAGTCATCGGCATTGCCATCGGCGAATTGCGTGCGCCAACCCTGCATCAAGCGGATCGCGGCGACAATGACGATGCAGGTGGCCAGTCCAAACAGTCCGCTCCATTTGCATGCGATCGAGAGCCCGAACGCGAGACCCGCCGCTGCGAACCAGCGATGCGGCCGCGGCTGCCGGAAGCCATGCATGAAGGCCGCGATACCGAACAGGCCGAATGTCAGCGCGAAAATGTCCAGCATCGCGATCCGCGACTGCACGAACAGCATCTGGTTGAAGAACGCGATCAGCGCCGTCGCGATCGCGGGCCCTTGTGCCGCGAACAAAGCCAGACCGCAGAAATACATCGCGACGATCGCAAGCGATCCGAACAGCACGGCCGGATAGCGCCAGCCGAGCGGGTCATCACCGAAACCGCGGATCGAGAGGGCGATCAGTTGTTTTGCCAGCGGCGGGTGCATCGGATTGAGCATCGGCGTCGGCATCACGGGTTCGAGCATCTGCCGCGCTGCCGGCACATAATGCACTTCGTCGAAAACAAATTTGTCCGGGGTGGTGACGCCGATCAGCAGCACAAAATGCGCGGAAAGAAACAGGACAATGGCGACAAGCGGTGTCGTAAACGGCCTGGAATTAACGGGTAATGCTCGCACGGTGACCACAATGAAAGATGTTGCAACGATCGAGTGTGCGCGGAACAGATTTTTTATTCCAACACTTTTAGATCAATTTGCTTTTTGCGTCCTTTGCATTGAACGCATCTCGGTTCCGTGGCGACCAAGCATCGGGTTGGTACGTCGCCGCTTGTGATAAATATACAACATCGCTCAAGCGCGCGATCCGGTACGATAACGGGACAGATCGATCGGTAGTGAAATGAATTGGCGTTACGGCGTTCTCTGTTTTCCTTCTGTTGTTTTCGCAACGGCAATTGCAACCGGTTCGGCCAGCGCACAGGCGCGTATCGGCGAGGCCGCAATCGTCAAGAATGAAGTCGTGCACGTCTCGGGATCCGGCGGCAGCCAGATCAATGTCGGCGATGCCGTGCTGCGCGACGAGATCGTGCGCACCGGCCTCGACAGCGCAGCACGGCTGGTGATGGCCGACAGCACCAATTTGTCGCTCGGCGCCAATGCGACGATCACGCTCGACCGCACCGTCTTCAATGACGAGCACACCTATCGCGAGATCGCGATACGCCTGACCACGGGCGCGTTCCGCTTCGTCACCGGACATTCGGAGAAGGCCGCCTACAAGATCACGACATCGGTCGCGACGATCGGCGTGCGCGGCACCGTGCTTGATATCCTGGCGCAGCGAGGTGGCACCACCGTGGTGCTGCAGGAAGGCGCCTCGTCGGTCTGCACCCTGAGCTTTCAATGCGTGCAGTTGACGCAGCCGGGTGATACCGCCGTGATTAGTTCGACCGGCGGCAGCACCACGATCAAGAAAACCAACAATCCACCCTGGACCTTCGCCGCGGCATGTACGGCAACACCCGGGCTCTGCAACGTCACGAATCTTGCGGACGCGACGCCGCCGGGAACGCCCGCCGATGGCGGCGACCCGACCGGCATGTTGTGCGGGCGCTGACCATGACGAAATCCGTCCCAAACCGGATCACGTCGGTCGCGCTCATCGTGGCCATCTCGCTGGCGATGATCGGGGCGCAGAGCCTTGCTGCGTCCGCGCAAAGTGCGTCGCCTTCGCCGACGCCCTCGTCGTCTCCATCGCCCACGCCGACGCCATCCCCCTCGCCCTCACCGACCGCGACACCGACAGGCGCCGGCTCCAGCGCCGGATCGATCGATGGGCTGGCGCAGCAGCGCTTCAACCAGATGATCACCAACCGGGTGCTCGGCTCGGTGCTTCTGGGCGTCAATGAACAGGTCAATTGCAGCGACTGCGTCAGCGCGTTCGGCTCGGCGGGTTCGTTCTCCGCCGGCATTCACGGCCGCAAGGAACTGACGCCCAATCTGTCGCTGCTCGCGGGCATCGCCTATACGCAATACAGCGAGGGCGGCTACAAAGTCACCAGCGCCCCGATTGGCGCATTCGCGCTGCGTTACGACTTCACCGATTGGGGATCGTCGCGACCATTTTTCGACGTCGGCGCATTGCTGTCGCCGTTCGAGAAGGTTCGCTATACCAGAAGCTACGCGACAAGCCTCGGCGCGGTGTCGCTCGACAGTTCAACCAATAGCTCGGATTACGGCGTCTATGGCCGCGCCGGCTGGATCAGCCGAATTTCGCCGCGCGATGAAGTCGCGGCCTCCGTCGAAGTCTGGCAACTCTGGCAGCGCGTCGCCGGCTACGCCGATCCCGCCACCACGTTCAACCCGTTCGACACCTCGATCGCAGGCGGTACCGACCGAACCAACCTCGTCAAGGTCGGCGGACAATGGACGCACCTGTTCAATGACAGCATCGAGGCCAACATCAATGGTGGCTTCGTGCAGTCCTTTGCCACGCATTCCGGCATCGTCGCCACCGTGACCGGCGACGGCACCGTGGTGCCGACGATCGGAAACCAGAACTGGTTCGAATATGGCGGTCGCCTTGGCTTCCGCATCACCAAGGGCTGGGTCGCCGATATCTTCCTCAACGGCACCGCGGGGCCGCAACCGGTCGGCAACACCCTCCACGGCGGCATCGGCCTGCGCATCAATTATTAGGCGTGAAGCATTTGGTGTCAGCGTGGCGCCGAACCCGGCGCCGTCGGCACGAGTATCAGCCTCGACACGAGTCAGCCCTGCGTCAGCTTTTGGCCCTCGGCCAAGGCGAGCGCAGCAGAAACGCCGCTTTCCAGGATTTCGTCGGATAGCTCTTTGTCGTTGACGGCGCGGGCGAGCTGAAGCGCACCTACCATCATGCCGTAGATCGCAACCGCATTGCGCCGCCGCTCGCTGGCCGAACGGGCCCGGATTTGCGAGGCGATCAACGGGATGAAGGCGGACACCTTGTCGGTAAAGGCGTCGCGGGTGGCTTTCGGATGGCGCGCGACCTCCGCGACCAACGCCGCCGTCGGGCAGCCCCCACCGGGACGATCGCGATGGCGCGGCGACAGATAGTCGCGGATCGTCGCTTCCAGCCCGACATCGGCCTCGGAAGCGGCCAGAAGCTTCGCCTTGCGCCGGCTCAGCGCATCGCCGAGCACGGCCTCGACCAGATCCTCCTTGGATTCGAAGTGGGTATAGAACGCGCCATTGGTCAGGCCGGCGTCACTCATGATGCCGGCAAGCCCCACGGCCGCGACGCCATTCTCGCGGAATTGCTTCGAGGCGACATCGATGATGCGCTGGCGCGTGGTGTCCTTGTGTCCCTTTTCGTAGCGCATGCATGATCCCTGTCGCCGGTCGATGTGGCCGACCTTGGCCCGGCGGCCCGAGCCTCGGCAATTATGCAACCCCATCGTGATCGTCAGGTGGTTGCCTCCATTGCAGTACGATCATAATAATACATTATAGATGTAATGCAATATACCGTTGATCACAGGAAGCCCAGATGGAACTGCAAGCAGCGACCGCGACGCCCCGCAGCCTCACCCTTGACGCGGCGTCCGGTGCCGGCGACACGACCGCCCAGTCCCGTCCCGAGGTGAAACCCGCAAAGCCGCGCAACGACGGCACGCGCGCGGCGATCCTGAGCGGTCCAATTCTGGCGACGCTCTTGAAGCTGGCATTGCCGACCATGGTCGTGCTGCTCGCCCAGACCGCGGTCAATATCGCGGAGGCCTATTATGTCGGCTTCCTCGGCACCGACGCGCTGGCCGGCGTCGCGATGGTATTCCCGGTGTTCATGCTGATGACGATGATGTCGAATGGCGGCATCGGCAGCGGGGTCGCCTCCTCGGTGGCGCGCGCGGTCGGTGCCGGCCGCAAGCAGGACGCCGACGCGCTGCTGTTCCACGCCATGGTGATCGCCGTGATCTTTGGCGCGGCGTTCACGCTCGGTACGATCCGCGGCGGCCCGATGCTGTACCGGGCGCTCGGCGGCCACAGCGAGGCGCTCAACGCCGCGCTGCAATATTCCAACTATCTCTTTGCCGGTGCGATTCCGGTGTGGATCGTCAATTTGCAGGCCGCCGCCTTGCGCGGGTCCGGTAACGTCAAAGTCCCCGCCATGGTGACGCTGATCGGCGCGATGGTCCTGATTCCGACCTCACCCTTGCTGATTTTCGGCTTCGGTCCGGTTCCCCGGCTCGGCATCCAGGGCGCCGGAATTGCATTCGCCGCGTATTATTGCGGCGCTATGCTGTTTCTGCTGCGCTACATGGCGTCAGGACGCGCGGGCCTCACTTTCAGGTTTGTGCCGCTGCAGGCCCGGCTGTTGCTGGATATTCTCAAGGTCGGAATTCCGACCGCGGTGAATACGGTACTGACCAATCTGACGGTCATTCTCGTCACCGCCGCGGTCGGGCTGTTCGGTACCACCGCGCTCGCGGCCTATGGGGTCGCCTCGCGGCTCGATTACGTGATGATCCCGATCCTGTTCGGGCTCTGCACGGCGGTGCTGACCATGGTGGGCGTCAATATCGGCGCCGGCCAGATCGCCCGCGCGCGCAAGATCGCCTGGACCAGCAGCCTGGTCGGGCTCATGCTGACGGGATCAATCGGCTTGATCGTCGCGATCTACCCGCTACTGTGGCTGCATCTGTTCAGCCACGATCCCGACGTGCTGCGCCAGGGCGCGACCTATTTGCGCATCGTTGCACCGGCCTATGCCGCGCTGGGCTTCGGCTTTGTGGTGGCCTTTGCCAGCCAGGGCGTCGGCCACGTTTTCTGGCCGTTCGTCGCCTCCCTCACCCGAATCTCGGTCGCCGCCGGCCTGGGCTGGATCGCGGTCGGCTACTTCGGCGCCGGGATGGCGGCACTGGCCTCGATGGTCGCAGCATCGCTGGTGGCTTACGCCGCGATCTGCGCCATCGCGATGCTCTCCCGCAAGGTCTGGTCGCCTGACAGGGCCTGAGCCACCGCAGCGCGTTCCGGAGCTTCCGGAACGCGCGCATCAACCGCCATCATAGGCCTTTTGCAGCGCCGCGATGTCGAGCTTGACCATCTTCATCATCGCCTGCATCGCGCGCTGCGCGCCGGCACGATCGGCGCCACCGAGGAATTTCAGCATCGCCGACGGCACGATCTGCCAGGACACGCCGTAACGATCCCTGAGCCAGCCGCATTGCACGGGAGATCCGCCGTTCGACAACAGCCCCTCCCACAGACGATCGACCTCGGCCTGGTCGGCGCAGTCGATCTTGAACGAGATCGCAGGGGTGAATTCGGACTGGGTGTTGCCGTTCAGCGCCATATATTCCTGACCGGCCAACGTGAACTGCACCACCAGCACGGAACCGGCCTTGCCGGCGGGGCTATCGACGCTGTTGCGCTGGACCTTGTCGAGCCGGGAATCCGGCAGCAGCGTCACATAGAAGTTCGCGGCCTCCTCGGCGTCGCCTTTGAACCATAGGCAGGGAGCAATCTTGGACATGGGCAGTTCCTCGTGAAGGTTTCGTTGCGCTCGAACCGAGGACGAGCGGGATGGCGACGATCCGACAAGGGTTTGAGATTTTTCGTCATTCCGGGTTCGCGCTCCGGAATGACAGTGAATTGCTACGTCGCGATCGGGGCCGGCATGGTCAGGAATGACCGCGCCACATGTCAGAACAATTGCCGGCACGCGCAAGCGCGCGTCCCCGGAATGACGAGGTTGTCACACCGCACCCCTTCAAATCGCTACTTGCCCTTGAACTGCGGCTTACGCTTGTCGCGAAAGGCGCTGACGCCTTCCTTGAGGTCTTCGCTCTCCCGGATGGCATCGACTACCCTGCGTACCTCGGCGACCGTTTCGAGCGGGCCCTTCGGCATCGCATCGCGGGCCAGCTTTTTCAGCGCCTGAACCACGAGCGGCGCGTTGGCGGCGATTTTTGCCGCCATCTGCTGGGCCTGTGCCACATGCTGTCCCTTCGGCACCACCTTGTTGACGAACCCAATCTGGTAGGCGCGCTCGGCCGACATTTCTTCGCCGACCAAGAGAAACTCCATCGCGATCTTGTGCGGCATTCGCGCCACCACCGACGAGACGCCGCCGGCGGTGGTGCCGATCTTGCCCTCGGGATAGATGAAGCGCGTGGTTTCCGATGCGATGCACATGTCGGCCATCTGGACCAGGACAAAACCGCCGCCGACAACCCAGCCGGAGGTCGCGGCAATCACCGGCTTGTCCAGTTCGACACCCAATCCCGGCACGGCGTGCCACATATTGACGGGGAGATCCCTGACGTCAGCGCCGACCGAAAAATAGGCTTCTTCCGAGGCTGCCAGCACCGCGACACGATCCTCGCTGTCACGAAAGCGCACCCAGGCCTCGCGTAGTTCGCTGCATAACGCGTTGTTGAGGGCATTGTGCGCGGAGCTGCGATCCATCGTGATGGTGGCGACGTGGCCGGCGCTCTCGTAGCGAACAAGGTTCATGGCGCTCTTCTCCCAAGGGCCGGTGCCGTCACGGCGCGGGCGTCAGCCGTCATTTGTTTTCCGCGGGATCGCGATGCACGGGGTCGATCCACAGCACCGTCTCCGGCTTTTCGACCGGCTCGATGTCGAGATTGATCGCGACCGCCTGACCGTCGCTGCGCACCAGTACGCATTCCAGCACTTCATCGCGGCTGGCATTGATTTCCTGGTGCGGCACGTAAGGCGGGATGAAGATGAAATCGCCGGGATTGGCCTCCGCGGTGAATTGCAGCTGCTCACCCCAGCGCATCCGGGCCTTGCCCTTCACCACATAGATGATGCTTTCAAGATGGCCGTGGTGATGCGCGCCGGTCTTGGCGTCGGGTTTGATGTTCACGGTGCCGGCCCATAATTTCTGCGCGCCGACGCGGGCGAAATTGATCGCCGCGGCGCGGTTCATGCCGGGGGTCGAGGGCACATTGGTATCGAGCTGGTCGCCGGGAATGACGCGGACGCCGTCATGCTTCCAGCGATCGGCATCATCGTGAGAATGCGAATGGTCGCCGTGGGTATGATCGTGCGGGTGATCGTGAGAACCTGACATCGTGCTGCTTTCCGTGAATCTGTTCCCGCGAACGGTAGCGAAAACCGCGATCGCAAACCAGACGGAATCAGGAACTTTCGCTGCATTGAAGACTTGCCTTTGCGAAGCTTAACCCTTTCAGAGGAGAGTTCCCATGGGTTCAACAGCAGACAAGATCAAGGGCACGACCAACGAAGCCATCGGCAAGGCCAAGCAGGGTATCGGCGAGGCCACCGGCTCCGATCGCCTGCAGGGCGAAGGCGCGATTCAGGAAGTCAAAGGCAAGGGTCAGAAGGCCGTCGGCGATGCCAAGGAAGCCACCAAGGACGCCGTGAACAACGCCGCCGGGGCGGCGAACAAAAACCTCTAACCTGATATGTTAGGGATGAGGGCGAGGGACCGGTCTTATGGGCCGGTCCCTTCGCATTTTATATAATGGCATTTTACCTAACGCCCATTTCTACCTAACGCGATGGGCCATCGCATCCGGATTGACCACATTCTCCGGCGAGCCGTTGGCGTAAGCCAATATTTGGTCGAAAATATCAACAAACTGCAGTTCATATTCGTCGCGCGTGACATAACCGAGATGCGGCGTGCAAACGACGTTGGGCATGTTCAACAGCGGATCGCTGGTATCGCGCAGCGGCTCCTTTTCATAGACGTCCACCGCGGCCATGCCGGGCCGTCCGGCACGCAGCGCGTTGACCAGCGCATTCGGCTCGATCAGCGGCGCGCGGCTGGTATTGACCAATAGCGAGGTCGGCTTCATACGCGCGAGGTCTTCCGCCTTGACGATGCCGCGGGTCGCATCGACCAGCCGCATATGCAGCGACAGCACGTCGCATTGTGCGAAAAACGCCTCTTTGCTCGCCGCCGTCACATAGCCATCGGCGCGCGCTTTCTCCAGCGCCTTCTCGCGCGCCCACACCAGCACGTTCATGCCGAACGCCTTGCCGTATCCGGCGACAACCGCGCCGATCCGGCCATAGCCGTAGATGCCGAGCGTCTTGCCGCGCACGGTGTGGCCGACGCCGATCTGCCAATTTCCCGCCTTCAGCGAGGCCATCTGCTGCGGGATCTCGCGCATCGCCGCCAGCACCAGCCCCCAGGTGAATTCGGCGGTGGCATAGGATGGCGTGTCCGCATGCTGGTTCGACGAGACGATGATGCCGAGCCGGGTGCAGGTATCGATATCGATGTGAGGGTAGACGCTGCGCTGGCTGATCAGCTTCAGCCTGGGCAGCCGCTGCAGCAACGGGGTGCGGATCTGGGTCCGCTCGCGGATCAGCACCAGCGCCTCGGTATCGCGCAGCCGCACCGCCAGCGCATCGACGTCCTGGACGTGATCGTTCCAGATATTGACGTCGTGCCCTGCAAGTTTCTTGAAGCAGTCGAGGGTGCGTATGGTGTCGAAATAATCGTCGAGAATGGAAATCTTCACGACACGCCTCCCTCTGTTTGGCGAAGTTTATTTGAGCATGATCTTTTCGAAAAACCGGTATCCACTTTTCCGGATCATGCTCTAAGCGCTATTTCACAGCCAGCAGTTCGACATCGAACATCAAGGTCGCATTCGGCGGGATCGCGCCGCCGGCGCCGCGGGCGCCATAGCCGAGCGTGGGCGGAATGATCAACGTGCGCTTGCCGCCGACCTTCATGCTGGCAACGCCCTCGTCCCAGCCGGCGATCACCCGGTGCTGTCCGATCGGAAATTCGAACGGCTCGTTGCGGTCGACCGAACTATCGAACTTCTTGCCTTTCTTGCCGTCCTCATAGAGCCAGCCGGTATAGTGCATCACGCAGATCTGGCCGGATTTCGGCGAGGCGCCGGTGCCGACAGTGGTATCGATGATCTGCAAGCCTGAAGCTGTGGTCATGGGTTTTCCTGCGGTTTGGGCCATCGCGCCGGACGGCGCAACGGCGAGAGAAAGAGCGGTCGCGCCGACAGCAATCGCAACGGCGAGCGTGAGATTTCGAAACTTGAAGCATGGCATCGTTTTCAGCTTCCTTTAAAAAAAACGGAGAAGATCGCGCTATCAATAGCCCAGCGCGCAACCATCCTTGCGCGGATCGGAACCGCCGGTGAGCGTGCCCTTGTCCCAGTCGATCCAGATCGCCTGAGCGCCGCCGAGCGGCGCGACCACGCTGGTGGTCTTGTGACCGAGCTTCTTCAGGCCCTCGACGATATCGGCGGGCACACCATCCTCAAGCTGGTAGACGCCTTCATAGTGCAGACCGCGCGGCATATCGATGGCTTCCTGCACGTCGCAGCCATAATCGAGGATGTTGGTCAGCACGTGGCTCTGGCCGACCGGCTGATATTGGCCACCCATCACGCCAAACGGCATCACGGCGCGGCCACCCTTGGTGACGAGGCTCGGGATGATGGTGTGCAGCGGCCGTTTGCCCGGCGCGATGCAATTGGGATGGCCGGGCTGGACGCGGAAGCCGCCGGCGCGGTTCTGCAACAGGATTCCGGTCTTGTTGGAGACGATCGCCGAGCCGAACGAATGGGCGATCGAATTGATGAACGAACAGACGTTGCGATCCTTGTCCACCACGGTGATGTAGACCGTCGAAGGATTCATCGGCGGCGCCACATCAGGCAGATCGATCATCCGGTCCATCCGGATCTTGCTGACATGCTCTTCGGCAAAATCCCTGGCAAGGATCCTGACCACATCGACGTCGACATAAGCGGGATCGCCGATATAGGTCTCGCGCATCATATAAGCGATCCGCGCGGCCTCGGCTTCGAGATGGAACCGCTCGACGCTCATGGCCGGGAATTTCGTCAGATCGAAGCGCGACAGGATATTGAGCATCACCAGCATGGTGATGCCGGGGCCGTTCGGTGGGCACTGCCAGACGTCATGACCCTTGTACGTGGTGCCGATCGGCGACGTGGTCTCGGTGATATGGGCCGTAAAGTCGTCCAGCGTGTGCAGACCGCCGATGCCGCGCAACGTCTCCACCATATCCTCGGCGATGGCGCCTCTGTAGAACGCGTCGCGGCCGTCTTTCGCAATCGCCCGCAGGGTTTTGCCGAGTTCGGGCTGATGGATCACGTCGCCGGCCACCGCGGGCTTGCCGTGCGGCAGCAGATAGCGCTGGGTGTTGGTGCCGTTCTTCAACTTCTCGAACTGGTTCTTCCAGTCGAACGCGATGCGGGGCGCGACGATATAGCCCTGCTCCGCGGCCTTGATCGCAGGCTGCAGCAAGGTATCGAGCCCGAGCTTGCCATGGTCGCGCAGGATCGTCGCCCAGGCATCGACCGAACCCGGAATGCTGACGGCATGCGCCGAGGTCAGCGGGATCGAATGCAAATTGCGCTCAAGGTACCATTCGGGTTTGGCGGCCATCGGCGCCCGGCCGGAGCCGTTATACGAAACGATCTTGCCTTCACCCTTTGGCTGAATCAGCGCGAAGCAATCGCCGCCGATTCCGGTCGATTGCGGTTCGATCACGCCAAGCAGCGCGCAGGCCGCGACCGCCGCATCCGCGGCCGTGCCGCCGGATTTCAGCACCTCAATCGCCGTGAGCGCCGCGAGCGGGTGCGGTGTCGCCACCATCGCATTCTGCCCATGGACCGTCGAACGGCCGGCGAGATGGAAATTCCTCATGTCAAATGGCTCACTTTAACGTTGTTGCGCCGCCTGCCCCGTGGGCGAATCCAGTCAATGGCAGGGCAGATTGCAGAGACGGTTGCAGCGGCGATACCCAGATCGATAGCTGGAGTTTCTTGGCACATTCGGACCGCGCTGGGCAATGCTCGGGGCGGCATAGTTGCCTATGCGCGGTCACATTCCGGCCGCCCCTCACCTCTCTGTGTAAATGGGGAATATATGCGCTTTTGTGCCGGTCCGGATGGTCTTTCCCCTCGGTCGGTCGCCTGATAAACCACCGCCATGCCGTACCAGGTCGCCGCCTTCTATCAATTCGCCGCGCTGCCGGATTTCGGGCAATTGCGCGAGCCGCTGCGGGCGCTGTGCGCCGAACTCGGGCTGAAAGGCAGCGTGTTGCTGGCCCATGAAGGCATCAACGGCACGCTGGCGGGCGAGGCGGAAGCCATCGACGGCCTGATCCGGGAATTGCGCGATGGCGCCCCGTTCGGCGGCCGGCTCGACAATCTCGCGCTGAAATTCTCTACCGCCGAGGCGATGCCGTTTCAGCGCCTGAAAGTCAGGCTGAAAAAGGAGATCGTCACGCTCGGCTGCGCCAGCGCCGATCCGACCCGCCGGGTCGGCATCTATGTCGACCCCGCCGACTGGAACGCACTGATCGCGGCACCCGACACGCTCGTCATCGATACCCGGAATGCCTTCGAGGTCGCGATGGGCACGTTCGAGGGCGCGATCGACCCCGGCATTAGGAGTTTTGGCCAGTTCAAGGATTTTGCCACCGATCAACTGGATCCGGCAAAGCACCGGAAGATCGCGATGTTCTGCACCGGCGGCATCCGCTGCGAGAAGGCCAGCGCCTATCTGCTCGCGCGCGGTTTTCCCGAGGTCTATCACCTCAAGGGCGGCATTTTGAAATATATCGAAGGCGTGCCGGAAACCGAAAGCCGCTGGCGTGGCGAATGTTTCGTGTTCGACGAGCGGGTCGCGCTCGGCCATGGATTACGTGAACGCGCACCAGAGGCCGGCCCAGCGAAGTCTCAATCCAATGAGTGACATTAATAAACTCGGCGAACGTCTCGACTTGCTGGAGACCCGGCTCGCGTTCCAGGACGAGACCATCGAGACGCTGAACAAGACGATCACCGAGCAATGGCTCAAGATCGACGCTTTGACGCGCCAGCTTGCCAATCTAAATGAGCGCCTGCGGGAAGCCGAGACGCATGCGCCCGGCGCCGCCAACGAACCGCCGCCGCATTATTGATTGAACAGCTAATACGTCATGCCCAAACTCGCGCCCTTCGCGACGCGTGCATTTGCGGCCCGATCGAACGAGCGAGCCCTCACCAAGCCTATCGAAACACCGATACCACCCGGTTCCACAGCGAAGGCCCTCCGCGGTCGCCATCATGCTTTGACGGCGACGGCTGCGCCGCGCTGACGGGATCGGAGGCCGGAAAGCTATCCATCAGTCCGGCCACGAGTTCCTCGTGGATGTCCCGGTCCGCCAACGCGGCTTCACGGGGGTCGGCGGCGTGTCGGTCATGTGCAGCAGGATCGAATTTCTCAGCCATGAAATCCTCCATTTGCGAGCTAACCGCGGGATCGGCGAGAAGTTCCGGGTTCTGCAAACGGCCCCAAGTATTCCCTGATCAGTATCCCTTCATCACTCTCTTGGCCCGGCCCTTCCCGGCGTGTATCAGAACGAAGCTCGCTTCCCGAATACCCCGGATCTTCGATTGCCCCAGACCTCTCCGATTAAACCCTTCATGGAAGTCCTGTCAGGACGCCGTCAGGCGATCCCGCCGATCTGGATGATGCGGCAGGCCGGCCGTTATCTGCCGGAATATCGCCAATTGCGCGCCAAGGTGGGCGGCTTCCTCGACCTGTGTTTCACGCCGGAATATGCCGCCGAAATCACGCTGCAGCCAATCCGCCGCTTCAACTTCGATGCCGCGGTCATCTTCTCGGATATCCTGGTCATTCCCCATGTGCTCGGTCGCGACGTGCGGTTCGAAGCCGGCGAAGGCCCGCGGCTCGATCCGCTGGATACCCCGGAAAAGGTGGCAACGCTGGCGCAGCACGCCGACTTCGGCAAGCTCGAGCCGGTCTATGAAGCGCTGCGCCGGGTGCGCCGCGAACTCGATCCGGCCATCGCGCTGATCGGCTTTTGCGGCGCTCCATGGACCGTCGCAACCTACATGGTAGCGGGGCGAGGCACGCCGGACCAGGCGCCGGCGCGCATGATGGCCTATCGCCATCCCGAAGCCTTCGCTGCGATCATCGACACGCTGGTGGAAAATTCGATTCTGTTTCTGCTCGGCCAACTCAAGGCCGGCGCCGACGTGCTGCAGATCTTCGACACCTGGGCCGGGGTGCTGCCGCCGCGCGAATTCCAGCGCTGGTCGATCGAACCGGCGCGGCGCATCGTCGAGGGCGTGCGCAGGATCGTACCGGACGCGAAGATCATCGGTTTTCCCCGTGGCGCCGGAGCGCAACTGCCGGCCTATGTCGACGCCACCGGCGTTGACGCCGTCAGTATCGACTGGGCCGCTGAGCCATCTTTGATCCGCGAGCGGGTACAGAACCGCGTCGCCATACAAGGCAATCTCGATCCGCTGGCGCTGATTGCCGGTGGCGCAGCACTCGATCGCGCCATCGACGACGTGCTCGATAATTTCGGCAGCGGCCGGCTGATCTTCAACCTCGGCCACGGCATCCAGCCGGAAACCCCGATCGCCCATGTCGAGCAGATGCTGAAGCGGGTGCGGGCGTATAAGGGATAAGGCACATCCAACCCGTCATACCCGCGCAGGCGGGTAGTAATCACTACCCTGCCTCATGATCGAAGCGCTCTGGAATACTGGATCATCCGCTGGAGCCTGTCATCGGGCGGCGCATCGCGCCGACCCGGTGGCGGATGATGACGTGCGGGACTCTCCGTCCGATCACACCGGCCGGCTGCGCTCGATGATGTCGGCCGCACCTTGATCCAGCAATGCGAGACCGACCGCGCGGCCGAGTTCGCGCGGACGATCCGCGGGACCGGAGCGCGACGCCTCGATGAATACGCCGCCATCGAGGTCCAGCACCGATGCGGTCAACGACATCTGGGCGCCTTCGATAGTCGAAAACCCTGCGATCGGCGAGTTACAATGGCCGTTGAGCACCCACAGCACCTCGCGCTCGGCATCGGCGCTTTTGTGCGCGCTGGCGTCGTCGATCAGCGACAATAGCTGACGCGTCTGCCAATCCTGCGCGGCGCATTCCACCGCGACAATCCCCTGCCCCGCCGCCGGCAGCATGTCCTGAACCGGAAATTCGTAGGCGATGCGATCGGCGAGACCGACGCGCTCAAGCCCGGAGCGCGCCATGATCAGCGCGTCCGCAGGACCGACCGCGCCACCATCGGGCAGCCGCTGCATTTCCAGACCATCGAGCTTGCGCACTCTGGTATCGGCGGCACCGCGATAGTGAATCACCTCAATGTCCGGAAACAACCGCCGCGCGTAGGCCGCACGGCGCACCGCATTGGTGCCGATCTTGAAACCCTTGCCGCGCGAGCGCTTGAGTTCGTCGAGCGACAGGCCGGGACGCAATACCAGCACATCGCCCGGCGGATCGCGCGCCAATGTTGCGCCGATCACGAGACCGGGCGTATCTTCGTTGCCCGGCATGTCCTTGAGCGAATGCATCGCCGCCTGCAATTGCCCCGACAGCACGGCGTTGCGGATTTCGGCGACGAACGCACCACCTTTGCCGCCATGCGGCAGCAATTTTCCGATCTGATCGGAATCCCCTGTCGTTTCGAACTTGACGATCTCGACGTCGATTCCGGGCGCGGCCGTAACGAGGCGGCGGGCAATTTCCTCGGTTTGCGCCAGCGCCATGGCGCTCTTGCGCGTCCCGATCCGGATCCGAATTGCCACCACCCGCGCTCCATTCGATGCCGCGGGGAACCGCGGCGATCTTCGGCGTCAGGATAAAGGTAGCCGATGCCGGAAGCAACGCAGGCCGAAACCGACCCGCGTTAGCGGGCGTCCTCCAGGATCATGTCGGAGGCTTTTTCTGCGATCATGATGACCGGCGCGTTGGTATTGCCGGACACCAGGTCCGGCATTACAGAGCAGTCAACCACGCGCAGGCCTTCGATGCCGCGCACCCGGAGCCGCTGGTCGACCACCGCCAGGGGATCGCTGCCCATCCGGCAGGTCGAGGTCGGATGATAGATCGTGCTGCCGCGCTGGCGGCAATAGGCCAATAGCTCCGCATCGGTCGTAACCTTCGGCCCGGGATCGTATTCATCGACCACGAATGGCTTCAGCGCCGGCGCGTGCAGGATCTTGCGCAGGATCTTCAAGCCCTCGACATTGGCGGTGCGATCGGTCTCGGTGGCGAGATAATTGATGCGGATTTCCGGCTGCACTGTCGGGTCGGCGCTTTTGATGCGCAGCGAGCCGCGGCTTTCGGGACGGAGTTGACACACCGAAGCGGTAAAGCCCGAGAACGCGTGCAGCTTCTCGCCCATCTTGTCGGTCGAGAACGGCAGGAAATGGATCTGGATATCCGGCGTCGCAAGCCGCGGATTGGTCTTGAAAAACGCGCCCGACGTGCCGGCCGCGATAGTCAACGGGCCGGTGCGCGTAAGCGCGTATTGCAGGCCGGTCATCATCTGGCGGACCGGGCTGTTGACGACATCGTTGAGCGTGACCTTTTGCGCGCAACGCATCACGATCCGGACCTGCAGGTGATCCTGCAGATCGTTACCGACGCCGGGCGCATCGAGCACGACATTGATGCCGTGCTGGTTCAGGAGGTCGGCCGGGCCCACGCCGGAGAGCTGCAGCAATTGCGGCGAGTTGTACGCGCCGCTGGAGACCAGGATCTCCTTGCGCGCCCGCGCGGTCCTGACCGCGCTGCCCTGACGATACTCCACCGCGCGGGCACGGCGTCCCTCGAACAGAATTCGCTGCGCCTGCGCCGAGGTCTCGATATGCAGGTTGCTGCGGCCTTTGGCGGGGCGAAGGTAGGAAAACGCGGTGCTGGCGCGCCGGCCGCGCTGCGTCGTGGTCTGAAACCAGCCGGCGCCTTCCTGAGTAGCACCATTGAAATCGGGATTGGTCGGGATGCCGGTTTCCGCCGCCGCCACGATGAACGCGTCGGAGAGCGAATCGGCGTTGCGTGAATCAGATACCGGCAGCGGTCCGCCGGTGCCGTGATAGTCGCTGGCGCCGCGTTGCTGGTTCTCGGCTTTCTTGAAATAGGGCAGCACGTCGTCATAGCCCCATCCGGCATTGCCGCGCTGCCGCCAGCGATCGTAATCCTGGTGCTGGCCGCGCACATATAGCAGGCCGTTGATCGAACTCGATCCGCCCAGCACCTTGCCGCGCGGCTGAAACACGCTGCGACCGTCCAGTCCCGGCTCCGGCTCGGTCTGGTACATCCAGTTGACGGTCTTGTCCTTGAACAGCTTGCCGTAGCCGAGCGGCACATGGATCCAGAGATTGGTATCCTTTGGGCCAGCCTCCAGAAGCAGCACGGAGTGTTTGCCGTTGGCGCTGAGGCGATTGGCCAACACGCAGCCGGCCGAGCCCGCGCCAACGATGATGTAATCGAATTCGGCAGCATCGCCGGACGCGCCGGCTACAGTTTTATCGCTCATGTGTGGTTTCGTTTCTTCCCTGGCAGAATTATTTTTATCGCTGGACGTCGCCGTTACGACGTGCCCTCCAATTCCATCGGCTGCAAACCAAGGCGGCGAAACAGATCCATGTCCTTGTCGTTTTCCGGATTGTCCGCCGTCAACAAGGTGTCGCCGACGAAGATCGAATTGGCGCCGGCGAAGAAGCACAGCGCCTGCATCTCGTCGGTCATCGCGGTGCGGCCGGCGGACAGCCGCACCACCGATTCCGGCATCAAGATTCGTGCGAGTGCGACCGTGCGCACGAAATCGATCGGCGAAATCGGCTCGGCGCTTGCCAGCGGCGTACCGAGGATCGGGATCAGCATGTTGATCGGAACGCTCTGCGGATGCTCCGGCAAATTGGCAAGCGTGGTCAGCATCGCGACGCGGTCCTCGGCTTCTTCACCCATGCCGACAATGCCGCCGCAGCACACCTTCATGCCCGCGGCGCGGACGTTCTCGAGCGTCTCAAGCCGATCGGCGAAATGACGCGTGGTGATGATCTCGCTGTAATAGCGCTCGGACGTGTCGATGTTGTGGTTGTAGTAATCGAGGCCGGCGTGGCTCAGTTGTTCGGATTGCGCGCGATCGAGCATGCCGAGCGTCATGCAGGTCTCCATGCCGAGCGCCTTGACACCCTTCACCATCGCCACGACGGCTTCCATGTCGCGCGGCTTCGGGTTGCGCCAGGCCGCACCCATGCAATAGCGCGTCGCGCCGGCGTCGCGTGCCGTGCGGGCTTCCGCGATCACCCGCTCGACTTCCATCAGCTTCGAAGCCGACAGGCCGGATTCGTGATGCACGGACTGGCTGCAATAGGCGCAATCTTCCGGGCAGCCGCCGGTCTTGATGCTGAGGAGGCGGCTGAGCTGCACCCGGTTCGGGTCGAAATTGGCGCGATGCACGGTCTGTGCCTGAAACAGCAGGTCGTTGAACGGCAGATGGTACAGCGCGGAAGCTTCCGTCACGGTCCAGATCTTGGAAGAACTGGTCTTTGAAGAATTTGGTTTGCGAAGGTCCGGGCGAGATGCCGACGATTTTCCGTCAGGGAATTTTTCGTCATAGCTTGCAAGCGTCATGGTCTCTCCGGGGGCACGATCAGGGCGCCGAAACTCTAGCCACCGACCTGCAAAGTCAAGCACTGCGCCGGCCCTCGATACGTCGGCGCGCGCACGCCTGACGTGCGCGCGCAAGTGCCAAAAACCTCGCTTAAAGCCTCACATGGGGCGTATCGCGTCCGCGGTGCTCTGAATGAAGGCCAGGATTTTCACCGCATCGTCATCGGTCAGTTTGCCGGTAAAATCCGGCACTGCGCGGATTGCGATTCGAGGGCGCGCTGTTGCCGGTGAAGCGCCGATGAATCACCTTTGACGCTTCGGTGTCGCTTGCCGATGTTTGATGACCCGATTTCGACGGGACAGGTATCTCGTAGAGCGCCTTGTGCAGCGCAGCATCGCCCCCTAGATGAGTCGTTTAACGAGGTGCTGCTGCGTGACCGACGTCAATGCCGATGCCGGGGTTTCATCGACCCACCGCCCGATGGGCTTTGCTGAATTCGTCGTGGTGATCGCGTCGATCATGGCGCTCAATCCATTGGCGATGGACATGATGCTCCCGGCGCTGCCGAACATCGCCTCGGCGTTTCACATAGAGGCCGCCAACCGGCCGCAGATGGTGCTGTCGACGTTCCTGATCGGCTTTGGCGTCGGCCAATTCGTGATGGGACCGCTATCGGACCGGTTCGGACGCCGCCCGGTCCTGGTCGATGGCATGGCTTTATATTGTATCGCCAGCTTGCTTGCGATCACCGCCTCCTCGTTCGAAATGTTGCTGCTGGCGCGGGTGCTGGAGGGCATAGGCACCTCCGCCACCCGGGTGATTGCGACCTCGATCGTTCGCGACTGCTACGCCGGCCGCCGCATGGCCAGCGTGATGTCGCTGGCGATGATGGTGTTCATCGCCGTTCCCGTGATCGCGCCGTCGTTCGGTCAGGCGGTGATGCTGCTGACGCAGTGGCGCGGCATCTTCATTGTGTTGACGATATACGGATTGCTGGCGCTGATCTGGAGCGCGCTGCGCATGCCGGAGACCCTGGCGGTGGCCGACCGGAAACCGCTCACGGTGCGCGACGTCTTCAGCGCGTTCCGCCAGACCATCACCAACCGCCAGACCATCGGCTATGCGCTGGCGGCAGGGTGCGTCCAGGGCGCGCTGTTTGCCTTCGTGTTTTCCTCGCAGCAGATATTCACCGGCATCTACAAACTCGGCCATTATTTTCCGCTGGCTTTCGCGGCGATGGCGGTCGGCGTGGCGGTCGCGGGATTTCTCAATTCACGCATCGTCGGCCGGGTCGGCATGCGCGTGATCTCGCATGGCGCGCTGGTCGGGTTCGTTGTCGTCGGAGGCTTGATGTTTACCGCCGAGAAGACCGGGATGCTGCCGCTGCCATTGTTCATGGCGCTGGGCGCGCTGATGATGTTCGCGTTCGGGCTGGTGTTTGCCAATTTCACCGCGCTGGCGATGGAGCCGCAAGGCCACATCGCGGGCACGGCCTCGTCACTCTACGGGTCAATCACGACGTTGCTCGGGATCGGCATCGGCACCGTGATCGGCCAGGACTATGACGGGACGCTGCTGCCGTTTACGACCGGATTCTTCCTGTGCGCGCTGGCGGCGCTGGCCGTCGTCGCGCTGGCGGAAAAGGGCCGGCTGTTCAGGCCGCATCAAGCGGTGTTCGATCGGCGCTGACTTTCAGGCCGCGAAGCCGTAAAGCCGCGCCGGATTGTCGACCAGAATCTTGCGGCGCAGCTCGTCCAACGGAGCCCATTCACCGAGCAGGTCGAGCAATTGTCCGTCATCCGGCATGTGCGTTGCGCCGAACAGGCTCGGATGTGGCCAGTCGGTGCCCCAGACGCAACGATCCGGCGCGGCATCGATATATCCGCGTGCCATCGACGCCACGTCGTCATAGGGATAACCCTTGACCGAGCTGCGGTAGCCCGAAATCTTGACGTAGGCCTGTCCCGATTGCATCAGGCCGACAGCGGCGCGGAACTCGGGGCTATCAGTGCCGCGGTTGCTCTGCACGCCAGCCATATGATCGAGCACCACGGTCACCGGCAGCTTTCGTATCACCGGCGCCAGATCGGAGATCTGCTCGCCATGGGTATAGAATTGGATGTGCCAGCCGAGCGGCGCGACCTTGGCGGCAAGGCTCTCGAGCTGGGCGAGCGGCGTGCCGTTGCCGCTCACCGCGTTGAAGCGCACCCCGCGCGCGCCCTGTGCATGCATTTTCTTGAGCATATCGGCGTCCGCGCTGTCGTCGATGACCACGACGGCGCGGGAGTTTTCACGTCCGAGCAATTCCACCGCGTCCAGCGTGCAACGATTGTCGGTACCGAAGGTCGAAGGCTGCACGATCACCATGCGACCAATGCCGATCGTGCGCGCCATCGCCTGATAGTCCGGCACGGTCGCCTCTGGCGGCGTGTAGGAACGGCCCGGGCTGAGCGGGTAGCGATCATACGGCCCGTTGATGTGGAAGTGGCAATCGGTGCTGTTGGCCGGCGCCTTCCAATGCGGCGCCGACGTGACCGCGCGAGGCGGCAGACACGGTTTGGTCATGCAAATCTACCCTGATGCAGGTCTGATCCTCAAGCAAGTCTAACTTGATACGTGTCTATCCTGGATTGCCGGCCGGTGCTGGCTGCAATGGCGTTATCCCATCCGGCACGATCGAGTCCAGCGAGCGGCCTTTGGTCTCCGGCAACAAGGCCAGCGCCGCCAGCATCAGGCCGTAAGCCAGCAACGAGAACAGCAGGATCGCCCCGCTCAGACCGAGCTTGCCGCTGAGGAATCCGACCAGCGCCGGAAACAACGCGCCGACGGCACGGCCGGAATTGTAGCAGAAGCCCTGGCCCGCGCCGCGGACCTCGGTCGGATACAATTCGGTCATGAACGGACCCATCGCGGAGAACATCATGTAGATGATGAAACCGAGCGGCGCGCCGAGCACCAGCATCAAGCCGTCGCTGATCGGCGCGGCCAGATAGATCGCCACGCAGATCACCGAACCGACCGCCGAAACGATGAAGGTTCGCTTGCGCCCGATCCGGTCGGACAGATACGCGCCAACCAGGAATCCAAAGAACGCGCCGAGAATGTGAATCAGGAGATACGATCCGGTGTTGAGCGAACTCAAGCCGCGCTCGGTCTTCAGATAGGTCGGCAACCAGACCGACAACGCGTAGGAGCCGCCCTGGGCGCCGGTCACCATCAGCGCGACCTTCAGCGTGGTCGCGAGGTAAGGCGGCCGCAACACCGAGAAGGCCTGCGCGATGCCATTGGCACCGGAGTCGCGACGCGCATTGAACAATTCCGGCTCGGACATGCTGCGCCTGATCCAGAGCACCAGCAGCGCCGGCGTCAATCCAACCCAGAACATCACGCGCCAGGCGATCACATCCGGCAGGATCGCGAACATCAGCGTATATAGCAACGCCGCGGCGCCCCAGCCGACCGCCCAGCCGCTCTGCACGAAGCCGACGGCCCGGCCGCGATATTTATCGCGGATGATTTCGCCCATCAGCACCGCACCGGCCGACCATTCGGCGCCGAAGCCGAGCCCCTGCATCGCGCGCAGCACGAACAACTGCTCGAAATTCTGCGCGAAACCGCACAGGAAGGTGAACACGGCATACCACAGCACGGTAATCTGCAGCACGCGGACCCGGCCGTAGCGGTCGCTCAGCGCACCGGCGAACCAGCCGCCGAAGGACGAGACCACCAGCGTAATGGTTCCGAGCAGACCCGCCTCGCCGCGCGAGATATTCCAGGTCGCCAGCAAGGTCGGAATGACGAAACTGTAGATTTGCACATCAAGCGCATCGAGCGACCAACCGCCGAAGCAACCCGCCATCGTGCGCCGCTCACCCGCCGTGAGTTCCCGCATCCATTGAAACATCGTTTGCCCCCCGCTTGTATTTTTTTGAAATCTATTCCGGATGTTTCCAGTCTTCCTATCGCTAATTTTGCTCGGCAGGTATCCGCACCCGCAGCTTTCATGTCGCAGCACCGGACGAAACCAATCGCTACCTTTGCGAATGACGGACGGCGAAGCGCTTGCTGCAGCGCGGTAGTGCGCGTCACGGATTCGCGAAACGAACTATTTCGCTTCTCGCGACTTCTCACTTAACGGCGGGGGATGCCGAAGCGACGAACGTCCGGGCAATCCGGGGCAAGGGCAGCGCCGATGGCGACCATCCTTATCGGCTATGACGTTCATCCGCCGGAGGGCCGGGCGTACGACGACCTCGTCAGGGCGATCCAATCGCTCGGCGTTTGGTGGCATCACCTCGAAACCATCTGGATCGTGAAATCCAATCAAACCCCGGCCGCCATCCGCAACCAGCTCAAACCGCATGTCGGCGCCGACGATCAACTGCTCGTCATCGACATATCCGGCGATACAGCGGACTGGTTCGGCGTTAACGATTCCGGGAGCACCTGGCTAAAGAATAACGTCTGAATTGACGAATCCCGGTCCTTTACTCGGCGGCTTGGCGAACCGGCACACCCGGCTCGATATCGAATTGCAGGATATCGTTGAAGCGATTGAACGCGCCGCACAGCGCGATGCGCCAGGTCAGCTCGACGATCTGGGCTTCGGAGAAGTGTTCCCTGAGGCGCGCAAAGACCTCGTCGCGCGTCATGTTCCAGTTGTTGGTGACGGCGATGGCATATTCGACAACGAGCCTGTCGACCGCATCCAATTCCGGATGATCCTTGTAGTCGAGCAAGCGCTCGGCACCTTCTTCCGAGACGCCCTGGATCTTGAGCTTCGGCGCATGATGCGAAACGCAATAGGTGCACTTGTTCAACAGCGAGACCGTCACCAGCGCCAGTTCGAGATGCCGCTTCGACACCATGGCTTCGTCAGCCAAATCGACCAGCAGCGACCACATATGCTTGAAGATCGGCGGCCGGTGCGCCATCACGCCGGCCTGGTTCTCGAACGCGCCATAGGTCGTCATCTTGTCCCACAACGGCGCCAGTTCGGCCGGCAAGTCGCTCTTTGTCTTGATGGATATGCGGGACATGATTTCTCCGTTGATCGGGATTGAGGTCAGAAAGCGGAATTTGCCAGTCCCGACAACGCCGGCGACTCGTCCAGGATAAGCCGGGTCGGAATGCCGCGCAAAAGCCCGCTGAAGCGTCCCTTGTCTTCGAACCGCTCCCGGAACGGCGACGCCGCGAAGGCGTCCTTGAAACGCAGAAGAATACCCCCGGCAATATAAATGCCGCCGGTCGCGCCGATCGTCAGCGCAAGGTCGCCGGCGACCGTCCCGAGAAACCGGCAGAAGTGAGCAAACGCATCGACGCAGGTCGCATCCGTTTTGCCAATGGCGTGGTTGGTGACCTCCGCCGGCGTCATCGGCGCAGCGGCAATCCCTGCGATCGAACAGAGCGCTTCGTACAGATTAACGAGCCCGGCACCCGACAGCACGCGCTCCGCGGAGACGTGCCCGAAGCGAGCGCGAAGCACGTCGATGATGGCGTCTTCCTCTGTGGTGGAGGCTGCAAGCGTGACATGACCGCCCTCGCCCGGCACCAGCACCCACTTGTCTCCATCCGGTACCAGCGAGCTGACGCCCAGACCGGTTCCCGGTCCGATCACGCCAACCGGACCCTTCGTCTCCGCGCATTCCGGGCCGACAAGATAAACATCCGACGCCGGCAGATACGGCACCGATAGCGCGGTGGCGGCGAAATCGTTCATCACCGCCAACGAGGAAAACTGCAGGCGCTGTTTCAGTTCAGCGATCGAAAACGACCAGCCGTGATTTGTCAGCGCGATCCTGTCGCCAAAAACCGGCCCGGCGATCGCAAGTGCGGCTTCGCTCGGCCGGCGCGAAGGCGTCAAGCCGCCGATATAAGCCGTTAACGCATCGTGCAGCGACCCGTATCGCCCGACTTCAACGTGCAAGAGGTTTTGATAGGCGCCGTTCTCCGCCAACGCAAAACGGGCGTTGGTACCGCCGATGTCGCCGATGACCCTTAACCCGCCCAACCAGTGTCCTCCTCATTGCAAATGCGCGGCCAAATACCCGAAGCCAGCTCGGCGATCAGCGCTGGTCGACACTCCCGTCCGGCGATGCTAATGAAACGTCATCTCTGCTTCAACGGCAATGAAAAAAAGCCGCGCCACGATGTGCGGTATTTAAAAAG
>JBDTKZ010000019.1:0-26150 GCA_039935075.1 Bradyrhizobium sp.
ATCCTCAACAACGGCTATTTCACCGCCGAGGCGATGGGCCTCACCCATGAGGACCGGCTGTGCATCCCGGTGCCGCTGTATCACTGCTTCGGCATGGTGATGGGCAATCTCGGTTGCCTGACCCACGGCGCGGCGATGATCTACCATGGCGAGGGCTTCGACCCGCTCGGCACGCTGGAGGCGATCGCCGCCGAGCGTTGCACCGCGCTGTACGGCGTGCCGACCATGTTCATCGCCCAGATGGACCACCCGGATTTCGCCAGATACGACATCTCCAGCCTGCGCACCGGCATCATGGCCGGCTCGCCCTGCCCGATCGAGGTGATGCGCCGGGCGATCGACAAGATGCACCTGCGCGACATCACCATCGCCTACGGCATGACCGAGACCAGCCCGGTCAGCTTCCAGAGCGCCACCGACGATCCGCTGGAGCGCCGGGTATCGACGGTCGGCCGCATCCATCCGCATGTTGAGGTCAAGGTGGTCGACCTCGAAGGACGCGTGGTGCCGCGCGGCGAACGTGGCGAACTCTGCACCCGCGGCTACAGCATCATGCTGGGCTATTGGGACGAGGCGGAAAAAACCGGCGACGTGCTCGACCGCAATGGCTGGATGCACACCGGCGACATCGCCGTGATCGACGACGAGGGCTATTGCAACATCGTCGGCCGCATCAAGGATCTGGTGATCCGCGGCGGTGAAAACCTGTATCCGCGCGAGATCGAGGAATTTCTGTATCGCCACCCGAAAATCCAGGACGTGCAGATTTTCGGCGTCGCCGACCAGCGCTATGGCGAGGAACTCTGCGCCTGGATCAGGACGCGAAGTGGTGAAACCCTGACCGCCGACGAGGTTCGCGGCTTCTGTCAGGGCCAGATCGCGCACAACAAGATCCCGCGCTATGTCGAATTCGTCGACGAGTTTCCGATGACCGTCACCGGCAAGGTCCAGAAATTCGTGATGCGCGAGGCGGTGGAGAAGAAGCTTGGATTGAAGGCGGCGAAGACGGCGTGAGAAGGACGGGCGGTGGTTGGACGCGTTGCACGAACTCGCCGCACTAACGTTCGTCATACCCCGCGCATGCGGGGTATCCAGTACGCCGCGCCTTCTCGATTCCATCACTAACGTTTCTGGAATACTGGATCGTCCGCCTTCGCGGACGATGACGGCCATGATGCGCCGACACACCTCCGCGATCCCGCGGCGCGATTCGCCCGGGTTCTGCATGAACTTTCGCCCCTGAAAGTAGAGGGCGCAGGGAATGCCGGATGCCCGATGGCACCCGCGGCCCGTGTGCAGAAGGTAGTAAGCACACGGTAGTCACCACAGGTTCACCGGAATCCACCCGGCATTCCCTGCGCGATGGTTTTAACGGTTTCCTTCGTGCTCTCCCCGGTGATCGGCTTATTGTCACCGTCATCCCTGAGAGGCTTGCTTCTCAAGAACTTGACGCCAGCATCGAGGCATCAGGACCACACGACTTCGCCGTCCGCAAGATCGATGCTCTCGTCTTTGGCACCACTTGCGTCCACCGCATCCCGTCCCGCGTTTCGTGACGATCGCGAGCCGCCCCTCTGAGGGACGGGACCCGTTTAATGCGCCGGTGATTTGGGTGAAAAAGAAAGCAGAATATTTTTCGTGGAGGGGCTGGACAGGATTCGGCAGGCGGAAGTGATTTGCCCGACGGGCTAACGCTCCGGCACGGCTGGCGGTTCAGTCACCGTGCGCGAGCCCGCCTGGATTGATCTCAAGACCGGGCTGACGTGCCGGCACGGCAATTTCATGGGCGCGCCACGTTCAGATGGCTCCAATATGTACTGACAGGAGATTGCGAGCACCGCCTAGTTGACGTTCGCGGCTGCCGCCGACCGTGCCTTGTCGATGCCGTCGACGATCGCGAGCTTCACCGCCCACGCCACACGCCCGGTGGTCCAGTCGCTATCGTGCAGCCTGCTGTCGTCCGCCGGGTCGACAATCCGGTCGAACGAGACCTTTTCGACTTCACACAAGCCCTTCATGAAAGCGAAGCGGCGGAACACATTGACGCCGGCGTCGCGCGCCAGTTGGCTGATCGCCTCGACCATCGCGATCGTCTTGTCCTTCTTGGCTGGCGTCAGCACGGCCGGCACATATTGCAGATCCATCAGGATGACATCGGCCTGTGTTTCGCCGCGCAGCTGGACGAGGCCATCGCGGATCGCTCGGGTGGTTTCATCGAAGGACGGAGGATTCTGGTCCGGGCTTTGCCAGACGGCATTGGTTCCGACCTGCCAGATCACCAGATTCGGCTTCTCGGCGACGACGTCGGCACCGAACCGTTGAAGCTCGATCGGCGCTTCCTGGCCGCTGATTCCCTTGTTGACCATGGCGAGACCGCCGTTCGGATATTGGGCCTGAAGAAACGACAGCAGCCGCCACGGGTAGGCCGTGATGTTGCCTTCACCGGCCGTCGTCGACGAACCGATCGCGACGATCTTGGCCTTCCCTCTGGTGAGGCTCTGCGAAAAATGCGTCAGGCCGTGCTCAAAAGGGATCGGCACAACCGGGATCCGTGAAGGATCGCTGTCCATCGGGTCACCCTCTGTTGCAGACGAAACAATTTGAGGTGGAACAGCAATAGCGCGCTGCCGCGAGATCGCCTAGCCTGCGGGCGCGCGTTCGCGCGACCCGTTGTCGCTTTTGCCCGGGCATGACGAATTGAGAGGTCGCCGCTTTATCGCCAGGCCTGCCTACACCGGCAACCCATGCTTCTTCGCCAATTCCTTTAGCGAGGTCCGCGGCCGTGCGCCGATGTGCTGAATGATCTCGGCGGCGGCGAGGCCGCCCAGCATGCCGGCTTTCTCATAGCCGGCATTGCGCACCAGGCCGAACAGGAATCCGGCGGCGAACAGATCGCCGGCGCCGGTGGTGTCGACCAGCTTCTGGATCGGAAATGCCGGGACAGAAATTACGCCCTCGGCGGAAGCCACGACGCAGCCCTTCTCGCTGCGGGTAACGACGCCGAGTTTGACGTCCTTGCGCAATTGCGTCAGCGCGGTGTCGAAATCCGAGGTCTGGTACAGCGAATGCAATTCGGCTTCATTGGCAAAAATCAGGTCGGCGGTGCCATTGCGCATCAAGCCCAAAAATTCGTCGCGATAGCGATCGACGCAGAACGAATCCGACATCGTCAGCGCAACTTGACGGCCGGCGTCATGGGCGATGGTCGAGGCCTTCACGAACGCCTCTTTCGCGCTCTTCGGATCCCAGAGATAACCTTCCAGATAGAGAATCGCGGAAGCCGCGATCTGGGCTTCGTCGATATCGGCGGGCGTCAGATCCTGCGCCGCGCCGAGATAGGTGTTCATGGTGCGCTCGCCATCCGGCGTCACCAGAATGTAGGAACACCCCGTCGCCGGACCGCCGGGAGCGGCCGCGGTCTCGAACGCGACGCCAGCGGCGCGAATGTCATGGGTGTAGAGCCGGCCGATCTGGTCGTCCCGGACCTTGCCGACATAGGCCGCCCGCGCGCCGAGATTGGCCAGACCGACAATGGTGTTTGCCGCCGAGCCGCCGGACATTTCGGTCGCCGGTCCCATGTCACGATAGATCGCGGCTGCGCGGGTCTCGTCGATCAGCGCCATGCCGCCCTTGGTCATGCCATGGCGGCTAAGAAAACCTTCATCGGTCTGCACCAGGACGTCGAAAATCGCGTTACCAATCCCGAGCACGTCGTATTTCGCTGAAGTCATTCAATGCGGTCCTGTTTTGGCAACGGCGATTGCGGGGAAAATCCGCTCCGAGCCGGGTTAACCAAGCTGCAGCGACCTATCACGACAGGCCCTGCGCCAGCAAGCGAGGCTGCTATAGAAGGCCTGATGATCCGCTCCTTTCTCACGGTATCGACGGGAACGCTGGCCTCGCGGCTGCTGGGATTCGTGCGCGATTCCATGATCGCAGCCCTGCTCGGCACAGGCCCGGTCGCCGACGCGTTCCTGGTGGCGTTTCAACTGGTCAATGTGGTCAGGCGTCTGTTGAGCGAGGGCGCCCTGAACGCGGCACTGGTGCCGGCCTGGCTAAAAGTGCGCGACACCGGCGGCCAAGCCGCTGCCGCGGCCTTTGCCGGCCGCGTGCTCGGCAGCATCAGCGCGGCGATGATCGCAGCCAGCCTATTGATCGGCGTGCTGATGCCGTTCGTCATGTCAGCACTGGCACCGGGTTTTGCCGGGACGGAGACGCTGACTTCGGCTGTCAACGACGCGCGCCTGATGCTGCCTTATCTGGCGTTCGCCGGGCCCGTCACGGTGATGATGGCGCTGCTGAACGCGCAGGGGCGCTTTGCCCTGACGGCGTTCTCACCTGTCTTGTTCAACATCGCGTTGATCGGCGTGATGATCGCCCTGCTCGGCTGGCCGCAGGACGGCACGACCGCGGCGCTAGTGATCGCCGCGACCGTCGGCATCGCCGGATTGCTGCAATTGCTGATTCTCGTCTTGCGTCGTGGTGACGGTACCGCAACGCCGCTGCGCGTCACGTTCGACCGTGAGATGCGCGGCTTCATCGGTAAGGCCGTTCCGGGCATGATCGCGAGCGCGGGACCGCAACTGCTTGTTGTCGCCGCTGCGATCATCGCCTCGTCGTCGCCTTCGGCGGTGTCGTGGCTTTATTTCGCCAATCGTCTGATCGAGCTGCCGCTCGGCATTGTCGGCGTCGCGATGGGCACCGTGCTGGTGCCGGAACTGACGCGCGCGCTGCGCGGCAACGACCAGGCATCGATGTCGCATGCGGAATCGCGCGGGCTGGAACTCGCGGTGGGACTGGCGCTGCCGGCCACGCTCGGACTGATCGCGCTCGATGAGCCGATCGTACGGATGCTGTTCGAGCATGGGTTGTTCAACGCGGCGGATACCGAAGGCACGGCGCGGGCGCTGATCTGGCTGGCGCTCGGCCTTCCGGCGCACGTGCTGGTGAAAGCGTTGTCGCCGGCTTTCTTTGCGCGCGAAGACACCGCGGCGCCGCTATGGGCCACGCTGAAGGCAATTGCGGTCGCGATCGCGGCCGCCCTCGTGCTTGGCCGATTGTTCGGCGCCAGCGGGATCGCGGCCGCCATTGCGCTCGGCGCCTGGAGCAACGCGCTGTCCCTGATCCGGCGCGGTGCGGCGAGTTTCGGCTTTTCAATCGATCCCGCGGCGCGGCGGCGGCTGCCGCGGATCGTGCTGGCGGCGCTGGCGATGGGCGGGCTGTTGTGGCTGACGGCCCATTTCGCGCTGCCGCCGAGCGAGACTATTCACGGCCTCGCGCAGGCCGCCGCACTGCTGGCCCTGATTGCCGGCGGGATCGCGATTTACGGCCTGCTGCTTGGTCTTTTGGGCGTAACCGGTTGGCACGAAACGCTTAACGCGGTCAGGCGTCGGTCGCGGAGCGACTTGCGCGTCTAGGGCGCACATGGCAAACGACGGCGCAGAACAGCAGGAATTGTACCATGGCGATGGTTGAACGGGTTTTTTCGGGCGTCCAGCCGACCGGTAATTTGCATCTCGGCAATTACCTCGGCGCGATCGTCAACTTCGTGAAACTGCAGCAGACCCATAACTGCCTGTATTGCGTGGTCGACATGCACGCCATCACGCAAGGCGTAGCGGTGTGGGGTGGTCCGGCGGAGCTGGCGCGCAACACCCGCGAGGTCACCGCGGCGTTCATTGCCAGCGGCATCGATCCGAACAAGCACATCGTGTTCAACCAGAGCCAGGTCTCGGGACACGCGGAACTTACCTGGATCTTCAATTGCGTCGCGCGGGTCGGCTGGCTCAGCCGCATGACCCAGTTCAAGGAAAAGGCCGGCAAGGACCGCGAGAACGCTTCCGTCGGGCTCTACGACTATCCGGTGCTGATGGCGGCCGACATCCTGCTCTATCGCGCCACCCATGTGCCGGTCGGTGAGGACCAGAAGCAGCACCTCGAACTGTCGCGCGACATCGCGCAGAAATTCAACAACGATTTCGGCGATTCGATCCGCGGCCACGGCTTCAATGACGGCCTGTTCTTTCCGCAGCCGGAGCCGCTGATCACCGGGCCGGCGACGCGGGTGATGAGCTTGCGCGACGGCACCAAGAAAATGTCGAAATCGGATTCGTCGGATAATTCGCGCATCAATCTCACCGACGATGCCGAAACCATCGCGCAGAAGATCCGCAAGGCCAAGACCGATCCCGAGCCGTTGCCGTCGGAGGAAAAGGGTCTCGAAACCCGTCCCGAGGCCGACAATCTGGTCGGGATCTACGCAGCGCTATCGGGCCAGACCAAGGTTGCGGTGCTCGGCGAGTTCGGCGGCGGACAGTTCTCCAGCTTCAAGAACGCGCTGGTGGAGCTTTGCGTCGAAAAACTCGCGCCGATCGCTTCCGAGATGAAAAAGCTGGTCGCCGACCCCGGCCATATCGATTCCATCCTGATCGACGGCGCCAACCGCGCCCGAATTATCGCCGACGAAACCATGCGCGCGACCAGGGACATCGTCGGCTTTATCCGCCCGCGTTGAGTTTCGACGGCACCGCAACAAGCACCCTTTGCACGACCGCTTGTCTGGTATGGCCACGCCGTGGCAGCATGGCGGCCGGTTTGGTTCAGCACCGGGACATGCATGACCGCCCAGCGACGAAGCTACGAGACCGGTCACAAGCCGAAATGCCTTGTCATCGTTGACGACACCGCGGAATGGGACCGCGCGGTCTATTATGCCAGCCGCTGGGCGATGCGGGTCGGCGGCGGCGTGGTGATGCTGCGCATCATCGAGACCGACGAGCAGAACCAGCAATGGCTCGGGGTCGCCGACATCATGCGCGCCGAGGCGAAGGACGACGCCAATGCCGCGCTCGATCGCGCCGCCGGCCGCGCCAACGGCATCGCCGCCATTACCCCGGAGCGCGTGATCCGCGAGGGCGAGCCCACCGAGCAGATCCTCGACGTCATCGACCAGGACGTCGACATCACCATGCTGGTGCTGGCGGCCAATCCCGGTCCCGAGGGCCCCGGCCCGATCATCACCCTGATGGCCGGTGTGGTCGGCTCGTTCCCGATCCCGGTCACGATCGTGCCGGGGGATTTGAGCGATGCGGATATCGACGCGCTCTCCTGACTGGCTGCCGAAACGGCTCGAAAGCCGCGTAATGTACGGGAATTGCAGTTGATTTCGGGCTTTGCCGGGCTTGATCGTGCGTTTGCCGTCGCCATCTGCTAAAGGAAACTTACGCGCCGGCCTTGAACCGGCGATGCCGGAGAAACCGATGTTCATCCAGACCGAAGCCACCCCCAATCCCGCCACCCTGAAATTCATTCCTGGCCGCACGGTGCTCGACAGCGGCACCATGGAATTCGTCAATCCGGAGGCCGCCGCGCGCTCGCCGCTCGCCGCCAAATTGTTCGGCGTGGCCGGCGTCACCAGCGTGTTCTACGGCGCCGACTTCGTCACCGTGACCAAGGACGACAGCGACTGGCAGCATCTCAAGCCGGCGATCCTCGGCGCGATCATGGAACACTACATGTCCGGCGCGCCGCTACTGGCCGACGGCAGTGCCGCCAGCGACGAAGCCGCCGACCAGGAAGAGGAGTTCTTCAACGAAGACGACGCCGAGACGGTCGCGACCATCAAGGACCTGATCGAAACAAGGGTGCGGCCGGCGGTGGCCAGCGACGGCGGCGACATCACCTTCCGCGGCTTCAAGGACGGCATCGTCTATCTCAACATGAAGGGCTCGTGCGCGGGTTGCCCGTCCTCCACCGCCACCTTGCAGCACGGCATCCAGAACCTGCTGAAGCACTTCGTGCCCGATGTGGTCGAAGTCCGGCCGATGTGATGATCTGATCGGCCAGACCACCCGATGAATTCGAAGGATTTTCGTCATGGCCGGGCATAGCCGGCCGAAGGACGGCGTCGCTTCCGCTCGCCTATTTCCCGGCCATCTACGTCTTGTCTTGTGTCAAAATAAGATAGACGTGGATGCCCGGGACAGGCCCGGGCATGACGAGAACTAAAACCAATGCTGATCCTCGCCATCGATACTGCGCTGGATGCCTGCTCCGTGGGTGTGCTCGACACAAGCGCCAGCAAGCTGATCGCGCAGGAAACGCTGCCGATGAAGCGCGGGCACGCCGAAGCGTTGATGCCCTTGATCGCGCGCGTGATGAAAGAGGCTTCGCTGGCCTTCACGGCGCTCGACCGCATCGCGGTGACCACCGGACCCGGCAGCTTCACCGGTTTGCGGGTCGGACTTTCGGCTGCGCGCGGCATTGCGCTGGCGGCCGGCAAGCCGGTGGTCGGCGTGACCACGCTGACGGCCTACGCGGCGCCGATCGTCAGCACCAATAGCGCAGCGCCGGTGATATCGGCGATCGATGCGCGGCATGATCATGTCTATGTTCAGGTGGTCGCCGGCGACGGCAGTTCGTTGATGTCGCCACGGGTCGCTGGAATCGAGGAGGTGTTCGCCGCGCGCCGGTTTGGCGTGCCGCATCTGGTCGGCAACGCCGCGCGCATTCTGGCCGATCGCTGGCCCAAGGAAGCGCCGGCGCCGTTTCAGGTCGATGCGTTTCCTGCGCCCGACATTACCTGGGTCGCCTGGCTCGGCGCCGCGGTCAATCCGGAAACCGCGCCGGCCCGGCCCTATTATTTGCGCGCGCCGGACGCGAAACCGGCCAAGGACATGCTGCAAAAGGTCGCGCAGCCCCCCGCCTCATGATGAACTGGCTTTCGGGATCCTGGCTTGCCGGATGGTTTGGCGGCGGCACCGCCGTCGTCGAGGCCGCGGCGATGCGCGATGCGCGGCGGCTGGCCCAGTTGCACGGCGAATCGTTTCACCGCGGATGGGGTGAAGGCGAATTCGAGTCCATGCTGACCGAGCGCAACACGCTGGTGCACCGCCTGAAGGCGAGCGGTAAAATCATCGGCTTCGCGGTATCGCGGATGGCGGCGGACGAAGCCGAAATATTGTCGATCGCGGTGGCGGCAAGCCACCGGGGACGCGGTCTGTCCCGCGACCTGTTGCTGACCCATCTGGGGCATCTGGCGGGCCATGGTGCGCGCACCATATTTCTCGAGGTCGAGGAAAATAACCAGCCGGCGCGACGGCTCTACGAACGGGCCGGATTTAGCGTCGTTGGCCGCCGCGAACGCTATTACCAGCAGCCCGGCGGTGAACAATTGAATGCATTGTTGATGCGCCGCGACTTGTCGTAGCGCTGGCGCGGTGGCACAAGTGGCTCAATCATGCGCATGATCCCGTCGCCAAACCGCCTGCCGTTTGGCGGGTCATGCGCTGCTCCAGGGCGAAGATCATGACGGCACTGAAATCCACCTCCGCGCTCAAGGCCACCGGCATCGAGGCGCGCTGCGCCGCCACCGGCATGCGCATGACCGAGCAGCGCCGGGTGATCGCGCGCGTGCTGGCGGAAGCGGTGGATCATCCCGACGTCGAGGAATTGTACCGCCGCTGCGTCGCGGTGGACGACAAGATTTCGATCTCGACGGTGTATCGCACCGTAAAACTGTTCGAGGACGCCGGCATCATCGAGCGGCACGATTTTCGCGAGGGCCGCGCCCGCTATGAGCAGATGCGCGACAGCCATCACGACCATCTGATCAATCTGCGCGACGGCAAGGTGATCGAATTCACCTCGGAGGAAATCGAGAAGCTGCAGGCCGAAATCGCGCGCAAGCTCGGTTACAAGCTGGTCGATCACCGGCTCGAGCTTTATTGCGTGCCGCTCGACGACGACAAGTCCTGAACCTCCCGGTCCGCGTGAACAAGACGCTGCAAACCAAACCCCTGAATTTCGATCTCGTGATCTTCGATTGCGATGGCGTGTTGGTCGACAGCGAACTGATTTCGTGCCGCGCGCATGCGCAAACCCTGACCCGCCACGGCTACGCCATCACCGAGCAGCAGGTGCTCGAGCGATTTCTCGGCGTCTCCGATCGCGAAGCGCGCCTGGCCATCGAAGCCGAGACCGGCCGCCCGCTGCCCGATGATTTCGAAGCCCAGGTCAAGGCGGCGACCCTGCGATTCTATGCCGGCGATTTGCGCGCGATCGCCAACGTCGGCGAGGCGATTGCCGCGATCGATCTTGCGAAATGCGTGGCATCGAGCGGCACACCCGAAAAAATCAGGCACGGCCTCACCTGCGCCGGCCTCTACGACGTCCTCGCGCCGCACATCTTCTCGGCGACGCAGGTCAAGCGCGGCAAGCCCGCACCGGACCTGTTTCTGTTCGCGGCCGAGCAGATGCGGGCGTCGCCGGCGCGATGCGTCGTGATCGAGGACAGCGTGCCCGGAATCACCGGCGCGCTCGCCGCCGGCATGAGCGTGCTGGGCTTCCACGGCGGCAGCCATTGCCGGCCCGGCCATGCCGACAAGCTACGCGCCGCCGGCGCGGTCGTAATTTTTGACGACATGCGGCAATTGCCTGGACTGGTTCTGTCCGGCCGAAGCTGAAGTCGCAAGAAGGCTCCGGCGCCAGCGGAGTCCGCGCCTCACGAAGCAGAGGAAATGAACGCCGCAAAGCATAAAAAATACACCGAGGAGAACCAGCGCGCCGCCGCCACGGTGAACGCCGCGCGGCGCGTTGAGTTCTGGAAATCGATCCCAGTAAACGACGACAAGATGATTGTGATCGAGAACGCCGGACCATTCCCGAACCGGCCGATCTAGCCGCGCTTCGATCGTCGCGCCCTGTCCGGTCGTGAACGCGTAATCAAGCGTCTGCCATTTGGTCTTGTGACCATAGCGCTCGGTACGGAAGGACACATTCTTGACGACGCCCGGCGTGCTGGTGCCGTAGGCGTCGAGTAAGGATTGCTTGGCCGCCACGCCGATAGCGGCAAGCCCGCCGGTCAGCAGCACGAGCGCGATGAACATGCCGCAGATGTTCTGGAACATCCACGCCTTGGGCCCAAAGTCGTATTTGCGCGCCACCCGCTCAAAAACCGGCTGGCTATAGGCGCATAGAATTGCACTGTCGATCCGGGTCCATTTTGAAAGAAACGGGTAGATTCCACTCACGGCGCGATGCTCCCGCGATCATCTAATGCCGAAAAGCCGGAGGTGCGTGTGACCCACATCACAATGGCCGGCGAAACGCCGGTCTAGTTTATCGTTACGAGCCGGCGATCGATCGGCTCGAACCGGGATCATGGGGAAAATCTTATGGCCGTTTACGATCCGCCACAGGCTTTATGGAAACGCAACGTCGCGGGTACCCTTGATTTCATCTTGTCGATGTTTGTTTTTGGATATTTGTTTTCGAAAATCTTCGGCAGCCAGCCGGGTCCGCATGTCGTTATCCCCGGATCTACCACGACCGAAATGTTCGGCCTGGGCGGACTGCCCCTGCTATTCACCGCGATCGCCGTCGTGGCCTATTTCATCCTGCTGGGGCGCACGGGCGGCACAATATTCCAACGCCTGTTCCAGATGAAACGCGCGAGCCGCGCGTAACGGACTGCCATCGGATCGCGTCATTCCACGGAGATTGCCTTGAATACGATTTATTGGCTGCTGGTCATCGCGGTGCTGATCGCAATGACCTTCGCGGGATGGATACGCCCGACCGGACTGCTGGGCCGCACCCGCGCGGAAGAAGAACAGGAAAGTCAGCGCGACGCGGTTGCGAAATGGCTCGATAATGACGGCGAACAGACCAAATAGCGCTAAGTTAGGCCACGCCAAGTCAAGTCACGCTAAGTCAAGCCACGCCAAGTCAAGCCACTTGGGCTCGCAATGAATTGGGTAAATCCAGCATTCTTTGTTGCATTCGCGGCGCTGACCGGCGTTGCGACCGCGGCGTTGGCGCGCCGCCGCGGCCGCCGGATCGTGCCGTGGTTCGTTTTCGGTGCGCTGGCATGGTTTGTCGCGATCCCCTGGCTGTTTTTGACCCGGTCGCGGCTGCCTGAGGGTCAGGCCGTGTCTTCCGGCATGATGCCGCTCGCGATCGTTGCCCTCTGTGGCGCGGCCGTGCTGGTCCGCGTCGACTTCTCGGCCAGACGGGCCATGCTGCCCCCCAACTGTGATACTTATCTCGGCGTGACCGACCTCAAGGATTTCGTCGCCCAATCCCCCGCGGGCAAAGCGTCTGGGCTGGAAATGAAGACGCTGACCGACATCAAGGAAGTCAGCCGGTCGGCTACCGAACTCAACTGCACGGCGATCGCCCATATGAATACCGCCGCAGCCGTGCCGATCGCCTATCGCTTCACCCTCAAAGACGGCCAGCGGGTGATCGAAGCGCACTGGCAGTGACCTCTATGGGGTCCGTGGCCGCCCACAGCCCTCCGGAAATAGCGATTTGCCGGGGTCTGACGCTGGATTTCCGGTCTTTTGGCCTATAACTGAGGCTGATATCGACCCCGCGCCGTATTGGCGCCACGTCCAACCCGCATTCAGGTTCCATGAAGCCGCCGCGCAAGCTGCATATCAAGTCCTATGGCTGCCAGATGAATGTCTACGATGCGCAGCGCATGGTGGACACGCTGGCCCCGGAAGGCTTTGTCGAGACCGCTGATGTCGATGACGCGGATCTGGTGATTCTCAATACCTGTCACATCCGCGAAAAGGCCTCCGAGAAAGTCTACTCGGAGCTGGGCCGGCTGCGCGTACTCAAGGACGAAGCCGCGCGCAACGGGCGCGAGATGCGCATCGCCGTGGCCGGTTGCGTCGCTCAGGCCGAGGGCCAGGAGATCATCCGCCGCGCGCCCGCGGTCGATGTGGTGGTCGGACCGCAAAGTTATCATCATTTGCCGCAATTGCTGGCGCACGCGAAGCGTCACGGCCGCGCGCTGGAGACCGAATTTCCGGTCGAGGATAAATTCGGATTTCTGCCGCCGCCGAAACCTGCGGCAATCCGCGCGCGCGGCATTTCGTCATTTGTGACGGTGCAGGAAGGCTGCGATAAATTCTGCACCTTCTGTGTCGTGCCCTATACGCGAGGCGCGGAAGTATCGCGGCCGGTGGCAAAGATCGCCGATGACGTCCGCAGGCTGGCCGATAGCGGCGTCCGCGAGATCACTCTGATCGGACAGAACGTCAATGCCTATCATGGCGAAGGCCCGGATGGACGGATCTGGTCGCTCGGCGGCCTGTTGGTTCATCTTGCCGAAGTGCCGGGCATCGTGCGCCTGCGCTACTCGACCAGCCATCCCCGCGACGTCGACCAGACCCTGATCGATGCCCACCGCGACCTGCCGGCGCTGATGCCGTTCGTGCATCTGCCCGTGCAGTCCGGTTCCGACCGAATCCTGGCGGCCATGAACCGCAAGCATACCGCCGAGGATTACCGCCGGGTCATCGACCGGTTTCGCGCGGTACGCCAAGATATTGCTTTCTCATCGGATTTTATCGTGGGCTTCCCCGGCGAAACCGAGGAAGATTTTGCCGCGACCCTCGCTCTCGTCACACAAATCGGATACGCTGGCGCTTATTCGTTCAAATATTCGCCGCGGCCAGGGACGCCGGCGGCGGATCTGCAGGAGACGGTGTCAGCGGCTGAGATGGACGAGCGATTGGTGCGGCTCCAGGAATTGATCGACAGCCAGCAATCGGCCTTCAATCAGGCTGCGATTGGCAGCACGGTCGACGTGCTGTTCGAACGCGCCGCGCGCAATCCCGGCCAGATCGTCGGACGCACCGCCTATCTGCAACCGGCACATGTGATGGCCTCCGCCGATATCATCGGCCAGATCCTGCCGGTGACCATCGAAAGTCTCGAGCGCTACAGCCTGCTGGGCACACTCGCATCATCAGCGCATTCGCAAGCCCCCCTTTCTCTTCCATTGCATACGGGAGCCTGAACCCTTGCCAAAAAGTGCATCGGATTCGCCTTCACTCGCTCCCAGCCGCAAACTCGACCGCGACATGCAAGCTCCACCCGAAACCCAGGTCGTCATCGACTTCGATGACAACAAGGGCGCATCGGCGCTGGTCGGGCCCTACGGGCAAAACCTCGCGTTGATCGAGCGTCGGCTCGGCGTGGTGGTCGATTCCCGCGGCAATCACATCACCATCGCCGGATCGCGCGACGGCTGCGACGCCGCCCGGCGCGTGCTGGAGACGCTGTACGCCCAGGCGACCCAGGGCCACGATCTGGCGCAAGGCGATGTCGAGGGCGCCATTCGGGCCGTGATCGCGCAGGGCTCGCTGTTCGAATTCGACGCCAAATCCGCCAAGCAGGCGTTCGACACCATCAATTTGCGCAAGCGCCCGGTGCGGGCGCGCACCGCCGCCCAGGACGCCTATATCCGCGCGCTCAAGCGTCATGAAATGGTATTCGGCATCGGCCCCGCCGGCACCGGCAAGACCTGGCTCGCGGTGGCGCACGCGGCGCAATTGTTCGAGCGCAAGGAAGTCGACCGCATCATCCTGTCGCGGCCCGCGGTGGAGGCCGGCGAACGGCTGGGCTTCCTGCCCGGCGATCTGCGCGAGAAGGTCGATCCTTATTTACGGCCGATCTACGACGCGCTGTACGATCTGATGGATTCGCGGGTGGTCGAACGCGCGCTGCAAACCGGCGAGATCGAGATCGCGCCACTGGCCTTCATGCGCGGCCGCACCCTGACCAACGCCGTCATTATTCTCGACGAAGCGCAGAACACCACGTCGATGCAGATGAAGATGTTTCTGACGCGTCTTGGCGAAAACAGCCGCATGATCATCACCGGCGATCCCAGCCAGGTCGATCTGCCGAATGGCCAGGCTTCCGGCCTCGCCGAAGCCGCCAAGCTGCTCAATGGCGTCGAAGGTATCGCCCAGGTGAAATTCACCGCCGAAGACGTCATCCGCCATGAACTGGTGGCGCGGATCGTCGCCGCCTATGAAGGATTGCCGCAACGGCCGGCAACCGCCAAATCTTGATGCAAGCATCTTGATGCAAATTTGGATGCGAACATCTTCCGCCGCGCGCGCTGGGGCCGGTTTCCCATCGCCGGAGAAATTCTAGTCTAATGGCACCTGTTGCCCTTCCGATATCAGACGTTCTCATCGTCGCCGATTGCTGGCTGGCGCAGCCGGACGTCGAAACCGTGATCGTTCGCGCCATCGCGGCGGCGGCCGAGATCGCCGACGTCGATCACGGCGAGGCCGAACTCGCGGTGATGCTGACCGACGATGCGGGCATCCGCACCCTCAACAGCAACTGGCGCGGCATCGACAAGCCGACCAACGTGCTGTCGTTTCCGGCCTTGCCGCCGACGGGCCCTGTTGGTCCCGACGATGCGCCGCGCATGCTCGGCGACATCGCCATCGCCTATGAGACCGTGCGCAAGGAAGCCGACGAGGAGCAAAAGCCGTTCGATCACCATCTCAGCCATCTGGCTGTCCACGGCTACCTGCATCTGATCGGCTACGATCACGAAAATGACGCCGACGCGGAAGCCATGGAGGGCCTCGAAACCGAGATTCTCGCACAACTCGGCATTCCAGACCCGTATTCGGATCGAGATCCGCAGACCGGCCGGGAGCGGATGAACTGAGATGCCGGACTCCGACCCGACCCACGACAACCCGAGAGGCAATCCGCGCAATTTGCCGACGGTGGTACAGGACGGCGAGGTCATGCGTCCGGCCGCCGACAGCTGGCTGGTACGCGCGATCCGCACGCTGTTCGGCTGGAAGCCGGGTTCGGTGCGCGACGATTTGCAGGTCGTGCTCGATGCCAGCACGCCGGACGAAGTGGGCTTTTCGGCGATCGAGCGCACCATGCTGCGCAACATCCTCGGCCTGCACGAACGCCGCATCGCCGACGTGATGATCCATCGCGCCGACATCGTCGCGGTCAAGCGCGACATTCCGCTTGGCGAATTGATGAGCCTGTTCGAGAGCGCGGCGCATTCGCGGCTCGTGGTCTACAACGAAACGCTCGACGATCCCGAAGGCATCGTTCACATCCGCGACCTGCTGGCATTCATGACCGCGCGCGCGCGGGTGACCGACGCCGGCAAGGCGAAACGCAAGAAGGCCTACCCCGCGGGCCTCGATCTGCGCGCGGTCGATCTGGCGCTGCCGCTCGCCGACGCCAATATCATCCGCAAGCTGATCTTCGTGCCGCCGTCGATGCGGGCGATCGACCTGTTGGTGCAGATGCAGGCGACGCGAATTCATCTGGCGCTGGTGGTCGACGAATATGGCGGCACCGACGGCCTGGTGTCGATCGAGGACATCGTCGAACAGATCGTCGGCGAGATCGACGACGAGCATGACAGCGACGAGCCCCCGGCGATCGTGCGGCAGGCGGACAATTCCTTCATCGCCGACGCGCGCGCCAGCCTCGACGACGTCCGCTCGGTGATCGGCGAGGATTTCGTCACCGGTGAAGCCGGCGAGGAAGTCGACACGCTGGGCGGCTACCTCGTGACCCAGGTCGGGCGCCTGCCGGTACGCGGTGAGGTTATTTCGGGCCCCGGCACCTACGAAATCGAGGTGCTCGACGCCGATCCGCGGCGCGTCAAGCGGCTTCGCATCGGCACGCGCAAGGAACGTTCCGCGCCCCGGACCCAGCGCGAGACCCGTCGCCGCGAAACCGCGCCGGACGCAAATCCCGCGCAGGCCAACGACAACACCAGTCCGCCATCGGCGGATGGAGCCGGTTCGTCGTGAGCGCCGTAAACAAGCTCCGCGCCGCGGGCCTCGCGATCATCCTGGCCTGGGGATGGAAGCGCGCCGCCATCGCGCTCGTCGCCGGCGCGCTGTCTTCGCTGGCGATGGCGCCGTTCAATGCATGGCCGGTGCTGTTTCTGACATTTCCGGTGATGATCTGGCTGATCGACGGCGCCGGCGCCGGACGCGCGCGCGGCGTGCCCGCCGCCGCCATGGCCGGCTGGTGGTTCGGCTTCGGCTATTTCGTCCCGGGTCTGTATTGGATCGGCTACGCCTTCCTGGTCGACGCATCGACCTTCGCGTGGTTGCTGCCGTTCGCGATTCTGGGCCTGCCGGCCTATCTCGCGCTGTTCACCGCGTTTGGCTTCGGCTTGGCGCGACTGATCTGGACCCGTGACGGCTCGCGTGTGCTCGCACTCGCGGCGACGCTGACCATGGCTGAATGGCTGCGCGGCCATGTGCTGACCGGTTTTCCGTGGAACGCGTTCGGCTACGCCCTTACCGAGCCGTTGGCACTGGCGCAGACCGGTTCGCTGATCGGGCTGTGGGGCCTGACTTTTCTGAGCGTCGCGATCTTCGCAAGCCCGGCCGTGCTGATCGACGGAACCTCGCGCGGGCGCAAGCCGTGGATCGCGCCGGTGCTGGCGCTGCTGCTGCTGGTCGGCATGGGAATTTTCGGCGTGGTCCGCCTGACCTTGCAGCCGACCAAACTCACCAACGTCAAGCTGCGGATCATGCAGCCCAATCTGCAGCAGGATGTTCGCTTCAACTACTCTGCCAAGGCAGAGGTGATGCGGAAATATCTGACGCTTTCCGATCGCGCGTCGGGTCCGCAATCCACCGGCGTCCGCGACACCAATATCCTGATCTGGCCGGAATCGGCATTTCCGTTTTTCCTGACCCGCGAAGCCGATGCGATGGCGCAGATCGCCGATCTGCTGCCGAAGGGAACCGTGCTGATTACCGGCGCGGTGCGCGCGCCGGATCTGCCGCCCGGCGTCAAGGTCACCCGCGCCTATAATTCGATTTACGTCATCGACCACGACGGCAGCGTGCTGTCGGTCTACGACAAGCTGCATCTGGTGCCGTTCGGCGAATATTTGCCGTTCCAGAACTGGATGGAGAAGCTCGGCTTCGAGCAACTCACCAAGGTCCAGGGCGGCTTCATTCCGGGCACGGTGCGCCACACGCTGGACATCCCGAATGCGCCACACGCGCTACCTTTGATCTGCTACGAGGCGATCTTTCCCGGTGACATTGCGTCGCGCGACGACCGGCCGGGCTGGATCGTCAACCTGACCAATGACGGCTGGTTTGGAATCTCGACCGGCCCCTATCAGCATTTGCAGCAGGTGCGGCTGCGCGCGATCGAGGAAGGATTGCCGGTGGTGCGCGCCGCCAATGACGGCATTTCGGCCGTGATCGATCCTCTGGGACGGATCGTCGCGCACCTTGGCCTCGGCCTCGAGGGTGTGCTGGATTCACGCCTGCCGTCGGCTAATCCGCCGACGATCTACACCCGCACCGGCGACATTCCCGCGGCGATTTTCGTCGCCTGCGCCATGATTTTCGCGATCCGGCGGCGCACCGCGAAACGCGCTTCCTGACCTCGGTTTATTCATGTTTGGTTTTGGATACCGCCAGAAAGCCAGGCGTGCGCCGCGCCGCCGGTTGACAGATTGGTTCCCGTTCGCAATCTGGCCACAGTGATGACGAATAAATTCGAACGATTGAATTCAAATTGTTCGCATTTCTGATCGGCCTCCCCGCCGAATTCGATGGTGTCTACTCCCAACGTTCAGCTGCATTTCGTTTTGCCTCATCCCCTCGCGTAGTCCCAAGGAGTGCTGGAGATGTCGACCAAAGCGCCCAATCCTGTCGATAAATATGTCGGCAGTCGTGTGCGCATGCGCCGCATCATGCTCGGCATGAGCCAGGAAAAGCTCGGCGAAGCTTTGGGCCTCACCTTCCAGCAGGTTCAGAAATACGAGAAGGGGACCAACCGGGTCGGCGCCAGCCGGATTCAGCAGATCTCCGAAATACTGCAGGTACCGGTGTCGTTTTTGTTCGAGGGCGGACCGAGCGGCGTCGCGAGCGCCGACGGCTTCAGCGACAGCGCTTCGCCCGCCTATATTTCCGATTTCCTCGCGACGTCGGAGGGGCTGGCCTTGACCCGTGCCTTCACCCGCATTTCCGACGCCAAGCTTCGGCGCAGCATTGTCGACATGGTCGAGCAGATCGCCGCGCGCGAAGGCCCGGACCGGCGCTGAAATTCCATCGTTTTGGCTTAAGCGACGTTCTGGTTTGAGAGGCGTTTTGATTTGGGAGACGTTTTGGTTTGAGAGAGTTGGAAATCTGGAATATGCCGTCATGACGTTCCTCCTGAAGGCAGCCAATTCCGATGACCACCGCCTCCAATCCGTTTGACTCCACAGCCATCCTGGACGGCATCCGCCGCTGGGTTGAGATGGAAACGCCGACCGAAGCCGCCGAGCACGTCAACCGGCTGGCGACCATGGTCGCGGACGGCTATCGCGATCTGCCCGCGTCGGTCGAGCGCATCGCGGGACGCGACGGCTGCGGCGATCATCTCGCGGTTCGTTCCGAATGGGGCCAGGATGCGCCGGGCATTCTGGTGCTGAGCCATCTCGATACGGTTCATCCATTGGGGTTCATCGAGCGGCTGCCGTTTCGCATCGACGGTGACAGCGCCTTCGGCCCCGGGATCTACGACATGAAGGGCGGCGCCTATCTGGCGTATCATGCGTTCCGGCAGCTGTGCGCCACGCCCACGCGTTCGCCGCTCGGCGTCACCCAGCTTTACGTTTCCGATGAAGAGATCGGCAGCCCGACATCGCGCGCGCTGATCGAGGCCGAAGGCCGCAAGGCGAAATATGTGCTGGTCACCGAGCCGGCGCGCGACGGTGGCAAGATCGTCACCGGGCGCAAGGGCGTCGCGCGGTTCGAGGTCTTTATCAAGGGCGTCCCGTCCCATGCCGGCACGCGGCCCGAGGATGGCCGCAGCGCGATCCGCGAACTCGGCAATGTCATTCAGACACTGGAAGCGATGAACGATCTGAAACGCCGGGTAACCGTCAATGTCGGCGTCGTCAGAGGCGGCACCAAGCCGAACGTCATCGCGGAAGAGGCTTACGCCGAAGTCGATATGCGCGTTCCGACCATCGCCGACGCCGATGAACTGGTGCCGAAAATCCTGAACCTGAAATCGCGGACCGAAGGCGTCAGCGTCAAGGTGACCGGCGGCTTGAACCGACCGCCTTACGAAAAAGGCAACGCGGGTGCGGCACTTTTCGAACATGCCCGGACGCTGGCCGGCGAGATTGGCTTCGAGTTGGTGGATACCGCGACCGGCGGCGGCTCCGACGGCAACTTCACCGCTCCCCACACTGCGACGCTCGATGGCCTCGGGGTCGACGGCCAGGGCGCGCATACCCATTACGAGCAGATGTATATCTCCTCGATTGAACCGAGGGCGCGGCTGTTGCACCGTCTCTATCAGACGCTGCGATGAGCAGCATTCCGCGCGATGCAGATCGCGATACTTTGGATCGCGAACCCTTGCCCGAGACCGAGGCGGATCGCCGATTCTTCGGCCGCCGCAAGGGCCACAAACTGCGCGTCCACCAGCTCGACCTGATTGAGCAATTGCTGCCGCGGCTGGCGCTCGGCATCGAAGGGCCCGGCACGTCCAGACCTGCGGATTTCACCGAACTCGCCGAGCTGTTCGACCGACCGGTCGACGACGTCAGGCTGGAGATCGGATTCGGCGGCGGCGAGCATTTGATCGCGGAAGCACAGGCCTTTCCCCAAGTCGGGTTCATCGGCTGCGAGCCCTATGTCAACGGCATGGCGAAGATCCTGGCGCAGATCGAAACCCACAACATCACCAATATCCGGCTGTTCGCCGGCGACGCCGCCGAATTGCTGGCATGGGCACCGCCGCATTCGCTGGCCCGGATCGATCTGATTCACCCCGATCCATGGCCGAAGCGACGGCACTGGAAGCGGCGCTTCGTGCAGGACGCAACCGTGCTGGCGATGGCGCGCATCCTGAAGCCGTCAGCCGAGTTTCGCTTCGTCAGCGATATCGATGATTACTGCGCCTGGACGCTGGCGCATCTGTTGCGCTCATCCGAATTCGCCTGGACCGCCGAGCGGGCCGCCGACTGGCGCCTGCCATGGCCCGACTACACGATGACGCGTTACGGCCGCAAGGCCGAGCGCGAAGGCCGCAAGGCGGCCTATTTCCGGTTTCGGAAGATTGGTTAGAGTTGGTGAATATGCACGGTCATTCCGGGGCGCGCGTTAGCGCGAACCCGGAATGACAACAAGTGTTGCTCGTCTATAGTCGGCCTTACGCCTACGGGCGACTTTTCCAGAAATCGACCACGCGCTGCGCGGTTGAGGGCATCAGGCGCATGAAATTCACCCGCGCGGTCTCGATATCGGCAGGTGCTGCGATCCGGCTCGGCCCGAGCCGCAGCAGGATCAGCGCGCGCGCGGTCGCCCATTCAAGGCCGATGGTCTTGCCGACGATCAGGATCGGGTCGTGACGATCGCCGGAAATCAGCTCGTCGAGCGTCGCGATCTTCACCGTCGACATCGCCGACAACGCGGCGATCGATTCCTCGTATTTGAAACTCTTGGCAAAGCCGAGCAATGCGGATTCATTGAGTTCGCCGGCACTATGCAACGCCAGGATCGCGCGCTGCGCCGGCGCGAAATTGCGGCGGCTTTCGACCACCTTGCGAACACCCGACAGTTCGCCGATCGCCGCCCTGATCTCCGCCTGCCGCTCCGGCTTGACCACATCGAGCAAGCGCCGACGTACGATGTCGATCGAGCCATCGATCAGTTCTTTCAACTGCGGCGCCGATAGATCGGCGCGCTGGCCGACCGCGAGCGTCAGCACGCCGTCATGGCCGGCGCGCTTGATCAACGTCGAATATCCGGCCTGCGAAAACAGCGCGCCCGCATTGCCGGCGGCGCGCCGCACCACATCGCGGTCGCCGCGCCGCACGATGACGTCGGTGAGACCGGAGGAAAGCGTCGGCCGCTCCGACATCGCCAGCAGATGTCCCTGGCCCTTGAGGCGGGCGATTTCGATCAGCGCGTCGTCATCGATCACAGGCGAGCGGCGCAACAGCGGACCGGCGATCGCGACTTCGTCTTCGCGCGCCAGCTGCCCGACCAGTCCGCGCGGTGCATTGACCAGCAGCGACAGCCGCTCGGCGAGTTCGGCGCGCGCGGCAGTCTCGGTATGGGGAACGAGATCAAGCAGAATGCCGTCGAACAGATCGACATGATCGGGCCGGAATTTCGCCGCGCCCGACAGGAACAGCTCGGCGATCCGCCTGGTGGCGTCGGCCAGCCGTTTGGGATCGCCGTGCCTGACGATCTCATCGAGCCCGGGGATCAACGAAGGTGCGACGGCCATCCAACCTACTTTTCCGCCGAATCCTTGCGGGAATTCGCGGTCACGGGTGCAGGAATTCCTCACCCCGGGGGCGCCGGAAGAATTTTCGGCAATTGGCGCAATTTAAGTAGGCTTGGTGAAGGAAGGGTTAGGCTCTCAGCCCACCCGAAACGGCCGTAAAATCGTGCTTTCAGGCCCCTTGGGCCTTGCCGGACAGCGCGAAAACCGCTATATCGGCCGCAACTTATGGTTCTCATACGATCGCGTATTGAGAGTGGGCCCTTCGGGACCCGCTCTTTTTTATTACCCGAACGGACCCGGTGCGGACGACAGCGCCGGGCAGCTCGGCCAGCCCAACCGGACGCAAGCCTGAGGCACGGCCTCACCTAAACGCACGCTAAATAGCTCAAGTTAGACGCATTTTGACCCTGGACATGACTGATCCAACTGCTGGTTCCGTGGATATCGATCTGCTTGCCGAGCCGCGCCTGGTGGTCGAGCCCGGGGCGGGCGCGCGGGTGTCGGCGGTTGCCGGTCCGGTATTGCAGGGAATGGGCTACCGGCTGGTGCGGATCAAGATATCCGGCGAATCCGGCTGCACCGTGCAGATCATGGCGGAACGGCCCGACGGAACCATGCAGCTCGAGGATTGCGAGGCGATCTCGAAGGCGCTGTCCCCGGTGCTCGATATCGCCGATCCGATCGACCGCGCCTATCGGCTGGAGATTTCCTCGCCCGGGATCGACCGCCCGCTGGTGCGCCGCTCCGACTTCGAACGCTATACCGGTCATCTCGTGAGGATCGAAATGGCGGTCGCGCATGAGGGCCGCAAGCGATTCCGCGGCACGCTGCAGGGCGTCGAGGGCGACGCGATCAGGCTGCATCGCGATGACATCCGCGCGGGCGGAAATGTCGACGTCGTGCTGGTGATGGAAGATATTTCGGATGCGCGGCTGGTTCTGACCGATGAGCTGATCGAGGAATCGATGCGGCGCGGCAAGGCTGCCGAGCGCGAGTTGCGGCAGAATCTCGGGCTTGAACCACAGCCTCCACCGCATGCCAGGAAGAGCGATCCTGCGAAAAGCAACAAACCGAAGTCGAAATTGAAGGTTATTGGCGACCGCAAGATTCCGGCCAAAAACCCGCCGAAGAACACCAAAGAACACCGTCTTGCCGCCGAACGAGCGCGGCGGGGCGAAATCGATCCCACTGAAGGAGACTGAGCCATGGCAGCTGTCAGCGCCAATAAACTCGAATTGCTGCAGATTGCAGACGCCGTCGCACGTGAAAAATCGATCGACCGCTCGATCGTGATCGCGGCGATGGAAGATGCCATCGCCAAGGCCGCGCGCGCCCGCTACGGCAGCGAGACCGATGTTCACGCCGAGATCGACGCCAAGAAGGGCGAGCTGCGGCTGTCGCGTCACATGCTGGTGGTCGAGCAGGTGGAAAATTCGTCGAACCAGATTTCGCTGTTCGATGCCGAACGTGCCAACCCCGGCGCGCAGATCGGCGACACCATCGCCGACACCCTGCCGCCGCTGGAATATGGCCGCATCGCCGCGCAATCTGCCAAGCAGGTCATCGTGCAGAAGGTGCGCGAGGCCGAGCGCGACCGGCAGTACCAGGAATTCAAGGACCGCATCGGCGATATCGTCAACGGCATCGTCAAGCGCGTCGAATATGGCAGCGTGATCGTCGATCTGGGCCGTGGCGAAGCCATCGTGCGCCGCGACGAGATGCTGCCGCGCGAAGTCTTCCGCAACGGCGACCGCGTCCGCGCCTATATTTTCGACGTCCGGCGTGAAACCCGCGGACCGCAGATTTTCCTCTCCCGCACCCATCCGCAATTCATGGCGAAGCTGTTCGCGCAGGAAGTGCCGGAAATTTATGACGGCATCGTCGAGATCAAGGCGGTCGCCCGCGATCCCGGGTCGCGCGCGAAAATCGGCGTGATTTCAAGGGATTCGTCGGTCGATCCGGTCGGTGCCTGCGTCGGCATGCGCGGCTCGCGGGTGCAGGCCGTGGTCAACGAGCTGCAGGGCGAGAAGATCGACATCATCCCGTGGTCGCCCGATATCGCGACCTTCGTCGTCAACGCGCTGGCGCCGGCGGAAGTCTCCAAGGTCGTGATCGACGAAGACCGCGAGCGGATCGAAGTCGTGGTTCCCGACACCAATAACCAGTTGTCGCTGGCGATCGGCCGTCGCGGCCAGAACGTGCGGCTCGCCTCGCAGCTGACCGGCTGGGACATCGACATTCTGACCGAGCAGGAAGAATCCGAGCGGCGTCAGGCCGATTTCGAGAATTCCACGCGGGTGTTCATGGAAGCGTTGAACGTCGACGAAGTGGTCGGCCAGTTGCTGGCGTCGGAAGGCTTCACCTCGGTGGAGGAACTGGCGCTGGTCGATATCCGGGAATTGGCGGGTATCGAAGGTTTTGACGATGAGACTGCCAACGAACTGCAGAATCGCGCCAAGGAATATCTGGAACAACTCGAGACCGAACTCGAAAACAAACGTAAGGAACTTGGTGTGGATGACGCTTTGAAAGCAGTACCCGGCGTTACTTCGAAAATGCTGGTGAAGTTTGGCGAGAACGACATCAAGAGCGTCGAGGATCTGGCCGGCTGCGCCACCGACGATCTGGTCGGCTGGACCGAACGCAAGGAAGGCAGCGAGCCGACCAAGCACCCCGGCATTCTCGATGCCAACGAAATTTCGCGCGACGATGCGGAGAACATGATCATGCAGGCGCGCGTTATCGCCGGCTGGATCACCGAGGCCGATCTCGCCAAGAAGACCGAAGCGGTAGAAACGCCCGAAGACCAGCCGGTTTAAGGACCGTGCTCCGCAACACTAAACTCCGGTTCTGCGCCCAGACCGTGCGCAGATGAAAAGGCAGACGCACCACGCATGCTTGCTATTGCTGACCCCGATCTCGACAACGGACCGCGGACCGACAGGTCCGCGACGATGCGGATGTGCGCGGTCACGCGGCAAGTGCGCCCGATCGACGAACTGATCCGGTTCGTCGTCTCGCCGCAAGGCGAGGTGGTGCCGGACCTGAAACGCAAGCTTCCCGGACGGGGAATGTGGGTTTCGGCCTCGCGCCAGACCGTTGCGGAAGCGGCCCGCCGTAACCAATTCAGTAAGGGATTCAAGCGGGAGCTGCGTGCTTCGCCGGCGCTGGCGGCGGACACCGAGGCTCTTCTGGTCCGCGGCGCAATCGAAGCGCTGGCCATGACCGCCAAAGCGCGTCAGGTCGTATCCGGCTTCAGCAAGGTCGAGGGCGCGATCGAAGCGCGCCAGGTTCAGGCCCTGATCCACGCCTCCGACGGTGCGGCCGACGGAATCCGGAAATTGGACGCCCTGATCCGGCCAAATGCCGGAGATCGTGGTGAATCGCGTGAAATTCCCGTCGTCACCGTGCTGACTTCGGAACAATTGGATTTGGCACTGGGCCGGTCAAATGTGATACATGCTGCCCTGCTCGCGGGCCCGGCGAGCAAAACGTTCCTGTCACGCAGCCAGATCCTGGTCCGATACCGGATGGCGGACGACGACAAGACGGCCGGCCATGCGGATGAGAATTCGTCGATACAGACCGTGCGGACAAGCACGACGCAACAAGATTAGGACTGCTGAATGGTTGATACCAAAACGCCTGGCGACAAAACACTGAGTGTCCCGAGCAAGACCTTGACGCTGAAGCCCCGCGTCGAGACGGGCACCGTGCGCCAGAGCTTCAGCCATGGCCGCACCAAACAGGTCGTGGTCGAAAAACGCGGCAAGCGTCGCGTTGGTGGCGATGGACCAGTGACGGAAGGGACCACCCACGCGCCTGAACCAGTGGTGGCAAAGGTTGCGCCCGCCGCCCCCGCGGTGAAAGCCCCGCTCGCCCGTCCCGCCGCGCCGCCGACCCCGCCGCGCAGCAATTCGGGCGTGGTGCTGCGGACGCTGACCGAGGACGAACGTTCCGCGCGTGCCAGCGCGCTCGCCGACGCGAAGATTCGCGACGTGGAAGAGCGCCGGCTGGCGGAAGAGGAAGCCAAGCGCCGCAACAGCAAGGAAGGCATCGAGCAGGCCGAACGTGAGGCC
>JBDTKZ010000020.1:0-81225 GCA_039935075.1 Bradyrhizobium sp.
GTCGCTGCGGATCGTTGCCCGCGGCGTCAAGGATCAACAAAGTGGCGATCGAGCGGCCTCGCTCCACCAGCGCAGTAGGGCGTCCGCATTGCGGATGTTTCTCGCCTAGGGACCGGTCGCTCCGAGCAGGATCCGCCCTGCTTCGGCAGAACACCTTACCGGGTCACGACAGCCAAAAAACATCACTAACCCGGGCTTGTGTCTTGAAATTGGAGGTGTCTGTTATATTTTTCCTGCCGTGACTTCTCCAGGCCGGGAGGAACCCATGGACGCCCATCGCTGCCCGAAGTGCAATAAGCTGTTGATGGCAATGACCGACCGCACAGGCCGAACCGAGCTTCGCTGTTTAAAATGCGACCAGGTCGACCCCATGAAAACCCACGCTGCAAAGTGGGCCGATAGTTCCCTGGCTGGTCCGACGAAGGCGGCCTAGCGCCACACGTTTTCGAAAGTCTTTATGGCCGTCACGCGCCAGCCAACTGGTAGGGAGGAACCAACAACACTGTTAACGCTTGGTCCAAGGAGGCCTTGCGCAGCGCGCCACAGGTTTCATTGCACCGGGATGGTGCAGATCTGGCTACTGGCGTCACGATCAAGGAATCTAACATGGATGTGTTGGCGAGAAACAACGTTCACGTAAGTGGGCGAGGTGAACGGGCCATGGTGTTCGCCCATGGCTTCGGGTGCGACCAGAATATGTGGCGGTTCGTGGCGCCTGAGTTCGAGGGCGGCTTCAAGGTGGTGCTGTTCGACCACGTCGGCGCGGGCGGGTCGGATCTGACGGCCTACGACAAGTCAAAGTATTCGACGCTTCACGGCTATGCCGACGACGTAGTCGAGATTGGCCGCGCGTTGGGGTTGAAGGACGCGGTATTTGTCGGCCATTCCGTCAGCGCAATGATCGGCGTCCTGGCCTCATTGAAGGCGCCGGACCTGTTCGGACGGATGGTGCTGGTGGGACCGTCGGCAAGGTACATCGACGACGGCGACTACGTAGGCGGCTTTAGCGAAAAGCAGATTGCGGAGTTGCTCGAATTCCTGGAGGACAACCACATGGGTTGGTCCGCCGCCATGGCGCCCTCGATCATGGGCAATCCGGACCGCCCGGAACTCAGCGAGGAACTGACCAACAGCTTCTGCCGCACCGATCCGGAAATCGCCAAGGCGTTTGCGCGCGTCACCTTCACATCCGACAACCGGGCAGACCTGCCCAAGGTCAGTGTCCCGACCCTGATCCTTCAATGCAGCGAGGACATCATCGCCTCCGAGGAAGTCGGAAAGTTCGTGAGAAGCCGGATCCCGGGCAGCGAGATCGTATTCCTGAAGGCTACTGGGCATTGTCCCAACCTGAGCGCTCCGGCAGAGGTCGTCTCGGCCATCCGGGCTTATGTCTGAGTTCGGACCCATCGACGACTACAAGGATTTATTTGAGAACGCTCCTTGCGGTTATCTCACGATCGGGTCTGACGGCCGCATCACGAAGGTCAATACCACGCTCACGGCTTGGACCGGCATCGAGACGGACAAGTTCATTGGCCGGCGCCTTCATCAGTTCCTGAACATGGCCGGCCGTATCTATTACGAAACCCACATCGCGCCCCTGCTGCGGATGCAGGGCTTCTTCAACGAGTTCGCGCTCGACTTCGAGTCCGCGGCCGGCGAGCGACTGCCGGTGATCGCCAACGCCGCCGAACGGCGCGATGTCGACGGTGGGGTTCTGTTCACGGCGGTGGTGTTCATCAAGGCGACCGACCGGCGGCGCTACGAGCGCCAATTGGTGGATTCGAGGTCGGAGCTTCAGAAAGGTCTCGCGACGCAGCGGGAAACCGCGGAACTGCGCGAGCAGTTCATCGCCGTGCTCGGTCACGACCTCCGCAACCCGCTCGCGGCGATCAGCGCAGGCGCGCGGATCTTGCAGCGCTCCGGCGCGCTGCAGGAGCACAAGCACCTCCGCGTCCTCGACATGATCAATACTACCGTCACCCGAATGTCGGACCTTATCGACCACATCCTGGATTTCGCGCGCGGACGGCTCGGAGGAGGCATCGCTTTGAGCCGTGACGCCAGGCCGCTGGAGCCGGTCCTCGAGCAGGTCGTCGACGAATTGCGGACGGCCTCCCCGCAGCGTGTGATCGAGACCAGCTTCGAATTGACTGAACGCGTCAACTGCGACCGCACGCGGATCGGGCAACTGCTGTCGAATCTGATCGGCAATGCCCTCACCCATGGTGCCGTCGACCAGCCGGTGCTTGTGGGCGCAAAAACGGAAGGCGGCGAGTTTCGACTCTGGGTCGCCAATGCCGGAGACCCCATTCCGGAATCAGCCATGGAAAGGCTGTTCGAGCCCTTCTTTCGAGGCGACGTTCGCGACAGCCGCCAGGGCCTCGGGCTCGGCTTGCATATCGCATCGCAAATCGCGCAGGCGCACGGCGGGAGGCTCGACGTTACCTCTACGTCCGAGGAAACCCGGTTCGTCTTCAAGATGCCGCTTCTGCAGCCGGCAGCGTGATCAACACGACGCGACGATGATCCCGAACATCCGACGAACGGAACAAAACCTTGCCTAACCGCTTGACAGAGCGGAGGAATAAGATGGCGCGAGTAATCCTGATCGTGGAAGACGAATTCTTGTTGCGGATGGATTCCGCCGAGACCATCGAGCACGCGGGATTTGAAGTCGTCCAGGCCGCCAACGCCGATGAGGCCATCGCAATCCTTACGGGCCGACCCGATATCCACGTCGTTTTTACCGATATCCAGATGCCGGGTTCGATGGACGGGCTGAAGCTTGCCCGGTTCGTCCGCGACCGCTGGCCACCGATCAAGATCATCGCGACCTCCGGGCACGTGGTGGCCGGCGAAGACGATCTACCGGCGGGAAGCTTGTTCCTGCCAAAACCGTATCGCGGTCCGGTGCTCGTCTCCGCGCTACGCGAGATGACCTGCGCGGCCGATTAGACCGGTCCCCCAGCCGCTGGCTATGCCGGAGAGGGCGGCAGCCTTTCCCAAGGGGGGTCGCGGACGATCAGCCTCCGGGTCTGTCCATTGCTCACAAAACCAGAACATTCATGTTCGATCTCGATCTTCGTTGGCGTGCCTATCGCGGTTCACACCGTCACTGCCTTCTTTGCAGCCTCGAATACTTCGCGTGCGGACGTTGCAGCCGCTACGTGCTCCGTACCCTCGACTCCGAGGTTCATCCATCCTGCATTCACGGCCTCAAACATTTCTTCGGCGGGTCCAGTGTGGCCCTTCGGGATGCCGATTTGCTCGAACGCTTCTGCCCACCCTGCACGCGGGACTGCAAAGGCTTTCACGTCGAGATTGAGGACTTCACCCAACTGCTTCGCGACTTCATCCGCGCTGACCATCGAGCCAAGCTCGATGGCGCGCCGCCCCGACCACGCTGGCCCGGTCAGCAGCATCGCCTGTGAATTCGGGCCGCCGACCCGCTGCGCCGGAATTCAGGTGAGTCGGGTGGCCATGCCATCTCCGGGCCTGCCGTATAGCCCCGAAGGAATAGGGCGGCACACCGATAAGGTAGCCTCGCCTACTCGAAGCTTCGATTTTGAACTTGCAGACCCCGCGCGTAGGATTCCTGGCGTCACACAAGGAATCTCGCCATGGACTCGGTACGTATAACGGCATAGTTCACGAAGAAGATCGGAAAACCGATCCGCTTGGACATCCCCCTGATCCAGACGAAGAAGACCTGGTTATCCAAATCGGCGGATTAAATTCCTAGGTTTGCCAAAACTTTGTTGTCTAGCCAAAACTTTGTTGTCTAGCCAAGACTTAATTGTCATTCGATAAAGGAGGCCGCGTTTTTGCTTTCCAGCTTAAATCTGCCGCTCGACCATCTTCAGCTTGAGTTCGGCGATCGCCTCGGAGGGATTGAGGCCCTTCGGGCAGGCCTTGGCGCAGTTCATGATGGTGTGGCAGCGATAGAGCCGGAACGGATCCTCGAGATTGTCGAGCCGCTCGCCGGTGGCTTCATCGCGGCTGTCCTTGACCCAACGGGTGGCCTGCAGCAACGCGGCGGGGCCGAGGAAGCGATCGCTGTTCCACCAATAGCTCGGGCACGAGGTCGAGCAGCAGGCGCACAGGATGCATTCGTAGAGGCCGTCGAGCTTCTCGCGGTCCTCGTGGCTCTGCTTCCATTCCTTCTGCGGCGTCGGCGTGGTGGTCTTCAGCCACGGCTCGATCGAGGCGTATTGCGCGTAGAAATTGGTCAGATCTGGCACCAGATCCTTGACCACGGGCTGATGCGGCAGCGGGTTGATCTTGACCGCGCCTTCCTTCACGTCGTGCATCGATTTGGTGCAGGCCAGCGTGTTCTGGCCATCGATGTTCATGGCGCAGGACCCGCAAACGCCTTCGCGGCAGGAGCGGCGGAATGTCAAGGTCGGGTCGATGTGGTTCTTGATCCAGATCAGACCGTCGAGCACCATCGGGCCGCAATCATTGACGTCGATATGGTAGGTATCGACGCCGGGATTCTTGCCGTCGTCCGGATTCCAGCGATAGACGTTGAACTCGCGCGTCTCGGTCGCGCCGGATGGCTTCGGCCACGTCTTGCCGCCGGAAATTTTTGAGTTTTTCGGAAGTGCGAATTCAACCATCTCTCGAGCCCTTACGGTTCAATTCGTCATTGCCGGGCTTGACCCGGCAATCCATCTTTTTACGAAGAAAGATGGATGCGCGGATCAAGCCCGCGCATGACAAGTTTGTTCAATACACCCGCGCCTTCGGCGGGATGTATTGCACGTCATTGGTCATGGTGTAGTCGTGCACCGGGCGGTAATCGATCGAGGTCTTGCCGCTACCGTCGATCCACGCCAGCGAATGCTTCATCCAGTTCTGGTCGTCGCGGTTGGGGAAATCCTCGCGGGCATGGGCGCCGCGGCTCTCGGTGCGGTTCGCCGCCGAGTCCATCGTCACCACCGCCTGCACGATCAGATTGTCGAATTCGAGCGTCTCGACCAGATCCGAGTTCCACACCAGCGAGCGGTCGCTCACCGAGACGTCGCCGATGCCGCCATGAACCTTGTGAATCAGGTTCTGGCCTTCGTTCAGGATCTCGCCGGTGCGGAACACCGCGCAATTGTTCTGCATCACATGCTGCATGCTGTCGCGCAGCTTCGCGGTCGGCGTGCCGCCCGAAGCATAACGGTAATGGTCGAGCCGCCCGAGCGCCTTGTCGGCCGAGCCGGCCGGCAATTCCGGCTGCTTGCCGTTCGGCGTCAGCTTCTCGGCGCAGCGCAGCGCCGCGGCGCGGCCGAACACCACGAGGTCGATCAGCGAATTGGAGCCGAGCCGGTTGGCGCCATGCACGGAAACGCAAGCCGCTTCGCCGATCGCCATCAGGCCCTGCACCACCGCATTGTCGTCGCCGTCCTTTTTGGTCAGCACCTCGGCGTGGAAATTGGTCGGGATGCCGCCCATGTTGTAGTGCACCGTCGGCAGGATCGGGATCGGCTCGCGGGTGACGTCGACATTGGCGAAGATCTTGGCCGATTCGGAAATGCCCGGCAACCGTTCGTGCAGCACCTTGGGATCGAGATGGTCGAGGTGCAGGAAGATGTGGTCCTTTTTCTTGCCGACGCCGCGGCCTTCGCGGATCTCGATGGTCATCGCGCGCGAAACCACGTCGCGCGAAGCGAGATCCTTGGCGGACGGCGCATAGCGCTCCATGAAGCGCTCACCTTCCGCATTGACGAGATAGCCGCCTTCGCCGCGCGCGCCTTCGGTGACGAGGCAGCCCGAGCCGTAAATGCCGGTGGGGTGGAACTGGACGAACTCCATGTCCTGCAGCGGCAGCCCGGCGCGCAGCGCCATCGCGCCGCCGTCACCGGTGCAGGTATGGGCGGAGGTGCAGGAGGCGTAGGCGCGGCCATAGCCGCCGGTGGCCAGGATCGTGGTCTGGGCCCGGAAACGATGCAGCGTGCCGTCATCGAGCTTGAGCGCGATCACGCCGCGGCAGACGCCCTGGTCGTCCATGATCAGATCGATGGCAAAGAACTCGATGTAGAATTCGGCGGAGTGCCGCAGCGCCTGGCCGTACATCGTATGCAGCATGGCGTGGCCGGTGCGGTCGGCGGCAGCACAGGTGCGCTGCGCCTGGCCCTTGCCGTAGTCCAGCGTCATGCCGCCGAACGGCCGCTGGTAGATCTTGCCGTCTTCGGTGCGCGAGAACGGCACGCCCCAATGCTCGAGTTCGTAGACCGCGGCGGGCGCGTTGCGCACCATGTATTCGATCGAGTCCTGGTCGCCGAGCCAGTCCGACCCCTTGACGGTGTCGTACATGTGCCAGCGCCAGTCGTCCGGATGCATGTTGCCGAGTGAGGCGGAAATGCCGCCCTGGGCCGCGACCGTATGCGAGCGGGTCGGAAACACCTTGGTGATGCAGGCGGTGCGCAGGCCCGCTTCGCCACAACCGACCACGGCGCGAAGGCCGGCGCCGCCGGCGCCGACCACCACAACGTCATAGGTATGGTCTTCGATCGGATAGGATTTTCCGTTGGTGGCCGGGCCACCAGCGCCATTCGTGGCTTTTCCGTTGCCCTCGGCGGCCATGGATTACACTCCCGACGACAGTTTGAGGATCGCGTAGATCGAGGCCAGTGCCACCGCGATACAGAAGAAATTATTGGCCATGACGCAACCGAGCTTCACCATCTCGTTATGCACATAGTCCTCGATCACCACTTGCATGCCGATTCTCATGTGCCAGCAACTGGCGACGATGAACAACAGCATGATGATCGCGATCGGCGCCGAGCCGAGGATCTGTGCCGCACCGGCCTGATTGCGGCCGAGCAGCATCATCACCACCACGATCACGGGCACCATCAGCAGTACCATCGCCACCGCGGTGAGGCGCTGGCGCCAGAAATCGGAAGTGCCGGAATGCGAGGCGCCGAGATTGCGCACGCGGGACAGCGGCGTCCGCATCGATTTCGTGTCGGAAGAATTTTGCGAATTTTGCGCGCTCATCGGCCGCCTCCGATCGCGTAAGCGATGATCCAGAGCACGATGGTGAGCGAGATGCCGCCGATCGCGGCGCCCCAGGTCAGCGCCTCGCGTTCAGTGGCCTTGAAGCCATAACCGAGATCCCAGACCAGATGCCTGATACCGCTGAGCAGATGGTGCATCAGCGACCAGGTGAAGCCGAACACCATCAGCCGCCCAATGAAACTTCCGGTAAAGGCCTGCACGTTGGCATAGGCCGCCGGTCCCGTGGCGGCGGCGATCAGCCACCAGGCCAGCAGCAAGGTGCCGAAATACAGCGCAATGCCGGTGGCGCGATGGACGATGGACAGCGCCATCGTCAGCGTCCAGCGATAGATCTGCAGATGCGGGGAAAGCGGTCGTTCGATCCTGGCGGTCATCGGCGGCTTTGACGGTTGGCGGGCCCGCGCAAGCCCTTCGGGGATCGCGGTAGATGAATTCTATTTACGAAGTCGAAACCGCCAGCGCAACGGCGAAAATCACCAATAGCGAACGGTGGTTCACACCTACGGATGAGCCCTGCAATTGCGGCCATTGACAACGCCGGCGGCCGCTGATGGCTGGTATACCTGAAGCACGATTCATGAACGCGCCGTCAGTGCGCGCATGCGGCGAAACGGCGGGGGAAACAGCATGACGGTGGCGGGGCTTGATGTCTCCGAACTCATCGAGCTCGCATTGCTGCTGGTCGCGGTGGGGGCGTTGTCGGGATTTCTGGCCGGCGTGTTCGGGATCGGCGGCGGCGCGATCCTGGTGCCGGTGTTTTATGAATGCTTCCGGCTCGCCGGTGTGCCGCTGGAAGTGCGGATGCCGCTCTGCATCGGTACCTCGCTGGCGATCATCATTCCGACCTCGATCCGCTCCTATCGCGCCCATCGCGCCCGAGGCGCGGTCGATATGGAAATCCTCAAATCGTGGTGGCTGCCGATCCTGATCGGCGTGATCGCCGGCAGCATCACCGCGCGCTACGCGCCGGAGCGGCTGTTCAAGATCGTATTCGTGATGGTGGCGTATTCGGCCGCGGCGCGGTTGCTGCTGGCGCGCGAGAGCTGGAAATTCGGTGACGATTTGCCGAAGGGGCCGCTGATGAAGGCCTATGGCTTCCTGGTCGGCCTGCTCTCCACCTTGATGGGCATCGGCGGCGGATTGTTCTCGAATCTGCTGATGACGTTTTATGGCCGGCCGATTCATCAGGCGGTCGCGACCTCCTCGGCGCTCGCGGTGCTGATCTCGATTCCCGGCGCGCTCGGCTATGTCTATGCCGGCTGGCCGGCGGCGGCGCATTATCCGCAAGTGGCCGCGCTGCAATTGCCGTTTGCGCTCGGTTACGTCTCGCTGATCGGCGCGGTGCTGGTGATGCCGACCAGCATGTTGACCGCGGGGCTCGGCGTCAGGGTCGCGCATGCGATGTCAAAGCGCACCCTGGAAATCGCGTTCGGATGCTATCTGTTTATCGTCGGCAGCCGGTTTGTGTTCAGTCTGTTGTGAAGCGGTCGACCAAATGATCGAACAATGTGGCGCGAATTTCGATCGAAACGACCGCTGACGGCGCCGGTCCTTTCGTCACTGCGGAGCCTGTCATCGGGCGCGCATTCGCGCGATCCGGTGGCTCGCAATGACGGGCCAGGCTATTTCTTCACGTAGATATTCGCGTACGTGGTGGCGTCCCTGGTCAGGGCCGGGCTTTGCAGCGGCCGTGCGCTAAATCGTCTCGTTGCGCGCCATTTCCTCGACTTCGCTCGCGCTATATCCGAGCAAGCCGGTCAAAACCTCGCGCGTGTGCTCGCCAAGCAGGGGCGGAGCCGTGTAGGTATCGAGCGGCGTATCGCTGAGATGCATCGGATTCTTGATGGTTTTGACGATGCCGGCGTTTGCATGCGGCATCTCGGCGATCATGTCGCGCGACTTCAGCACGTCGCTCTCGCAGACTTCGCCGACGGTCCTGATCGCGCCGCTCGGAATACCGGCGGCATCCATCAACGGCAACCATTCATCGCGCTTGCGCTGCTTGATGATGTCCTTGACGATGGGAACCAGGATGTCGCGATTGCGTACGCGGTCCGCTGCCTTGGCGAAACGCGGATCGTTGGTCAACTCGGGCCGCTGGACCGCGCTACAGAAACGCTTCCATAACTCGTCGTTGGCGACACCGAGGCTGATCCAGCCATCGCTCGCCTCGAACGTCTCGTAGGGAACGATGGTCGCATGCGCATTTCCGCGGCGCTTCGGCGACACCCCGGTGGCGTAATAAATGCTGGCGTTGAAGGTGAGCAGCGACGCGACAGCTTCGTACATCGAGACGCTAACGTGCTGACCGCGCCCGGTCACCTTGGAAGCGTAGAGCGCGGCGAGAATAGCCTGCGATCCGTTTAGTCCGGAGACGAGATCGGCGATCGAAGTGCCGACCTTGTAGGGCGCGCCATCGGCCGCACCGGTCAGGTCCTGGATGCCGGCTTCACCTTGCACGATGACGTCGTAGCCGGGCCGGTCTTTCTGCAGACCGGTATTGCCGAATCCGGAAATCGAGCAATACACCATGGTCGGGCGGCGTGCGCTGACGGCGGCATAACTGAAGCCAAGGCGATCCATCGCGCCCGGCCGGAAGTTTTCGACCAGGACGTCCGACGTATCGATCAGCCGCCACAGCACCTCGCGGCCACGTTCGCTCTTCATATCGAGCGTAATACTTTTTTTGTTGCGGTTGACCGACAGAAAATAGGCCGCCTCGTCGCCTTGATAGGGAGGTGCGAACGCCCGCGTGTCGTCGCCCTCGATGGGTCGCTCGACCTTGATCACCTCGGCGCCGAGATCGCCGAGCTGCATGGTGCAGAACGGCCCGGACAGCACGCGAGTGAGATCGACAACACGTAATCCTTCAAGCGGGCGCATGCGCTTCTTGCCTCATTTTGCTGCGATAGTAATTTTGGAGAGACCTGCCGGCTGCAATATCACGCCCGCAACTTGCATTTCAATAGCGGTTGGAGCGTTCGTCCGCTGACTGCAACATGCGGACCGGCGGGCTTATCGAAGGATGGTTTTCAGATGGTTTTCCTGGCCGCGTTCGTGCATCATTTTGCCGGGCCACGCTTCCAAGGCCACGGCAAGATGCCCTTCACAAAGCAACGGAGACAGTTTGCATGACAAATAACGGGAAACGCGTGGCCTGGGTGACGGGCGGTGGCAGCGGCATTGGCGAAGCCGGCGCCGAGGCGCTGGCGGCGGATGGTTGGACCGTGGTGGTTTCGGGGCGCCGTCAGGATGCGCTGGATGCCGTGGTGGCGAAAATCAGTAAAACCGGCGGCAAGGCCGAGGCGATTGCGCTCGATGTCAGCCAAAAGGCGGACGTGACCAGGGCCGCCGATCAGATTCTGGCCAAACACGGCCGCATCGATCTGCTGGTCAACAGCGCCGGCATCAATGTTCCGAAGCGCAGCTGGGCCGATATGGAACTGGAAGGCTGGGACAAACTGGTCGAGATCAATCTCAACGGCGTGCTGTATTGCATGCGCGCGGTGCTGCCGGCGATGAGGAAACAGAAGGACGGCTGCATCATCAATGTGGCGTCCTGGGCCGGCCGTCATGTCTCGAAGATGCCGGGCCCGGCCTACACCACGACCAAACATGCGGTACTGGCGCTGACCCATTCGTTCAACATGGATGAATGCGTCAACGGCTTGCGGGCCTGCTGCCTGTCGCCCGGCGAGGTCGCAACCCCGATCCTCAAATTGCGGCCGCAGGTGCCGTCGGAAGAAGAGCAGGCCAGGATGTTGCAGCCCGAAGATTGCGGCCGCACCATCGCTTTCGTCGCCAGCATGCCGCCGCGGGTTTGCATCAACGAGATCCTGATCAGCCCGACCCACAACAGGGGCTTTATCCAGATGCCGCATAATCGCGAGCTGGCGCCGGCGCACAAGGCGTCGTGAGGAAGATGCGCGTGTTGTGAATTCGTCATTGCGAGCCAACGGGTCGCGCGAATGCGCGCCCGATGACAGGCTCCGCGAAGCAATCCATCTTGCCGCGAAAGCAAGAATGAATTGCTTCGTCGCTAACGCTCCTCGCAATGACGGCCGTAGGCGGTTTGGCGCCCACCGGGTCCGCGCCAGCGCGGCCCGATGACAGGCTCCTGCGTAATCCGCCGTTCTCGCGGGGGCCGACTTGAATGCTGCAGCTGGCGTCTCGACGCGAACGAAATTCGCGCGGTCGTTCGCTAGCAGGCATCACAACGAGACGGTCGCCGCCGCGGGTGGCTCATTCGCCCTGCGCGCCCAGCCTAATTTATCGAACGCAATCCTGCTGATGCTACCCGTCCAGCTGGTAGCTCGTAGGGCGGATTAGCGTTAGCGTAATCCGCCGCTCTGGTCTGAGGCTGAACGAGCGACGAGGACAACGATTGACCCGGATCGGCGGATTACGCCTTCTCAATCCGCCCTACGAGCTACGGTAACATCAGCGAGTGAAATGGTGCCAGAAAGATTCAACGTCGCAACCCTTCTGGAGTCGGTGGACGAAACTCAGATACGCGCTGAACTCGTAGCGCGTATCAGATCTAGCCTAGCCGAGTGGATCGGGTCGCCTACCGAAATCTTCTTGCTAGGGAAGCGCGGCAGTCAGCGGAGAGCGTGGGCAGATGCCGCACAGCTAAATGAAGTCGACTTGTCCGACTCAGACATTCTTTTCATTTACTTTTCCACTCGCGTGGGTACCGGATATGTTGTCCTAAGTATTGCAATGAAACATCGAACGGCAGTCTACAATCTCTCTTTTCCTGCGCTGGCAATGGCAGCCGAGATAGGTGCGGTATCGGATATCTTGTTGACATTGTATCAAGGGATATCGACCATGAACATTCGTTGCGTCGTTGCTGCCGGAGCAGAGCTTGAAATTGACGCAACCTGCCGGTCTGTAGAAGACTTAATCCTATCGACGCGGGAAGTCGGCTCTCTCGTTAGGCTATTGTGCTGCGACAAAAGAGACGCAGAGCGATTGGATGGATTCGCCGTCATAGGCGAGTGTGCTGATGGACTAGTTCTAGATAGAGATAGGCGTGCGGCTCGCGCCCTTGGGGCGGATTAACGACGCGTGTCCGTCGTTGCGCATTTTGCTTTCGATCGTTGAGTTATTACGGGTGAGACGGCCTCCATTCGCCCTGCGCGCCCAGCCTAATTTATCGAACGCAATCCTGCTGATGCTACCCGTCCAGTCCCTTCCGTAAGGATATTCCGATTCCCTTCCGACCCAAATCACCCACATATTCGCATCGTCTCATCCCTCAATGAGGGGCGTATCGCGATCGTCACGAACGTTGGATGGGATGCGGTGGACGCGGCAGCGTCGGGCGCGCAAGCTGATCGCAGGGCGGTTCTCTGAATCGTGAGCGATCGGGGCGCGCAGACGAACGATGCCAACGCGGACGGCAAAGCCGTGTGGTCCTGGCACCCGTTGCTGGTGTCAAGCCGGCGGAGGTTTTCGTCAACCAAACCGGGCCTGACAAGACCTTCAATCCGCCGATGACGGTGACAAAACGAATTCGTCGCCGGGGAGAGCGCGGAATAAGCCGTTAAAACCATTCCCTGCGTCCCTCTTGGGATCGCCTGCGCCCTCTGTTGGGCGAGGAATTCATGCAATGACCCGGGCTCTTGCGCCGCGGGATTGCGAAGCTGCGTCTGCTCCTGGGCGAGGCAACTCGAAACGCGGGGCTGTTTGAATTCAATCGATCGGCATGCGCCCCTGCTTTCCGAATTGACGCCAAAGCCGGCCCATAACGACCTCGTCCAAAATTAGTTTCACGCCTGCGAAAATATATTCCCTGAAACCGCTCCAAAACCCTCCCGTAGCTTGACCAACGACAGCGCAGACGGACCCAAATCATCCACCGCCGTCGTCAACGATCTCCGGCAAATCCGCCGGCCACCTCAATCCATTCATCGGGAGATGATCAATGTCCAAGCGTATCGCACTTCTTTCAGCCGTCGCGTTCAGCGCGTTTGCCATCACTGCCACGATCGTTGCGCCGGTCAGCGCGCAAGATAAAATGACATCCGGCGAGAAGACCGTGATGGTCGGCGGCGCCGCGATGTTCCCCTCGAATAACATCATCCAGAACGCCGTGAATTCCAAGGATCACACCACGCTGGTCGCCGCGGTGAAGGCCGCCGGTCTGGTCGACACCCTCGAAGGCAAGGGCCCGTTCACGGTTTTCGCGCCGACCAACGCTGCTTTCAGCAAGCTGCCGGCCGGCACCGTCGACACGCTGGTGAAGCCCGAGAACAAGGCGACCCTGACCAAAATCCTGACCTACCACGTGGTTCCCGGCAAGCTTGAGGCTTCCGATCTGACCGACGGCAAGAAGCTCAAGACCGTCCAGGGCGAAGAGCTGACCGTGAAGCGGTCGGGCGACAAGATCATGCTCATCGACGCCAAGGGCGGCTCCTCGACGATCACGATCGAGAACGTCAATCAGTCGAACGGCGTGATCCAGGTGGTCGATACCGTCCTGATGCCCTCGTAACACCAGCGTGTCCTGATCTTAAAGTCCCCATCGGGACACGCGACCGCGAGCCGGGGAAACCCGGCTCGCTTTTTTGTGAACGCCCCATCGCCGGAAGATATCGATCCAATGACCCGCGGGGCAGTAACGGAACCTCGGTTCTCAGCGTATATAAGAAGGCATCGACCCAGCGACGGAACAGCCAATGTCCAGCATGACAGTCAGCCACGAACACGCCCCGCCCGCCGGCAAGGTCATTCAGCCGGCCTGGGTGCGGGCCATGCACTGGGCCAATGCGGTGGCGATCGTCCTGATGATCATGTCGGGCTGGCAGATCTACAATGCCTCGCCTTTGTTCAGTTTCAGCTTTTCGCATTCGATCACGCTGGGCGGCTGGCTCGGCGGCGCGCTACTCTGGCATTTTGCCGCGATGTGGCTATTGATGGTCAATGGCCTGTTGTATCTGACCTTCGGTCTGGCGACCGGCCGCTTCCGCAAGAAGCTGTTGCCGATCACGCCCGCGGGGGTGGTCGCCGATACCAGGGCGGCGCTGACTTTCAAGCTGTCGCATGACGACCTCTCCAAATACAACAATGTGCAGAAGCTGCTTTACGCGGGGATCATCGTGGTCGGCATCGTCATCGTGCTGTCCGGCCTGTCGATCTGGAAGCCGGTGCAACTGCAATATCTGACGGCGCTGTTTGGTGGTTACGATATCGCGCGCTATGTCCATTTCATCTGCATGTCGCTGATCTGCGCGTTCCTGGTGGTGCATGTCGCGCTGGCGCTGCTGGTGCCGAAGAGCCTGCGCGCCATGATCATCGGCCGCTGATAAATTCAAGGAGAACCATCATGGGCCGCTTGCGCTCGCTTTTAATTCCCGGCGTCGACAAGAAGCTGCTGGTGCAGGACGCCATCAAGGTGATGCCGGATCTGGCGCGCCGGCGTTTCATCGCCGGCGGCGCCAGCCTGGGCGCGCTGACGCTGCTGACCGGATGCGATGTGTCAGACAGTTTTTCGGCCGACAATCTGCTGGCGCAGATCTCGAAGTTCAATGATGCGGTGCAGGCCGCGATCTTCAATCCCTATGCGCTGGCGCCGACGTTTCCGGAAAGCGCGATCACCAAACCGTTCCCGTTCAACGGCTATTACGACGTCGAAGACGCGCCCGACGTCAACGGCAAGGATTGGAAGCTCGAGGTGCGCGGCCTCGTCGACAACAAGAAATCATGGACGCTGGACGAACTCTACAAGCTGCCGCAGGTCAAGCAGGTCACGCGCCATATCTGTGTCGAGGGCTGGAGCGCGATCGGCAGCTGGACCGGCACGCCGCTGCGCGACTTCCTCAAGCTGATCGGCGCCGATACCCGCGCCAAATATTGCTGGTTCCAGTGCGCCGATAAGGACGGCTACAACTCGCCGCTGGACATGGCGAGCGCACTGCATCCGCAGACCCAGATGACGTTCAAATTCGGCGATGAAATCCTGCCGCGCGCCTATGGCTTTCCGATGAAGATCCGGGTGCCGACCAAGCTCGGCTTCAAGAGCCCGAAATACGTGATCTCGATGGAAGTCACCAACGACTACAAGGGCGGCTACTGGGAAGACCAGGGATATAATTCGTTCAGCGGGAGCTGAGTTCGTTGTCATTCCGGGGCGCGCGTTAGCGCGAGCCCGGAATCTCGAGCTGATCATCTCTGGATTCCGGGTTCGCGCTACGCGCGCCCCGGAATGACGAGCTTTACGTCGGTCCCAGCTTGCGCTGAAACGCCGTGGCCAGCGCGCCTAGTGCCAGCATCGCGGCGCCGGCATTGAGGGCATAGGACAGGCTGCCGAGCGCGTCGGTGATGGCGCCGGTAACGACGGGCCCCAGGGTCTGGCCGATTCCGAAGGAAATCGTCAGCGCCGCGATCGCAATGGGCCATGCGGCGTGCGGGTAATTGAAGCGGACAAAGGCGGTGGTCGAGCCGACCACGGCAAAGAACGAAACCCCGAACACCAGCGCCGATATCGCGAGCAATGCGGCCGAGTGCCCGAACAGCGGCAGCGCCGCGCCGAACGCATTGACGGCGAGGATGATCGCGGTAGAGCGGCCGCCGCTGTTGCGCGCCAGCACGCCACGCCAGACCCACGGCGTCACGAATGCGCTCAGTCCGATCAGGCACCAGAACGCGCTCTGCGCCGCCGCGCCGCCGCCGGCATCGCGCACATAGGCGATCATGAAGGTCATGTAGGCGATGTAGCCCGCGCCGAACAGGAAATAGCCGGCGAGGTAGACCAGCACCGGCCGGATCGCGAATCCGATTGGTGTCGTCTCGGCTACTCCGGTGCTGGCATCGAAGCGGGTCAGCAGCAGCGGCAGGATCATGATGGCCGACAGCAGCGTCATCGCCCACCACACGATCCACCACGATCCCGGTCCGAACGCCCGCAACATGAAGGGCGCGATCAAGCCGGACAACAGGATGCCGAGCCCGGGTCCGGCGTAAAACAGGCTGAGCAGAAAGTTGGCCCGCTCGGGCCGCGATTGCGCGATCGTCGCGGCCAGCGCCCCGCTCGCGACAAAGCCGACCGCCGCGCCTAACCCGGCCAGCAATCGCGCAAAGCTCAACACGATAAAATTGCCCGACAGCGCGCACAGCGCCAATGACGCCACGGCGGCGACGGTTCCCCAGCGCACCACCGCGGAGAGCCCAAACCGCTTCACCAGCCCGGCGGCGACCAGCGCGCCGCCGAGGTATCCGGCGGCATTGATGGTGTTCATGAAGCCGGCGGCGGAATACGACCACCCAAGCGAATCGCGCATGTCCGGCAGCACCAGCGAATAGGCGAAGCGGGCGATGCCGAGGCCCAAAGTCGGTGCCAGCGACAGAATCAGGATCAACCGCGCAGGGTGCGCGTAAATCGAAGAACGATCGGGGCTGTGCAAAGGTAAGGTACTCCGGCGGCACGCCCACTGTGGCAGGGGCGGGCCGGCTTGCACAGGGCCGCTGGCGGCAAGGGTGTCTTGCCAATCGCGCAACGCCGCTTTAGCACTCCCCACCGCCGCCCTTCCGGGGCGCGCCAAGCGCGAACCTCAGATGTGCAAGTGCACATCGGGGAATCTTTCTTGTTTAATCATCTCGGGATTCCAGGTCCGGCGCGCTGCGCCGTCCCGGAATGACGAGCACCCTAGGATCACACCATGGCGACCCATAAACTGCTGCTTCTGCCCGGCGACGGCATCGGCCCCGAAGTGATGGCGGAAGTGAAGCGCCTGATCGACTGGCTCAACGCGCAAGGCATCGCGCATTTCGAGACCGAGCAGGGATTGGTCGGCGGTTCGGCTTACGACGCGCACAAGGTCAGCATCACCGACGAGACCATGGCCAAGGCACAGGCTGCCGACGCGGTGATCTTCGGCGCGGTCGGCGGTCCGAAGTGGGACAGCGTCCCCTATGAGGCGCGGCCCGAAGCCGGCCTGTTGCGGCTGCGCAAGGATTTGGGCCTGTACGGCAATCTGCGGCCCGCCGTGTGCTATCCGGCGCTGGCGGATGCTTCCAGCCTGAAGCGCGAGGTGGTCGAAGGCCTCGACATCATGATCGTGCGTGAACTCACGGGCGGGGTCTATTTCGGTGAGCCGAAGACCATCACCGACATCGGCAATGGCCAGAAGCGGGCCATCGATACCCAGGTCTATGACACCTATGAAATCGAGCGCATCGCCCGCGTCGCCTTCGATCTGGCGCGCCAGCGCCGCAACAAGGTGACCTCGATGGAAAAGCGCAACGTGATGAAATCGGGCGTGCTCTGGAACGAGGTGGTGACGCAGGTCCATGCCCGCGAATACCAGGACGTGACGCTCGAGCATCAGCTGGCCGATTCCGGCGGCATGAACCTGGTGAAGGCGCCGAAGCAGTTCGACGTCATCGTCACCGACAATCTGTTCGGCGACATGCTGTCCGACATCGCGGCGATGCTGACGGGCTCGCTCGGTCTGTTGCCGTCGGCTTCGCTCGGCGCGGTCGATGCCAAGACCAAAAAGCGCAAGGCGCTGTATGAGCCGGTGCATGGCTCGGCGCCCGATATCGCAGGCCGGGGATTGGCCAATCCGATCGCGATGCTGGCCTCGTTCGGCATGGCGCTGCGCTATTCCTTCGAGATGGGCGCGCTGGCCGACAAACTCGACGCCGCGATCGCCGCGGTGCTCGCCAAGGGTCTGCGCACCGCCGATATCAAGTCGGAAGGCACCACGACGGTCAGCACGACAGAGATGGGCGAGGCGATCCTGAAGGAATTGCAGGCGCTGCACGCGTAAGAGCTAACGCCAACCATAAAAATGCCCGGTCAAAGCCGGGCATTTTTCGTTGGCAGGGTGTCGTCGCTCAATACAGCGGGAACGAAGCCGGGTAGCCGCCCATGTCCGACGGCGGGTTCAGCGGCTGGCGATCGATCGGGCGGTTGTTGTTCTCGCGCGCGAACGACTGGGACGGCGGAAATGCGTAATCGGTGAACTTGCGGTCGCCCGGCAGCACTTCGACGCCGGCATCGAGCCAGGAGCGGGTGGTGACGTAAACCCGGGTGTGCGGACCCTGCTGATAGACCACGTTGGGGCCGCGCGCGCCGTAAGTGGCCCGGCCGTCTTTGTCATATTGCTGCGCGCGCTTCGGCTTCTGCGCGCTGGCCGGCGTCATGCCGACAGCAGCAATCGCGGTGGCGGCAAGCAAAACCGCGAGCGTGCTCACGGCAGGGAATTTCCAGGTCATCATGTCCTCATGGTCCGGCAGAGCGCCATCCGATTTGACGACCATTTTAGCGGCCAGGGGTATCCAGCCACAAGGTCAATCGGGCCACACTGCATCACAATAATGCGGCGCGTAGCGAAAAAGTTGCATGAAAACAAGCGCCTTGACCGCTCTCCCCGCGGATGTGCGCGGTCAGAGCGGGCCACGCAGCCGGGGATCTTCCGAATCCGTCACCCAGGTTGCGGCGTCGGGGGAGGCAGGCGCGGCCGCGCAGCTGCCGCGCCTGAGTTCGGCATGGGCGAACAATTCAGCCAGTTTGGGATCGTTTCCGGCGCTCAACAGGGTCAGACGGTTCAGCATGCAGCCGACCGCCGCGCGCCGCGCCGGCAGCGTATCGCCCTGGCAGGACCAGCCGGAGATTTGCACATCGGGCTGGTCGAGATGGGTCATGAAACCGATACAGGCGGGCGCGCCACCGGCCACGCGAAGCAACGCCACGGTGCCGAATTTGCTGTCGATGACGCCTGCGGATTCCAGTTCGCGGGTGCCGCCAGGGTCCATCCGGTCGGCGATTTCGGCGATCACAGGCCCCGACTGGGTCAATTCGCCGCCGGGCCGATAGATTTCGAGCTCGGCAACCGGCTTTTCGCCCGCGGTGGCCCAGCGAAGGATGTCCTTGCGGCCCCCTTCCGGGTGCCGGAGGATCTCATAACTGGCTGTTTTGCCAACCAATTCGGGTTGGCTGACGGCGAAGGCCGGGTAGGAGCGGGTGGCCGGGCTCCAGCTCGCCTTGGCGCCGGCGTCGAGGCCGGCAGCGGGCAATTGATCCCAGAGATGGATGCCGCAGATGGCAAGCAGGGCCAGAGCCCCCACATAGACCAAGAGACGCGCCAGGGTACCGCAGCATTCGTCGATGAAAGCGGTCAGCGCCGAATAAATCCGGCTCTGCACGGTGGGGTAATATGGATCGGCACGGGTGGCCCAAAACAATCGCATCAAACGCCACGCGCCAAGTCTGGTTGGTATCAAGTCTGGTTGATATCGGGTCTGATTGGTATCCGGTCTAACGTTGTATTAAGCGCGTTTCTCGCATAGAAGCGCTGCCTCTTCCCTTTCCGTGGATCGAAGGGACGAGGCATTTTTCTTCGGAGAGTGAACGATGGGTTACAAAGTCGCGGTGGTCGGTGCGACCGGCAATGTCGGGCGCGAGATGCTCAACATTCTGGACGAACGCAAATTCCCGGCTGACGAGGTGGTGGCGCTGGCCTCCCGTCGCAGCGTCGGCGTCGAAGTGTCCTATGGCGACCGCACTCTGAAGGTCAAAGCGCTCGAGCATTACGATTTTTCCGATGTCGATATCTGCCTGATGTCGGCGGGCGGCTCGGTGTCGAAGGAGTGGTCGCCGAGGATCGGCGCTGCCGGCGCCGTCGTGATCGACAATTCGTCGGCCTGGCGGATGGATCCGGACGTGCCGCTGATCGTGCCCGAGGTCAACGCGGCGGCGGTTGCCGGTTTCACCAAGAAGAACATCATCGCCAATCCGAACTGCTCGACGGCGCAGCTCGTGGTCGCGCTGAAGCCGCTGCACGACAAGGCGGTGATCAAGCGCGTCGTGGTCTCGACCTATCAATCGGTGTCGGGCGCCGGCAAGGACGGGATGGACGAACTGTTTTCGCAGACCAAGGCGGTCTACACCAACAGCGAACTCGTCAACAAGAAATTCCCGAAGCGTATCGCCTTCAACGTGATCCCCGAGATCGACGTGTTCATGGAGGACGGCTACACCAAGGAAGAGTGGAAGATGATGATGGAGACCAAGAAAATTCTTGATCCCAAAATCAAGCTGACCGCGACCTGCGTGCGGGTGCCGGTATTCGTCGGCCACTCCGAAGCCGTCAATATCGAGTTCGAAAATCCGATCTCGGCCGACGAAGCGCGCGATATCCTGCGCAACGCGCCGGGATGCCTGGTGATCGACAAGCGCGAACCCGGCGGCTACGTCACGCCCTACGAGGCGGCGGGCGAGGACGCCACCTATATCAGCCGTATCCGCGAGGATGCGACGGTGGAGAACGGCCTGGTGCTGTGGTGCGTGTCGGACAATCTGCGCAAGGGCGCGGCATTGAACGCGATCCAGATCGCCGAAAGCCTGATCAACCGCAAGCTGATCAGCGCCAAGAAGAAAGCGGCGTAAAGAGCGGCTTGGAAAGCGGCATAACGGGCAACCGGGGGGAGCCGGACCTATGACCGAGCAACCGGCTCCTTCGCCGAGACCCACCCACGAACGCGTCAAGCGCGGCTTCGAATATGTGCTGTTCAACAGCCGCTGGCTGTTGGCGCCGTTCTATGTCGGCCTGGTGGTCGCGCTCGCCGTGCTCCTGCTCAAATTCCTGCGCATGCTCGGGGAATTCATCCTGCATGCGCCCGGCGCCAGGTCGACCGAGACCATTCTCGATGCGCTCAGCCTGATCGACGTAACGCTGGTCGGCAATCTCATCCTGATCGTGGTGTTTTCCGGCTACGAGAATTTCGTCTCGCGTATCGACACGTCAGGGAATCCGAACTGGCCGATCTGGATCACCAAGATCGATTTTGCGGGACTGAAGCAGAAGCTGCTTGCCTCGATCGTCGCGATCTCGGCGATCCATGTGCTGGAAGCGTTCCTCAGCATCGACGCCTCCTTCGACGCCACCAAGATGACATGGCTGGTCGCGGTGCATCTGGTGTTCGTGGTATCGGCGCTGATCCTGGCGCTATCGGACCGCTGGGGCAGCGATCATTAGAGCGTGATCCGGAAAAGTGGAAACCGGTTTTCCGAAAAGATCATGCTCAAACAATAAGATGACCGACGAGCATGATTCAACTTAGTTGAAGCATGCTCTAGCGTGGCGAATAGCCAGTCGTGAGTAGCCAGCGGCGAGTAGCGAATAGGATCTACTCGCCTACCGCACCCTGCACGCTGAGGAATTCCTTGGTGGCCGGATCGAGCACGAACAGCCTGCCCCTGGCGACGCCGAAATAGGCGCCGTGCAGCGCCATTTCGCCGCGCTCGACGGCCGACCGCACGAACGGAAACGTCATCAGGTTTTCCAGGCTGCGGAACACCGCGGCCTTCTCGATACGCACGACGAACTCCTGCATCGTCTCGTTATCGCGCTGCTCGACCTTCTCGCCGGGCTTGATGAACATCGCCATCCATTTGCCGATGAAATCGCCCGGTGTCAGCGGCGCCGCCTTGTCGACGAAGGCGCGGATGCCGCCGCATTGCGCATGGCCGAGCACGACGATGTGCTTGACGTGGAGCACCGTCACCGCGAATTCCAGCGCCGCCGAGACGCCATGGGCGTTGGCGTCCGGCTGATATACCGGGACCAGATTGGCGATGTTGCGCATCACGAACAACTCACCGGGACCGGCGTCGAAGATCACCTCCGGCGAGACCCGGGAATCGCAGCAGCCGATCACCATTGTTTCGGGAGACTGGCCGCGCACCGACAATTCGCGATAGCGCGTTTGCTCGGCCGGGAGCCGCTGCGAGGCGAAGGTGTGGTAGCCGTCGAGGAGTTGCTGCGGAAACGATGACATGGCCATGCTAAACCATATGCCGATGGCGGGAACAAGACTTTCGGAGCGGACGTTGAGATGATATCGCGTCGGGTTCCAATTCTTCAAGGAAAGCGCACCATGTTCCGCCCGCGTCGCAGCCCGCTATTCATGCCCGGATCGAATGCCCGGGCGCTGGAAAAAGCCCGCAATCTGCCCGCCGACGTCATCATCCTCGATCTCGAGGATTCGGTCGCGCCGGACGCCAAGGGGCTGGCGCGCGACCAGATCGCGCAGGCGATCGCTGCCCAGGGTTTCGGCAAGCGTGAGGTGTGGGTTCGCACCAACAGCCTGGAGAGTGCATGGTGGGCCGACGATTCCGCGATGGCCGGTAAAGCCAGGCCCGACGGCATTCTGGTTCCCAAGGTGTCCAGCGTCGAGGACCTCAAGGCAATCGGCGACCGGCTTTCCGCCATCCACGCCGACCCATCGATTAAAGTTTGGGCGATGATCGAGACCGCGCGGGCGGTGCTGGACGCCGACAAATTGGCCGGGGCCTCGCGCGATCCCAAGACCCGGCTGGCCGGATTCGTGTTCGGGCCGAACGATATCGCGCGCGAGACGCGGATCCTGATGATGCCGGGCCGCGCGGCGATGATCCCGATGATCACCCATTGCATCCTGGCGACCCGCGCGCATGGGCTGGAAATCTTCGACGGGCCCTACAGCGATTTCAGCAATGTCGACGGGTTTGGCGCGGAATGCGCCCAGGGCCGCGATCTCGGCTTCGACGGCAAGACGCTGATCCATCCCGGCCAGATCGAGGCCTGCAACGCCATCTTCACCCCGCCCGCGGAAGAAATCGCGCAAGCCCGCAAGATCATCGCCGCCTTTGAGCTGCCCGAGAACGCCGCACGCGGCGCGATCCGGCTCGACGGCCAGATGGTGGAGCGCCTGCACGCCGACATGGCCCGCCGCACGATTGAAATCGCGGATGCGATCGCCACGATGGGGCATTGAATCACTTACCCCCGAAAAGGCTTTTGCAGGGGAGCGTTAGAGGTACAGCGGCGTGTAGCAACCATTAAAGCACGGCGGCCTTTTCGGTCCACGGCGTGCCACGCTGGACGACAGTGTTAGCGTAGATCAGAAGCTTTCTGGCACAGGCAATGAGAGCTGAGTTGTGGGCCTTGCCGCGTGCGATGAGGCGGGCGTAGAGCGCGATCAAAGCCGTGTTCCAGCGGAAGGCTGCCGGCAATGCCGCTGCGAACAGAGATCGGCGCAGGCGACCACGACCACCGGCGATATGGCGCTGGCCCTTGCGTAGTCCGCTGTCGTCGTCGAACGGGGCGAGCCCGGCCAGGGCGGCAGCTTCCTCACGGCTGATTTGTCCAAGTTCGGGCATGCGGATGATGAGCGCCAGCGCAGTACGTTCGCCAATGCCGGGGATGCTCAGCACCAGATCGAGCCGCTGTGCCAGATCATCGTGGTCGCGAAGATGCTTGGCAATGGTACGTATCTGCGCGGTCCGCCGTGCTTTCAACCGCGCGATGTCGCTGGTAACGATACGTCGCAGCCGAGGTTCATCGATATGTTCGAGTCTGACCTTGAAGCGCGCGATGTCTTCCTCGATCTGCTCGAGGAAGGTCATATCTGCCGCCAATTCCGCTAATCTCGGATCCGGCGCGACCCTCGGCTGGTCGACCGCAGCGGCACATGCGGCGATCAGAACCGCATCGAGCGCGTCGTTCTTGGCCCGGCGCAGATACACTTGGCCAAACGCCTTGACCTGGATCGGCTGCAGCACCAGCACGACGAGTCCCGCCGCGCGTAAATGCTGCACCACGCCGCGTTCGTAACCGCCGGTCGCCTCGATGCCGACGCGTACTACGCCTGCCTTGAGGAGGTCGGCCGCAAGGGTGCGCCAGCCGGGCAACGCGTTGGCGACCTGCCAGCGCTCGGTTCGACCGTGCACCGCGATGTCGAGTTTGAGTTTGGAGGTATCGATTCCTGCCGTCATTATGTTAGTCTGCGTCATCTTCTTCGACCCTGCCTTGTGAAGCGAACCAAGTTGTTCCGGCAACCATCCGGGTCCGATGAAGGTGCTGGCGCGATCACGCTACAGGGCAGCCACAAACTGCTCAGGATGGGTTCGATCCGATCGCCAGCGGCCTGCCGCGGATTGCAGTCCGCGGCAGGCCATTCCTTTCGGAACAAACCGACAATAATCGATTTCGCTATTACAAGGATGGGTTGAGCCCCTCGCGAAACCCATTACCTTCGCCGATTTCAATTGATGGCTATCGCTTCGCTCCATCCATCCTGCGTAATCGGATGCGTTCCGCGAGAGTGCCGTCCTGGCGTTCGCCGGCGACGACGGGGATAAGTTCGCGCGTGACCAACGCCATCATTTTTGGCGCAAAAATCCCGCGCCCGACGGGCTAGATTTGGTGTGATCGGGCTGTCGAGCCCCATAGCAAAAAATATTTCCGTATCGCGCGAACGCAAATCACCGGCATATCGGCGGCTGTCTCTTCCCACAGTAGGGGCGTATCGCGATCGTCACGGACGCGGGATGAGATGCGGTGGACGCGGCGGCGCTATTGACGAAAAGCGCTCACGCGGACGGCGAAGTCGTGTGGTCCTGACGCCTCGACGCTGGCGTCAAGCTTTGCGGATAAACCGCGAGGCGACGGAGGCAAGAAAGCCGATCTCCGGGGAGAGCGCGAAGCAAGCCGTAAACCATTGCGTGCGGGAATGCCGGGTGATTCCGGTGAACTCGCTGTGAATACTCGTGTGCATTTCTGCTGTTACCATTGCGCACACGAGGCTGCGGGTGCACTGGGCGCCCGGCATTCCCCACGCCCTTTGATTAAAGGGGCGAACGTTTGTTGGCATGGCTCGGGCGCTTCACGTCGCGAGGCCGCAAACGCGCGTCTAGTGCGTACCAAATTTCTCCGTCGCCCATGCATACAGGCTTCCCGCGATCGGCTGGGTGTTGCCGCGGCCTTTGGGCGAGATGTGAAGGCCTGTTATCGCAGGATCGTTGATCAACGCTGAAAAGTCCGACGGCTCGAAGAACAGTTTCGGTTCGGCATGCACCGCATAAAACGATTTCTTCGGCAATGCGTGGTGCAGCTCATTGAAGCGGCTCGCGAGCGCGGTTAGCGCCGCGGGGCCAAAGATTGCGACTCTGATATCGGAGAGGCGGTCCGAGCCGCCGCGCAGTTTGCGCAAGGCGAATGTCAGGCGATGCCGCAACGACAGCCAGTCCGGCGTTAGTTCATCCTGCTGCATCAGTTGTTCGAACGCCGAGACGATCGGATCGCTGGGCGGAAGATACAGCACGGAATTGCCGAGCTGGCGCGGGCGCTCCCAGGCAAAACAGGGTTTTGCGGGATCGATCTCGATGGGCTTCAACAACAGCACATCGGCATCGAGCCAGATGCGCGAATCATCGGGACTGGTGCGTTGCGCCATCAGCCGCATCCGGAAGAAGTCGGAAAACTGTAGTGTGGTCCAGTCGCGCCACGATCCATCCGGCTGCGGCGGACGCAGCCGTTCGGAAAAAGCGTGCGGCAGGATCGCTTCGGCTTCGGCATTGCCGACGCCGTCGGGCAATCCCGCCAGCGGCTCGAAACTGTAGACGGTGACGTTATGGCCGGCGGCGACCTGCGATCTCAGGCACAAACGCCTGAGCGCATCGAGCGGACCATGCCAGAAGGTGACGACGTCCGGCCGCATGCGCGCGTCACCAACTGGCTGGTTAAATCAATGACCGGCTGGATCAGGCCCAGGCGCGCTCGGTCCTGGCCTTGGCTTCGTAGTCGTCGATCGACGACTTCTTTTCCATCGTCAAGCCGATGTCGTCGAGGCCGTTGAGCAGGCAGTGCTTGCGATACGGGTCGATCTCGAACTTCAGCGTACCGCCGTCGGGCCCGCGGATTTCCTGTTTGGCCAGATCGATGCTCAAGGTCGCGTTGGCGCCGCGCTCGGCATCGTCGAACAGCTTGTCGAGGTCTTCCTGCGACACGCGGATCGGCAGGATGCCGTTCTTGAAGCAGTTGTTGTAGAAGATGTCGCCGAACGAGGTCGAGATCACGCAGCGGATGCCGAAATCGAGCAGCGCCCAGGGCGCGTGCTCGCGGCTCGATCCGCAGCCGAAATTATCGCCCGCGACCAGAATCTTGGCGTTGCGGTAGGCCGGCTTGTTGAGGATGAAATCGGGGTTCTCGCTGCCGTCGTCCTGGTAGCGCTGTTCCGAGAACAGGCCCTTGCCGAGTCCGGTGCGCTTGATGGTCTTCAGGTACTGCTTGGGGATGACCATGTCGGTATCGACATTGATGATCTTCAGCGGCGCTGCGACGCCTTCCAGCGTGGTGAACTTGTCCATCTCTGCACTTCTTTGTTCGGATTAACGGGGTGGCCGGCAGTTTATCGCGAACAGGGCCGGTATCAAAGCGCTAATCCGCCTCGTCTTCAGTCCCATCGTGAGCCTCATCCTGTTCATCGATGGCTTCCATATCCTCGTCGGACAGGCCGAAATGATGGCCGATCTCGTGAATCAGCACGTGCCGCACGATATGGCCGAGCGTCTCGTCATGCTCGGCCCAATAGTCCAGAATCGGCCGGCGGTAGAGCCAGATCATATTGGGCATTGGGGCGACGTCCTGATGGCTGCGGAACGGCAGGCCGACGCCCTGGAACAGGCCGAGCAGGTCGTATTCGCTCTCGGCCTCCATGTCGTCGAGAACCTCGTCGGTCGGAAAATCGTCGACCCGGATCACCACGCCCTCGCACAGCTCGCAAAAATCCGACGGCAGGCGTGCGAAGACGTCATGCGCCATCGCCTCCATCTCCGCCAGTGATGGCGCTTTGGCTGAAATCCACATCGCGTTGGTCCAATCCAGGAACTCAGTCCTCAAGCTGTATGGCAATGCGCCCGCCCGCCTGTTGCGCAACAGAGCTAGCTGCCACGGGAGGCGAATGCTAGAACCGCCGCACCAGTGCCATAACATGTTGGGTGGGCTTATGACGCGGATCAGGACGGCGGCCGTATGGATCGCCCTTGCAGGCGCTCTCTTGCTGCCGGCATCGGGAACTTCGGCGCAAACCGCGACGTCCGGAACCCGGGTCGCACAGGCCTTGTCTCCGACGGCGGTCGATCCGTCCGCGCCGCCTCGCAGAGGCACCCGCCGCGTGCGGATCTATCCGCGCTACCAAAGCGAGCCCGCCGATGGGGTGTATCCCCGCTACAATCCGGGACCGAACGCGGTGCGCGACTGCACCGCGACCTATGTCGAGGAGCACCGTCCGAGCGGCACGGTGATCACGCCGCGGATGAACTGCTTCTGGCGTCCGGGCTAGTTTTCGGCAGCGCCGTGGTGAGGTTGTTCAGGACGACCATAGCGATCAGCGCGGCCATTCTGGCGCTCGGCCATTTTTTCTCGGCTTTGGCTTTGGGCCACGATGGTGATTGAGTCGGCGACGGGCCTGCAGAACACAACAGGCGCCATCGGGCGCCCGTCGTTATCGATCGAAGCTTGAAGCACCGCCGCGCTCAATCCCAGTCCTTGAATTTCCAGGATTTCAGCTTCCACGGCGTCAGGTTTTCGAGCCGCCACTGCACCATCCGGTCCGGCGGCCAATGGCTCATCCGCGAACGTTCCTTGGCGGCCGGCTCGGCGACCAGCACGTCGACGCGCCGCCGCGACTGGCGCGTCGCCTCGCTGATCATATCGACGAATTCTGGCTTATCGGCCATGACCGGCTCCTTGCGCGAGTTAGCTCCGCAAAAAGCCAGTCTGCGCCCCGTCGCTTAACGAGGCGTTGCCAAATTACCTCGACGTCGAGTCAAGCCGCGAGCTACTTCCACTCCCTGACATCGACGAAATGACCGGCAATCGCCGCGGCTGCCGCCATCGCCGGCGACACCAGATGGGTGCGGCCCTTGAAGCCCTGGCGGCCCTCGAAATTGCGGTTCGAGGTCGAGGCGCAGCGCTCTTCCGGCATCAGCTTGTCGGGGTTCATGGCGAGGCACATCGAGCAGCCCGGCTCACGCCATTCGAAGCCGGCCTTGATGAAGATCTTGTCGAGGCCTTCGGCTTCCGCCTGCTCCTTCACGATGCCGGAGCCCGGCACGATCATCGCATTGACATGCGCGTTGACGGTCTTGCCTTCGGCGATCTTGGCCGCGGCGCGCAGATCCTCGATCCGGCCATTGGTACAGGAGCCGATGAAGACGCGGTCGAGCTTGATGTCGGTGATCCTGGTGCCGGCCTTCAGGCCCATGTAATGCAGCGCGCGATGCTTCGAGAGCCGCTTGGCTTCGTCGGCGATCTGGTCCGGATCGGGAACCATGCCGGTGACGGAAATCACGTCCTCGGGCGAGGTGCCCCAGGTCACGATCGGCGGCAATTTGGCGGCGTCGAGCCGGATCTCGTGATCGAAATGCGCGCCCTGATCCGAGCGCAGCGTGTCCCAGTAACGCATCGCGGCATCCCAGGCCTCGCCCTTCGGCGATTTCGGTCGGCCTTTCAGGAATTCAAACGCCTTTTCATCCGGCGCGATCAGGCCGGCGCGGGCGCCGCCTTCGATCGACATGTTGCAGACCGTCATGCGGCCTTCCATGCTGAGCGCGCGGATCGCATCCCCTGCATATTCCAGCACGTAGCCGGTGCCGCCGGCGGTACCGATCTCGCCGATGATGGCCATGATGATGTCCTTGCCGGTGACGCCGTCGGGCAATGTGCCGTCGACGAGGACGCGCATGTTCTTGGCTTTTTTCTGGATCAGCGTCTGCGTCGCCAGCACGTGCTCGACTTCGGAGGTGCCGATGCCATGCGCCAGCGCGCCGAACGCGCCATGCGTCGAGGTGTGGCTGTCGCCGCAGACGATGGTGGTGCCGGGCAGCGTGAAGCCCTGCTCGGGACCGATCACGTGGACGATGCCCTGACGCTTGTCGAATTCGTTGAAATATTCGATACCGAATTCCTTGGCGTTGTCGGCCATCACGCGCATCTGCTCGATGCTTTCCGGATCCGGATTGGGCTTCGAGCGATCGGTCGTCGGAATGTTGTGATCGACCACGGCCAGCGTCTTCTCCGGCGCATGGACCTTGCGGCCGGTGGCACGCAGGCCTTCGAACGCCTGCGGCGACGTCACTTCGTGCACCAGATGGCGGTCGATATAGAGCAGGCAGGTGCCGTCATCGGCTTCGTGCACCAGATGGTCGTTCCAGATTTTGTCGTACAGCGTGGTGGGTTTGGACATGAGCGCAAGCTCCAGGGAAAATGTGCAGGAAAGTTTATATGTAGGCGGTGAGGGCGCGGTGACGCGCGAGCCAATCAAACGGCGGCGCTGATCAAAGCGCGCGTCTAAGCTCTGATGTCGCCGAGGTCGCAAAGCGTCCGAAGAAACGGCCAGGCAGCCGCGAGCGATCGTCGATCACGAACGCGGCGACGACCTTGCCTGCAATGCTGGTTTGATCTGGAACCATTCTATCTTCTAACACGCGGTCGCCGTTGCGCCAATCGGGTCAATTGGCAAGGACTTACCAGGGAAACGCATGGTTGAAGATAGCTACGGCGCAACAAAAAAGCGCGGGGTAAACCCGCGCTTTTTCAATCCGGTCCGTTCCGACCCGGAAAATTACTCGCCGGCGGCGGCGGCGGCGTGCGGACGTTCAGTCTTCTTCTCGACGATGCGGGCCGACTTGCCGCGCAGGTTGCGCAGGTAATACAGCTTGGCGCGACGCACCTTGCCGCGGCGCACCACCTTGATCGAGTCGATCATCGGCGACATCACCGGGAACACGCGCTCGACGCCTTCGCCGTACGAAATCTTGCGAACCGTGAAGCTCTCGTTGAGGCCACCGCCGCTGCGGCCGATGCAGACGCCTTCATAGGCCTGCACGCGCGAGCGGTCGCCTTCGACCACCTTCACATTGACGATCAATGTATCGCCCGGTCCGAAGTCCGGAATTACCTTGGCGGCGGACAGCTTGTCGAACTGCTCTTTTTCGAGCTCTTGAATAAGGTTCATTGTCAAAATCTCCATCGGCGGCGCGCCCCAGCCAGTCAGCCCGGGCTGCGCGAACGTCCATCTATCCTGCGCGGATTTGGCGTCCGTATAGGGCAATCCCGGAGCGTTGTCACCCTTCCGTCGTGTTTTTTGGCCGTTTTTGGCGAGGAGTTTGGCCAGGCCTCAGAGCCCACAGGTCCGGCCGCCGTTCCCGGGTCAGGGCCTCGGCCGCGGCCTGGCGCCAGGCCGCGACCTTGGCGTGGTCGCCGGAGGTTAGGATTTCCGGGATCGGCTGGCCCTCGAAGATCTGCGGGCGGGTATATTGCGGGTATTCCAGTAGTCCGTCAGAAAAGCTCTCCTCCGTTCCGGAGGCCAGTTTGCCCATCACCCCCGGCAATAGCCGGATACAGGCGTCGATCAGGGCCATCGCCGCGATTTCGCCGCCGGACAGCACGTAGTCGCCGATCGAGACTTCCTCGAGCTGGCGCGCCTCGATCACCCGCTGGTCGACGCCCTCAAATCGTCCGCAGACGATCAGCGGGCCAAGTCCCGCGGCGAGCGCCTGCACCCTCGACTGGGTCAATGGCCGACCCCGCGGGCTCATCAGCAGGCGGGGACGGCTCTTTGGCGCATCCGGGGCCATTTCGGCCGCATCGATTGCCGCCGCCAGCACATCGGCCCGAAGCACCATACCGGGGCCGCCACCGGCCGGCGTATCGTCGACACTGCGGTGGCGATCGGTCGCGGAGTCCCGGATGTCCCGGGCCTCCAGTGTCCAAATCCCCGACGCCAAGGCCTTGCCCGCCAGGCTGACGCCGAGCGGGCCCGGGAACATCTCCGGGAACAGGGTCAGGACGGTGGCGCGCCAAATCGGCGTGGAGGAGGTCATCGCCTTCCGTTACGGCACCACGGCGGTGAGATCGAGTCCTTGCATCAAGGCGGCGGCCTCGACCGCCCGTTCGAAGTCGGCGAGCTTGAACGTGGTCACGACGATTTTGCGGAGATCGAGCAGGCCGGAAGCGGCCAGCGCCGCAAGCTGTCCCGGTGCGGTTCGCGCGTACATGAACTGGCCGACCACTTCCCAATCATTGGCCAGCATTTCCCTGAAGGAAATTTCCAGCGGCACCTCGGCGCTGCCCATCAATACCAACCGGCCGCCGCGCTTGAGCGCGCGCAGGGATGTGGCGATGGGGCCGACCGCGCTGGTTGCCGACGATCTCGCGGCGGGGCGTTTGGTAGCGCCATTTCCGAAAATCAGTCTGCCGGCCGGAGTTACTTCGCCTATTTGCCCGAAGCGCGCCGCCATGATCCGCACAACGCGGTGTTCTGCGATTGGCTCGAACAGCAGGGTCGCCAGACAGCCTGAAGATCGATCAGTCCGCTAAGGGATCGTTAGGACTGTCGCCGTCGACTTCCTCGGGCAGTTCGACCACCACGCGCCCGCCCGCAAGATCGACGGACGGCACCACCGCATTGGTGAACGGCAGCAGCAGGGTTGCGCCATGGGGCGGTGCGATTTCGATGATGTCGCCGGCGCCGAAATTGTGGATCGCGACGACGCGGCCAATCGGCTGCTCCGCTGTTGTCACCGCGGCGAGGCCGATCAGGTCAGTGTGGTAATATTCGCCCTCGTCGGTCTCGGGCAGTTGGTCGCGCGCGATATAGAGTTCGATGCCGTTCAGCCGTTCGGCCTCCTCGCGGGTGGCGATGCCTTTCAGCGTCGCTACCAGATGGTCTTTGGCCTCGCGGGCATGCGTCACTTCGAATTGGCGCGCGCCATCCTTGGTCGTCAGCGGGCCATAGCGCTGCACCGCCAGCGGATCTTCGGTGAAGGTCCATAGCTTCACCGCGCCGCGCACGCCATGCGCAGCACCGATACGGGCGACGCAAATCGGTGCAGCCACCGTCACGCGCCGCTAACGCTTACTTCTTGGTGGCGGCTTCGGCAGCGGCCTTGCGCTCCTTGCGTGGCACGGCCTTTTCCGGATTGTTGCGCGCGGGGCGCTTGACGACACCGGCGGCATCGAGGAAACGCGCTACGCGATCCGACGGCTGTGCGCCCTTGGCGAGCCATGCCTTGACCTTGTCCATGTCGAGCTTGAGCCGCGCCTCGTTGTCCTTCGGCAGCAGCGGATTGAAATGGCCGAGCCGCTCGATGAAGCGACCGTCGCGGGGGAAACGCGAATCGGCGACGACGACGTGATAGACCGGACGCTTCTTGGTGCCGGCGCGGGCGAGACGAATAACGACTGACATTTAGTTCTCCTGATGATGGTTTTTGATCGGTGTGTTTTCAACTAGCTCGTCATTCCGGGGCGCGCGAAGCGTGAACCCGGAATCTCGAGATTCCGGGTCTGGTCCTGCGGACCATCCCGGAATGACGAGTGGAACGAGATTCGAGCTTTCTCATTTCTTCTTCCCCAATCCGGGAAAGCCGCCGAGGCCGGGCAGGTTCGGTTTGCCGCTCAGGCCGGTGAGCCCAGGCAGATTCGGCAGGCCGCCACGCAGTCCGCCGGGAAGATCTTTCGGCAGTGCCGGCATGCCACCGGCGCCTCCAGGCATTTTCTCCTGTAGCGCCTTCAACTGATCGGGCGACGGCATGCCGCCGCCGCCAAAGCCCATCGCCTGCGCGATGCCGGCCATCGGGCCGCGCTTGCCCGAGCCCATGGCCTTCATCATGTCGGCCATGTTCCGGTGCATCTTCAGCAGCTTGTTGACTTCCTGGACTTCGAGGCCGGCGCCGGCGGCGATGCGCTTTTTGCGGCTGGCCTTGAGGATGTCGGGGTTCTTGCGCTCCTGCCGCGTCATTGAATCGATCACCGCGACCTGACGCTTGATGATCTTGTCGTCGATGCCGGCATTGGCGATCTGGTTCTTCATCTTGGCGATGCCGGGCATCATGCCCATCAGCCCGCTGATGCCGCCCATATTCGCCATCTGCAGCAATTGCTCGCGCATGTCGGTGAGGTCGAACTGACCCTTGCGCATCCGCTCGGCGGTGCGCGCGGCCTTTTCCGCGTCGATATTGGCGGCGGCCTTCTCGACCAGCGACACCACGTCGCCCATGCCGAGAATGCGGCCGGCGATCCGGCTTGGATGGAAATCTTCCAGCGCATCGGTCTTTTCACCGGTGCCGATCAGCTTGATCGGCTTGCCGGTGACCGCGCGCATCGACAGCGCCGCGCCGCCGCGGCCGTCGCCGTCGACCCGCGTCAGCACGATGCCGGTGAGGCCGACGCGCTGATCGAACGCGCGCGCCAGATTGACGGCGTCCTGGCCGGTCAGAGCGTCCGCGACCAGCAGCACTTCATGCGGGTTGGCGGTAGCTTTGATTTCCGCCGCCTCGCTCATCATTTCTTCGTCGAGCGTGGTGCGACCCGCGGTGTCGAGCAGCACCACGTCGTAGCCGCCGAGCTTGGCGGCTTCGAGCGCGCGGCGCGCGATCTGCGGCGGCTTCTGGCCAACCACGATCGGCAAGGTCTGGATGTCGAGGTCGCGGCCGAGTACCGCGAGCTGCTCCATCGCGGCCGGGCGATAGACGTCAAGCGAGGCCATCAGCACCTTGCGCTTGTCGCGTTGGGTCAGGCGGCGCGCGAGTTTTGCGGTGGTGGTGGTTTTGCCCGACCCCTGCAGGCCGACCATCATGATCGCAACCGGCGGCACCGCGTTGAGGTCGATGGTCTGGCCGTCCGCGCCCAATGTGGCGACCAGCTCGTCGTGAACGATCTTGACGACCATCTGGCCGGGCGTGACCGACTTGACCACGGTGGCGCCAACGGCCTGCTCGCGGACCCGATCGATAAAGCTGCGGACAACATCGAGCGAGACGTCGGCCTCGAGCAAAGCGCGGCGCACTTCGCGCATCGCGGCATCGACATCGGCCTCGGACAGCGAGCCGCGGCCGGTCAGCCGGTCGAGAATGCCACCAAGTTTTTCCGACAGATTGTCGAACAATTGCGCCGTCCTGTTGCTGCCCTCACCCTGAGGAGCAGGCGCTAGCCTGCGTCTCGAAGGGTGGCGGCGACCACCACCTTTTCCTCGTCCTTCGAGACGCCGCTTCGCGGCTCCTCAGGATGAGGGTCGTCCAAACACTTTTGCGCCCGAGGGCGCATCGCGCTGTCGGGCGTTGACCTCCGGTCTCAAGGACCGGGCGGCGGGTCGAAAAGAACGTCTTTTCGAGAAGTGGGCGGGTTAAACCCCCGCGAGCCGCGAAAGTCAAGGCAAACCGGCGCCAAACGTCCCAAGTCTATCATCTAAGACATTGTAATAAATGGATTTTTCGGACACGGCAATTTTGCGCTGCCGGAACGGCGTAAATCTCGCCGCAGGCTTCATGTCCGGATTGGCGACGCCATATAAGGCCTCGTGCCTTCCGGTCCCTCCGCCTGTTCCCGCCTCCTGCCCGTCACCCGCCGCTGCACTGGTCACTCGCGACGACCGCCTGCGTGCCCACGCTTTGGATTTACCCCATGAAGCCCTATGACGGCCCGGTCTCCGATCATTTCGACGGCGCGCATTTCTTCGATCCGGACGGCGCGCCGCCCAAAACGCTGGGTGAGGTGCTGCGCTGGCAGTTCGGCAGCGGCCGGCAGCGGCAAAAATGGCCCGATCGGGTACCGAGCCCGTATGCGGATACGCCGCCGCCGCGGGTGGATGGCGACAAAATACGGTTTTCCTTCGTCGGCCATGCCAGTTGGCTGATCCAGACTGCGGGGCTCAACATCCTGGTCGATCCGGTGTGGTCGGAGCGCGCCTCGCCATTCGCGTGGGCCGGACCGAAGCGCCACAACGATCCCGGTATTGCGTTCGAAAAGCTGCCGCACATTGACATCGTGCTGGTGTCGCACGGCCATTACGATCACCTCGATTTGGCGACGCTGTCGAAACTGTCGGCGAAATTCTCGCCACGGGTGATCACGCCGCTCGGCAATGACATCACGATGCGCAACGCCGACAACTCGATCAAGGCCGAGGCGTTCGACTGGCACGATCGTGTCGATCTCGGCAACAAGCTTGCGGTGACGCTGGTGCCGACGCGGCATTGGTCGGCGCGCGGGCTGTTCGATCGCAACAAGGCGCTATGGGCGAGTTTCGTCCTGGAGACGCCGGCGGGAAAGCTCTACGTCGTCTGCGATTCCGGTTATGGCGACGGCCGGCATTTCCGCCGCGTCGCCGAAACGCACGGCCCGCTGCGGCTCGCGATCCTCCCGATCGGCGCCTATGAGCCGCGCTGGTTCATGCGCGATCAGCACATGAACCCGTCCGACGCCGTCAAGGCGTTGGCCGATTGCGGCGCCGAGCAGGCGCTGGCGCATCACCACGGCACGTTTCAACTGACCGATGAAGCGATCGACGCACCGGCCGAGGCGCTGGGCGTAGCTTTGGATGAAGCGAAGATTCCGCGCGAGCGGTTCGTAGCGCTGAAGCCGGGGCAGGTCTTCGAACTGTGAACGCGAGCCTGCCTACGTCTATCTACTGTCCCGCCTGCTTGATCGCCCAGGACACGCTCACGTTCACCGAAAGCGTCTCTTCGCCTTGTACCACCGGTGTCGCGGCCATCGGGGCGAGCGCCATCTTGGCGCGAAATATCGGCGCGGGGGCGCCTTCCTCGGCGATACTGAGCGGTGCACCAAGCGTGACGCCGGCGGCCCTGGCGTAGATCTCGGCCTTGCGGCGGGCGTCGGCGACGGCCTGTTCGCGGGCGTCGTCGAGCAATTTGGAGGCCTGCGATACCATGAAATTGATGCCGCCGATATCGTTGGCGCCGGCGCCTACCAACAGGTCGATCATATCAGCGACCTTGGTGACGTCGCGCAACCGCACCGTTACCTGATTGCTGGCGCGGTAACCGACAATGGCGTTGGTGCTGCGGTTCGGCGCGCTTTGGGGCTGCAGCGACAGCCGCGAGGTCTGGATATCCTTGGCATCGATGCCGGCGGCCTTCAGCGCCAGCAGCACCTTGCCCATCGTGACGTTGTTGGCCTCCGAGGCCTCGCGCGCGGTCTTGCCGTCCGAGGTCACGCCGGCCTCGACCTGCGCCTGGTCGGGCGGAACCGAAATCGTGGCCTCGCCGGTGACGGAGATCGCGGGCGTCAAGGATTGCGCCAGCGCCGGCGCTGCCAACAGCGCGCCGGCGCCGATGGCGGCGGCGATCAGGGCAGGATGCTTCATCGGTTTCATTTCAGCGGCACGAAGACGTTGATCACCAGCTTGTCCTCCGCGGTCTTCAGGGGATCGGTGAGGTATTCCTCGATGAACGTATCCTTGGCCTCGAGTTTTTTATCGTCGAGATGATTGGTGATGGCCTCATAGGTGTTGTCCATGTTGTCGTAGGAGCCACGATGGACGAACTTCAGGGCTTTGCCTTCGGGCGATTTGCCGATGCTCATGTCCTTGGTCAGGTTCTTCGGCTCCTGATCAATCGGAAATTCCGCCAGATAGGTGAACCCGGTATCGTCGGTCGAGGTGTAGACGATCATCGGATTGCCTGATCGTGTCACGCTCTGCTTGTCGAGCAGGGCGGTGAGGGACTTGAACGACTCCATCAGGGTGTCGAATGCCGAATCCCAATTGGCGGTGCCCTTGAGGATCACGACCTTTTTCGGCGCTAGCGTGATTTGCTCGCCGAAGGGATCGGCGGTCTGAACCGGCGCGGCCGGCGGCGCCGTCGGGGTCTGGGCGGCCGCGGGGCTGTCGGCCGGCGATTTGTCTTCGGCGGGCGGCGGCGCGGGCATCGCGGATGGAGCGGGAGTGGGCGTCGTTGTCGTGACCGGGGGTGGCGTGTTGGTTTCGACCGGCGCGGGGGTGGCCGGTGTGCCCGATGACGGCGGCGGTGCCGTCTGCGCCGGCGCGGCGCCGATGCCGAACGAAATCGCGGCGATCGGGACCAGCGCGATCATGGCGAGACGGAAACGGCGAATCGAATTCATCCAATGTTCTCCATGGTCTCCAACAGGAATGGTCTCCAACAGGAATGGTCTCCAACAGGATGGCATCCCAACATGGCATCCTCAGGTCTCGCGCGGTCTGTCCCGGCCCGAATCCCGCGAAAGGTCGCCATTCCTAACACGCAAGTTCGCACTTCGTCCCATGACAGATATGTCATGGGCCCCCGCGGCGGACACTGGCCAATCCGGCGTCACTGGCCATATAAAGCAGGCACAAATCAGGATTTTTCATGAGCGCGCTTGCCAACCACGCGTTTGCCAAGATGAACGGCATCGGCAACGAGATTGTCGTAGTCGATCTGCGCGACAGGCCCGCCGCTGTCACGCCGGAAGAAGCCCGCGCGGTCGCCTCGCCGGGGGGCGTGCCCTACGATCAGCTGATGGTACTGCAGCCGCCACGGCTGCAGGGCACCGAAGCCTTCATCCGCATCTACAACAATGACGGCTCCGAAGCCGGCGCCTGCGGCAATGGCATGCGTTGCGTGGTGCGGCGGCTGTTCGAAAACACCGGCCAGACCGCCGTTACCTTTGAGACCAAAGCAGGGCTGTTGAATTGCTGGCAGGGACCGGCGCCCGATCTCTACACGGTCGATATGGGGGCGCCGAAGTTCGGCTGGAAGGATATTCCGCTCGCGGAAGAGTTTCGCGACACCCGTTATATCGAGCTTCAGATCGGGCCGATCGATGCCCCGTTGCTGCATTCGCCATCGGTGGTCTCCATGGGCAACCCGCACGCGATCTTCTGGGTCGACGATGTCCAGGCGTATGATCTCACTCGCTTCGGGCCGCTGCTGGAAAATCACCCGATCTTTCCGGAACGCGCCAATATCACGCTGGCGCATATCGTCGACCGCGATCACATCACGATTCGTACCTGGGAGCGCGGCGCCGGGTTGACCAAGGCGTGCGGTTCTGCCGCCTGCGCCACGGCGGTCGCGGCCGCGCGGCTCAAGCGCGCCAATCGTATCGTCAATGTCACGCTGCCCGGCGGCGATCTGGCGATCGAATGGCGCGAGCGCGACGATCATGTATTGATGACGGGCACCGCTGATTTTGAGTATGAGGGACAATTCGATCCCGCTTTGTTTGCGTCCGTCGCTTAGGTCATGAGCGTCGAAATCGTTACCTTCGGCTGCCGCCTCAACGCCTTCGAATCCGAGGTGATCGCGCGCGAGGCCGAAAGCGCCGGACTGACCGATACCATCGTCATCAACTCTTGCGCGGTGACCAATGAAGCCGTGGCGCAGGCACGGCAATCGATCCGGCGCATGAAACGCGAACGGCCGGATGCGCGGATCGTCGTCACCGGATGCGCGGCGCAAACGCAAGCCCGGATGTTTGCCGAGATGGCCGAGGTCGATCGCGTCGTCGGCAATGACGACAAGATGCGGGGCGAGGCCTGGCAGGCCGCGCGCGTGGCGTTCGATCGCGCGCCCGGATTCGGCATCGACCACAGCGAGAAGATCGCGGTCGCCGATATCATGTCGGTCAGAGAGATGGCGCCGCATCTGCTCGATGGATTCAAGGCGGGGCTGCCGCGGGTTTTCGTGCAGGTGCAGAACGGCTGCGATCACCGCTGCACGTTTTGCATTATCCCCTATGGTCGCGGCAATTCGCGCTCGGTGCCGATGGGCGCCGTGGTTGATCAGGTCCGCGCGCTGACTGCGCGCGGCCATGCCGAGATCGTGCTGACCGGGGTCGACCTCACCAGCTATGGCGCGGATTTGCCGGGAACGCCAAAACTCGGACACTTGACCAAGCAGATCCTGCGGCATGTGCCGGACTTGAAACGGTTGCGGATTTCATCGATCGATTCCATCGAGGTCGATCGCGATCTGCTCGATGTGATCGCCGGGGATGCGCGGCTGATGCCGCATCTGCATCTGTCGCTGCAATCCGGCGACGATCTGATTCTGAAACGGATGAAGCGGCGGCACTCGCGGCGCGACTCGATTGAGTTCTGCGCGCAGGTGCGGCGGCTGCGGCCGGATATCGCGCTCGGCGCTGACATCATCGCGGGCTTTCCGACCGAGTCTGAGGAGATGTTCGCGCGCTCGCAGGATCTGGTCGGCGAATGCGACCTGACCTTCCTGCATGTATTTCCCTACTCGAAACGTCCAGGCACGCCAGCGTCGCGGATGCCGCAGGTCGCGGGCGAAATCATCAAGGAACGCGCGAAACGATTGCGTGCGAAAGGAGAAGCCGCCTTGCAGCGACGGCTCGCGTCCGAGATCGGTGCGACCCGTGAAATTCTCATCGAGAGCGTCAAGCAGGGCCGTACCGAGCATTTCCTCCCCGTTGATGTCAGTGGGGAAATGCCGGGCGCGGTACGGAGATTGACGATTGCCGGAAACGACGGAGCGCGGCTGACGGTGTGAATGCGGCGCCGGGGCTTAATTCAGCGCGGCGGTCGACCGGATCTGCCAGAATTTGAGCAGGCGATGGGCGTTGTCCGCGGCCAATTTGGCGTATTGGGCTTTGGCATTGGCCAGTTCATGCTTCCCCATAGAGCCCGTCGAATAACGGCACTCCAGGATCGCGCTGGTGATTTCCCAGTTTAGGCCTGCGACCTTGCAGGGAATCAACAGGCCGTCGTCGCGCAGGCTTTGCATCAACGGACGAATGACCTCGATCGACGATTTCGACAAAACGGCGAGGGCCGCGACGGTCTCCTCGTATTTTCGCGCCTTGGCAAAGGCGAACAAGGTGGCTTCGTTGAGTTTGCCGCTGTCCTTGAGTTGGGCGACAAAGCCCTTGGCCGTGGTGAAGTCGCGCGCCACCGACATTTCCCGATCTACGCCCGCCGAGACGGTGGCGATCGCGCTGCGGATTTCCTCGAAGATATGAGACGGTGCGCGCGACAACAGTCGGGACCGCACCGCGTCGGTGGCGCTGCGCAGCAGCCGATTGCGAAGCTCCGGCGGCAGATCGACCCGGATCCCGGTCTCGACCGCCAGTTCGGGATCGGTTTCGGCTTGCGCCACGACGATGGCAAATCCGCGTGCTGACACGCGCGCGCCGGGATTCTTCACGACACGGCGGCTGACGCTCGGATAATGGCGGGCCAACAGCGCGTCGGTGACGACTTCCTGCAGCCACCAGCGCCCGGAGACGGCGAGCAGATGCTGTTCGCCTTTGGTGTTGGCGATCTCGACCAGATCTTCCTGGGTCAGGCGGGGCGATTCCGTCAGCACAGGGCCGGCGACGGTGATCTCGTCGTGCTGGGCGAGGCGGCGGATAACGGCGGGTGGCGCCTGGGCGATGCTGGCCAGCTGCGCGCTGGTTTCGGCCAGCGCGATACGCGCGCTGACATCGGCGATCGCCCGAAGTTCTATCGTCTTGATGAGGCGTTCGAGCACATTGTCGAACAGCTCGATCTGCTCGCCGCTGAAGCTTCCAGCCGACAGCAGGAACAGGTCCGTGACCCGCCTGACCGTCTCGAGGCTTTTTTCCGGGGAGCCGATCCTGATCGCGGCTTCGACTTCATCAACGATGGATCGCTCGGTATTCAGCATCGCTCATCCTGAGCCACTTAGGGCCGTTCTCGGCCAACGATCCTGTGTAAAGCGAACAGCTGAATGTTCCGTAAAAGTTTAACGATTGGCGCCGGCGGTCAATGTTGCGCCGCGGTCAGTAGAACTACTTAGCGTTCCAGCCACAGGCTTTGAGCCGTTGATGCAAATGCGCCGGCGCCGGCGCGATCACCTGTACCGGATCCTTGTTCTTCGAGATCGGGATCACGATGCCGCGGGAATGCAAATGCAGGGTCGGCTCACCAAAACGCGGGATATAACTTTCGTTGCGCAGGCGGCGTAAACTTGCCTGCGTACCGTAGATATTGTCGCCGACGATGGGCCAGCCCATCGCCGATGAATGCACCCGCAATTGATGGGTACGGCCGGTCACCGGCTCCATCGCGAGCCAGGCGAGGCCATCGCCGCGGCCCAATACTTTCCAGTTTGTGACCGCCGTCTGCCCCTCCGGGTCGGGCTTCTGCCACCAGCCGCGTTCGGCATTGAGGCGACCGAGCGGCATGTCGATGGTGCCTTCATCTTCGGCCGGGCCGCCCTCGACCACGGCCCAGTAGGTTTTGGAAATCTTGCCATGCTTGAACAGCAGGCCGAGCGAGGCGGTGGCCTTGCGATGGCGCCCCAGCACCAGGCAGCCGGAGGTATCGCGGTCGAGCCGGTGGGCCAGCACCGGCGGTCGCGGCAGGCCGAATCGCAGCGCGTCGAACGATGTTTCCAGGTTGGCGCCGCCCTTCGGTCCGCGATGCACCGGCAGCCCGGCCGGCTTGTCGATCACCAGCATCAGCCCGTCGCGATGGAGCACGCGGGCCTGGATTTCATCGGGGGTTAATTCGGGAACATCCATCACTCGGTCGAGACTTTCGTTTGCAGGATGAAACGGCTAACACACGCCCAACATGAACGATACCACTCCGGAATCCCCCAAACTGAGCTGGTGGCGGCGACTGTCGAGCGGGCTGAAGCGAACGTCGAGTTCGCTCGGCACCGCCGTGGCTGATCTCGTCACCAAGCGCAAGCTCGACCGCGCGATGCTCGAGGATATCGAGGACGTGCTGCTGCGCGCCGATCTCGGCACCGAGGTTGCGGCGCGGATTTCGGCCGCGGTCGGCGTCGGCCGCTATGACAAGGCGATCTCGGCGGATGACGTCAAAACCGTGGTCGCGACCGAGGTCGAGAAAGTGCTGGCGGCGGTGGCGAAGCCGCTGGTCATCGACGACGCGCAAAAGCCGTTCGTGATCCTGGTGGTCGGCGTCAACGGTTCCGGCAAGACCACCACCATCGGCAAGCTCGCCGCCAAACTGAGCGCCGAAGGCCGCAAGGTGATGCTGGCGGCCGGCGACACCTTTCGCGCCGCGGCGATCGAGCAACTGAAAATCTGGGGCGATCGCACTAAATCGCCTGTTATTGCCGCTGCGCAGGGGTCGGATTCCGCGAGCCTTGCCTTCAATGCGTTGACCGCGGCGCGAGAGGGCAAACTCGACGTGCTGCTGATCGATACCGCCGGCCGGCTGCAGAACAAGGCCGAGCTGATGAAGGAACTTGAAAAGGTCGTTCGCGTCATCCGAAAGGTCGACGCGTCAGCGCCGCATGCGGTGCTGCTGGTGCTCGACGCCACGGTGGGACAAAATGCGCTGTCGCAAGTCGAGGCCTTTCATCGTACCGCCGGTGTTACCGGCCTGGTGATGACCAAGCTCGACGGCACTGCGCGCGGCGGCATCCTGGTGGCGCTGGCGGAGAAATTCAAACTGCCGGTGCATTTCATCGGGGTCGGCGAAGGTATCGACGATCTCGCGCCGTTCACGGCCAGGGATTTCGCGCAGGCGATCGCAGGGATTGAAGCATAAATGGACAAGAAGCAGCCCCATCCGCTGTTCAAGCTCGCGACCGAACTCGGCCCGCTGATGGTTTTCTTTATCGCGAATGCCAAATTCCATCTGTTTGTGGCGACCGGCGCCTTCATGGTGGCGGTCATCGCGGCGATGATCGTATCCTATATGGTGACGCGGCACGTGCCGATCATGGCGCTGGTCACCGGTCTCATCGTCATCGTGTTCGGCACGCTGACGCTGGTGCTGCATGACGAGACCTTCATCAAGGTCAAGCCGACCATCATCTATGGCCTGTTCGCCGCGGTGCTCGGCGGTGGTCTGTTGTTCGGCCGTTTCTTCATCGCCGTCATGTTCGACCAGATGTTCAATCTCACGCCGCGGGGATGGCGGATGCTGACCTTGCGCTGGGCGTTGTTCTTTTTCGCGATGGCGATCCTGAACGAAGCCATCTGGCGCACCCAGACCACGAATTTCTGGGTGGGCTTCAAGGCGTTCGGCGTGATCCCGCTGACGATGATTTTTGCGATCACGCAGATGCCGCTGATCAAGCGCTATAGCCTCGATCCGGTCTCGCTTGAGGCGAGTGATGCCGAGGGTGGGAACGTGACGAAGCGGTGAGCGACGGCTCGCGTTTCTGATGTGTCATTCCGGGGCGCGTCGCAGACGCGAACCCGGAATCCAGCAGTGATCATCTCGGGATTCCGGGTCTGGTCCTTCGGACCATCCCGGAATGACGGGCTTCAGCTTCCCGCTGCCAGCGCCTTTTCGATCTCGGCCTTCAGCACGATGTTGAAATTCTCCGGGGTTACCGGGCCGACCAGTTTGTAGACGATGGTGCCGGCGCGGCCGACGATGAAGGTCTCGGGCACGCCATAGACGCCCCATTCGATCGCGGCGCGGCCGTTGCCATCGACGCCGACAATGCCGAACGGATTGCCGTAACGACCGAGGAAACGCCGGGCGTTGTCGGGGGCGTCCTTGTAGTTGATCCCGACCATCTGCAACCGCTTGTCCTTGCCGAGCTGGGTCAAAAGCGGCGCCTCGTCGTGGCACGGCACGCACCAGGAGGCCCAGACGTTGACGACGCTGACCTTGCCCTTGAAGGTCGATGGATCGAGTCCCGGCACCTGCGTGCCGTTATTGACGAGGCCGTCCAGCGCCGGCAGCGCGGTCTGTGGCGCGGCGTGGCCGATCAGGGCGGAGGGGATTTTGGACGGATCGCCCTCGCGCAAGCCGAACCAGAACAACGCGGCCAGCGCGCTAAAGCCGACCAGCGGCAACGCCATCAGCCAGGGACGCCGCGGTGACGGCGCATCGGATGGGGAGAGGTTGCTCATCTGGTATCCGCTGCGTTGCGTCCGGAGCGCCTGACGATGCCGCTTTGCTCCAATTCGCGCAGGCGTCGTTTCTGCCGGCGAAAATCGATCGCGATCCAGACGATCATGAGCAACACGACCGCCGTGACCAGCGCATAGGAGGTCACAATGAAGGAGGCATAGGGACCGAGCGACATCACGTCACGCCGGACGCTGGCTGGCTTGCATCATCTGCAAGGTGCGAACCCGGCGGCGCAGGATCTCGTTGCGCATCGCGGCGACATGCAATGTCACGAACAACAGCGAAAACGCCACTGCCATGACCAGTAGCGGTATCAAGAATGCCCGGTCGAGCGTCGGGCCGCCCATCCGGAACACCGACGCCGGCTGATGCAGCGTGTTCCACCAATCGACCGAGAATTTGATGATCGGCAGATTGATCGCGCCGACCAGCGTGAGGATCGCCGCGGCGCGCGCCGCGCGCGAAGGGTCTTCCACCGCCCGCCACAGCGCCATCAGGCCGAGATACATCAAGAACAGGATCAGCACCGAGGTGAGACGCGCATCCCACTCCCAATAGGTGCCCCACATCGGACGGCCCCACAGCGAACCCGTCACCAGCGCGAGAAATGTAAAGGCCGCGCCGATCGGTGCCGCGGCCTTGGCGGCGACATCGGCCAGCGGATGCCGCCACACCAGCGTGCCAAGCGCGGCGATACTCATGACGCCCCAGACGAACATCGACAGCCACGCATTGGGAACATGAATGAACATGATCTTCACGGTGGCGCCCTGCTGGTAATCGTCGGGCGCCATCACGGACTGATAAAGACCGATCGCGAGCAGGATCGCGGTCGCGCCGGCGAGCCACGGCAGGAAGCGCGCGGTCAGTGACAGGAACTTGGTGGGGTTGGCGAGGTCGGTCAGCGTCATATCGGAGTCCTTGGGCATCCTGATAGTCGTCACGGCGGTTACAGGCAATCGGGCGTGGATCGCAATTCCTTGATCAGTTAGAGCGTTTTCCAGCAACGGGTCGCGCGAATGCGCGCCCGATGACAGGCTCCGTGGATGCCGGTTCGCGTCAAGAAAACGCGTCGAAATAAGAATCTAGCCGACATCAATCGAGCCCCTGTCGCAGGCTCGCCGCTGCGGCAAATGGCCCGATCACGAAACTGACCAGCGACAGCGCACACAGGATCGAAAACGGCGTTCCGAACGACAGCGGTCCGGAAATCGCGGCCTCGGAGGCGGCGACGCCGAAAATCAGCACCGGGATCGACAGCGGCAGCACCAGCACTGCCAGCAACAAGCCGCCGCGATGCAAGGTCACGGCCAGTGCCGCGCCGATCATGCCGGTAAAGGTCAGAGCGGGCGTGCCCACCAGCAAGGTCAGCGCAACCGCCATCGTCGAACTCGCATCGAGATTCAACAACAGCCCCAGCACGGGGGTTGCGACGATCAGCGGCAGGCCGGCGGCGAGCCAATGCGCCAGCGCCTTCGCGGCGCAGGTCAATTCCAGCGGCGTCCGGCTCATCGCGATCAGATCGAGCGAGCCGTCCTCGTGGTCGGCCATGAACAGCCGGTCGAGCGTCAGCAGGCTTGCGAGTAGCGCGCCGAGCCACAGGATCGCGGGTCCCAATCGCGTCAGCAGCGCCAGATCCGGCCCGATCGCGAACGGCATCAGCACCACCACGATCAGGAAAAACAACACGCCAATCAGCGCCCCGCCGCCGACCCGCAGCGCGATCTGGATGTCCCGTCGAACCAGCGCGGCGAGGGAGCTCACGTCGTGCCCCCGATCCGCAACTCTCGTGCCTCGATCCCGAGCGGCGCATGGGTCGCGGCGAGCACCAGCCCGCCGCGGGCGAGGTGGTCGCGGGTCAGATCAGCGAACAGGGTCTGTCCTGCCGTGTCGAGCGCCGAGGTCGGCTCGTCCAGCAGCCAGATCGGCCGTCGCACGGTCAAGAGCCGCGCGATCGATAGCCGCCGCCGTTGCCCGGCGGACAGATACGCCGCCGGCAAGTGGGCCGCGTGGTCGAGCCCCACTTTGTTCAGGCTTTCACTCAGGTTTTCTTGGGGCTCGAAGCCTTCGCCGCCAAGAAAATTTCGCCAGAACGTCAGGTTCTCCAACACGCTCAGAGCGGGCTTCATGGCATCGCGATGGCCAAGATAATGGGCCTGTTCGGGAAGCGTCGCTTCAGTCTCGCCGCCATCGAGATCGATCGATCCGCCGGCCAGCGCGAGCAGGCCGGCCACGATCCGCAGCAGCGAGGTTTTGCCGGATCCGTTGGGACCGGTGACGGCCAGCGCGTCGCCGGAGGAAACCTCGAAATCGAGACCGGAGAGCACGTCGCGGCCGCCTCTCACACACCTGACACCGCGTCCCGAGAGCCGCATGTTGCCCTTTCACAGCCCTCTGAATTCTATGGGTACCGCAGCTAAATTTTGGGGTTGCACATTGCTGCGGCATGCTCGTCGATGTGGCGGCGCCACTGGAAAGCTTCTAAAAGATTCTATAAGCCGGAACTTGATGCAGCACACAATCCGGCGCTGCAAGCTATCAGGTCTGGCGTCAATAACGGTACCAAGATACCCTCATGCCGGGTACAACGATAAATCGGGATTTCCTCACATGACCTCGCTCGACAGCTTTAAATGCCAGAAGACCCTCAAGGTCGGTGGCAAGACCTACGTCTATTACAGCCTGCCCGCCGCCGAGAAGAATGGTCTGAAGGGAATTTCCAGGCTTCCCTATTCCATGAAGGTGCTGCTGGAAAATCTGCTGCGCAACGAAGACGGCCGCAGCGTCAAGAAAGCGGACATCGTCGCGGTCTCGAAGTGGCTGAAGAAGCGCAAGCTCGAGCATGAAGTGGCGTTCCGTCCCGCGCGCGTACTGATGCAGGATTTCACCGGCGTGCCGGCGGTGGTCGATCTCGCGGCGATGCGCAATGCGATGCAGGCGCTCGGCGGCGATGCCGAGAAGATCAATCCGATGGTGCCGGTCGATCTGGTGATCGACCACTCAGTGATCGTGAACTTCTTCGGTGACAACAAGGCGTTCGGCAAAAACGTCGTCGAGGAATACAAGCAGAACCAGGAACGCTACGAGTTCCTGAAATGGGGCCAGAACGCGTTCTCGAATTTCTCCGTGGTGCCGCCCGGCACCGGCATCTGCCATCAGGTCAATCTGGAATATCTCGCGCAGACGGTGTGGACCAAGAAGGAGAAGATGACGGTCGGCAAGAAGACCGGCACTTTCGAGATCGCTTATCCGGATTCGCTGGTTGGCACCGACTCTCACACCACCATGGTCAACGGTCTCGCCGTGCTCGGCTGGGGCGTCGGCGGCATCGAGGCGGAAGCCGCGATGCTCGGCCAGCCGCTGTCGATGCTGCTGCCGGAAGTGGTCGGCTTCAAGCTCAAGGGCCAGCTCAAGGAAGGCGTCACCGCGACCGACCTCGTTCTCACCGTGACGCAAATGCTGCGCAAGCAGGGTGTGGTCGGCAAGTTCGTGGAATTCTTCGGCCCCGGCCTCGATTTCCTGTCGGTGGCGGACAAGGCCACCATCGGCAACATGGCGCCGGAATATGGCGCGACCTGCGGCTTCTTCCCGGTCGATGCCGCGACCATTGATTACCTGAAAACCTCGGGCCGCAAGGCGGACCGCGTCGCGCTGGTGACGTCCTATGCCAAGGCGCAGGGCCTGTTCCGTACCGCCAAGTCGGCCGATCCGGTGTTCACGGAAACATTGACGCTCGATCTTGCCGCCGTGGTGCCGTCGATGGCCGGACCGAAGCGTCCCGAAGGCCGCGTGGCACTGCCCGCGGTCGCGGAAGGTTTCGCCACCGCGCTGGCGGGCGAATACAAGAAGCCCGGCGAAGCCTCGAAGCGCTTCGCGGTCGACAACCACAATTTCGATCTCGGCCATGGCGACGTGGTGATCGCGGCGATCACCTCCTGCACCAACACGTCCAATCCGAGCGTGCTGATCGGCGCCGGTCTGTTGGCGCGCAACGCCGCCGCCAGGGGCCTGAAAGCAAAGCCCTGGGTCAAGACATCGCTGGCGCCCGGCAGCCAGGTGGTCGCGGAATATCTCACCAATTCCGGGCTGCAGGCCGAACTCGACAAGGTCGGCTTCAATCTGATCGGGTTTGGCTGCACCACCTGCATCGGCAATTCCGGTCCGCTGCAGGAAGACATTTCCAAATCGATCAATGACAACGGCATCGTCGGCGCGGCCGTATTGTCCGGTAACCGCAACTTCGAAGGCCGCGTCAGCCCGGACGTGCAGGCCAACTATCTGGCCTCGCCGCCGCTGGTCGTGGCCTATGCGCTGGCCGGAACGGTGACCAAGGATCTCGCGGTCGAGCCGATCGGCGAAGGCAAGGACGGCAAACCGGTGTACCTCAAGGACATCTGGCCGACGACCAAGGAGATCAACGCCGTGATGAAGAAGTTCGTCACCGCCACGATCTTCAAGAAGCGGTACGGCGATGTCTTCAAGGGCGACACCAACTGGCGCAAGATCAAGACCGTCGAGAGCGAGACCTATCGCTGGAACATGAGCTCGACCTATGTGCAGAACCCGCCTTACTTCGAAGGCATGAAGATGGAGCCGGAGCCGGTCGCCGACGTCGTCGATGCGCGAATCCTCGCGATGTTCGGCGACAAGATCACCACCGACCACATCTCGCCGGCCGGTTCGATCAAGCTGACTTCGCCTGCCGGAAAATATCTGTCGGAGCACCAGGTGCGTCCGGCCGATTTCAATCAATACGGCACGCGGCGCGGCAATCATCAAATCATGATGCGCGGCACTTTCGCCAACATCCGCATCAAGAACTTCATGCTGAAGGGCGCAGACGGCAATATCCCCGAAGGCGGCCTGACCAAGCATTGGCCCGACGGCGAGCAGATGTCGATCTACGATGCTGCGATGAAGTACCAGCAGGAGAACGTGCCGCTGGTGGTGTTCGCCGGCGCCGAATACGGCAACGGTTCATCGCGGGACTGGGCGGCAAAGGGCACGCGGCTGCTCGGTGTTCGCGCCGTGATCTGCCAGAGCTTCGAGCGTATCCATCGCTCCAATCTCGTCGGCATGGGTGTCTTGCCGCTGACCTTCGAGGACGGTGCTTCCTGGTCGTCGATCGGATTGAAGGGCGACGAGACCGTAACAATACGGGGTCTGCAGGGCGACCTGAAGCCGCGCCAGAAGCTGACGGTGGAGATCGTATCGGGTAACGGCGCACTGCAGCGTGTATCGCTGCTCTGCAGGATCGATACGCTCGACGAGCTTGAATACTATCGAAACGGCGGGATTCTGCAGTATGTGCTGCGCAAACTGGCCGCGTAACGTAAATCGTGATCGGCGCCTCACTGCGAAGTGAGTAGCAGGTGAACAAGAGGCGGCCTATGAAAGGGCCGCCTTCTTGCGTTAGGAAGGGCGATAAGATCAAGTGCCGCAAGGCCTAAGGCTGATCGGCCGCGTTAAGGTAAATAAGTTAACGGCGGCTTGGTAACGACGACGGCGCGGATGTTCCCGGTTCCTGGTATGACAACGACAGCAAGCAATAATTGTATTTCGCGATGGTCGGGTGCACTCGGCATCTGCGCGATTGTCGCGATCATTCGTCCCGCCCATGCCGATCCGCGCGCGGTGGTGGAATTATTCACGTCGCAAGGCTGCTCGTCCTGTCCGCCTGCCGACAAGCTGATGGGTGAGCTTGCCAAGGATCCGTCGATCATCGCGTTGAGCATGCCGATCGATTATTGGGATTATCTCGGCTGGAAGGACACGCTGGCCGACTCACGCTTCAGCGCGCGCCAGAAAGCCTATTCGCAGATGCGCGGCGATCGTGACGTCTACACGCCGCAGGCGATCGTCAACGGATCGGTGCATGTGGTCGGAAGCGATCGCGCAGGCATCGAAGGTGCGATCGGCGAAACCGACAAAACCAGCAACGTGATGTCGGTGCCGGTTTCGATGACGGTGACCGGCAAGCAGATCAACGTGTCGGTCGCTGTGTCCCGCAACAGCAGCCCTGTCCCGATGCACGGCGAAGTGTGGATATGTTCGGTCTCGAAAGCCGTGGCGATCTCGATCGGACGCGGTGAAAATCGCGGCCGCGAGATCACCTACCACAATGTGGTGCGTAACGTGCTCAAGGTCGGTGACTGGAACGGGACGCCCGGCAGCTGGACCGTGCCGCTGGAAAACATTTCGCGCGATGGCGTCGATGCCGCTGCGGTTTTTGTCCAGGACGGCAATCGCGACAAGCCCGGCCCGATGTTAGGCGCCGCCTACACGCTGCTGCACTAAATTTCCGAACGATATTAGTTGATATTGGTTACGCTTCGATTGTTGTGCGGAGCGTGACCGGTAACGTTGGCCGATCGGCCGCAGGCGTGTCGAGGATCGTTTGAAATGCCGATAGCCCCAAAAGAAAAAGGACCAACTTTCGTTGGCCCAGTATGGGGATAAACTAACTTCCGCGAACAGACCCGATCCTGACGACCCCGGGGGGCTGGGGGCTGAGGAATCCGGTGCCGAAAGGACCGGGTCAACGCAGGAGTATCTTCTCGCAACCCAGCACGGCGGGCGCTGGGCGGAAGTTGGGCGGTATTATGATTCCGCTAACGATCCCGTGACGGCATATTTCTGGCCGAAGCGGGAATCCGCCTCGAAGCGGCCGCGCGGCGAATTTCGCAGCTGTCGACACGACCCCCCCTTGCAGCCGGGGGCGGTCGGCGCAATCATGTCACGTGGATGACAGGAGATGGCGCATGAGTTCGATGTCGGAGGATACCGATCCAAGCGAGAATCGCGCGGCGGCGCGTCATGGCGTTGCCGCGGCTGTGCCGAACCGGGTGACGTTCAACCGTCTCGAACTCAATCGCATCCTGAACCTGTATGGGCGCATGGTCGCCGACGGCGAGTGGCGCGACTATGCGATCGATTTCCTGAAGGATCGCGCGGTGTTCTCGGTGTTTCGCCGCGCGTCGGAAGTGCCGATCTACCGCATCGAAAAAGATCCGCGGCTGGCGCGCAAGCAGGGCATGTACAGCGTGATTTCGGCGACAGGGCTGATACTGCGCCGCGGCCACGAACTCGATCGCGTGCTGCTGGTGATCGATCGCAAGCTGGCGGTAGTGTAGCGAGCCCTCGCCATGAGGTCTCAAGCATCCGGATCAAGTGGCACCGTGGTGCCGCCTTCGCCGAGCGCGAGTTGCATCATCACGGTGTCAAGCCAGCGGCCAAATTTGAGGCCGACATTGGGGTGGGTTCCGATCATCCGGAATCCGCATTTGGTGTGCACGCCGATCGAGCCGGCGTTGGCGGAATCGCCGATCACCGCGATCATCTGCCGGTAACCGCGCGGCTCGCATTCGGCGATCAGGCGTTGCAGCAATTGCAGGCCGATCCCGCGGCGGTGGATCGCCGGCTGCAGATAGACTGAATTCTCCACGGTAAAGCGATAGGCCGGTCGCGGCCGGTAGGGCCCGGCATAGGCATATCCGATCACACCGCCGTCGAGCGTTGCGACGAAATAGGGAAAACCGCCATCCATCAGCGCCTTGTAGCGCCGCGTCATCTCCGCGAGGTCGGGCGGGATCAGTTCGAACGTCGCGGTGCCGTAGCGGACCGCGTGTTCGTAGATTTCGGTCACGAAGGGGAGGTCGGCCTCGGTCGCGGGCCTGATTTCGGGAGTGGACATGACGAGAGACTATTTTTGCTTTCGCCAAAAGAAAAGCCCCGGCCGCGAGGCCGGGGCTTGAATTGTTCCGCGCGAGGCGGCGGGGATCAGTCGCGCTGTCCGAGCAACTGCAGCAGCAGCGTGAACAGGTTGATGAAGTTGAGGTAGAGCGACAGCGCACCCGAGATCGCCGCACGTTCCGCCACGTCACCGCCCTGCGAGGCATAGCCGTAGATGTAGTCGTTCTTCAGCCGCTGGGTGTCGTAGGCGGTGAGGCCGGCGAACACCAGCACGCCGATCACGGAAACGAAGAACTGCAGTGCCGAACTGGCAAGGAACAGGTTCACCAGGCTGGCGATGATGATGCCGACCAGGCCCATGAACAGGAACGAGCCCATGCCGCTCATGTCACGCTTCGTGGTGTAGCCATACAGACTGAGCGCGCCAAAGGTGGCCGCGGTGATGAAGAACACCCGCACGATCGAGGTGTGCGTGTACACCAGGAAGATCGAGGACAGCGAAACGCCCATCAGCGCCGAGAACACCCAGAACAGCATCTGGGCGGTCGCGGGCCGCAGCCGGTTGAGGCCGGCCGAGATCACGAACACCATCGCGAGCGGCGCCAGCATGAACAGCCACTTCAGCGGGCTCACGAACATCGCGTAACCGAACGGCGTCAGGTAGATCTTGCCGACGCGGACGGCATCGCCCGCCGGATCGGCGGTGACGGCGGCCATATAGACGCCGAGCGCCGCGAGGCCGGTGATGGCAAGGCCGATACTCATGTAATTGTAGATGCGCAGCATGTAGGAGCGCAGACCGGCATCGACGGTCGCGGCGTCAGCGCGCCCGGCGGCCCGGCCGAAAGGAGAGGTGTAATTGCGGTCTAGGTCCGACATGGTCGAATTCCCGTTGGTTGTCCGGCGGAGCGCAAGGGTTTGCGGCGCTGGCTAGAGGCTATCCCAGATACCGGAGTTTGCGGACATTACTTTTTTGTCATCAAACCGGTTTCCGACCCAAGCTGGTATGTGGGAAACTAACACATTCGCTGCAAGCTTCCACGCGCGGCCGAATGTCGCCCTGCGGCAAGATTTGTCAGTAAAAGCGCGTTAACCAGGCCGGGACGGCCGCTTCACTTTGTCACAAATTGCGCAGTACCGTGGCCGGCTTCTGGTTCAGCGCCAGCAGCGTGCCGGCCAGCCCCAGCCCGACCGTGACGACCAGCGCCGCCGCCACCACCCCCGTGGCACTGCCCGCTTGCCAGACGAAGCTCAGCGTCATCAGCCGCGTTACGATCAGCCAGGCCGCCAGCGAACCCGCGATCACGCCGAAGATGGCGGTGGCGAAGCCGATCATCAGGTATTCCAGCGCATAGGCGCCGAGCAGTCGCGCGCGGGTGGCGCCGAGGGTTTTGAGAATGACGGCGTCATAGACGCGGTGGCGATGGCCGGCGGCGAGCGCGCCGCCCAGCACCAGGATAGCCGAGACCAGCGTCACTGCGCTGGCGCCGCGGATTGCCAGCACCAGATTGGTCACGACCGCGCCGATGGTTTCCAGCGCCTCGCGAACCCGCACGCTGGTCACCATCGGAAACGCGTCGGCCACCGATTTGATGATCCGGGCGTCGCCGGACGGATCCGGATGGGTTTCGGTCAAGGTCGCGATGTGGGTATGCGGCGCGCCCTTGAAGGCGTTCGGTGAGAATACCAGCACGAAATTGATGCCGAGGCTCTGCCAGTCCACCGTGCGCATGTTGCCGATGGTGGCGGTGATGTCGCGGCCCAGCACGTTGACGACGATCGGGTCGCCGAGCTTGAGCCCCAGTCCGTCGGCGATCTTCTTCTCGATCGAGACCAGCGGCGGCCCGCTGTAGTCCGCGCCCCACCATTGTCCCTCGACGATCTTCGAGCCCTTTGGAATTTCGCCGGTATAGGTCAGGCCGCGGTCGCTCTGCAGCACCCATTCGGAATCGGCGGAAGCTTTCAAATCCTCCGCCTGGACACCGTGGGCGGCGACAATGCGCCCGCGCAGCATCGGCACATCCTCGACGATCGATTCCGGGGCGGTTTGTTTCAGGAAAGCGCCGAAGCGATCGGCGTCGTTGGTTGGAATGTCGATGAAATAAAACGACGGGGCGCGGTCCGGCAGCGCGGCCAGGAATTGCCGCCGCAGATTTCCGTCGATCTGGGTGATGGTGACCAGCACGGTTAGTCCCAGCCCCAGCGATAACACCACCGACGGTGTCAAGGCACCGGGCCGGTAGATATTGGTGATCGCCAGCCGCAGCATGGTGATACCGGTTCTGGGTAGGCCGCGCGCCAGCGCCATCAGCCCGCCGGCGATGCCGCGCAGCACGACGAATACCGCGATCGAGGACGCCACGAACACCGCCGCGACCCGCTTGTCATAGGCAAGCCCGACCGCCACCGCGATCAGGAGCGCGACCACCACCGCCATCAGTGCGAGATAACGCCAGCGCGGCCGATTTCCTTCGCTGGTTGAGATGTCGCGAAACAGCGCTGCGACCGGCACGTCATGCACGCGGCCGAGCGGCCACAGTCCGAACGCCAGCGCGGTGAGCAGGCCGTAAATGAAAGACAGCGCGAGTTCGTCCGGATGCAGCGCCGGCACCACCGGCAGCGGCAGCAATTTGCCGAACAGGCCGACGATGACGAAAGGCAGTGCGGCGCCGGCCACGAGCCCGATCAGCGAGCCGATCGCGGCAAGCACGGTCACTTGCGTGAGGTAGATCGCGAACACGTCGCGGCCGGTGGCGCCCAGCGCCTTGAAGGCCGCGATGACGTCGCGGCGGCGATCGATGTGGCTTTTGACCGCATTGGCGACCCCGACCCCGCCGACCAGCAGGGCGGCGAGGCCGACCAAAGTGAGAAACTGCGTGAAGCGGCTGATGGTGCGCTCAAGCTGCGGCGAGGCATTGCTGCGGGAGCGGATTTCCCAGCCGGCTTCGGGCAACGCGGCGTGCACGTTGTCGATCAGCGCGGTGGCGGCGGCATCGTTGGCGGCGTTGTCAGGCAATTTGAGCCGGTAGATCCAGCGCACCAGGCTACCGGGCTGCAACAGGCCGGTCGCGCGCAAGGCGGTTTCGCTGACCAGGAAGCGCGGGCCGAAGCCAAGTCCGCCAGCCAGTTTGTCCGGCTCGGCGTCGACGACGCTGCGCATCTGAAACGTCGCCGTTCCGATGCTGACGCGATCGCCGACCTTGAGGCCGAGCCGTGCCAGCAAGGTGGTATCGACCGCCGCGCCAAACGCGCCGTCGCGTTCGGCCAGGAGATCCGCGATCGGCATTTTCGGGTTGAGCGTGAGTGCGCCCAGCATTGGGTAGTTGTCGTCGACGGCCTTGAGTTCGACCAAAGCGAGATCGCCTTTGCCTGAACGCGCCATCACGCGCAGCGTCGCGGCGACCGACATTTGGCCGCGCGAACGCAGAAAGGCGATCTCGTCGGGCTTGGCTTCGCGCTGGATCAGCGAGAACGCGACATCGCCGCCGAGCAGGGTGCGGCCTTCGCGCGCCAAGCCTTCGCCAAGGCTGGCTGCGACCGAGCCGACGCCGGCAATCGCCATCACGCCGAGCGCGATGCAGGCGATGAAAACGTAGAAACCGCGCAGGCCACCGCGCATTTCGCGCAACGCATAGCGCAGCGCGAGCGAAGCACCCCGGCCGTGAGAGGCAGGTTCGGAAGTAATGCTCATGAAGCGGCTTTGCGATCCACCGCATGGGTATCGATACGGCCCGAGCGCAGCCGCACCACGCGATCGCAGCGATGCGCCAGCGAGGTGTCGTGGGTCACCAACACCAAGGTCATGCCGCGCTCGGCGTGTTTGGTGAACAACAGATCGACGATCTGCTTGCCGGTGGCTTCGTCAAGATTCCCGGTCGGCTCGTCCGCCACCAGAATGGCGGGATCCGGCGCCAGCGCGCGGGCCAGCGCCACGCGCTGCTGCTCGCCGCCGGACAATTGGGTCGGATAATGATGCAGCCGGTCGCCGAGACCAACCGACGCCAGTTCTTGCGCGGCGCGCGCCGACGCGTCGGGATTGCCGGCGAGTTCGAGCGGCACCGCGACGTTCTCCAGCGCGGTCATGGTCGGGATCAGATGGAACGACTGGAACACGATGCCGACCTGCCGGCCGCGAAACCGCGCCAGCGCGTCCTCGTCGAGGGCATTGAAAGGGGTGCCGTTGACCACCACCTCTCCGCTGTCAGGACGCTCAAGCCCCGCCATGACCATCAGCAGCGTGGATTTCCCCGAGCCTGACGGCCCGATCAGGCCGATGGCTTCACCCGATGCCACACTCAGGCTGATATCTTTCAGGATATGAACGCGAGCCGCGCCGGTACCGAGCGAGAGATTGACGTTGGTGATGGCGATGGTGTCCGGCTCGAGGCCGGCCAATGACGAGGGTTCGATGAGACTGTCCATGCTTCGGTCATATGGCACTTCCGCCGCCGCGGTCGAGGGTGGGATGCGGATGTTCGTGCACATACTCGTGTTGATGGTCGCTTTGATGACGGCGCAAAATGTTGCCGCCCAGACGCCATCGGCTGCGGGAACCAGGCCGGTCAAGATGGTGGTGCTCGGTGATTCGCTCAGCGCTGGCCTTGGCCTGTCGGCCTCCGCGGCGTTCCCGGAGCGCTTGCAAAAAGCGTTGAAAACCAAGGGGATAGATGTCGATATGACCAACGCCGGGGTGTCCGGCGATACCAGCTCGGGGGGACGTGACCGGCTCGATTGGTCGGTGCCCGATGGTACCGAGGCTGTCATCCTCGAACTCGGCGCCAACGATGCCCTGCGCGGCCTTGATCCCAAGGTCACCCGCGAGGCGCTGTCCGACATTCTGACCCGGCTGAAGGCGCGCAAGATCGCGGTCCTGTTGTGCGGGATGGTCGCGCCGCCAAACTACGGCAGCGATTATGCGGCGCGCTTCAACGCGATCTATCCGGACCTGGCGCAATCGTTCGGCGTGCCGCTCTACCCGTTCTTCCTCGAAGGCGTCGCCGCCGATGCCAAGCTCAATCAGGCCGACGGCATGCATCCGACCCCGGAGGGTGTCGACGTGATCGTGAAGAATATCCTGCCCAGTGTAGAGGCACTGGTAGGTGCGTTATCCGGGCAACGCAGTTGAAAAACGGGCAACGCCAACCTTAAACCCGGGGTTATCCACCCGGTCGGTGCCGCATCCTTCGCAGAGTCACATAACTACGGTAAAAATCAGCATCGGTGATTCGTCGCCGGGCTGGTTGCCAAAGCTAGGTTTCCAAGGTGTGCTACCCGAACACGGGCCATCCGCGTTTCGGATCACGCCTTAGCATCGGGAGTCTTGCGATGCCGCGTTTATTTACCGGACTGGAAATCCCGGCCGAGATCGGCCAGACGCTTTCCAATTTGCGCGGAGGCCTTCCGGGCGCGCGCTGGATCGATCCCGAAAACTATCACGTCACCCTGCGCTTCATCGGCGATATCGACGGCATCGCGGCCAACGAGATCGCCTCGATGCTGTTTCGGGTCAACCGCAAGCCGTTCGAGGTGGCGCTGCAGGGGCTGTCGAGCTTCGGCGGCAAAAAGCCGCGCGCGGTGGTAGCCTCGGTGGTGCCGAGCCGGCCGTTGATCGAGCTGCAGGCCGAGCTGGAGCGGCTGATGCAGCGGATCGGGCTCGATCCGGAGGGGCGGAAATTCACCCCGCACGTGACGCTTGCAAGGTTGCGCGATGCCTCCAACCAGGATGTCGCGGACTATCTGTCGGTGCGCGGATATTTCCCGACCCGGGTGTTCACGGCTTCAAGGTTCGTGCTGTTTTCATCCCGGGCCTCCACTGGCGGCGGGCCCTATGTGGTCGAGGATTCCTACGCGCTGAGCGCGTGAGGGCGGGTCACACCCGTTTTCGCGCGCGCGAGGCCTCCGTCTGCATACCCCTTGCACCAATTCACGGCTTGCATTTTCCGCCAGCCTGGGGCCGTAAGGTGGGCCATGTTGTCCACTCCCTCCACCTCGTTCCGCGCCCACTATCAGTCCCAGGTTTCGTCAGGCGCGATCGAGCCCGACGCGGCGCAGGCGCAGGCCGCCGAGGCGTTCGCCGATCTTGAGGCACGGTTGTCGAGTTACCGGCCCGTACGCAAGCAGGGCCTGTTGGGTCGGCTGTTCGCCGACAAGGCCGAAGCGCCGCCGCGTGGCCTCTACGTTCATGGCGAAGTCGGCCGCGGCAAGACCATGCTGATGGATATGTTTTTTCAGCAGAGCCAGGTCCAGCACAAGCGCCGCGCCCATTTCCACGAATTCATGGCCGAGGTGCATGAGCGGATCTACGGCTTCCGCCAGAATATCGCGCGCGGCGAAATGGCCGATGGCGATGTGATCGGGCTGACCGCGGCGTCGATCTTCGATCAGGCCTGGCTTTTATGTTTTGACGAATTTCACGTCACCGACATCGCGGACGCGATGATTCTGGGGCGGCTGTTCTCAAAACTGTTCGAACTCGGCACGGTCGTGGTGGCGACCTCCAACGTGGCGCCGGAAGATCTCTACAAAGGTGGCCTGAACCGGGCGCTGTTCCTGCCGTTTATCGCGCAGATCTCGGATCATATGGACGTGCTGCGGCTCGATGCGCGCACCGATTTCCGGCTGGAGAAGCTCGCGGGCGTCAAGATGTGGCTGGTGCCGCCGGATCGCGACGCCGACACCGCGCTCGACAAGGCCTGGGCCAGGATGACCAGCAACGCGCCCTGCAAGGCGCGCGATATTTCGATCAAGGGCCGGGTCCTGCGCGTGCCGTGCTCGGCGCATGGCGTGGCGCGATTTTCGTTCGCCGATATCTGCGAAAAGCCGCTGGCCGCGTCCGATTATCTGCGGCTCGCGCACGACTATCACACCATTCTGATCGACCATATTCCGGTGATGGATTATCCTGAGCGCAACGCTGCCAAGCGCTTCATCTCGCTGATCGATACGCTCTATGACAATGCCGTGAAATTGATGGCATCGGCCGCGGCCGATCCAGTGTCGCTGTATCTGGCGACCGACGGCAACGAAGCCAATGAATTCAAGCGCACCTCGTCGCGGTTGATCGAAATGAGCTCGGAATCCTATCTGGCACTGCCCCACGGCCACAAGGATTCCGAGGCCAGCGGCTCCAGCACCGGGCTGGTGGAGACGTAAGCTGTACCCCCGTATTCCGGGTTCGCTCACCCACGCGCCCCGGAACGACGCAGATGAGGCTGATCGAAATCAAGGCAGGGCTGACAATTGAGCAAGGCTCCGGCTTGAACGTCCCTGTTGAAAGGGATAACCAGCATTCAAGCTTCCATCCATCCTCCTCCTTACGTGTTTAAAGGACAGATTTCCCATGGCGCGCGACAAAATTGCCTTGATTGGCTCCGGTCAGATCGGCGGAACGCTGGCTCACCTCATCGGCCTGAAGGAACTCGGCGATGTCGTGATGTTCGACATCGCGGAGGGCGTGCCGCAGGGCAAATCGCTCGATATCGCCCAGTCGTCCCCGGTGGACGGCTTCGACGCCAATTTTACCGGCGCCAATTCCTATGAAGCGCTCGACGGCGCCAAGGTCTGCATCGTCACCGCCGGCGTACCGCGCAAGCCGGGCATGAGTCGCGACGATCTTCTCAGCATCAATCTCAAGGTGATGGAGCAGGTCGGGGCCGGTATCAAGAAATACGCGCCGGACGCCTTCGTCATCTGCATCACCAACCCACTGGATGCGATGGTATGGGCGCTGCAGAAGGCCTCGGGCATGCCGCACAAGAAGGTGGTGGGCATGGCAGGCGTGCTGGATTCCTCGCGCTTCCGCTATTTCCTCGCCGACGAATTCAACGTCTCGGTCGAAGACGTCACCGCCTTCGTGCTCGGCGGCCATGGCGACACCATGGTTCCGCTGGTGAAATATTCCACGGTGGCCGGCATTCCGCTGCCCGACCTGGTCAAGATGGGGTGGACGTCGCAGGCCCGGATCGACGAGATCGTTGATCGCACCCGTAACGGCGGCGCCGAGATCGTCAATCTGTTGAAGACCGGATCGGCCTTCTACGCCCCGGCCGCCTCGGCGATCGCGATGGCCGAGAGCTACCTGCGCGACAAGAAGCGCGTGATGCCCTGCGCGGCCTATCTCAACGGCGAATATGGCGTGAAAGACATGTATGTCGGCGTGCCCGTCGTGATCGGCTCGAAGGGTGTCGAGCGCATTGTCGAGATCGAACTGGCGGGCAAGGAACGCGAAGCGTTCGACAAGTCGGTTGGCGCCGTGCAGGGCCTGGTCGATGCCTGCAAGAAGATCGCGCCGGATCTGCTCGGCCGATAATCGAGCCTTACACCCAAGACCGAAGCTCGCGCTGACGCGAGTTTCGGAAGCCAGGCAGCACCAAAGCGATGAAATTCCCGGCGGGTTGGATTTGCATTTCTTCTGGTATATGGTATACCAGAAGAAATGTTGAAGTGAATTCCAAATTCACCGCACCAGGGTCCGGAGAGCGTCCACATGAATATCCATGAATACCAGGCCAAGGCGCTGCTGCATGAATTCGGCGTGCCGATTTCGAAGGGGGTGCCGGTATTGCGGGCATCCGATGCCGATGTCGCCGCCAAAACGCTGCCCGGTCCGATCTGGGTGGTAAAGAGCCAGATCCATGCCGGCGGCCGCGGCAAGGGCAAGTTCAAGGAAGCTTCCGCCGGCGACAAGGGTGGCGTCCGCATCGCCAAATCGGTCGCCGAGGTCAACGAATTCGCCAAGCAGATGCTGGGCGCGACCCTGGTCACGGTGCAGACCGGACCGCACGGCAAGCAGGTCAACCGGCTCTACATCGAGGACGGCTCCGATATCGACAAGGAGTTTTATCTTTCGATCCTGGTCGACCGCGAAACCTCGGAAGTGTCGTTCGTGGTTTCCACCGAAGGTGGCGTCAACATCGAGGACGTCGCGCACAACACGCCGGAAAAGATCGTGACCTTCTCGGTCGATCCCGCCACCGGCATCATGGGCCATCACGGCCGCACGGTTGCCAACGCGCTCAAATTGACCGGCGATCTGGCCAAGCAGGCCGAAAAGCTGGTCGCGCAACTCTATACGGCGTTCGTCGCCAAGGACATGGCGATGCTCGAAATCAATCCGCTTGTGGTGACCAAGCAGGGCGAGCTTCGCGTGCTCGACGCCAAGGTCTCGTTCGACAGCAACGCGATCTATCGCCATCCCGAAGTGCTGGCGCTGCGCGATGAAACCGAAGAAGACGCCAAGGAGATCGAGGCGTCTAAATACGACCTGAACTACGTGACGCTCGATGGCAACATCGGCTGCATGGTCAACGGCGCCGGCCTTGCCATGGCGACCATGGACATCATCAAGCTCTACGGCATGGCGCCGGCGAATTTCCTCGATGTCGGCGGTAGCGCCACCGTGGACAAGGTCGCGGCCGCGTTCAAGATCATAACCGCCGATCCCAACGTGAAGGGCATCCTGGTCAACATCTTCGGCGGCATCATGAAATGCGACGTGATTGCCCAGGGCGTGGTCGCGGCGGTGAAGCAAGTCGGCTTGCAAGTGCCGCTGGTGGTACGGCTCGAAGGCACCAATGTCGATGCCGGCAAGAAGATCATCAGTGAAAGCGGCCTCAACGTGCTGTCCGCCGACGATCTCGACGACGCTGCGCAGAAGATCGTCAAGGCCGTCAAGGGAGGCTGAGCCGATGGCCGAGGACCATCTCGCCGCGCCGGCGCCGCTCGAGGAGCACCGCAAACTCGCGGCGTTCGCGGGCGAGTGGAGCGGTGAGGAGATGGTCTATCCGTCGCGCTGGACCGCAGGTGGGCCCGCCACCTCGCACGTCACCGCGCGCATCGATCTCAACGGCTTCTATTTGATCCAGGACACCCGTCAGACCCGCGACGGCAAGGAAAGCTTCCTCACGCACGGCGTCTTCACCTACGATCGCGAGGATCGGCTCTACAAATTATTCTGGCACGATTCACTCGGCTACTATCCGCCGTCGCCGGCCTCCGGCGGCTGGAGCGGCAAGTCGCTGATCTTGGTGCGCGGCTCCTTGCGCGGCAATGCGCGCCACGTCTACGAAGTCCTCGACGACAACAGCTACAGCATGAAAATCCAGTTCTCGCCCGACGCGGAAGGGTGGGCCGACGTGCTCACCGGCGTGTATCGGCGTGCCCACTAACCCCGTCTCGGCGTCTCGCGAAAGCAGTCTCAACCCATGTCCATCCTGATTGATAAGAACACCAAGGTCATCTGCCAGGGTTTCACCGGCAAGAACGGCACCTTTCATTCGGAAGCGGCGATCGCCTACGGCACCAAGATGGTCGGCGGCGTTTCGCCCGGCAAAGGCGGGTCGAAGCATCTCAATCTGCCGGTGTTCGATACGGTGGCCGAGGCGCGCGAGAAGACCGGCGCCGATGCGAGCGTGATCTATGTGCCGCCGCCGGGCGCCGCCGACGCGATCTGCGAGGCGATCGACGCGGAAATCCCGCTGATCGTCTGCATCACCGAAGGCATTCCGGTGCTCGACATGGTCCGGGTCAAAAGATCGTTGAGCGGATCGAAATCCCGCCTGATCGGGCCGAACTGCCCGGGCGTGATGACGGCTGGCGAGTGCAAGATCGGCATCATGCCTGCGAACATCTTCAAGCCCGGCAATGTCGGCATTGTCTCGCGTTCGGGCACGCTGACCTATGAGGCGGTGTTCCAGACCACCCAGGAGGGCCTCGGCCAGACCACCGCGGTCGGCATCGGCGGCGACCCGGTCAAGGGCACCGAGTTTATCGACATGCTGGAGATGTTCCTGGCCGACCCCAACACCACCTCGATCGTGATGATCGGCGAAATCGGCGGTTCCGCCGAGGAAGACGCCGCCCAGTTCCTGAAAGACGAAGCCAAGCGCGGCCGCAAGAAGCCGATGGTCGGCTTTATCGCTGGCGTCACCGCCCCTCCCGGCCGCCGCATGGGCCACGCCGGCGCCATCATCTCCGGCGGCAAGGGCGACGCCGGTTCCAAGACCGCCGCGATGGAATCGGCCGGAATTACCGTCTCGCCGTCGCCTGCGCGGCTCGGAAAGACCCTCGTCGAAAAATTGAAATCCTAATTCAATTTTTGGTTCTTTTCGGCGAGAAGATTCGCGCCATATAGGGTAAAAGCTTCCTATCACGCTGATCCGGTACCCGGATCGGCTATTGCGCCGTTTTCCATGCGCGAAGCGAACCCACCAGGACGCAATCATGTCTCGCCAGGACGCGAATGCCGCTTTTGCCCTCTCCTCGTTTTTGCAGGGCACAAATGCCGCCTATATCGACGATCTCTACGCCCGCTATGAACAGGATCCCGGCTCGGTCGACGCCGAGTGGCAGGAATTCTTCAAAAGCCTGAAGGACACCCCGGACGACGTCCGCAAAAACGCCGAGGGCGCGTCCTGGGGCCGCGACAACTGGCCGTTGGCGCCGCGCGACGATCTGACCTCTGCGCTCGATGGCAACTGGGTGCAAATCGAAAAGGCCGTCGGCACCAAGCTCGCCGCCAAGGCTCAAGCCAAGGGCGCGGAACTGTCAGCGGCCGATGTGCACCAGGCCACCCGCGATTCGGTCCGCGCCTTGATGCTAATTCGCGCCTACCGCATGCGCGGCCATTTCCACGCCAAGCTTGATCCGCTCGGCATCGAAGCGCCGCGCGACCGCGAGGAACTCGACCCGCGCTCCTACGGATTCGTCGACGGCGATTTCGACCGCAAGATCTTCCTCGACCATGTGCTCGGGCTTGAAAACGCGAGCTTGCGCGAGATCGTCGCGATCTGCGAGCGCACTTACTGCCAGACGCTCGGCGTCGAGTTCATGCACATCTCCAACGCCGCGCAGAAGGGCTGGATCCAGGAACGGATCGAAGGCCCGGACAAGGAAATCAGTTTCACCCGCGAAGGCCGGCGCGCGATCCTGAACAAGCTGATCGAAGCCGAAGGGTTCGAGAAATTCTGCGATCTCAAATTCACCGGCACCAAGCGCTTCGGCCTCGACGGCGCGGAATCGCTGATCCCGGCGCTGGAACAGATCATCAAGCGTGGTGGCAATCTGGGCGTCAAGGAAATCGTTGTCGGCATGCCGCATCGCGGACGCCTCAATGTGCTGACGCAGGTGATGGGCAAGCCGCACCGCGCGCTGTTTCATGAATTCAAGGGCGGCTCGGCCAATCCTGAGGCGGTCGAGGGCTCGGGCGACGTCAAATATCATCTCGGCGCGTCGTCGGACCGCGAGTTCGACAACAACCGGATCCATCTGTCGCTGACCGCCAACCCGTCGCATCTGGAGATCGTCGATCCCGTGGTGCTCGGCAAGGTGCGCGCCAAGCAGGACCAGCACGGCGATCCGCCGGACCAGCGCATCTCCGTGCTGCCGCTGTTGATGCATGGCGACGCGGCGTTCGCGGGGCAGGGCGTGGTGGCGGAATGTTTCGGGCTGTCCGACCTGAAGGGCTACCGCACCGGCGGTTCGTTGCATTTCATCGTCAACAACCAGATCGGCTTCACCACCTATCCACGCTATTCGCGCTCCTCGCCCTATCCATCCGATGTAGCGAAGATGATTGACGCGCCGATCTTCCATGTGAACGGCGACGATCCGGAAGCCGTGGTGTTCGCGGCCAAGGTCGCGATCGAGTTTCGGCAGAAATTCCACAAGCCGGTCGTGATCGATATGTTCTGCTATCGCAGGCACGGACATAACGAAGGCGACGAGCCGATGTTTACCCAGCCGGTGATGTACAAGAAGATCGCGTCGCATCCCGGCACCGTCGAGATTTATTCCAAGCGGCTGATCGCCGACGGAGTGATGACCGAAGGCGAAGTCGAAAAGGCCAAGGCCGACTGGCGCGCGCGACTCGATGCCGAACTCGAGGCAGGCTCCGGCTACAAGCCCAACAAGGCCGACTGGCTCGACGGCAAATGGGCCGGTTTCAAATCCGCCGATGCCGAGGAAGACCCGCGTCGCGGCGTCACCGGCGTTGACATCGCGGTACTCAAGGAGATCGGCCGCAAGATCACCAAGGTGCCCGACGGCTTTCGGGTCCACCGCACCGTTCAGCGTTTCCTGGAAAATCGCGCCAAGGCGATCGACACCGGTGTGGGGATCGACTGGGCGACCGGCGAAGGGCTGGCGTTCTGCACGCTGCTGCAGGAAGGCCATCACGTCCGGCTGTCTGGCCAGGACAGCGAGCGCGGCACCTTCTCGCAACGGCATTCGGTGCTGATCGAGCAGGAAGATGAGAGTCGCTACACGCCGTTCAATCATCTCGGCCCCGATCAGGGCCATTACGAAGTCATCAACTCGCTGCTCTCGGAAGAAGCGGTGCTCGGTTTCGAATACGGCTATTCGCTCGCCGAGCCGAATGCGCTGGCGGTCTGGGAAGCGCAGTTCGGCGATTTCGCCAACGGCGCCCAGGTGCTGTTCGATCAGTTCATCTCGTCGGGCGAACGCAAATGGCTGCGCATGTCCGGCCTCGTCTGCATGCTGCCGCATGGTTACGAAGGACAGGGGCCGGAGCATTCCTCCGCCCGGCTCGAGCGTTTTCTGCAGATGTGCGCCGAGGACAACATGCAGGTGGTCTATGCCACCACGCCGGCCAATTTCTTCCACGTGCTGCGCCGGCAACTGCATCGCGAAATCCGCAAGCCGCTGATCCTGATGACGCCGAAGTCGCTGCTGCGGCACAAGCGTGCGGTGTCGCGGCTCGATGAAATGGGCGCCGACACCACGTTCCACCGCATCCTGTACGATGATGCGCAGATGCTGCCGGACGAGAAGATCAAGCTGGTTTCGGACGACAAGATCCGGCGCGTCGTGCTGTGCTCGGGCAAGGTCTATTACGACCTGTACGAAGAGCGCGAAAAGCGCGGCAGCGACGACGTCTATCTGCTGCGCGTCGAGCAGCTTTATCCGGTGCCGCTGAAGGCGCTGGTGCAGGAGCTCGGCCGGTTCAAGAATGCCGAAGTGGTCTGGTGCCAGGAAGAGCCGCGCAACATGGGCGCATGGCATTTCATCGAGCCCTATCTCGAATGGGTGCTGAACCAGATCAATGCGCCGAACAGGCGTCCGCGTTACGCCGGACGTGCCGCGTCCGCCGCGACCGCGACTGGTCTGATGTCGAAACATCTGGCGCAGCTCAAGGCTCTGCTCGATGACGCGCTGAACTAAGAAGTTATCATTTGTCATGCCCCGCGAAGGCGGGGCATCCAGTACCCCGCGCCGTTGGTTTTGATCGCAACCGTCTCGGAATACTGGATCGTCCGCCCCAGTGCGCAATGGCGCACAAGGCGGACAATGACGACATAAACGGTTAGGAAACAAACGATGACTGAAATTCGTGTTCCCACGCTCGGCGAATCCGTGACCGAGGCCACCATCGGCCGCTGGTTCAAAAAGGCCGGCGACGCCGTCGCGGTCGACGAACCCCTGGTCGAACTCGAGACCGACAAGGTCACCATCGAAGTGCCGGCGCCTTCCGCCGGCACGCTGGGCGAGATCACGGCAAAGGATGGCGAGACCGTCGCGGTCGGCGCGCTGCTCGGACAGATCATGGAAAGCGCGGCGGGAGCCGCCGCCAAGCCGGCTGCCGCGCCCGCCAAGGCGGCGCCGCCACCGCCCCCCGCTGCCGCCGCAACGGCGCCCGCGCCTGCCGCGAAGGCTGCGCCGGTAGACGCGCCGCTGGCGCCGTCGGTGCGCAAGATTTCGGCCGAAAGCGGCATCGATGCCGCCACCGTGCCCGGCTCTGGCAAGGACGGCCGCGTCACCAAGGGCGACATGCTCGCCGCGATCGAGAAGGCGGCTTCGGCGCCGACCCCGGTCAACCAGCCGGCCGCCTCAGTGCAAGTTCGCGCGCCGTCGCCGGCCGACGATGCCGCGCGGGAAGAGCGCGTGAAGATGACGCGGCTGCGTCAGACCATCGCGCGCCGGCTGAAGGACGTGCAGAACACCGCCGCGATGCTCACGACTTTCAACGAAGTCGATATGAGCCACATCATGGCGATGCGCACCCAGTACAAGGACGTGTTCGAGAAGAAGCACGGCAGCAAATTGGGATTTATGGGCTTCTTCACCAAGGCCTGCGTGCAGGCGTTGAAGGATATCCCGGCGGCCAATGCCGAGATCGACGGCACCGATCTGATCTACAAGAATTACTATCACGTCGGCGTCGCCGTCGGCACCGACAAGGGCCTCGTGGTGCCGGTGGTGCGCGACTGCGATCACAAGTCGATCGCGGATATCGAGAAGAGCATCGCCGATTTCGGCCGCCGCGCCCGCGACGGTCAGCTCAAGATCGATGAAATGCAGGGCGGTACCTTCACCATCACCAATGGTGGCATCTACGGTTCGCTGATGTCGACGCCGATCCTGAACGCGCCGCAATCCGCGATCCTCGGCATGCACAAGATCCAGGATCGCCCGGTGGCGATCGGCGGCAAGGTCGAGATTCGCCCGATGATGTATCTGGCGCTGTCGTACGATCACCGCGTGATCGACGGCAAGGAAGCCGTGACGTTCCTGGTCCGGGTCAAGGAAAGCCTGGAAGATCCGGCGCGGCTGGTGCTGGATTTGTGATCACGCGTTGAAGTTGGGGAGACGGCACAAGCGGGCTCCGGGAATTGTGGTTGCGTATGATTTGGGGGCTGATTTGACCGACAAAGTAGTCATCATCACCGGCGGTAGCCGTGGCATCGGGCGCGCCGCCGCGATCACCGCTGCGGGGCGCGGATTTCGCGTCGTCGTCGGCTATGTCAGCAACAAGGCCGCGGCCGATGATGTCGTCGCGCAGATCGGCGCCAACAACGGCAAGGGGATCGCTGTGAAGTGCGACGTCGGCAAGGAAAGCGACATTCTCGCGCTGTTCAAGGCCGCCGATGGTTTTGGGACGCTCGGCGCGCTGGTCAACAACGCCGGCATCGTCGGGCCGTCGGCGCGGGTCGAGGACATGTCGGTCGAGCGTATCCAGCGCATGATGGCCGTCAACGTCACCGGCAGCATCCTGTGTGCGCGCGAGGCGGTGAAGCGGATGTCGACGCGCAATGGCGGCAAGGGTGGCGTCATCGTCAATCTGTCATCGGTCGCCGCAAAACTCGGCTCGCCCAACACCTATGTCGATTACGCGGCGTCCAAGGGCGCGATTGATTCGTTCACGGTCGGACTCGGACACGAAGTCGCCAGCGAAGGCATTCGCGTCGCGGCGATCCGGCCCGGCTTGATCGATACCGAGATTCACGCCTCGGGCGGCGAGCCCGATCGCGCGCATCGCCTCGCCGGCAGCGTGCCGATGAAGCGCGTCGGAACCGCGGATGAAATCGCCAACGCCATCGTCTGGCTGATGTCGGACGAGGCTTCCTACGTGACCAGCGCGATCCTCGATGTATCGGGCGGGCGTTAATACCCGTCACATTCTTCAGCTACAGGACTTCGATCATGGCTAGCTACGATCTTGTTATCATCGGCACCGGTCCCGGCGGCTATGTCTGCGCGATTCGCGCGGCGCAGCTCGGCATGAAGGTCGCGGTGGTCGAGAAGAACGCGACGCTCGGCGGTACCTGCCTCAATGTCGGGTGCATGCCCTCGAAGGCGCTGCTGTATGCCTCCGAGATGTTCGAAGAGGCCGGCCACTCCTTTGCCAAGATGGGCGTCAGCGTTTCCGCGCCGCAGCTCGATTTGCCCTCGATGATGAATTTCAAGCAGCAGGGCATCGACGGCAACGTCAAGGGCGTCGAATTCCTGATGAAGAAAAACAAGATCGATGTCATCAGCGGCAAGGGCAAGATCCTGGGTACCGGCAAGGTCGAAGTGTCGGGCAGTGACGGCAAGACCCAGATCGTCGAAACCAAAAACATCGTCATCGCTACCGGCTCCGACATCGCGCGGCTGAAAGGCATCGAGATCGACGAGAAGCGCATCGTGTCGTCGACCGGCGCGCTGTCGCTCGACAAGGTTCCTGAAAAATTGCTGATCGTAGGCGCCGGCGTGATCGGACTCGAACTCGGTTCGGTCTGGCACCGGCTTGGCGCGAAGGTGACGGTGGTGGAATTCCTCGATCGCATCCTGCCGGGCATGGACGGCGAGGTCGCAAAGCAATTTCAGCGTATCCTCGAAAAGCAGGGCTTTGAATTCAAGCTCGGCGCCAAGGTCTCCGGCATCGACACGTCAGGCAAGACGCTGGTTGCGAAGATCGAGCCCGCGGCGGGCGGGGCGGCGGAAACGCTGGAGGCCGACGTGGCGCTGGTGTGCATCGGCCGGGTGCCCTACACCGACGGCCTCGGCCTGAAGGAGGCCGGCGTCGCACTCGACAATCGCGGGCGGGTGCAGACTGATTCGCATTTCGCCACCAGCGTGAAGGGCGTCTATGCGATCGGTGACGTCATCGCCGGTCCGATGCTCGCGCACAAGGCGGAAGACGAAGGTGTTGCCTGCGCGGAGATTCTTGCCGGCCAGGCCGGCCATGTGAATTACGATGTTATCCCAGGTGTTGTGTATACCACGCCGGAAGTTTCAACGGTCGGCAAGACCGAGGAAGAGCTGAAGCAAGCAGGCGTCGCGTACACCGTTGGCAAATTCCCGTTTACGGCCAACGGCCGTTCCAAGGTCAACCAGACCACGGACGGCTTCGTGAAGGTTCTCGCAGATGCGAAGACCGATCGGGTACTCGGCGTCCACATCGTCGGCCGCGAGGCCGGAGAAATGATTCACGAGGCCGCGGTGCTGATGGAATTCGGCGGCTCCGCCGAGGATCTGGCCCGCACCTGCCATGCCCATCCGACCCGTTCGGAAGCGGTCAAGGAAGCGGCGCTTGCAGTCGGCAAGCGCGCGATACATATGTGATCTGCGCCCGGTTCATCACCGGGCGGGGATGACATAGATGATGCGCCGCCTGCTTCAGCCGATCTGGGTTCTGCTCGCGATCATCTTCCTGATCGAAGCCTGGCTGTGGGATCATCTTGAGCCTGTCGTGGCTAGGGTGGTTGCAGCACTTCCGTTGCGCACCTTCAAGCAGTGGCTTTCGGATCGCGTCGATTCGCTTTCGCCGGCGATGACGTTGATCGTGTTCATCGTGCCGATCATTCCGTTGTTTCCGCTGAAGCTGGTCGGCTTCTGGCTCTTGACCCACGAATACTGGATGAGCGCCGTCCTAACCATCGTCTTTGCGAAATTCCTCGGCGTCGGCGTCACCGCCTTTATCTTCGATGTGACGCGGCCGAAGCTGCTGGAGATGGCGTGGTTCGAGAAACTCTATCGCTTCGTGATGGGCTTGCGCGCCAAGGCGATGGCGCTGGTCGATCCGATCAAGCAGCGAATCATGGAGGCCCTGCGCGGCAATGGCGAGGGCTGGTCATCGCGGATGCTGCGGCTGATCCAGCGCTTCCGCAAGAGCGTGCACGAAGCGCGATAATCGCCGCGGCAGCTTCGTAAGCTCAGCAACAATGCCGGAGTTCGTCTCACCTCTCCCATCGAAGTCGGACATGTCCGACTTCGACAAACATTGCTGCTCAACTCGGGTAAACCCGAGTTGAGCAGGGAGAGGTGAAGTCGAGTTCTTGGAAGCGTCAATTCCGAACCGGACGCTACGGCAAATGCAGCAGATGTGGCGCGAGGATGCCGAGCGCGGTCATCGCGATCCCCACCAGCGTCAGCAGGCCCGAAATCCAGGCCAAAGCGAGGATGCCGGTGATGATGGTCGCGGAAGCCAGCACGATGCCGATCTGAAACGCCGCGGATGCCAGCTCGTAATGATGGTACTTCGCTTCCGCGAGGTCGCGTTCTTCTTCGGCATGCTTGGCTCGCTCGGACAGTTGCTCCGAGCCTTCCTTGGTCTCGGGTTCGGAGCGGTACCGCGCCGCGGTCTTCTGCCACTCGTCGATCTGCTTTTGCACCGCCGCCTTGGTGGCATCGTCGGGCCCGCTACCGAGACCGAGTTTGGCCTGTTCTGCCGCGGTCTGCACCGTGGTGCGCCGAATGCTCTTGGCCTGGAAGAACGCCCACAGGTTGGAGGCTTCGACATTCTTGCTGATGGACTCGGTCTGGGCGCCCTTGCCGAGCGTCTCCGATAGCGCAAGACACAGCGCGATCACCGCGATCAGCAGCGCGATGTTGCGATTTTCGTGGCTGGCTTCCTTGGCCTGGTCGGCCTGCTCCATGCTCTCATGCGCGCTCATGATTCCCTCCCGCTGCCCTGATCGGCCACGATTGACCGAACGGCCTGCCCGGCGCAAGGGGCAAGGGCGGTGACGAGGCTTCGTTGGCGTTGATAAATCGGCGGCGTCAGGCGCGGGGATGCGCGGTGCGGTAGACCTCGAGCAGCCGTTCGCTGTCGATGCCGGTGTAGATCTGCGTGGTCGAAAGTGAGGCGTGGCCGAGCAATTCCTGGATCGCGCGCAAATCGCCGCCGCGGCTCAAAAGGTGCGTTGCAAACGAATGCCGCAGCGCGTGCGGCGTCGCGCTGTCGGGTAAGCCGAACGAGCCGCGCAAGCGTTCCATGGTGAGCTGGATGATCCGCGCCTTCAGCGGACCGCCGCGGGCGCCGAGGAAGATCGGCCCTTCCGGCGGCAGCGGATGCGGACAGACCGCGACATAATCCTGAATCAGCACCAGCACGTTTTGCAGCACCGGGACCATGCGGGTCTTGTTGGCCTTACCGGTGACGACCAGCACGTCGCCGGCGCCCGGCAGCGGCACGTCGCGGCGCTTCAAGCCGAGCGCTTCGGAGATGCGCAGGCCCGAGCCATACAACAGCGCCATCACCGCGGCGTCGCGCGCCCAGATCCAGGGATCGCGATCCTCGCCGGCGCGTTCGTCGGCGTCGGCAAAGCGTTTGGCAGCATCGATATGGATCGGCTTCGGCAGGCTCTTGCCGATCTTGGGGGCACGGATGGCCGACAAGGCACCGACCTTGCCCTTGCCCTCGCGTTCGAGAAAGCGCCCGAACGAGCGCAGGCCCGCCAACGCCCGCGCCAGCGAACGCCCGCCAACGTCATCGGCGCGGCGCATCGCCATGAACGCCCTGACATCGGTGGCCTCGAGTGCCGCGAAGCGCGCCAGTGTTACGCTGGCGCCCCAGTGCTCGCCGAGAAAGACCAGACATTGCCTGAGGTCTCGGGCATAAGCTTCCAGCGTCTTCGGCGACAGCCGCCGTTCCGCGCGCAGATGCGACAGCCAATGCGTGATCTCCCGCACGAGGTCGTCGGCGGCGCAGGCGATATCGATCGGTTGAGCCGCGGCAGCAGATTTGGCCATCGAGTTGTCTTCGGAGCTGTCTTTCGGGCGCGCGTGATTCCGTCGGATTATATCGCACCTCTTTCGTTTACCGTTCGCTAACTTGCCGGAACGTGGGTACCGGACACTGGTCGCGGCCGCCGCAGAGCCTTAAGTTAGCCGGGCCTTCCGGCCTTCCTCGAGTCTGATTCCCCATGGACCATTCGATCCGCGCCAGCACCTCATCGGCATCATCGACCGGTATTGTCGATGTGCTGGTGCCGGTCGCGCTCAATCAGGCTTATTCCTATCGCGTGCCGCGCGGCATGGAACTCAAGCCGGGCGATGTGGTGTGCGTGCCGCTCGGGCCGCGCGAAGTGGTCGCCGTGGTCTGGGCTGAGAATGCCAATCCCGATCCGCGGCTGCATAATCGCCTGAAAGACGTCAGCGAAAAGCTCGACGTGCCGCCGCTGAAGCAGGAACTGCGCTCGCTCGTCGATTGGGTCGCCAACTACACGCTGTCCGCGCGCGGCATGGTTTTGCGGATGACGCTGCGGATGGGCGAGAATCTCGGCCCCGAGCGGATGCGGGTGGGCGTGCGCCTGGTGGGCGATCCGCCCCGGCGGATGACGCCGGCGCGGCGGCGGTTGATCGATTGCCTTTCCGACGGATTGCTGCACGGCAAATCGGAGGCGGCGCGGGAAGCCGGCGTCAGCACCGGCGTGATCGACGGCCTCGTCGATGAGGGCACGCTGGCCGTCGAGGTGATGCCGCCGCCATTGCCGGCGCCGGCGCCGGATCCTTCGTTCGCGCAGCCGGAATTCTCTCACCAGCAGCGGACCGCGGTCGATGCGATGCGGGCGCTGGCGGCGAATGGCAGCTTTCATACGGCGCTGCTGGATGGCGTGACCGGCTCGGGCAAGACCGAAGTCTATTTCGAAGCGATCGCGGAAGTGATCCGCCGCGGCAAGCAGACGCTGATCCTGATGCCCGAAATCGCGTTGACCGGGCAATTTCTCGATCGTTTCGCCAATCGTTTCGGCGTGCGCCCGCTGGAATGGCATTCCGAACTGACCCCACGCACCCGCGCGCGCAACTGGGCTGCGATCGCGGCAGGTGAAGCGCCGGTCGTGGTCGGCGCGCGCTCGGCGTTGTTTCTACCTTACGCCAATCTCGGGCTGATCGTCGTCGATGAAGAGCACGATCAGGCCTACAAGCAGGACGAAGGCGCGCATTACCATGCCCGCGACATGGCGGTGGTGCGCGCGCACATCGCCAAGATCCCGATCGTGTTGGCGTCCGCGACGCCATCGGTCGAGTCGGAGGTCAATGCGCGCAAGGGCCGCTATCAGCGCGTGGTGCTGCCGGCGCGATTTGGCGGTCAGCACATGCCGCATATCGAGGCGATCGATCTGCGACGCGAGCCGCCGCCGCGAGGTCGCTTCATCTCGCCGCGTCTCACAGAGCAGATCGGCATAGCGATCGAGCGGCGCGAGCAGGCGCTGTTGTTCCTCAACCGCCGCGGCTACGCGCCGCTGACGTTGTGCCGGGCCTGCGGGCATCGCTTTGCCTGCACGATCTGCGATGCCTGGCTGGTCGATCACCGGTTCCGCCAGCGGCTGGTGTGCCATCATTGCGGGTTCTCGATGCCGCGTCCAAAAACCTGTCCGCATTGCGCGGCGGAAGAATCGCTGGCCGCGGTCGGCCCCGGCGTCGAACGCCTGCAGGAGGAGGCGGCCGCGTTGTTCCCGGAAGCGCGCACCATGGTGCTGTCGAGCGATCTGATCACTTCGATCGAAACCATGCGTTCGGAGCTGAACGAGATCGCGGAAGGCCGCGTCGATATCATCATCGGCACCCAGCTGGTCGCAAAGGGGCATAATTTTCCGCGGCTCAATCTGGTCGGCGTGGTCGATGCCGATCTGGGCCTGAGCAATGGCGATCCGCGCGCCGCCGAGCGGACGTTTCAACTGCTCAACCAGGTGATCGGCCGCGCCGGACGCGAGCAGGGCCGTGGCGTCGGCTATCTGCAGACCCATCAGCCCGAGCATCCCGTGATGAAGGCGCTGGTGGCCTGCGATCGCGAGGCGTTCTATGCCAGCGAAATCGACTCGCGCGAACGTTCGGGCTATCCGCCGTTCGGGCGGCTGGCCAGCCTGATCATTTCCGCGGGCGATCGCCCCACCGCAGAAGGCTTTGCCCGCAAGCTGGTGGCGATCGCGCCGATCGATGAACGCATTCAGGTGCTGGGACCGGCCGAAGCGCCGCTCGCGGTCATCAAGGGCCGCTATCGATTTCGGATTCTGCTGAAGTCGCTGCGCAATGTCGATGTATCGGAATATCTGCGCGAATGGCTCGCCGCGGGGCCGAAGACCACAGGCAATCTCAAGCTTGAGGTCGACGTCGATCCGCAGAGTTTTCTGTAGAAGCTCGCAATCCTCCAACCGTCATTGCGACCCGGTGGCTCGCAATGACGAGTAGAGGACGGCTCAATAAGAAAGGCCTGCCGTCATTTGCGACGGCAGGCCTTTTGGCGTGCAAAAGTTTTGCAGCCGTTACGCTACGCAACGCTTACCGAACTTGCAGGACGGAGGCCACGTTCGAACGCGGGCCTTAGGAGATCACCTCGGCGGTAACACGGCCGACGCCGGCGCCGGTCAGGCCGATGGCACGGGCGGCGCCTGTGGACAGATCAAGGACGCGGCCACGGACGAACGGACCACGATCATTGACAGTGACGACGACGCTCTGGCCGCCATGGGTCACGCGCAGCTTGGTGCCGAACGGCAACGAGCGGTGAGCGCAGGTCATGGCGCTCTGATTGAAGCGCTGACCGGAGGCGGTGCGGCTGCCGGATTCATTGCCGTAATAGGATGCCATGCCGGAGAAGCTGTGGCCGCCGGTCGATGCCGGGGCGATCGAGGCGTTGGCATCGCGCCAGGAAGAGCCTTCCGAGGCGCTGGCGTGGTGGTGATAGCCGTGATGATGGTGATAGCCGTGATGGTGCCGGCCTCTGGCCGAGGCTTCTGAAATGCCCCCGCCGAACACAACAGTTGCGGCAACAACAGCAAGCGCCGTACGCGACCGGGTTACAGTTCCCAGTGCCGACTTTTTCGATACGATCATTAAAATGTCCCTCAAGATAGTATTGCCACATATGTGACAAGTGGAACCCCCGCCCCGTCTGGTACGGCGTGGCGTTTGATGACCTAATGAGGCATGAATTGGGCAGTAGAGATGGTTTGTATCCGGCTGTAACATCTCGTGACGCAATGCAAGTAGTCGCTGGATATTTCGTAATCTTACGAATTAATGAATTATTAACCATGTTGTTACTTGGAGTTGCTGTAAAAGGAAGTCGTCCCCTCGCGAGGGGAGATTTGCCCAAGTAATGCTCAAATGGAGCGAATCGGGCTTTTCCGTTCCGCGCCCTCGGCTCATGGCGGCCATGCATTTCCGGGCGGAACTATTTTGCGCAGGGCCGACGGCCGGGGCGTGGTCGCCTGTGACGAGGGCGTCAAAATCGCCTAGGCAGGTGTCGCGACGAAGGTCAAGACGACGGCGACGAGGCGCGCTCTGGGGACGCCAAAAATGACCCGCGACGTGGCATCGCCTGACGCCGCCGTCATGTTGCACCTGCGCTCCTGCTATGTTAGCAAAGCCGCGATTTTAACGGTCCCGGTATTACTCGTGCCGGTCGAAAATCGAAGTCCCGCTTGAATTCCAAGGGCTTGGATGGGCGCCATCGTGGCGACGGTTTTTGCCTTGCGAATTTAACAGCTAATAGAGTGTGCTTGTGGCTGCAGAAGATCCGTCCGTTTCAGGTGTGTCCGGCCGTTATGCGACGGCTTTGTTCGAATTGGCACGCGATGAAAAATCCATCGATGCGGTGAAAGCCGATCTCGACCGATTCGCCACCATGCTGGCCGACAGCCCTGAATTGAAGCGGTTGGTTCGCAGTCCGGTTTTTTCCGCCGATGTGCAGGCGAAGGCGCTTGCTGCCGTGCTCGACAAAGCGGGTATTTCGGGCATTTCTGCCAATTTCCTGAAAGTGCTCACCAACAATCGTCGCTTGTTCGCGGTCACGGACGTGATCCGGGCCTTTCGCGCGCTGGTGGCAAAATTCAGGGGCGAGGCGACGGCGGATGTGACCGTCGCCGAAGCGCTCAGCGACAAGAATCTCGATGCTCTGAAGACCGCGCTGAAATCAGTGACGGGCAAGGACGTCTCGCTCAACGTGAATGTGGATCCTTCTATTATCGGCGGCCTGGTGGTCAAGCTCGGCAGCCGCATGGTGGATAGTTCGCTTCGCACCAAACTCAATTCGATCAAGCACGCGATGAAAGAGGCAGGCTGATGGACATCCGCGCCGCGGAAATTTCCGCGATCCTGAAGGACCAGATCAAGAATTTCGGCCAGGAGGCTGAAGTTTCCGAAGTCGGACAGGTGTTGTCCGTTGGCGACGGCATTGCCCGCGTCTTCGGTCTCGACAACGTCCAGGCCGGTGAGATGGTCGAGTTCGAGAACGGTACGCGCGGCATGGCGCTGAACCTCGAAACCGACAACGTCGGTATCGTGATCTTCGGCGCCGACCGCGAGATCAAGGAAGGCCAGACCGTCAAGCGCACGCGCGCCATCGTCGATACACCCGTCGGCAAGGGCCTGCTCGGCCGCGTGGTCGACGCGCTCGGCAATCCGATCGACGGCAAGGGCCCGATCCAGGCCGACAAGCGCATGCGCGTCGACGTCAAGGCGCCCGGCATCATTCCGCGCAAATCGGTCAACGAGCCGATGGCGACCGGTCTGAAGTCGATCGATGCTCTGATTCCGGTGGGCCGCGGCCAGCGCGAATTGATCATCGGTGATCGCCAGACCGGCAAGACCGCGATCGCGCTCGATACCATTTTGAACCAGAAGCCGCTCAACGCGCAGCCGGACGAGAACATCAAGCTGTATTGCGTCTATGTCGCGATCGGCCAGAAGCGCTCGACCGTTGCCCAGTTCGTCAAGGTGCTCGAAGAGCAGGGCGCGCTGGAATATTCGATCATCGTCGCCGCCACTGCATCCGATCCGGCGCCGATGCAGTACATCGCGCCGTTCACCGGCTGCACCATGGGCGAGTATTTCCGCGACAACGGCATGCACGCCGTCATCATCTATGACGATCTTTCCAAGCAGGCGGTGGCCTATCGCCAGATGTCGCTGCTGCTGCGCCGTCCGCCGGGCCGCGAAGCCTATCCGGGCGACGTGTTCTATCTGCATTCCCGCCTGCTCGAGCGCGCCGCCAAGCTCAACAAGGACCAGGGATCTGGTTCGTTGACCGCGCTGCCGATCATCGAAACCCAGGCCAACGACGTGTCGGCCTATATTCCGACCAACGTGATTTCGATTACCGACGGTCAGATCTTCCTGGAAACCGACCTGTTCTTCCAGGGCATTCGGCCCGCGGTGAACGTCGGTCTGTCGGTGTCGCGCGTCGGATCGTCGGCGCAGACCAAGGCGATGAAGAAGGTCGCCGGCAAGATCAAGGGTGAACTGGCGCAGTACCGCGAAATGGCGGCGTTCGCTCAGTTCGGCTCCGACCTCGACGCCTCGACGCAGCGCCTGCTCAATCGTGGCTCGCGCCTCACCGAACTGCTGAAGCAGCCGCAATTCTCGCCGCTGAAGATGGAAGAGCAGGTGTGTGTGATCTGGGCCGGCACCAACGGCTATCTCGACGCCCTGCCGCTCAACAAGGTGCGCGCGTTCGAAGACGGTCTGCTGTCGCTGCTGCGCGGCAAGAATGTCGAGATCCTCAACAGCATCCGGGAAAGCCGCGATCTCAGCGACGATACCGCCGGCAAGCTGAAGAGCGTGGTCGAGGCTTTCACCAAGACGCTTGCTTGATGTGCCGTGGTGGCCCGGCGCTCGGCCGGGCCTGGTAAAAGATGAGGGGCTAGCGGTCGGGTCGAGGATCTGATCGCCGGGGTGAACTAAGAATGGCTTCACTTAAAGATATGCGGGTCCGCATCGCCTCGACCAAGGCGACGCAGAAGATCACCAAGGCCATGCAGATGGTCGCAGCCTCGAAGCTGCGCCGCGCGCAGACCGCTGCGGAAGCGGCGCGGCCTTATGCGGAAAAAATGGACGCCGTGATCTCCAACATCGCGACATCAGCGGCGGGTTCGCCCGGCGCGCCCGTGCTGCTGGCCGGCACCGGCAAGGATCAGGTGCATCTGCTGCTGGTCTGTACCGGCGAACGCGGCCTGTCCGGCGCCTTCAATTCCTCGATCGTGCGTCTCGCCCGCGAGCGCGCGCTGTCGCTGATGAACCAGGGCAAAGAGGTCAAGTTCTTCTGCGTCGGCCGCAAGGGTTACGAGCAGCTGCGCCGTACCTTCGACAAGCAGATCATCGAAAACGTCGAGCTGCGATCGGTTCGCCAACTCGGTTTCGTCAACGCCGAAGACATCGCCAGGAAAATCATAGCGCGCTTCGACGCCGGCGAATTCGACGTCTGTACGCTGTTCTATTCGCGCTTCAGGTCCGTGATCTCTCAGGTTCCGACCGCGCAGCAGATCATTCCGCTGGTGGTCGAAGCGCCCGCCGCCAATGCAGGTCCGGCGACGTCTTACGAGTACGAGCCGGAAGAAGACGAGATCCTCAACGGTCTGCTGCCGCGCAATCTCGCGGTGCAGATTTTCCGTGCGCTGCTGGAAAACAACGCTTCGTTCTATGGCGCGCAGATGAGCGCGATGGACAACGCCACCCGCAACGCCGGCGACATGATCCGCAAGCAGACCCTGATCTACAACCGAACCCGTCAGGCCATGATTACCAAGGAGCTGATCGAGATCATCTCCGGCGCTGAGGCACTCTAGTAGAGCAAGCGATCAAACTGACGGACGCTGAGATTAAGAATTCGAAGGAGAGATTTTCATGGCTACATCCGCCAACCAGACCGGACGCATCACGCAAGTCATCGGCGCCGTCGTCGACGTACAATTCGAAGGCCATCTGCCGGCGATCCTGAACGCCATCACCACCATGAACGGCAACAACCGTCTGGTGCTCGAGGTCGCCCAGCATCTCGGCGAATCCACGGTGCGCACCATTGCGATGGATACCACCGAGGGCCTGGTTCGCGGCCATGAGGTCAGCGACACCGGCGGCCCGATCCAGGTGCCTGTCGGCGCCGGCACGCTTGGCCGCATCATGAACGTGATCGGCGAGCCGATCGATGAAGGCGGTCCGATCGCCAACGAAGGCATGCGTGCGATCCATCAGGAAGCGCCGACCTATACCGACCAGGCCACCGAGGCTGAAATTCTGGTCACCGGTATCAAGGTCGTCGATCTCCTGGCGCCTTACGCCAAGGGTGGCAAGATCGGCCTGTTCGGCGGCGCCGGCGTCGGCAAGACCGTGCTGATTCAGGAGCTGATCAACAACGTCGCCAAAGCGCACGGCGGCAATTCGGTGTTCGCCGGTGTCGGCGAGCGGACTCGCGAAGGCAATGACCTCTATCATGAGTTCATCGAATCCAAGGTCAACGCCGATCCGCATAATCCGGATCCGAGCGTCAAGTCGAAATGCGCCCTGGTGTTCGGCCAGATGAACGAACCGCCCGGCGCCCGCATGCGCGTTGCGCTGTCGGGTCTGACCGTCGCCGAGCATTTCCGCGATCAGGGCCAGGACGTGCTGTTCTTCATCGACAACATCTTCCGCTTCACGCAAGCCGGCTCCGAAGTGTCGGCGCTGCTCGGCCGCATTCCTTCGGCGGTGGGTTATCAGCCGACGCTGGCCACCGACATGGGCGCGCTGCAGGAGCGTATCACCACCACCCATAAGGGTTCGATTACCTCGGTGCAGGCGATCTACGTGCCGGCCGACGACTTGACCGACCCGGCGCCGGCGACCTCGTTCGCGCATTTGGACGCAACCACGGTGCTGAACCGCGCGATCTCGGAAAAGGGCATCTACCCGGCGGTGGATCCGCTCGATTCCACCTCGCGCATGCTGTCGCCGCTGATCGTCGGCGAGGATCATTACCAGACCGCCCGTATGGTTCAGCAGGTGCTGCAGCGCTACAAGTCGCTGCAGGACATCATCGCCATTCTCGGCATGGACGAATTGTCGGAAGAGGACAAGATCGCCGTGGCGCGCGCCCGCAAGATCGAGCGCTTCCTGTCACAGCCGTTCCACGTCGCCGAAATCTTCACGGGCTCGCCCGGTAAGTTCGTCGACCTTGCCGACACCATCAAGGGGTTCCGCGCGATCTGCGAAGGCAAGTACGATCATCTGCCCGAAGCCGCCTTCTACATGGTCGGCAACATCGAAGAAGCCGTCGAGAAGGGCAAGAAGCTCGCCGAAGCAGCTTAAGAGACGAATGGAGAGTAGCGAATAGAAACGCTACTCTCGGTCTTCGCCACGCGATCTCCGCCACTCGCTATTCGCTAGGTATCCCATGGCCACCTTCCACTTCGATCTCGTCTCTCCTGAAAAGCTCGCTTTCTCCGGCGAAGTCGATCAGGTCGACGTTCCCGGCGTCGAGGGTGATTTCGGCGTGCTCGCCGGCCATGCGCCGGTCGTGGCTACGATCCGGCCGGGCATCCTGACGGTAACCACAGGCGGCCAGCATCAGAAGATCATCGTGCTCGGCGGTCTGGCGGAGGTGTCCGACAAGGGCCTCACCGTGCTCGCTGATGTCGCGACCTCGATCAAGGATCTGGACAAGACTGCGTTCGCTGACGAGATCGCGGGGATGGAAGCCAAGCTCGCCGAAAAAGAAGGCTCGGAGCTCGACCGTGCGATCGAGCGGCTCGATCATTTCAAGAGCATCCAGAACCAGCTCAATTCGACGGCGATGCACTAATTCCGTTTCGCTCCGATATGACCGGAAAGAAGGCGCTGATTGCGCCGCGCTTGATCCTCAAAAAAAATCAATAATTACAACGCCTGCGGCGGTTCGTAGCGCCTGAAACCCCGGTTGCGCCGGGGAACTTCTGACGGCATTCTGCTGACCATATCGTGGTCCGGGGCTCGCCTTCATGAAGCGCAAGATAGCGGCGATTTTTGCGGCCGATATTGCCGGCTACAGCAGGCTGGTTGCCGAGGACGAAGAAGAAACGCTGCGGCGTCTCGCCTCCTACCGCTCCGTCACCGACGATTTCATCGCCAAGGCCGGCGGACGCATTTTCAACACCGCCGGGGACGCTGTTCTGGCCGAGTTTCCAAGCGCGGTCGAAGCGGTGCGATGCGCGATCGATATCCAGGAAAGCCTGCGCACGCGGAACATGGCCTATCCGCCCCGCCGGCAGATGAGTTTTCGCATCGGCATTACGACGTTACGCGCCAACTCGCGGAAGCCTCATCCGGCTGGAATGCCGTCGCGGTCGGCTCATCCGGACGTCCGGGGCTGGCGCTCAAAGCTTCGAATGAACAGGATGCCGTCAATGGCGCCTTGAGCGATTGCACCCAGCGCGACAGCAATTGCCACGTGATTGCGATCGGCCCGTTCGAGGTTGGACCGAATTAGGGCATGATCCGGAAAAGTGGGAACCGGTTTTCCGAAAAGATCATGCTCAAACAAAAAGCTAGAGTGGGATGAAGATTCGAAGATTAGTCATCCCGGTCTGGCGTATTTCGCGAAACGCTGAGCGACCGCCCGGTAGACGTCCCGGCGGAACGGCACCACGAGATAGGCGACGCGATCGAGCCGCTCCCAGCGCCAAGAATCGAATTCTGCCGGCTGGCCGTTGCGCGATTGAAGCGGATCGATTTCGTGGTCGTGTCCGGTGAAGCGCAACGCGAACCATTTCTGGCGCTGGCCGCGGAATTTTGCCAGCCGATGCGAGGACGGCCCGCCATAGGACGGAAACTCGTAAGCCAGCCAGTCGGTTTCGCCGAGGTACTCGGCGC
>JBDTKZ010000021.1:0-39433 GCA_039935075.1 Bradyrhizobium sp.
CCTTCTTCTTGGCAGCGGGAACGTCGGTGAGGACGCCCATGATGTCGCTTTCCTTCATGATCAGCAGTTCCTGACCATCGAGCTTGACCTCGGTGCCGGACCACTTGCCGAACAGAACGCGGTCGCCAACCTTGAGGTCGATCGGGATCAGCTTGCCGGCTTCGTCGCGGCCACCCGGGCCGACGGCGGTGATTTCGCCCTGCGAGGGCTTTTCCTTGGCACTGTCGGGAATGATGATGCCGCCAGCTGACTTCTCTTCGGCGTCGATACGCTTGACCACGACGCGGTCGTGAAGCGGACGGAATTTCATGCAGTCCTCCTAAGTTTTTGAAGATGTTATCGAGTTTTCGGAATTGGCAGTCTCCGCCAGCGAGTGCCAGCGCAGCCAAAGTGGACATAATCCAGACTTGTCAGGGGGACAAGGGCTTCTAGCAGAAATATTGGCACTCAAATATGACGCCTGCCAAAATTGGCCGATATCGTTAATCGGGCCACAAATCGGCGGAACCTCATATTAGCACATGCGGTAAGCTGCTGCTAACGCACCAAATTTCAACAACTAATTAAACATTTAGGCTTGTGATGGGTGGGTCGCGTGCGTCACATTTCTCTCATGTGAGCGCATCTCCACCGGGTGGCTCCCGGATGGCCAGCCACCCCTTGAAAATGCGCTCCAGCAATGGAGGTTGGCATGGTCTCGCGGGTTGCGGTTTCCGAAGACTTTCGGAAACAAGTGCTGGGTTACGGGCTGACGACGGCGGAAATTCTCTATCGGCTGCCGGATCATCCCTCGCTGTTACAGACCTATGTCTGGCAGAACTACGACCTGTTTCCGAAATTCCCGGCGCTGAAGGATTTCTTGGCGTTCTGGCAGGAAAAGCTCGAGGGTCCGTTGTTCTCGGTGCGGGTGGCGCATTCCAAATTGATCAAACCGGCCGAACTGCGCGCCGTCGACGGCGTGTTCAGATTGCATTGAGGCGCTGTAGGGTGGGTTAGCCGTAAGGCGCAACCCACCATCTTCGTCGCCGCGAGGCGGTGGGTTACGGCTTCGCCTAACCCACCCTACGAGGCCGTGATTTGTGCTAACCTTTTCGGACAAGCGATCAGGGAGAGCATCATGGCCAAAAAGAAGCCGACGAAGAAGCCGACCGCGCGGGCCGCTACAAAAACCGCCGCGCAGAAGAAATCCCCGGCGCGCAAGGCTGCCGCCAAATCCACCGCGCGCAAGAAACTGAAGAGCAAGGGCAGGGCCGCGGCCCCCGCCAAGCGTGCGCGTCCCAAGCAGCGCATCGCCATCAGCCATCACCGCGAGGAAGACTTTAAAGCTGACGGCTTGCGCGCCTACGCGCATTACCGCGATCTCGGCATTGCCGCGGCGAGCCATGGCCTGGCGCAGGCGCATGTGATCCGGCTGATCGGCCCGTGCAACCCGGTCGAAGTTTCAAAGCTGCATTTTCACGACGTCGAATTCCAGATGGTCTACGTGCTCAAGGGCTGGGTGAAGACCTACATGGAAGGGCAGGGCGAAACGCTGATGCAGCAAGGCAGCGCCTGGACCCAGCCGCCGAAGATCAAGCATCTGATCCTGGATTATTCCGACGACGTCGAATTGCTGGAAGTGATCCTGCCGGCGGAATTCAAGACGGTGGAACTGGCGAGTTGAGGCTAGAGTGGTCATTCCGGGGCGTGCGAAGCACGAACCCGGAATCTCGAGATTCCGGGTCTGGCGCTTACGCGCCATCCCGGAATGACGGTATTGGCGTCGTCAACTCAACACCCCCACGATCGCGCCCATCAGACACGTCGTCAACGTGCCGGATACGATCGACTTCAATCCCAGCGAATTGATTTCCTCGCGGCGGTCCGGGGCCATCACGCCGAGGCCGCCGATCATGATGCCGAGGCTGCCGAAATTGGCAAAACCGCACATCGCGTAGAGCATGATCAATCGCGAGCGCGGGTCGAGTGCGTCGGGGCCGAGTTTTGACAGATCGACATAGGCGATAAGTTCATTGAGCACCGTCTTGGTGCCCATCAGGCTGCCGGCGGTGACGGCCTGCGGCCAGGGCAGGCCCATCAGCCAGCACACCGGCGCCATAACGTAGCCGAGCAGCCGCTGCAGCGAGATCGCAGCACCGCCGACATCGGGCAACAGCCCGAGGATCGCATTGGCGAGGTGCACCAGCGCCACCAGTACGATCAGCATCGCGACGATGTTGAGCAGCAATTCCAAACCGGCCGAGGTGCCCTTGACGATCGCATCCATGGTGCTGGCGACGTCGACATCCACGGCCTCCAGCGCGCCGCCGGTGCGTTTGTTTGAGGTCTCCGGCACCATGATCAGGCTGATCAGGATCGCGGCCGGCGCGCCCAGCACCGAGGCGATGACAAAATGCGCCGCCGCGTCCGGGATCAGCTGACCCAGCAAGGTCGCGTAGAGCACCAGCACGGTGCCGGCGATGCCGGCCATGCCGCCGGTCATCACCAGAAACAATTCGCTGCGCGACAGCTGGCCCAGATAGGGCCGGATGAACAGCGGTGCTTCCACCATGCCTAAAAAGATGTTGGCGGCGGTCGACAGGCCCACTGCGCCGCCGACGCCGAGCGTGCGCTCCAATAGCCACGCCATGCCGCGCACGATCGGCGGCAGCACCCGCCAGTAGAACAACAGTGTGGTCAGCACGCTCATGATCAGCACCACCGGCAGCGCCTGGAACGCCAGGATAAAATCTGCACCGGGCGCTTTCAGGTCGAACGGCAGCGCGCCGCCGCCGAGATAGCCGAACACAAAGGAGGTGCCGGCGCGCGAGGCCGCGGCGATGGCGCCGACGGTGTCATTGATGGCGCCGAACGCATGGGTGACGAACGGCAGCTTGATCAGCGCCAATGCGGTCAGCACCGTCGCGATCAATCCGATCGCCGCCTGCCGCAGCGATACCGCGCGGCGATTCTCGCCGAAGGCCCACGCCAGCCCGAGCAACGCGACCACGCCGAGCGCCGATTGCAGTTGAAGCATCCATCCCCCAGAGCCCACGAAGGCCTCAACCAGTATGGCAGCGCCATGCTTTAACGCGCAATGCCGTATGCGGCGATGCCGAGGCCATTGACATCGGGCCGGGCGTCAGTCACGGCGTGAACAAGACTAAGGAAGTGGAGCGGGTTGTCCGCTCTCATGGCGGGAACGCGGGAAGCCGGTCGATGTCCACCACGATGCCTGTCGGCGCCGGCGCATTGCTCACGCACAGATCGTTCCTGTTTTTTCTGCTCTCCCGAAGCCTGTCGCGATTCGCCAGCCTGATCGGCATCGTGGCTTTCGGCTGGCAGGTCTATGACCTGACCGGCAGTGCCTTCGCGCTCGGCATGATGGGGTTGGTGGGCTTTCTCCCCACCGCTTTGTTGGTGTTTGTGGCGGGCAACGTCGCGGATCGTTACGAGCGCAAGCGGATCCTGCAGGCCTGCCAGTTTGCCGAGGCGCTGACGGCGTTGTTGCTGGCATGGGGCGCCTATGCCGGCTGGCTCAATGTGGTCGATCTGTTTATCGCCGTGCTGGTGCTTGGAACGACCGCCGCCTTCGAAAACCCGGCGACCGCGGCGCTGTTGCCGCTGGTGGTGCCCGAGGGCGCGGTGCAACGCGCCACCGCGTTGTCGAGCGGCTCGGCGCAATTGGCCACGATCACGGGGCCCGCGCTCGGTGGCTTCGCCTATGCGGTCTCGCCCGGTCTGCCCTACGCGATCATGGTGGGGTTCTGGCTGATCGCGGCGATCTGCGCCGGCGCCGTTCGGTTGGCGCAACCGGCGGCGCCCAGGGGTGCTGCGACGCCGGGCGATCTGTTCGCCGGGGTCAACTTCATCCGCAACCATCCGACGATCCTCGGCACGCTGTCGCTCGATCTGTTCGCGGTGCTGTTCGGCGGCGTTGTCGCGCTGTTGCCGATTTATGCCCGCGACATCCTGCAGACCGGCCCGTGGGGCCTCGGCATCCTGCGCTCCGCGCCCGCGGTCGGAGCCTTGCTGACGACCGTGATGCTGGCGCGCCAGCCGATCGCGCGCCGCGTCGGCATGCGGATGTTTCAGGCGGTGATCATTTTCGGCGTGGCGACCGCGGTGTTCGCCGTCTCGCACTGGATGTGGCTGTCGCTGTTGGCGCTGGCGGTGCTGGGTGCGGCCGACACCGTGAGCGTCGTCATTCGGTTTTCGCTGGTGCAGCTCGCGACCCCGAACGAGATGCGCGGCCGGGTCGGTGCGGTGAACTTCCTGTTTATCAACGCCTCCAACAATCTCGGTCAGTTCGAAAGCGGCGTCACCGCCGCGTTGTTCGGCACGATGCCGGCCGCATTGATCGGCGGCGTTGCCACCGTCGCGATCGCGCTGTTGTGGATGAAATTGTTTCCGACGCTTCGGGATGTGGAGAGGTTGGAGTAGGGGGACTCTTCGTCATTGCGAGGAGCACTTGCGACGAAGCAATCCAGGGCCACACGTGGAGCACTGGATTGCTTTGCGGAGCCTGTCATCGGGCGGGCGTTCGCCCGACCCGTTGGCTCGCAATGACGGAAAAGACTAGCCCCGTCCGACGAACGGCATCTTGGTGGCCATCACCGTCATGAACAGCACGTTGGCGTCGAGCGGCAGGCCGGCCATGTAGGCCACCGCGTCGCCGACCGCTTTCGCGTCCATGCGCGGCTCCTGTTTCATCGTGCCATCCGGCTGCATCACGCCGGGACCGGCGACCATGCGGTCGGTCATCGGCGTGGCGGCGTTGCCGATATCGACCTGGCCGACCGCGATGTCGTACATCCGGCCGTCGAGATTGGTGGCCTTGGTGAGACCGGTGATGGCGTGCTTGGTCGAGGTATAGGCCGAGGAGAACGGTCGCGGCGCGTGCGCCGAGATCGAGCCGTTATTGATGATGCGGCCGCCGCGCGGGGTCTGGTCCTTCATGATGCGGAACGCATGCTGGGTGCACAAAAACGGCCCGGTGAGGTTGGTGTTCACCACCGCCTGCCACTGCTCGAGGCTGAGATCCTCGAAATTCACCGGCGGCGCGCCCATGCCAGCATTGTTGAACAGCACGTCGAGCCGGCCATAGACCTCCATCACCTTGGCGAACAGGGCTGCGATCGAGCCGGGGCTGGTCATGTCGGCGGAAACGCACAGGCTCTTGCCGACATTGTCGCCGAGCTTCCTGGTTTCTTCCAGCATCTCCAGGCGCCGTCCCGCCAGCACGACCGTAAAGCCGGCATTCATCAGCGCCAGCGACGCCGCGCGTCCGACACCGGTGCCGGCGCCGGTCACGATCGCGATCTTGTTGTTTGCTTCAGCCATTTTTTCTTCCCGCCTTTTCAGGTTTTTGATTGTGGTTCGGTTTTATAGGGTGGTCGTGGAATATTCTGGTGCGCCGCGCGCAACGCCGCCGACCAGCGCGAGCGCAGGTCGTGGAAATAGGGCTCGCCGGCCTCGATCCGGTGGTTGAGATCGGCGTCGCAGACGTCCGCGCGCACCACCAGCACGTCGATCGGAAGCCCGACGCCGAGATTGGAGCGCATCGTCGAATCCATCGAGATCAGGCTGGTCTTGAGCGCCTCATACAATTCGACGTCGTAATGCATCGCGCGGTCGAGCACCGGCTTGCCATATTTGTGCTCGCCGATCTGCAGGTAAGGCGTGTCGGTGGTGCATTCGATGAAATTGCCGGCGGTGTAGATCATGAACAACCGCATCTTGGCGCCCTTGATCTGGCCGCCGAACAGGAACGAGACGTCGAAGGAGACATCTTCCGATTGCAGCGCGGCGCCCTCGGTGGCGTGCACGCTGCGAATGGCGCGGCCGATGCGCTGCGCGGCCTGGAACATGGTCGGCGCGTTCATCAGGGTTTCGATGTCGCCGGTGTGCGGGTCTTCGACGCCTTCGGTCAGGGTCGAGAGCACCGACTGGCTGATCGCGAGATTGCCGGCACTTGCGATCGCCATGATGCGCTCGCCGGGCTTATTGAAGATGTGCAGCTTGCGGAAGGTCGAGACGTTATCGAGGCCGGCATTGGTGCGGGTATCCGCGATCATGACCAGGCCGTCCCGCACCAGCACTCCGCAGCAATAGGTCATTCCCGTTCCCCGACGATCCCTGATGATCGACGGGCAACTAGTAGCCAATTTCAGGGGGCCATCCAACCCTAATTCCCGCAGGCCGGCCCGCTCTTCAGCAGGAAACATCTGCTGTCATTCCGGGGCGCGCTTAGCGCGAACCCGGAATCTCGAGATTCTCCGATGTGCAATTGCACATCGTAGTCCACGCGAAGACGCGTGTCCCGGAATGACGTCGCTGGTGACTACTGCGTCTGCCACTGCGATTGTCCCGGTCGGCCGCCGGCCTGCTCGACCTTGACTGCCACCGTCAGCGTTTCGGTGCCGCCGCCGTAGCGGGTGCCGCGCACGGGGGCGGCGCCGAGGTAATCGAGGCCGATGGCGACGCGGGCGTGGGCGTCGGTGGTGCAGATGGCGTTGGCCGGATCGAAACCGACCCAGCCCAAATCGGGCACGAACGCTTCGGCCCAGGCGTGGCCGGCTTGCTGGTTGACCATGCCGTCGGAGCGCAGGAAATGCCCGGACACGAAGCGTGCGGGAACGCCGCCATGGCGGGCGCAGGCGATGAAGATATGCGCATAGTCCTGGCACACGCCGCGCTTGAGGCCGAACGCCTCGATCGCCGAGGTGCCGCTGTTGGTCGGGTCCTCGTCGAAAGTCATGTGCTCGTTGATCTGGGTCATCAGCGCATGCAGAAATCCGAGCACGTCGTCATTGGCTTCGCTGCGAAGCTCGCGGGCAAAGTTGCCCATCGCCGGGTTGACGTCGGTCAGCGGTGTCGAGCGCAGGAACAGGCTCGGCGGAAAGCGCTCGTCGGAGCCGCGCAGCACGCCGCCGGTGTCATGGGTTTCGATCAGGCCTTCGACGTTGACGGTGAGATCGGCGATCGGGCCGTGGGTCAGGACATGGGTGACGTTGCCGAATGCATCCTCATGGACGTCGAGCCGCGAGTCGGTGGAGACGTCGATCTGCCATTCGGCGACATATTGCCCGTCATGGCTGCCCGGCGTCATGCGCAGGATCTGGATCACGCCGGAAGCCGGCGGCTCATAGCGATAGCTCGTGGAATGGGCGATGCGCAGGCGCATGAAGAGATTCCGATAGGAGCAAACGGTGCCGCGACGGGAGCGAACTCCCTCTCCCGTAGGGAGAGGGTTGGGGTGAGGGGTTACGGCCTATCGTTCGGCCGTAACCCCTCACCCGGATTGCAAGAGCAATCCGACCTCTCCCATTGGGAGAGGTAAGAAGCTGCTGCGAGTCTCACCCTACGTCACTGGCGTTAGATCAGATACTGCTTGGTGATGATTTCACCAAGCCGTGAGTTATCGGCGACGAATTCCTGGATGAACTCATGCACGCCGTGCTGGAAGATATCGTCCATATGGCTGTGTTCAAGGCGGTTGCGGACGCCGCGGGCATGGCGCTGCGCGGCGCCCTGGCGGCCATAGGCGACGCCGATCTGGTCGAGATTGCGCACCAGATTGCCGTAGCAGCTCGCCAGCGACCGCGGCAGCGTGTCGTTGAGGATCAGGAGGTCCGCAATCAGCCACGGCTTCAGGGTCTCGCGATAGACCCAGTGGTAGGCCGTGTTGGCCGAGACCGAGCGCAGGATCGAGTTCCACTGATAGTAATCCAGCGGACCGCCGACATGCTCCTCTTCGGGCAGCAGCACGTGATACTTGACGTCGAGAATGCGCGCGGTGTTGTCGGCGCGCTCCAGATGCAGCCCCAGCCGTGAAAACCAGTAGGCGTCATTGCGCAGCATGGTGCGGTAGGCCGAGCCGTCGAACCGCAGCGAGGTTTCCTGCACGAAGCGCAGGAATTTCGCCAGTTCCTCGCGGGTGCTGGTGCCCTTTCCCCAAACCTCCTGCAGTTCGATCCAGGCGCTGTTGATGGTATCCCACATCTCAGAGGTCAGCGCGGTGCGCACCGAGCGCGAATTGAGCCTGGCGTTTTCGATGCAGTTGCGGATCGAGGAGGAATTGCCCGGCGCGAACGACAGATATTCGACGACGTTCTGTTCGTTGGCTTCCTTGTAGACTTCGTAAAAGCTGGCGCTGACGCCGGCGGTCAGCAACGCCGAATCCCATTCGTTGGTCTTGCCGATATAGGCCGCGGGAAGGGCGGTGACGCGCAAGGTCGCATCGATGGTACGCGCGAGATATTCGGCGCGTTCGACATAACGGGCCAGCCAGTACAGGTTTTCGGCGGTGCGCGACAGCATGCTCGGGTCTTACTCTTTCTCTACGCGTCCAAAATCCGGTTCTTGCGGTATCCAAATTCTATTCGTCCAGGATCCAATTCTACTCGTCCAATATCCATGTGTCCTTGGTGCCGCCGCCCTGGCTCGAATTCACCACCAGCGAGCCTTCCTTGAGCGCAACGCGGGTCAATCCGCCCGGCACGATGGTGACGTGGTTGCTGCCGGTGAGCACGAATGGCCGGAGATCGACGTGGCGCGGGGCGAGCCCAGAGGCGGTGCAGGTCGGGCAGGTCGACAGCGCCAGGGTCGGCTGCGCAATAAAACCTTCGGGCTCGCGCTTGAGCTTGTCGCGGAAGGCCTCGATCGTGGCCTTGGTGGCGGCGGGTCCGATCAGCATGCCGTAGCCGCCGGAGCCATGGACTTCCTTGACGACGAGATCGCCGAGATTGTCGAGCACATAAGACAGATCCTGCGGCTCACGGCAGCGCCAGGTCTGCACGTTTTTCAGAATCGGCTCCTCGCCGAGATAGAATTTCACCACTTCGGGCATGTAGGAGTAGATCGCCTTGTCGTCGGCGATGCCGGTGCCGACCGCGTTGGCCAGCGTGATGTTGCCGGCGGCATAGGCCGACATCAGGCCGGGGACGCCGAGCGCCGAATCGGGGCGGAACGTCAGCGGATCGAGGAAGTCGTCATCGACCCGGCGGTAGATCACGTCGACGCGTTTGAGGCCCTCGGTGGTGCGCATGAACACTTCGTCGTTCTTGACGATGAGGTCACGTCCCTCGACCAGCTCGATGCCGAGCTTGTCGGCCAGGAAGGAATGTTCGTAGTAGGCGGAATTGTAGACGCCGGGTGTCATCAGCGCGACGGTGGGTTCCGCGTTGGCGCTCAACGGGGCGACCGAGCGCAGCGCGGACAATAGTTCGTCCGGGTATTTTTCCACCGGGGCGACGCGGTGACGGGCGAACAGGTCCGGGAACAGCCGCATCATGATTTCGCGGTTTTCCAGCATGTAGGACACCCCCGACGGGGTGCGCGCATTGTCCTCCAGCACGATGAAGTTTTCCGCATCGGTGCGGATGATGTCGATGCCGGCGATGTGGACATAGACGTCGTGTGGCACGTCCTGGCCGTTCATCTCCGGCCGGAACACCGGGTTCTGGAAGATCAGGTCTTCGGGGATGACATTGGCGCGCAGGATATCGCGGCCGTGATAGATATCGCGCAGGAACATGTTGAGCGCGCGGACCCGCTGCTTCAGGCCCTTTTCGAGCAGGGTCCATTCCTTGCCGGACAGGATCCGCGGGATCACGTCGAACGGGATCAGCCGCTCCTGGGCTTCTGAATCGCCATAGACCGCGAAGGTGATGCCGATCCGGCGGAACAGCAATTCCGCTTCCTGGCGGCGATATTCGAGGGCGTCCGGAGGCGTCTCCTTCAGCCACCGGGAGAGCTCCTGGTAGGCCGAGCGGAGGTCACCTCCGAGGCCGTTCATTTCATCGAACGCAACTGCCATGTATCCCGACTGCCTTCCGATGCCACGCCGAACAGTGCATGACTGAAAGGGATGGTAGCAAGGCCCGGGCCAGCGCGATATGCATTCACATGCGGCATTTGGTGGGGATGGCCGGGGTTTTGCTCGAAAAAAAGGCTCGGCGGTGCTTATTTCGATGGCATCATCTTTCGGTGGTATCGCCCGCTGCCCCGCCGGAGATACCAACGGGGTTTGGATTGGTTTTCGTGAGGGAGGATGCCGCGGCCCGGTTTTCGGCTATTTTGGCAGGATCGGCCCGAGACGGCTAAGGAGAGGTCATGAGCGAGATTGTTACCGCGGGAATTCTGGTGATCGGCGACGAGATCCTTTCCGGGCGAACCAAAGACAAGAACATCGGCTTTATCGCGGAGTACCTGACCAATATCGGGATCGACCTCAAGGAAGTCCGCGTCGTTGCCGACGAGGAGCCCGAGATCATCGCCGCCCTTGATGCGCTGCGACATCGCTACAGCTACGTCTTTACCACCGGCGGCATCGGGCCGACCCATGACGATATCACCGCCGACAGCGTTGCGAAGGCGTTCGGCGTCGGCATCGATCACCACCCCGAAGTGGTGGCGCGCTTCAAGGAGCGCTGGACCGAGCAGGATTTGAACGAGGCGCGGCTGCGGATGGCCCGCGTTCCTGATGGCGCCGAACTGATTCAGAGCGCGACCATCCTGGCGCCCGGTTTCAAGCTCGGCAATGTCATCGTGATGGCCGGCATACCGACGATCATGCAGGCGATGATGGATATCGTCGCGCCGAAGCTGAAGTCGGGTGTGCGGATGCTGTCGGAATCGGTCCGCGCCAATGCCCGCGAAGGCGACATCGGCGGTCCCTTGCGCGCGATCGCCAACGCGCATCCGGATACGATCATCGGCAGCTACCCGTTCCAGGACGAGGACAAGAAGCCGAACACCAATCTGGTGGTGCGCTCGCGCGATCCGGAAAAGCTGACCGCGGCGATGAATGCGGTGAAGGAAATGCTGGCCGGGCTGGATACCGCGCGCTGACCAGCGCGATCCGTAGACGTGGAAGTGATGGAGAAGGCAATGGCGCCGGACGCGACTGATCTGAGTGCGCAGGAACGCGCGGGCAAGGCCTTTCCGGTCTCATGGGATCAGTTTCACCGGGACTGCCGGGCACTGACCTGGCGGCTGAACGAAGTCGGTCCGTTCCACGCCGTGGTGGCGATCACCCGCGGTGGCCTGGTGCCGGCCGCGATCGTGGCGCGCGAACTCGGCGTTCGCATCATCGATACCGTCTGCATTGCGAGCTACGACCACACCAAACAGGGCGAGCTGCAGGTGCTCAAGGGCGTGTCGGCCGACACCGCGAAACTCGGCGGCGGCACCGGCAAGGGCCTTTTGATCGTCGATGACCTCGTCGATACCGGCAAGACCGGACGCCTGGTGCGCGCGCTGTTGCCGGAAGCCCATTTCGCCACCGTCTACGCCAAGCCGATGGGACGGCCGCTGGTGGATACCTACATCACCGAAGTGTCGCAGGACACCTGGATCTTCTTTCCCTGGGATACCGCGCTATCGTTCCAGCCGCCGATCCGCGACGGCGCGGCGTAGAGTGGCCTGAGTGAAAGTTGCCGTCATTGCGAGCGTTAGCGAAGCAATCCAGGGGCAACATGCGGAGCCCTGGATTGCTTCGTCGCTGACGCTCCTCGCAATGACGTGGAGAGGTTGATCGTACTTCTGATGCCGCTGCAAAACCGGGTCACGCCGCAAGGCGATATCATCGCCGATCCGCATCGCGGGCTGTTCACCGGCAACCGCGGCATCATCCACGACCCCGCCACCAAGACCCTGCTGAGAAAGCGCTGGTCAAGCCCGGCGTGGCTCACCTGCGTCTGCGAATTCAGGGGACGGCGGCGCAAGGTGATGGGCGGCCGCAGCTGGACCGAGCTGTTCTTCCTCGACGAGGCCACCGCGTTCGCGGCCGGCCATCGTCCGTGCTTCTATTGCCGCCGCGACGACGCCAACCGGTTTCGCGCCGCTTGGGAGCAAGGCAACGGTGCCAGCAATCTTCGCGCGCCCGATATCGACGCCGTGCTGCACCGCGAGCGGCTGGATCGCGGCAAGAAACGATTGCACCCGCTGCCGATGCCGCTGGAAAAATTACCTGACGGCGTGATGGTGCAGGCAGGCGCGGAAAGCTATCTGGTCGTGCAGGGCAGGCCGCTGCAATGGTCGACATCAGGCTATCGCAAGGCCAAGGTTTCGATGAACGATGCGATGCTGCTGACGCCGCCATCGACGGTGCGGGCGTTCGGCGCGGGATATCGGCCGGTGCTGCATGTGAGCGCGGCGACGCCGAGTAGTTAGCAAATAAACACCGTCATTCCGGGGCGCTCGCGGAAGCGAGCGAACTACGATGCGCAATTGCGCATCGGAGAATCCCGAGATTCCGGGTCTGCGATTCGCGCATCCTCAGGTGCGCAATTGCGCATCGGGGAATGACGACCTGTGCGCCTACCCCATCCGCTGTCGTGCCAGCTTCGCACCCGCGCCCAGCGCCATCAGCTTCGCCTCGGCGATATCGCGATGCATCGGCGCCATGCCGCAATTGGTGGTCGCGACGATGTTGCTCTTCGGCACGAATTTCGACACGTCCTCGATCACCTTGGCGACATCCTCTGGTGTCTCGACAATGTCGCTGGCGACGTCGATGACACCGGCCTGCACGATCTTGCCCTTGAGCAGGCCGAGCAAATCCAGCGGCACGCGTGAATTGCGGCATTCGATCGCGACCTGCTGGATCGGGCTCTTGGCGATCGCCGGAAAGATATCCTCATATTGCCGCCACTCGCTGCCCAGCGTCTGCTTCCAGTCGGTGTTGGCCTTGATGCCGTAGCCGTAGCAGATGTGCACGGCGGTGGCGCAGGTCAGGCCCTGCGCGGCGCGTTCCAGCGCCTTGATGCCCCAATCGGAGACCTCGCTCATGTAGACGTTGAAGGCCGGCTCATCGAACTGGATCAGGTCGACGCCGTCGGCCTGCAACGCCTTGGCTTCCTCGTTGAGCAATTCGGCGAAGGCGAACGCCATCTTGACCCGATCGCCGTAATATTTGTCGGCGATGGTATCGATGATGGTCATCGGGCCGGGCAACGTGAATTTCAGCTTGCGCGTGGTATGGGCGCGGGCGACGCGCGCCTCGTCGGCATGGACGCGGCCTTTCAGCCGCAGCGGCGCCACCACCTGCGGCACCATCGCCTTGTAGCGGTCGTTGCGGATTCCCATCTCGACCTTGTGGGCGAAATCGATGCCCTCGATCTTCTCCAGGAAGCCGTGCACGAAATGCTGGCGGGCCTGCTCGCCCTCAGTCAGGATGTCGATGCCGGCGTCTTCCTGCAGCTTCACCGCCAGCACCGTGGCGTCGCGCTTGGCGCGGATCAGCTCATCGCCCTTCGACTTCCAGGGCGCCCACAGCGTGTTGGGTTCGGCAAGCCATTCCGGTTTGGGCAAGGAGCCGGCGATCGTGGTTGGAAACAGCATGGGAGCCTCCCGTTTTGTTCTGATAGCGCGCGGTTCTGATTGAGCGTCTGTATGCCCTGTCTTATGATCGAGGTACAGAACAACAAAAGTCGCTGTCGCCGGGAATATCCGGACGCCTTTCGGGGTGACGGCCGGGGATGAGGCAAGCCATGATCGACCTGCATTACGCGCCGACGCCGAATGGCTGGAAAATCTCGATCATGCTGGAAGAGCTCGGCGTTCCCTACAAGGTCATTCCGGTCAATATCCGGGCCGGCGAGCAGTTCAAGCCGGAGTTTTTGGCTGTTAGCCCCAACAACCGGATTCCCGCTGTTGTCGACCACGCGCCATCAGACGGCGGCTGCCCGTTTTCGGTGTTCGAGACCGGGGCGATCCTGATTTATTTGGCCGACAAGACCGGACGTTTCCTGCCAACGGAAACCCGCGCGCGATCCAATGTCCTGCAATGGCTGATGTGGCAGATGGGTGGGCTCGGCCCGATGCTCGGCCAGCACGGCCATTTCGCACTCTACGCGCAGGAGAAGATCCTCTATGCCATCGCACGCTATCGCGACGAGGCCGCGAGACTCTATCGCGTGCTCGATACCCAATTGGGCAAGACCAGCGCCTACGTGGCCGGTCCGGATTATTCGATCGCCGACATCGCCTGCTTTCCCTGGACCATGACCCACAAGGCGCAAGGGTTTACGCTGGACGATTATCCGAACATCAAGCGCTGGTACGCCTTGGTACGCGCCCGGCCGCAGGTGCAGGCGGGGCTTGCGATCGGCAAATTCGTCAAGGAGCCGTTCGACGACGAGGCGCGGCGCAATATGTTCGGGCAGGCCGCGAAGGAGGCGGGGAGATAAAGGGAAGTCCTTTCGTCATTCCGGGCCTGCGCCAAGAGGCGCATCCCGGAATGACGACAGTGATTAACGCTACCACAAAAATCAAAACACAAAGGAAACGCCATGATCGAGTTCTTCTTCGACTGTTCCAGCCCCTGGACCTATCTCGCCTTCCACAACATCCAGCCGCTGGCAAAGGAGTTTGGGGCCGAGATTTCATGGCGGCCGATTTTGGTCGGCGGCATCTTCAACAGCATCAATCCCAGCGTCTACGCCTCGCGCGAGCATCCGGTGCCGGCCAAGCTGGCTTACCAGAAAAAGGACATGGCCGACTGGGCGCGATCGGCCGGCCTGACCATCAAGATGCGGCCGACGGTATTTCCGGTGAACAGCGTCAAGGCGATGCGCGGCTGCATCTTGCTGGCGCCGGAAGGCAAACTCGTGGAGTTCGCGCGCGCGGCGTTCGGGATTTACTGGGGCGAGGACCAGGATATCTCGCAGGACGCGGTGCTGACCGAAGTCTGCCAGCGCGTCGGTGTGGACCCCGCGAAATTCTTCGCCGGGATCGGCCAGCAGGCGATCAAGGATCAGCTCAAGGCCAACACCGACGAAGTGATGGCGCGCGGCGGATTCGGCTCGCCGACCATCTTCATCGACAAGAACGACATGTATTTCGGCAACGACCGCATGCCGCTGATCCGCGAAGCGTTGCAACGGCGCAAAGCGGGCGCGGCCTGATGCCGAGAGCTGTCGTCTGCCGCGAACTGGGGCCGCCTGAAAGCCTGCGGCTCGAGACCTTCGCATCGGTACCGCTCAAATCGGGCGAGGTGCGCGTCACCATTCATGCTGCCGGGATCAATTTCCCTGACATCTTGATGGCGGCCGGCGAGTATCAGCTCAAGCCGCCATTGCCGTTCACGCCTGGCGTGGAGGCCGCGGGCGAGGTGACCGAAGCTCATGATGCGGCCGGTATCGCGGTCGGCGACAAGGTGATCCTGAAACTGCGCCACGGCGCCTATGCCGATGAAGCCGTGGTCACGCCCTCGCAGTTGACGCCGTTGCCGGCGGCGTTCGACTACGCCGAAGGCGCGACGTTTCTTGCCGGTCACGGTACCGCCTATCACGCGCTGATCGACCGTGGCCAGCTTCTCGCCGGCGAGGTGCTGCTGGTGCATGGCGCTGGCGGTGGTGTTGGCCTGGCCGCGGTCGAAATCGGCAAGCTGCTTGGCGCCATTGTGATCGCGGCGGCTTCGTCAGAAGAGAAGCTGGCGATCGCCAAAGGGAAGGGCGCAGATCACCTGGTGCTGTACGGCCGTGAGCCGTTTCGTGACGCCGTCAAGCGCATCACCGACGGCCGCGGCGCCGACGTGGTGTTCGATCCGGTCGGTGGCGAGATTTTCGAGAACAGCGTCCGTTGCATCAATTGGGGCGCGCGGCTGCTGGTAATCGGCTTTACCGGAGGCGTCGGGCTTGCCCGCACCAATCTGTTGCTGATCAAGGGCGCCAGCGTGCTCGGCGTCCGCGCCGGCGAGGCGGTGCGAAAGAATCCGGCGCTGGGCGTGACGCGGATCAAGGCGCTCACCGCATGGGCGGAGTCGGGAAAGGTGCGGCCCAACATTTCGCACCGGCTGCCACTGGAAGACTACGCCCGCGCGATGCGGCTATTGGTCGAGCGCAAGGCGATCGGCCGCGTGGCGCTGATGATGGGGTGAGAGGAAACGTCATCCTGAGGTGCTCGCCGTCTTCGGCGAGCCTCGAAGGATAGTGTTCAGCGCGGTGCCTGCGGCCATCCTTCGAGACGCGCGCAAGAGCGCGCTCCTCAGGATGACGGCAGCGTGTGCGGGGAGGGGCTATTCATACTCCCGCTCGTTCCACCACGGAAAATAATCCGGCATGTCGGACGAGACCTTGTTCTTGAATTGCGCCGGGCGTTTTTCCAGGAACGAGACCACGCCTTCCTTGACATCCTCGGAGCGGCCGCGGGCGTAGATGCCGCGGCTGTCGACCTTGTGGGCTTCCATCGGATCGTCGGCACCCATCATGCGCCACATCATCTGCCGGATCAGCGCCACCGACACCGGCGCGGTCTTGGCGGCGATCTCCCGCGCCAGCGCGCGCGCGGTGGGAAGTAGCTCGTCCGGGGGTACCACCTTGCTGACGAGGCGGCCGGCCAGTGCCTCCTGCGCCGGGAATACCCGCCCCGTGTAACACCACTCCAGCGCCTGCGCGATGCCGACCAGGCGCGGCAGGAACCAGCTCGATGCCGCCTCGGGCACGATGCCGCGCTGCGAGAATACAAATCCGAACCGCGCGTTTTCGGAGGCGATGCGGATATCCATCGCAAGCTGCATGGTGACGCCGATGCCGACCGCGGGTCCGTTCACCGCGGCGATCACCGGTTTCAGGCATTTGAAGATCCGCAAGGTCACCTGGCCGCCGCCGTCGCGTACGTTGGGATCGCTGTAGTCGACCTTGCCGTCGGCAAGCCGCTTGACCGGGCCGCGCCGCGCGTCGCGATCGAAGGTGTCGGCGCCGGAGGACAGGTCAGCCCCGGCGCAGAAGCCGCGGCCGGCACCGGTGACGATGATGGCGCGGACGTTATCGTCCTTGTCAGCGGCATCGAATGCGCCGATCAGTTCCTTCTGCATGGTGGCGTTGAAGGCATTGAGCTTGTCCGGCCGGTTCAACGTGATGGTGAGGATCTGCTCGTCGATCTCGTATTTGATCGTCTCGTAGGTCATCGGGTGTTTCCTCTGTGGCTTGTTTTTATTTTAAGACTGTCATTCCGGGGCGGCGCGAAGCGCTGAACCCGGAATCTCGAGATTCCGGGTCTGGTCCTTCGGACCATCCCGGAATGACGGAAGAGACTTTACTTCGCCGGTGGCTTCGGCCACGGCTTTTGCAGTTCGCGCAGGCCCTCGAAGGCCTTGGCCATGCCGAGCACGCCGGGATCGTCGAAGCGGCGGCCGATGATCTGCACGCCGATCGGGAAGCCGCTGCTGTCGTAGCCGCCATTGATGGATATGGCGGGATTCTCCGACATGTTCCACGGCACGGTGTAGCAGATGTGCTCGAACGGCTTGTCGGGATCGTTGAGCGGGCTTGCGAACTCGGCGGCGAAGTTCACCACCGGGGATACCGGCGAAATCACATACTCGTGGTCGGTGAACAGTTTTGCCGCGGCGCTGCGGATCGCCATGGTGGCGTTAAAGCCCCTGACTACATCGACGCCGGACAGTTTGGCTCCGGCCTCCGCCCATCTGGTGATGTAAGGCAGCGCCTTGGCACGATCGGCGGAAGCGAGTTTCGACAGATCGTCCCACATCCGCGCACGCCAGAAATTGTCGAGCCCGTCGAGCATCTCGCGCGTCAGCACGCTATCGACTTCGGTGACCACGGCGCCGGCGGATTCGAACGCCTTGGCGGCCTTCACCGCGACGTCGCGAACTTCTTTCTCCAGCGGCTGGCCGACCCCGAGATCGAGCATCAGCCCGATGCGCACCTTGCGCGGCGATTTGTCGAGGACCTTCCAGTTGATCGCATTGCCCGGCAAGCTCATGCCGTCACGACGATCGGGTTTTGCCAACACCGCCATCATCAGCGCGGCGTCATCGACCGTGCGGGTCATCGGCCCTGCGACGCGGCCGACATAGGGCGGATCGATCGGCACCCGCCCGAGGCTCGGCTTCAGCGCGACCAGGCCGCACCAGCACGCCGGCAGCCGCACCGAACCGCCGATGTCGGTGCCGAGATGCAGCGGGCCGTAGCCGGCCGCCCCGGCAGCACCCGCGCCCGAACTGGAGCCGCCGGGGTTTTTCGCCAGATTCCAGGGATTGCGGGTGAGGGGATGAAAACTCGAGAGGCCCGAGGACAGCATGCCGTAATCCGGCATCGTGGTCTTGGAGAAGATCACCGCGCCGGCTTCGCGCAACCGCGCCGCCGGCGGCGCATCGACCGGCGATGGCACCAGTTTGTTGGTGGCTGTGCCGAGCGGCACCGGCACGCCCTTGGTGGCGATGTTGTCCTTGATGGTGACGGGAACACCGTCGAGCGAGCCGACCGGCTCGCCGTTCTGCCAGCGTTCGGTCGCGCACTTGGCGACCGCGCGCGCGCCCTCGGGATCGAAGGCGTACAGCGCCTTGATATGCGGCTCCCATACCGCGACATGCGCCAGCACGTCCTCCAGCACTTCGGATGGCGTGAACTGCTTGGCCCGATAGCCCGCGATCAGATCGGTGGCGGAGAGGTCGTGCAGCGGCGTGACGGTGTCTTGCGGTTCAGGTTTATGCATGGGCGGCTACCGGCAAACGGGTTTCAATGATGCGCGCGAACATGCTGGCGCCAATGGGAAGAATCTTGTCGTCGAGCACATAACCGGGATTATGCACCGTCACCGAGCCTTCATGGCCGACCCAGAAATAGGCCCCGGGCACCACGCGCATCATGTCGGCGAAATCCTCGCTGCCCATCCGTGGCTTCACGTCGGTGATGACCTTGCCGGGATCGACGACCGTGCGGGCCACTTGCTCGACCACCCTGGACTGTTCTTCCTGATTGACCAGCACGCCGAAGGTGTCGCGGACATCGGCTGTTATCTCGACCTGGAAGGCACTGGCGATACCGGCGCAGATTTCCTTGATACGGGTCCGGATCATCGCGCGCACCTCATCGGAAAAGGCGCGGACGGTGCCGCACAGTTTTGCCTCGCCGGGGATCACATTGTAGGCGGTGCCGGAATGAATCTGCGTGATCGACAATACCGCGGCCTGGGCGGGTTCGACGTTACGGCTGACGATGGTCTGCAACGCCTGTCCGAGCGTCATTGCGATCACCACCGCGTCCTTTGACAGTTCAGGCCGCGCGCCATGCGAGCCATAGCCCTGGATCGTGATGTCGAAGAAATCGGCGCCGGCCATCGCCGGTCCCGGAAAGATCGCGACTTCACCGAGGTTCAAATTGGGCGCGTTGTGCAGCCCGTAGATCTCGTCGCAGGGAAATTTTTCGAACAGCCCGTCCTTGATCATGGCGCGGGCGCCGCCAAGGCCCTCTTCGGCCGGCTGGAAGATGAAATGCACGGTGCCGTCGAAATTCCGGGTTTCGGCGAGGTAGCGCGCGGTGCCGAGCAGCATGGTGGTGTGGCCGTCATGGCCGCAACCATGGAAACGGCCGGGGACGGTCGAGCGCCATTTCAGGTTGGTGTTCTCCTCCATCGGCAGCGCATCCATGTCGGCGCGCAGCCCGATCCGCTTGCCGCTATTGCCTTTACCCTTGAGCACGCCGACCACGCCGGTGACGCCGAGACCGCGATGCACCTCGATGCCCCAGCTCTTCAGCTTGTCGGCGACGATGCCGGAGGTGCGGACTTCCTCGAAACCGATCTCGGGATGCGCGTGCAAATCCCGGCGGATCGCGGTGAGTTCGTCGGCAAAGCCTTCGATGCGTTCGATACTGGGCATGTCTGTTATCCGATGGCAGGGGAGGGTGAAGGCTGGGTGTGTGAGCTGAACACCGGACCATTCGGTTTGATCCGGATGCCCGGCCGCAACCGCGTCCAGGGCAAGGTGGCGGTATCGGCGGGCATCGCGCCGGGCGCGGCACAGATCAGCAATTTTTCCGCGATCGGTTCGAAATCGGCGCGGAAATGCACCGAGCTCTTGTTGACCAGGATGGATTGTTCTGTCGGTTCGATGCCGACATAGCGATACATCGATTGATCCGCGAGTTGCGCCTTGTGCGAACTCACGACCACCCTGACATCGCCGATCCGCAACGCTGCCGACGGCCCCATGTCCATCTCGCGGCCGCCATAATAGGGGCCGGGTGCGACGAATCTTCCGTCGGACAATTGCTCGACGACAAAGCTTTCCTGATACGGCGCGTCGCCCGGGATGCCCGATTTGCCACCGAGCGCCAGCGTGACGGTGGCGCCGATCCCGGCGTCATGCGCGGCCTTGGCCGACGCCGGATCATAGATCACGCCGATCGCGGCTTTGGTGGCCTTGTTGCGGACCAGCGCGCGCAGCATACCCGTGGTGTCGGAATCGCCGCCGGCGCCGGGATTGTCCTGGGTGTCGGCGATGACGATCGGCTTCTTCGCGGTCAAAGCCAGTTCCATGGCGTGGCGCACGCCATCATCAGGCGAATAGATCCGGCCGTCGAAATCATCCTCGTGGCCGATAATGATTTTTGCGATCGCGTCGACCGCGGCATCGGCGTCGGCTTGCGTCCTGCCATAGGCGAACACGCTCGGCCCGCAGTCAGTAAAGTCCGCCGCCGGAAAGCCCGGCGCGAACGACAATGTTGGCACGGCGTCGCTCTCGAGCGCCGCCAGTTTCTGGTAGATGCCCCTGGTGGGCTGGTCGTTGGTGCATTGCCAGCTGATCGGAATCAGGAATGGCAATTGTCGGAACGCTTTTGCGAATTTTTGTTTGGATTTGAGCAGCAGCGCCAGATGCTTCGCCGCGGCGCGGCCGGTATCGGCCATGTCGACATGCGGATAGGTGCGGTAGGCGATCAGCGCATCGGCATGTTTGACCATGTCAGGCGTGACATTGGCGTGCAGATCGAGGCTGACCACCAGCGGCAGATCCTTGCCGATCACCTCGCGCACCCGCGCCAGAATTTCGCCTTCGCCATCGTCGAAATGCTCGGTCACCATCGCGCCATGCAGATCGAGATAAACCGCATCGAGCGGACCGGCGGCCCGGATGCCCTCGACGATCACCTTGACGATACGCTCAAAGGCGTCCTTCGTTACGTGCGCGGAAGGGCTGGCGCCGCACGAAATGGTCGGCACCAGCTCCCAGCCATTGGCTTCGGCCGCTTCGATAAAGCCCGCCAGGCCGGCGTTGATGTGGTGCATCTTTTTAAACACATCGGCGCCGCGCGCCATTCCGGGCCAGCCGCCGCCATGCACGAAATCGTCATAGGTCGCCTTGGTCGGGGCGAAGGTGTTGGTTTCGTGCAGGAAGCCGCCAACGGCGATACGAGTCATCAATCAGGTCTCGGCCAAGGGTTCGAACAAAGGGTTCGAAAAGGATTTCCAACGGGTTCTAAGGCCGTGACGTTAAGCGCGTCGCTGCGCGAAGCGCAAGCTGCGAAGCAATCCGATCCCGCATGGCTTCGCGCCATTTCCGGATTGCTTCGTTGGTCGTATTGCGACGCGTCAGACTGCGCGTTAAAGCGGAGCGGCTGCGGTGGCGACCGGCCGGAAGTTGGCAAAATCCCAGCCGCGTCCCGGCGCCGCGTCGAGCAACTGCCTGGTATAGGCCTGCTGCGGATTGGTCAGGACTTCCGCGGCTGGTCCTTGTTCGACGATACGGCCCTTCTGCATCACCGCGACGTCGTCACAGATCTGCGCCGCGACACGCAGATCGTGGGTGATGAACAACAGCGCGATGCCGAGCCGGATCTGGATTTCGTCGAGCAACTCCAGCACCTGTGCCTGCACCGAGACATCCAGCGCCGAGACGGCTTCGTCTGCCACTAGGACGTCGGGATCGAGCGCCAGCGCGCGCGCGATGGCGATGCGTTGGCGTTGGCCGCCGGAGAATTGATGCGGATAGCGCGAGATCGCATCCGCGGGCAGGTCGACCAGTTCCAGCAGTTCGCGTGCCTTGGCGAGCGCTTGCGCGCGGGGCATGCCGTAATTGATCGGCCCCTCGGCGATGGTCTCGCCGATGGTGACACGCGGGTTGAGCGAACGGTAAGGATCCTGGAAAATGATCTGAATGCGCTTGCGGTGCGGTCGCAGCAGCCGGCGCGATAGTCCGGATATTTCGCGGCCCGCCAGCCGGATGCCGCCGGAGGTCGGGTCGATCAAACGGACGATGCAGCGCGCCACGGTGGACTTGCCGGAGCCGCTCTCGCCGACGATGCCAAGCGTGCGGCCCTTGCGCAGCGTCAGCGTCACATCCTGGGCAGCCGCCACTTCGCGGGCTTTGCCGAACAGCGAACGCTCGCGATAAACCTTGCCGAGCTCGTTGGCTTCCAGCACCACCGGTTCCTGGGTCTCAGGGCGCGGCGCGCGCGGCACCAGGCTCGGCACCGCCGAGAGCAGGTTGCGGGTATATTCCATCGTCGGCTTGCGCAGGATGTCGTCGAGCGTTCCGGTTTCGACCAGCCGGCCCTGACGCATCACCGCGACCCGATCGGCGATCTCGGCGACCACGCCCATGTCGTGGGTGATGAACAGCACGGCGGTGCCGCGATCGCGTTGCAGTTCGCGGATCAGGCTCAGGATCTGCTTCTGCGTGGTGACGTCCAGCGCAGTGGTCGGCTCGTCCGCGATCAGCAATTTCGGCTCTAACACCAGCGCCATCGCGATCATGATGCGCTGGCGCTGGCCGCCGGAGAGGCGGTGCGGGTAGGACGCGAAGATGCGTTCAACCTCGGGCAGGCGGACCTGTTCCATCATCGCCAGGATTTTCGTACGCCGCGCCCGCGCATCGAGATCGGTGTGGACGCGCAGCACTTCGTCGATCTGGCGCCCGACCGGGACCACCGGATTGAGCGCCGTCATCGGCTCCTGAAAGATCATGGCCATGGTGGTGGCGCGTAACTGCCGCAGCCGGCGGTCGCTGGCGCTCAGCAGCTCTTCGCCGACCAGTTTGATGCTGCCGCCGGAGGGGACCAGCGAACCCTTTTGCAACAATCCCATCGTGGTCAGCGACGTCACGGATTTGCCCGACCCGCTCTCGCCGACCACGCACAGGGTTTCGCCCTCGCGGACTTGCAGCGAGACGCCGTCGATGATGCGCGGCGCTTGCGGCTTGTTGCCGAGGCCGACAACGAGGTCCTTGATGTCGAGGATGGTGTTTGTCATGTCATCCTCCACTGCCGTTATTCCGGGGCGATGCGAAGCATCGAACTACGATGCGCAATTGCGCATCGGAGACTCTCGAGATTCCGGGTCTGGTCCTTCGGACCATCCCGGAATGACAGCATTCTTTACTCATTTGGCGCCCTCGCGCTGTTTCATGCGGGGATCGAGCGCGTCGCGCGCGGCGTCACCGATCAGGTTGATGCTGAGGATCGCGATCGAGAGCAGCAGTCCCGGCCAGAAGATCAGGGACGGCTTGATCTGGAAATACGCCCGTCCCTCGGCCATGATGTTGCCCCAGGTCGGCGTCTCCGGCGAGATGCCGGCGCCGAGGAACGACAGGATCGCCTCGGTGAGGATCGCCGAGGCGCAGACATAGGTGCCTTGAACGATCAGCGGCGCGATGGTGTTGGGCATCAGATGGCGCCACATGATCTTGGGCAGGCTGGAGCCGACCGAGATCGCGGCCTCCACGTAGGGCTCCTCGCGGGCCGACAGCACGACCGCGCGCACCAGCCGCGCCACCCGCGGAACTTCGGGAATGGTGATCGCGATCAGCACGGTCCAGAGCCCGGCCCCCGACAGTGACACCACGGCGATCGCGAGCAGGATGGAAGGTATCGCCATCAGCCCATCCATCACGCGCATCATCACGGCGTCGACCCATTTGAAGAAACCGGAGACCAGCCCGATAGCGAGGCCGATGCCGACCGAGAATACGGCCGATCCCAGCCCGATCAGCAGCGAGATTCGCGCGCCGTAGATGATGCGCGAGAGTACATCGCGGCCGTAACCGTCGGTGCCGAGCAGGAATTGTGCGCTGGCGGGCTTTAGCCGCAGCGACGGCGTCAACAGCAGCGGATCGTGCGGCGCCAGCAGCGGCGCGAAGATCGCCATCAGGATGATCAGCAACAGGCAGACGGTCGCGACCGCGATGATCGGCGTCGACGTCAGGAATCCGAACGTCGGCCGGAACGGCGTGGTGACCGGAATCGACGGTTCGGGGAGGGTTTCGATCGCCATCAGTATCGAATCCTCGGGTCAAGCAGGGTGTAGGCGAGATCGATCAGCAGATTGACCCCGACATAGATCGCCGAGGTCAACAGGATCATGGCCTGGATCACCGGATAATCGCGCGCCAGCACGGCATCGACGGTGAGGCGGCCGATGCCCGGCAGGTTGAACACGCTCTCGGTGACGACGACGCCGGAAATCAGCAGCGCAAAGCCGGTGCCGATCACGGTGATGACGGGCACCGCCGCGTTGCGCAGCGCGTGGCGCAGCAGCACGCCGGTCTCGTTGATGCCCTTGGCGCGCGCGGTGCGGACATAATCCTCGCCGAGCACGTCGAGCATCGAGGCGCGCGTCATGCGCGCAATCAGCGCGACATAGATGAACGACAGCGTGCAGGTCGGCAGGATGATGCGCTCGAAGAACGGCCCGAGGCCCGCCGAGAGGCTCTTGAAGCCCTGCACCGGCAGCCAGCGCAGGTCGATGGCGAAGACCTGGATCAGCACATAGCCGATCACGAACACCGGCACCGAGAAGCCGATCACCGACAGGCCCATCACGAAACGGTCGATCCAGGTGCCGTGCTTCCAGGCCGCGATCACCCCGAGCGGCACTGCGATCGCGATGCTGAGAATAAGGGTCGACAACGCGATGCAGATCGAGGGCTCGACGCGTTGGCCGATCATCTTCAGCACCGGCACGTTCGAGATCAGGGATACGCCGAGATCGCCATGCATGAGCTTACCGACCCAGGTGTAGAACTGCACATAGAGCGGTTCGTTCAATCCGAGCGAGATGCGAATGCGCTCGAGCTGCTGCGGCGTCGCGTTGTCGCCGGCCAGGATCGCGGCGGGATCGCCGGGCGTCAGCCGCAGCAGGAGAAACACAAACAACGCCACCACGCCCATCACGGGAATGGCGGCGAGGATACGGCGAAGCAGATATCCGAGCATTCTTGTCCCATCATTATGCGTGAGCCGGTCGGTCGGTTCGCGCCAATCCTGTTCCCCGCCGGCAGCGTATCAGTTCAGCAAATCCCGTGCCATCGCACACTAGGCTCAGTCATTCCGGGATGGTCCGAAGGACCAGACCCGGAATCTCGAGATTCCCCGACGCGCAATTGCGCATCTGAGGTTCCATGCTTCGCATCGCCCCGGCGACAAGCGCTACGCGCCTGTGTGGGGAATGACGACGTCGTCACTCCAGCGTCGCCAGCAGCCCGGCCATCAGCCGGCCGCGCTCGGCGAGGCTCTCGACTTCGATGTGTTCGTTGAGCGTATGGGCATCGGCACCGCGGACCCCCAGGCCATCGAGGGTCGGGATGCCCATCGCGCCGGTGAAATTGCCGTCGGAGCCGCCGCCGGCGCTGCCATGCGGCAACTCGGCGCCCAATTGTTTGGCGAGCCCGCGCGCCTTCTCGTACAGCGCCATGGTGCCGGCGTCCGGCTCCCATACCGGCCGGGTGACGCCGCGCGTCACCTTGAAGCTGACATCGTTGGCGGTGCCTGACAGCGCGAGCATCCGCTCGACGCCGCGATCGAGATCGGCCTGGCGCTTGGCCATGCTCAGCGCCTCACCGCTGCAGGTGGTGGCGACGCAATTGACCCATTGGCCGCCATGCACGATGCCGACCGAGAAGGTGCAGTCATCGGTGGTCATGCCATCGATCGCGATGATCTGGCGCGCCATTTCGCGGATCGCGGAACGGCCGGAAGATAGAGTGGCACCGGCATGGCTGGGTTTGCCGGTGGCTTCCAGGTTGAACCGCGCGATCGCGTAACGGCCGGTGACGACCCCGTTATTGGGCCGGCCGGGTTCGGGCACCAGTACATATTTGTTGCGCGCGGCCTCGGCCTCGATCAAATCGCGGGTAGAGGGGGTGCCGACTTCCTCGTCCGGCGTGAACAAGACGGTGACCGGCAGCGGCGTGGTGAAGGCGGCGCGCGCCAATTGCCGGATCGCTTCCAGCGTCAGGTAATTGCCGCCCTTCATGTCGTAGATGCCGGGGCCGAAGCATTTGTTGCCCTCGCGCCGCCACGGCAGTTTTTCCAGCGTGCCGACCGGATGCACGGTGTCGAGATGCCCCGCGATCAGGATGCCCGGCTCGCCCTGTTTCGGATGTGGAAATTTGGCACGGACGCAGCCGCCAAAACCCTGCCGCCCGGCGATGCGCTCGATGGTGGCGCCCATGATCGCCATCTCGCGGGCGGCGATATCGAGCATGCGGTTGACCGCGCCCGCGTCCCAGGTCGGGCTTTCGCATTCCACCCAGCCGCGCAGGCCCTGCAGCATGGCCTCGGTATCGAAGGGAAGGTTGGCAGGGTTCATGACGTTTCTCTCGAGGTTCGGACGGGATGGTGTTGCGATGCCTTATCGCCGCGACGATCATGTTACGAGAATGATCTGCGACGAATTTGTAAAGTGAAAGATCGGCGATCTGTCAGTTTGCATTTGCCGCATGGCAACAAACCAAAAGCCGATTGACGTGCCGCGCGCTTGGTGCAAGTCTCGACTTTCGAAGTCTCAAATGTCGAGTTTTTACAGCGTGTTAGTTCGCCTAAAGAACAGACCGCATGCATAGATAATGATCGGCGTTTGACCAGTTTCACGTCAGGAGAGATCGAATGTCCCATATCTCGCGCTGGAAGCGTTCCACGATAGCGTCCGCCATCGCGCTCGCGGCGGCGCTGGCGTTACCGATGCCGACATGGGCGGCCGGCAAGACCATCACCGCGGTGATGCATGCCGATCTACGTACGCCGGGCATGATGACAACCGCCTACATCGTGCGCGATTTTGGCTACATGATCTATGACACGCTGTTGGCGGAGGACTCCAACTTCAAGATCCAGCCGCAGATGGCGGAATACAAGATCTCCGACGACAAGCTCACCTACACCTTCACCTTGCGCGACGGGTTGAAGTGGCATGACGGCACGCCGGTCACCGCGGAAGATTGCGTGGCGTCGCTCAAGCGCTGGGGCAAGGCCGACGGCATGGGCCAGAAGCTGATGGATTTTACGGCGAGCATCGAGGCCACCGACCCCAAGACCATCACGCTGAAGCTGAAGGAGCCCTACGGGCTGGTGCTGGAGTCGATCGGAAAGCCGTCATCGTTCGTGCCCTTCATGATGCCGAAGCGGCTGGCGGAAACACCATCCGACAAACCGGTTCCGGAACTGATCGGATCCGGTCCGTTCAAGTTCGTGCAGGCCGAATTCCAGCCCGGCGTGAAGGCGGTGTTCGAGAAGAACAAGGATTACGTGCCGCGCAAGGAGCCGCCGAGCTGGACCGCCGGCGGCAAGGTGGTGAAGGTCGACCGGGTCGAATGGATCACGATGGCGGACGCGCAGACCGCGGTGAACGCGCTGCAGTCCGGCGATATCGATTTCATGGAGGCGCCATCGTACGACATTTTGCCGGTCCTGGAAGCTAACCCGGACATCAAGCTCGATACCCTGAACACGCTCGGCCTCCAGACCCTCGGGCGCATGAACTTCCTGCAGCCTCCGTTCGACAATGTGAAGGTGCGGCGTGCCGCCTTCATGGCGATAAACCAGAAGGAGGTGCTGGATGCGCTGGTCGGCAATCCCAAATATTACAAGGTCTGCGGCGCGGTGTTCATCTGCGACACGCCGCTGGCGACCGATGTCGGCTCGGAATCACTGGTGAAAGCCGACGGCATGGCGGAGGCGAAAAAGCTGCTTGCCGAATCCGGCTATGACGGCACGCCGATCGTGATCATGGCGCCCGGCGACGTGGTGACGCTGAAGGCCCAGCCGATCGTGGTTGCGCAGCAGCTGCGTGAGGCCGGGTTCAAGGTCGATGTGCAGGCCACCGACTGGGGTACCGTGGTCTCCCGCCGCACCAGCCAGAAATCGGTCAAGGAGGGCGGCTGGAACATGTTCTTCACCAACTGGGTCGCGGCTGACGTGATCAACCCGGTTGTCAACGTGTCGATCGGTGGCAGAGGCACCAATGGCGGCTGGTTCGGCTGGTCGAAGGACGACAAGATCGAGGCGATGCGTGACGCCTTTGCGCGCGCATCGACGCCGGAAGAGCAGAAGAAGATCGCCGCCGACATCCAGAAGGAAGTCTATGACCAGGTGATCTACATTCCGCTCGGGCAATTTTTCGGGCCGAGTGCGTGGCGGAAGTCGCTCACCGGCGTGCTCGGTGGTCCGGCGACGCCGGTGTTCTGGAATATCGACAAGTCGGAATAAAGCGCTGCGCGAGCCGCTGGCTTCGGCATGAGGATTCACACAGAAACGCGACGGAAGATCAGTCCTCCGTCGCGTTTTTGGTTTTTAACATCCAGGTTTCAGCAATCGCTGCTTCGAAGCGTTTCCAGCCCGTCGCTCAAAACCGGTGGACGGCTTTTTGGCGAGGGCTGCGCCGATGAACGCAAACCTTCAGGTGTCTGACGGGGTGGACCCGGGCGCTGATCGGCGTGAGTGTCGAGTAAAACTTCGGCCATGGGTCTTGCTCCATTTGCTGCAGGACAACATGTTGGAGCCGATGAAGTTCCAGGGTTTGCCAGTTCCAGCGTTTGTGCCGATCCGCGGCGTCAAATCGGATAGGCCGCGATGTGCTGCAGCAACAACTCGCTGACCCGATCGGGCATCTGATCGGCGGCGAAATGGCCGGCTCCGGGCAGCACTTCGAACTGGTAGGGAGCCGCGACGAAATCCTCGGTGCCCTCGGCGGCGGCGCGTCCGACGGTGTCGTCGGCGTCGCCCCAGATGAAGAGCGTCGGCACGCGGATCGGGCCGATCGGCGAGCGTATCGCGCCGCGGGCGCGATACCAGGCGAGCGCTGCTTCCATCGCCGGCTTGTTGCCGAGCACGGCCAGATGCTGCTCCATCGCGGCAGGGGGCACGCCGTTGGCGGCCCATCGATCCCGCAACCATTTGACGTTGTCGGCCAGCACGACATCGGCGGCGTCGGGTTCGAGGAAGGCCTTGTGGTGGCGCGAGCGTTGCGCCTGTTCGCCGTCGGGCATCTGCAGCGCACGATTGAAGGCGTTGGGATGCGGCCGCGACAATACCGTGAGCGACGCCAGCCGTTGCGGATGACGATCGGCCAGCGCCCAGGCGATGCTGCCGCCCCAGTCATGTCCGACCAGATGAAAGCGCCGGTCGGCATAGCCGCAGGCGCCGGCGATCGCCATCGCATCGTCCATCAGACGGTCGATATGATAATTGGTTGCGACGTTGACATCCGGCCGCGCCCCCGGCGAGTAGCCGCGCTGGCTCGGTGCGACCGCGCGAAACCCCTTGGCCGTCAGCGCCGCCGCCTGCGCGCGCCAGCAATGCATCGATTCCGCAAAGCCGTGCAGCAGCAGTACCAGCGGCGCGCCTGATACGCCCGAGGCTAGCGCATCGAAGGTCAGGCCGGGCTCGATCGCGATTTTCTCGAGTTGGGACATGGATGCAGTTCCGATGCAAACTCGCTGGTGCGGCGCCGGTTGCCGGTGAGGACACCCGATTCCAGGCGATGTCTGGAACGCGACTTTAACCGGCCAATTTAGATCGGTCCTGTGAAACCTGCCCGTTCCCACAGGCGATGTCGCGAAAGTTAAAAGTAGCTGATTACCGCTGCCTCGATGGAAAAGGTATCGTGAGCAAGCGCGACGCCGTTCGGAGGAAGTCGCGGAATGAGCGGGGGCCGCTGGAATTTATACCCGCGACTTGACGGATGGGTGCGGAACGCCGTGTCGCCGCAGATCGACGAGCACATCGGCAGATCTGGATTTGCGCACCGGCGCGCTTGATGCAGGCGAGGGAGTCTGAACGCGGATCAGGGTCGCCTGAAAAGACAGTTCCGGCGCCTGCTTCGCCGTCCCGGCGCAACTGGCCGTCGTCCCCGTCGATTTGCCGGCAATCTCGATCTGCACCTCGTCGATGCCGAACAGAGTGGGCTGTCCGGCGGCGTGCCGCCTGGTCGACACCACGGCGGTAAAGCGGTCTTGATCGACCTGGTAGGAGCCGGAATAGGTCAGCACGCTGTCGCCGCCGCTGATCTTGCCGTTTGCCAGATGCAGAATGCCGGTGCCTTCACCCCGCGGCGTCTTAAACCACGCAGCATATTGGCCATCTTGCAGCATGCGACATCCTTTGCACGGAACCGGCCAATGCATAGTGCGAACAGGATTGGAAATACAGCCAGCGGTTGTCGTATCCATCAGGTGAAGTTAACGATTGGCGAATGTCGGTTGAGGTTTTCGAGCCGATCTATTGGCGTGCGTTTCATGGATGGGCGTCGCGCCTGCAGCCCGGTAGCCGGAAATCTAGACAATAGTATTGATAAAAGTATGGACGCATCCCATAATCGTATATGGAGTTCGATTGGAATCCGGCCAAATGCGCGAAGAACATCACTGAACGCGGTATCGACTTCGCCGATGTTGTCGTGGCTTTCGGGGACCCCGCGAAGAAAGTGGCCAGGGACGAACGCAACGACTACGGCGAAGAGCGTTTCAACATGCTCGCCAAAGTCAACGGCCGGGTCTTCCATCTTACCTTCACCGAGCGCGGCAAGGTCACGTGGATAATCTCCGCACGAAAAGCAAACCAACGGGAGCAGCGGCGTTATGAAAAAAGCTAAATCACGCGCCGTCCTGGTCGACGGCAAAGCCTATCAGAAGAAAGCTGACGGCAGCCTGGTGCCTCTCAAAGGCAAGACCGACTGGAAGCGCCTGGATCGCCAGACCTCAGCTCAAGTTGAAGATATTGCGGTCAGCGATCGTGAAGGCGCGCCCATGTCCGATGCAGACTGGGCCAGGGCGGAGATTGTGCGACCGGAAAAGGTTGCCGTTGGCATCAAGCTCGATAGCGATGTCCTGGGCTGGTTTAAGGACCAGGGTAAAGGCTATCAGACTCGTATCAATGGAGTTCTGCGTCGCTTTTATGAGGTGCATCAAACATCCGGGGGGTTGGATAGCCGTCACCGTGGTCAGGGTGACGAAATCCGTCAAAAACGAGGTACGTTGGCAGGATCGCTGCGCAAGACTTACGGCCAGGATCTTGCGCCGGGTGTCCGCGGTGACGTGCGGTCCAGGAAGGCTGGCTCGCGCACCAAGGCCGTCAAGGGAAAATAGGCCAGGGCCGGAGGGCTATTTTCCCATTTTCGTCGCGGCACGCCGCTCAGCTTCCTCGCCTACCTTGCCAGTTTTTTCCCGCATCTTGTACGGCGTCATGTTGTCCAGCAACAGATGCGGGGCATCACGGTGACAGCGCGCTCAAGCCTCATGATTTTCGGATGCTGATAAGCATAGGCCTTAAGGAGAGGTTAAGGCTCACCATCTACCCTAACGCCTTCTGGCGACAGGCATTTAAGGCACACGAGTGCCGGTAAGAAACTGTTAAGCAAAAAGAGTTCTTACCGGAGGCTGAACAGGTTGCGCTGCCTGAGTTGGGTCCAACGTTAAGGAGGTGCCTGTAAATCACCACTTATTTGCATCCCACCATGCGGCGGCCCTGCAAGTTGGGGTCGGGAGCCTATCGATGGTCGTGCTCGAAAACTACGAAAAATATAAGTTTGAAAAAGAGCTAAAGACGATCGGAGCTTACGTTCAACGATCCGGGATCTATATTTTCCTGATTTCTTTCTCGTGTCTGTATTACCTTTCCAACGCGTCGATCATGCTCGGCCATTACGATCTGGGGTGGCATCTGGCAGCGGGAGACTTGATCAGAGACCGAGGCAGTATTCCCTTTCAAGATCCGTGGTCGTTTACCCTCGGAAACAGACAGTGGTACAACCTGTCCTGGCTTTGGGACGTCATTGCCAGCATCATCTTTCAATACACCAAGCTCTGGGGTCTGGTCGTATTTGCCCTCGCTTGTGGTGCGGGCATCGTCGGATATCTCGCGTCCGTCTGCTTCAGTCGTGGAGCCTCTGCGGCCGCGGTTTGTGTTGCTGTTTTCTCTGCGTGCGTGTTGTACCCATCTTTTGCGACGCCGCCGAACGTTTATCTCGCCGCTTCGCCGAACACCTTCACGATGCTGTTCTGCGTTCTTTTTTATGGGGAATGTTTAAGGAGAACGAGATGTTTTTTGCTGCCGGTGATGATGGTCGCTTGGGTTAATCTGCACGGCGGATTTTTGCTCGGCTTTCTCATCATTGGCGTCTTCGGTGGCGTGGCGTTGCTTAGGCGAGATTGGAGGGGTGTGAAGACGCTCGCTCTCGCCGGGATAGGTTGCCTTGCCGCGATGTTCGTTAATCCACTCGGTTGGAATATCTTCGAGGGCTTGACCGCTACGCTAGGGCACTTCGTTCAAGCCAACATCACCGAGTGGCAATCCTACTATCTGAACATGACCGTGCCGGGGAGCATTCCGGGTATCCTGTATGTTCTCCTGTTTGCAGTGTTTGAGCTGCGTCCGAACGGTTTGCGTTCCATTCCTCTTGAGACCCGGCTGCTTTCCTGGCTGTTCTTGTGCCTGGGCATTTATCAATTTCGATACATGTCTTTCTTCTTTCTGTTTTCGACGGTTCCGTTGGCGCTTTACCTCGATCGGCTGTGTCGTGATCGGTTCAATGATCTGGAAATCCGAAAATCGTTGCTCGCCGCCGGCACCGTCGGGATGTGCGTTCTACCGTTGATCTTCATGAAAATGGAGCCGGCTTTTGCACTTCCGAACATGCTTTCGCAGCAGGATGCACTTTATCTCCAGGCACATTTTTCGCATGCGAGGCTTCTCAACCACTGGAATGTCGGTGGGTTGCTGATTTTTCGAACAAAAGGGACGGTGCCTGTGTTCGTGGATGGCCGAGCGGCAACCGCTTATCCAGACGATCTGTTGCGCGACTATTTCAGTTTGGTTCACCGGGATGTGGATGAGCGCGCGTGGGATTCCGTGCTGGCAAAATATCGTATCGACGCAGTGCTTTGGGTGAAGGATCACGAGCAGCTCAGACGATTCCTCGTCGACAAGCGTGGTTGGAAGGAAGAATACACCGGCGCGTACGAGAGCGTTTACGTCAAACCGTGAGGTTTTTCCTTTAGAAATTAAGCGTTCCCGTCTTCATGTCGGTAATCGGCGCCCAAGGGCAATTCATCGCGACCGGGTTGCACGCTCGACTAAACAGAAAAGCGTTGACGAAAGAGTTGGTTAACGTGTGTCACGGCACACTGGTACATCGCTCGTAGCATTCGGTCCACTTCCGTCCGAGTCAGACGTTAGCGTCTTTGTGTTCACTGGCGTCGGCAGTTGGGAAAGTCATGTCAGACCTTGTTTCAGCTTCGTTTTCGGTTCGAGATAAGTCGCGAAGCGGGAATACGGCCGTACTATTGACGGCGCTCGGACTGGCCACTGTTCTCGCAATTCAAATGCTCTCCATCAAGACCGGTGTCCACGAGGCGATGTCCACCGATGATGCCATGCGGCTCGTTGAAGTTCGAGATCTGATCAACGGACAAGGCTGGTTCGACCTGCAGCAATATCGGTTGAATCCGCCCGGCGTCCTGATGCACTGGTCGCGCGTTATCGATTTTCCCTTGGCGATATCGATCCTGACGCTGAAGCCCCTGGTGGGAATGTATCGCGCCGAGTCTGTGACGCTGTTCGCCTGGCCATTATTGCTTTTTGGCGTCGGGCTGGCATCGATCTTGGCCATAGCCCGCCGGATGAGCTATGACGCTCTGACCTCACAGGTAGGAGCGTTGATACTGGCGATGCTGGCAAAACCAGCGCTGGTTCATTTTCGGCCTGGCGCGATTGACCACCACAATGCCCAGATTGATCTCTTGCTGATTCTAATTCTGTTTACGCTGCAAATCGAACGGAGCGCGTTCAAAGCAGCTCTGGCTGGCTTGGCAGCATCGCTTTCGCTGGCTATCGGCGTCGAAATGCTGCCCCCGATTGCTGCGATCTGTGTCGCGGTGGCGGGTCTTTTTGTCTGGCGTGGCGCGGCGGTCGCCCGACAAGTGGCGGCATTCGCAATAGCACTGGCAGCATCATCGCTCGCGCTGGCATTGGCCCTGCTGCCGTTTCCGGCAATGGCATCTCCCGTCTGTGACACCTTGGGCGGACCGCTGTTGCTCTTGACTATCGGCGGCGGCGTCGGCTTGACTTCCATGGTCGGGATTGATCGATATCATTCCGCATTATGGTTGCGTCTGATCATGGGAACCGGCGCGGCAGTTGTGCTGATCGGTGCATTTATTTCGTTGTTCGGGGGCTGCCTTGAATCGCCTTACGCACAACTAAATTCACTCGTCGTGGCGTTATGGCTCGACACGGTGCAGGAGACGATCTCGCTGGGTACAATGCTTCGGCTTGGTCCAGAGGACGTTCTCGGCTTTTTCGCGCTTCCACTAATTACATTGGGCTTAGGTGTTGCTGCGCTCCTTCGATCCAATCCTCGCGATCGGTTTCGGTGGGTCGTTTGCATCGTAGCTCTGGTCGCGCAATTTAGCATAAGCGTTTGGGAAATGCGCGGCGCGGGGGGCGCGGCTATGGTGGCTGCGCCGATGTTTGCCGCAGCCATTGTGGTTATTTGGCCATCGCTCGCATTCGGACGCAGCCTGGCGCTGCTGGCATTTGTAGGTTCATCAACGGCGTTTGCAGCGTTCGGTGTTGCAGCAAAGCCCCTATCCGATTCGATATTCAAAACAGAGTCGAGCGCGCCGGAGGCCATCAAGCAAGGATGTTCAAGTGTTTCGGACGTTGTTTCGATGAGGCGCCTCCCAAAGGGGCGCGTTATGGCGCCAATTGACCTTGGGCCGGCAATCCTGGCGGAAACCAGTCACGATGTCTTTGCGGCCCCGTACCATCGTAACGATGATGGAAACCTGGCAATGCTCAAGCTGATGCTGGCGCCGCCGGCGGTCGCGCGTCAAATGCTATATGATCGCCAGGTCGATTACCTTGTCGTCTGTCGGGCCGTCCCCAATCAAAATATTATCGAACGCGCGCCGGACGGTTTGGAGGCATTACTCGTCCGTGGCGAAGTGCCCACGTTTCTTGAGCCGATCGATCTCGGCTCCGCAGCGAAAATCTCAGCATGGCGCCTGAGAAGGTGAAGCCGCACGATGAGCCGGATGGCCTAACCTGTGCAAAGCCGGCGCATGCTATCGGTGACGTCGATTTAACGGCTTTGCGGTGATGGTTCGCATGGACGGGCGTGCGGCGAGTCAGGATAAGGGGTCAATGATGACCGTCGATGACACCGCGTCACGATACAACTCAACTAACGGTCTTAACGCAGCGGTATTGCGTGTACATCCGCTGCTTGTAATTGTGCTAATTGCTGCAGCGATCCGGCTGCCGCTCGCGTTCTGGCCGAATACGCATCACAATGACGAAATATTTCAGTATCTTGAGCCCGCTTGGCGCATGCTTGGGCACGATAGTGTCGTGTCCTGGGAGTGGCGCTACGGCATGCGCGGTTGGCTGCTGCCGACGCTATTAGCCGGTCCCGTCGCAATTGGTGATTGGCTGTTGCCCGGCGGGATTGGGGCGTTCGTCCTGCCGAGATTAGTCGCAGCACTAGCGTCGCTTTCGATCGTTGTCTCGGCCTGGACGTACGGTGCGCGCGTGACCCGAACGCATTCGCTGATCGCAAGTTTCGTTACGGCGATCTGGTTCGAACTTCTCTATTTCGCACCACACGTCCTGGGAGAACCGCTGGCAACTGCGGCGTTTTTGCCGGCCGCACTTTTGTTGACGCGCGCCAGTCCCTCGCGACGTGACCTGGCGGGGGCCGGTGCGTTACTCGCGCTCACAGTCCTGTTTCGCTTCCAATACGCACCCGCGGTCGCAACGCTCATGGCTGTTGCATGTTGGGGCCACTGGAGCAAGATTGCTCCAACGGCATTTGGCGGTCTTGCGGTGCTGATGGTGAGCGCGGCCGCCGACGCAGCGCACGGTGCGGTGCCGTTTGCATGGCTCGTCATCAATGTTCAGCAAAACCTGCTGCTCAATCGAGCCGCCGATTTCGGCGTGACGTCGGCCATCGCCTATCTCGGCAGCTTCTGGTTCATGTGGTCGATCGCAATCGTGCCCCTCGTGCTGTTCATCGCCCGAGGTTGGCGATATGCGCCAGAGTTGGCGTGGGCAGCCTTTGCCAACATCGCGTTCCATAGCCTGATCGGTCACAAGGAGTACCGGTTCATCTTTCTGTCGGTTGCATTGCTGATCATCATCGCCGCTCTCGGGTCAGTCGACTGTATCGAGGCGCTGCAACCCGGACCCAAATGGCGTCGATATTCCGTACCAATTATCGCGGGTGGCTGGCTGTGCGTTTCCGCCGTTCTGGCCACGACCGGATTGATGCCAGCTTACTGGATGCGCGGGATTGGAGCGGCAAAATTGACGTCGACGCTTCGGGCCGGCTCTCAGATGTGCGGTCTTGCGCTGTACGACGTGCCCGTGTTCTTGATGCCGGGTCAGAATCGGCTGGCCGGTCGCGCGCCTTTGTACGCACTTTACGCCGGCGATCCGCTTGCCACAGGTCGTCTGCGGGCTATTGCTCTCAAAGCGTCCCCCGCCTTCAATCGGATCCTTGCGTATCGTTCGATGGAGCGGGAACTGCCGCCCAACTTTACGGAGCGCGGGTGCGAAACTGTGAGCGGTGCGGAGGTCTGTGCATTCGCACGAAACGGCGGCTGCGACAGCGAAGCAGCGTTGTCATTCGAGATCAACGACGTATTGGGGCGCGCCGGCCTTTGAAACACCCATACTCGGTGTCCATCAACCGGCAGCAGCTTAGACTGTTTGCTTTGCTGCCTTGGTGGTTGCGACAGCGCTTGTTGGCTCGTAAAGCGAGAGAGGGTCGCGGCGGTGCTGCGTTCCCGAGGTCCTAACGCTACTCTGTCGGTCAGGCAATTGGTGCGGGCGGTGGGAGTCGAACCCACACGACGTTGCCATCGAGGGATTTTAAGTCCCTTGCGTCTACCAGTTCCGCCACGTCCGCTTTGGTCACGAGATCAGAGGCTTAGCGCGTTTCCCGGCCAAGTGGAAATGGGATAGTCTGTGCCGGAAAGCACGCTTCTCCTTAATGGAGCACGGGGTGCAAGGCAAACGTGCAAAGCAAACATGGAACGCAAAGCCTCAATGCGGACATCAGCGCCTGCTTTACGCAACCGCAAGATTGTCTGTCTATCAAGGTCGCATGATCGCCAGGATTGCCTATCGCCAGCCTTTGCTACGCGCCGCCTTTGCCGTCGCGCTGCTGGCGCTCGGGGGTGGCCTGGCAGGCTGCGCCGGCAGTATGGGCGACATGGGTGACAACATGACCACGGCGTTCGCCGATCCCGCCAAATACGAATATTACGACTGCAAGCAGCTGGAGAACGAGCGTAAGAACATCAAGACCAAGCTGGACGAATTGCAGCGCTTGATGGTCAAGGCCGATACCGGGGTCGCCGGTCCCGTGGTCGCCGAACTCGCCTATCGCAACGACTACATCGCCTATCGTGGTCAGTCCAAATTTGCCGACGAGGCCTGGCGCCGTAACAAATGCCATGACAGCCCGCCGGCCGCGCCCGGCGACACGTCCGCGGCCGCAACGCCCGTCCCGCCGGCGAACGCCAAAGGCGCGCGGTCACCGTCGCGATCGGGCAGCGCGGTTTACTAGATCTTTTTGTTGGAGCATGATCTTTTCGGAAAACCGGTTTCCACTTTTCCGGATCATGCTCTCGCCGTCCGGCCTCGACGCTCACGCCACGTGGCCTCACACGCGCCAGTCGTAGATCCAGTCCTGTCGCGCCAGCATGCGCTTTGGCCCCATCGCCCGGATCGCGAGATCGCGCGCATAGGCTGCGGGGCCCGTCAGGTGATAGATTCGCCCCGATTGCCGCGCGATGCGTTGTACCCGGTTCACCCGTGGCCGGCGCAGCCGCGCATAGCGTTGCATGGCGACGGCTATCGAGGGACCGCCTTCATGCAGGGATTGGTCGAGGCATCTGGCCAGCACCGCGGCGTCCTCGATCGCCATTCCAGCACCTTGCGCCGCGAACGGCAGCATCGCGTGCGCGGCGTCGCCGAGCAGGGCGACGGCGCCATCGGTCCATTCGCCGCCGCCGGGCACGGTGAACAGCGCCCATTTTTTCCATTCGTCCACCGCGCCGATCAGCATGCGTGCCGTGCTCGGCCATGGCGACGACGCGAAAACCGTCTTGATTTCGGCGACGTCGCCGGGTGCGCTCCAGCCCGGCCGATTCCATGTTCCCGGCACCACCGCGACGACATTGATCTGCCGCGCGCCTGATATCGGATAGGCCACCAGATGGGCGTTCGGCCCCATCCAGAGCTGGACCCGGCGCGAGGCATGCTCGCGCGGCAGCTGCGTGGCCTCCAGCGTGCCGCGCCAGGCGATCAGCCCGGAGAACTGCGGTCGCACCTGCGGAAACAAATGATGCCGCACGGCGGACCAGATGCCGTCGGCGCCGACCAGCGCCAGCGCGACCTCCTGCTGGCGTCTGGTGCCGCTGCGCGCAACCACGGTCAGCCCCTTGGCGTGCGGGGCCAGATCCTCGAACTGGCATCCGAGCCGCAGCTCGATATCGGGATTGTCGTTGACCTCGGCCTGCAGCGCCGCCTGCAGGTCGGCGCGATGCACCACCCAATAGGGCGCGCCGGCACGGGCCGAGGCCTCTTCGCCGAGCGGCAGGCGGGCGATTTCGCGGCCCATTCGCGCGCTCATGATGCTGACGGCGTCCGGGATCACGGCGCGGGCGGCGAGCCGCGGTTTCAGGCCGAGATCGATCAGCACGCGGCTGGCGTTGGGCGAGAGCTGCAAGCCCGCGCCGGCCTCTTCGAGCCGCTCGGCCTTCTCCAGAATGACGACGCGAAATCCGCAACCAGCCAGCGCCAGCGCTGCGGTCAGTCCTCCGATCCCGGCCCCGGCAACGAAGATCGTGCGTGACGCGGCCACCGGCCGATCAGGCGACCTTGTCTTTCACCAGGCATTCAGGCGGGCGCGATTCGCCGGCGGCGAGGTCGGCAGCGTAACGATACAGGGTCGAGCAATAGGGGCAGATGATCTCGTTGTCGTTGCCGAGATCCAGAAAGACATGCGGGTGATCGAACGGCGGATTGGCTCCAACACACATGAACTCCCGCGAACCGATCTCGATGACGGCCGCGCCGGCATCGTTATGAAAATGGGGAACTACGTGATCGGCCATGCTCTTCACCTTGGGTCGCCGCGAGATATTGACGTGCTGGATACGCAACGACATCGCGCCGCACCATACTGATCGGCGCTTGCGATTCCTAGCTGGCCGGATACCGATTTGGAGTTTTCGAGCGTCAGTTATCCATACAAATTCGACACAATCCTGTCGTCTTGGAGAAGCCCTTCTTTCGTCGGGGAAGTTGTGTCTGAAAGACGGCGCACCACCTTAAGGCGTACGACGAAGGCAGGTCTTTTCGGGGATTTCGACAATGCGATGGCGAATCGGAAGCGCGGTGGCAGGGGCGGCGGCATTCGCAGCGGC
>JBDTKZ010000022.1:0-26134 GCA_039935075.1 Bradyrhizobium sp.
GGCGCTAAATCGTACTTGATAAAGGATCGGGCGGCTTAGGTTGGCTTCGGCGCTCCCGTGTCTCCGAAGGTCCTCTGCGACCCAATGAACACGAGAGCACCGTTGCGCTATCAACAGGCCTGTGCGAGCGGCCAATCAGTGGTCTCACTTGGTGTCAGACTGGTCACACTCTGGTCACAGTGAACGGCCGAAATCGGGTAGATTGCATAGCTCAGTGCAAAATCGTACACTGCTTAAGCAGTTGAGATTTAACGATTTTCGGTAGAGGTGACATAGGCGTTACGGGAGAGCGTTCCCTTCACACGGGAGAGGTCCAAGGTTCGATCCCTTGTGCGCCCACCATTAAGTCAGATGAAGCCAGTCGATCGCCCGCGCTGAATGCGCGCTCGCAGCGTCTTCTCCGGCCCAAAACCTCAAATCGCAAACATCCAGACTGCGACGATAACACCCAGGGTCGCCAGACCGCTGATGGTCCAGCCGGTGGCGTAGGCCGCTTCGTCCTCGGGGGTGCCGCGCATGACATCAAACCGGTCGGTGGTCGCTCGCCAGTGATCCGACATGATCGCCTCCTGACATCTCAGGAACATAATCGCCGACAAGCCCGCCGGTTCCATCGCCGCGTCAGACCGGGCCCAAACCCGCCTCCTTCAGCCGTCCGGCCAGCCAGGCGGACAGCGGGGAATCGATGGCGCCGCCGACATACGCCTCCGATGCCGCCACATACGTCCTGGTCAGGGACAGCAGTACCCCGGCCTGGAAGGCGTGCCACAGATGCGGATCGGTCATCGCGCGCAGCTTGTGCCGGTCATGGTCCGGCGGTTGATGGCTATCGGCCTTGCGGACCTCGATCGCGAGCAGGTTCTCCGGAACGGCGCGGTGATGCACCACGATATCGGGATAGACCGATTTCCCGCTATCGTCGTCGCTGGAGACGATCGATCCCTTGGGCAGCCGCAGCCTGCGCTCGCCCAGCCGGTTGTAGTCGCAATCGATCTCCCAGCCGGTAAACCGGCTTTCCAGATACACCGCCAGCCGATGCGTCAGACTGCGCTCGCCGAGATCCTTTTCGAGCAGATAGGTCTCGCGCGCGTAGAACTCGCTGATAGCGCCGACCACTTTGTCCAGTTCGGCCTGCATGCGCTCTCCGCCCGCTATCTCCGCTTCGCGCCTCCGGCGCCTGCCGTCATTACATCACGACTTCGATCAGCCGCGGGCCCTTTTCGGCAACGCCCTCTTCCAGCGCCTTGACGAAATCATCGACATTGTCGACCGAACGGGCCGACACGCCCATGCCCTTGGCCAGCGCCACGAAGTCGATGGTCGGACCATCGATCTTCAGCATGTCCATCGCGCGCTGTCCGGGGGCGCCGGCGCCGACGCCGTCGAATTCGCCGCGCAGGATCTGATAGATGCGATTGGCGAACACGATCGTGAGCACGTTGAGGTTTTCGCGGGCCTGGGTCCACAAGGACTGGATGGTGTACATCGCGCTGCCGTCGCCGACCATGCAGATCACCTTGCGATCCGGGCAGGCCACCGCGGCGCCGGTCGCAACCGGGGTCGAGAAGCCGATCGAACCGCCCATGTTCTGCAGCCAGTCATGCGGCTTGGCGGCCGCGGTCGGCGGGAAGAAGCCGCGGCCGGTGGTGATGGATTCGTCGACGATGATGGCGTTTTCCGGGATCGCCATCGCGATCGCCTGCGCGATCGAGGCGTGGGTCAGCGCGCCGGTTGGCTTGGACAGTTCCATCAGCTTTTGCGGCTTGACGTCGGATGGCTTGGCGCCAACCGCGCTCGCCAGCGCTTGCAGTGCTGCGACCGAGTTTTCGCCCCACGACGTCATGCGATGGACGTCGGTACCTTCCGCCTTGAGCATGCTCGGCTTGTTCGGATAGGCAAAGAACGCCACCGGGTCATTGGCCTCGACCAGCACGATATGCTTGAAGTTCTTCAGGATCGGCAGCGCCAGCTCGATCACATAGGGAATCCGGTCGATCGAGAACCGGCCCTGTCCGCGCGCCATCCGCGGATGATAGGTCTGGCCCATCACCTTGCAGCCGGTCTTGCCGGCGATCTGCTCGGCCAGTGCCAGCGCTTCCGCGGTCAGCCCGCTACCGGTCATCAGCACCAGAGTGTGCTCGGGGTCGTTGCGCAGGATCCTGGCGGCCTGATCGACGGCTTGTGGGGAATAGCTGACGCGCTGGCTGTCCACCGGCACCTCGGCGATGCCGTCGGCTTCATTCCAGGCGGTGTCGGCGGGCAGGATCAAAGTGGCGATCTGCGGCGGTGCGCTCTTGGCGGCGGCGATCGCCGCGGCACCGTCCGACGCAACCGATTTGGCGTCCGGCGAGGTGCGCACCCAGGCCGACATTGGCCGCGCCAGGCCCTCGATGTCGGAGGTCAGCGGGGCGTTATAGTTGATGTGATAGACGGCGTGCTGGCCGACAATATTGACGATGCCGGAATGCGCCTTCTTGGCGTTGTGCAGATTGGCAAGCCCGTTGGCGAGGCCGGGGCCCAGATGCAGCAATGTCGAGGCCGGACTGCCCTTCATGCGGAAATAGCCGTCGGCGGCACCGGTTACCACACCCTCGAACAGGCCGAGCACGCAGCGCATGCCCTCCACCCGATCCAGCGCGGCGACAAAATGCATCTCCGAGGTCCCCGGATTGGCAAAGCAGACATCAACGCCACCCGCCACCAGGGTCCGCACCAGACTTTCCGCACCGTTCATCGTTCCACTCCCGTTCGCGACATCTTTTCAGGCTGCCGAAGATCAATCATTCCTGACGCGTTTCGTCAAAGGGGTCGCAGGGCATTGCAGCCATCGCCAGAGCAAACGCCCCGGTTCGATGGCGGCAGGGTTTATGATCCGCCTAGCACGGCGCGCAATGGCGGCAGCTTTTTTAACGCAGTCTTCGGAAATCGGCAGCTTCACGCGGCCCTCACGCGGCCTTGGCTTGCGAAATAGCGGCAAATATGGCCTGTCTTCGACATCGGTTTTTCATGGGGAAGAATAATGCTGCGCGCTTTTGCCTGTTTGTTCGCCGCGGTGATCGTGCTGGCCGGCGCCGGCCATGCGCGGGCCGAAGGCCCTGATTCCCGCGATATCATGGGTGGCGGACCGAATTTCTTCTCTCGGGGCTCGAACCCGATCCCGCGTACCACCGTGAATTTTGACACCAACTACACCCCCGGCACCATCGTCGTGGATACCGCCGAGCGGCGGCTTTATCTGGTGCTGCCGAACGGCCAGGCGCTGCGCTATGGCATCGGCGTCGGCCGCGACGGCTTCCGCTGGGGCGGCGTTCACCGCATCACCGCCAAGAAGGAATGGCCGAGCTGGACTCCGCCGTCGCAGATGCTGGCCCGGCGTCCCGATCTGCCGCGCCATATGGCCGGCGGCATCGACAATCCGCTCGGCGCCCGCGCCATGTATCTGGGCTCGACGCTCTACCGGATTCACGGCTCGAACGAGCCGGAAACGATCGGCCAGGCGGTCTCGTCCGGATGCTTCCGGATGACCAATGACGACGTCACCGATCTCTATAATCGCGTCTCCGTCGGCGCCACCGTCGTGGTGAAGAACTAGTTCCAGCCAATCGCCACTATCTTTTTGATCGAGCATGATCTTTTCGGAGCAAACGCTTTGCGTTTGTCCCGGGAAAACCGGTTTCCACTTTTCCGGATCATGCTCTATGGAACTCGCATCGCGCTGACGGCAGCCCTGCCCGATCCAGCCTTGCGGGCACGCATCAATTGCGGCAGCGTTGATGCGATGAATGCTCGTCGCCGGTCCTTGCCTATCTTAGCCATACTCGCGGTCGTGCTGGCCGGCGTCGCAGCCACCGGCATGGTCCGGACTGAGGCCGCGGAAATTCCGGCGATCGCTTCACGTCAGCACGCCGAGAAAAAAGACTTCACCGACAGCGAAATCATCGAAGGCTTCTTCAAGACCGCGTTCGGCGCCGAATATCATCTGGCCGGCCGGGTCGACCGCATCCGCAAATACGACATGCCGGTGCGGGTGTTCGCCGAGGGCGCCAACCGCGCCGATCGCAAGGCGCAGCTCGCCAAGGTCGTGGCCGACATCGGCCAGCGCATCCAGCACATCGACATCGCGATGGCCGCGAGCAGCGACGAGGCCAATGTTGTGGTCAATCTGGTACGCGACCGCGACCTGTCCCGCACCATCACCAATTTCTACGGCAGCGAACGCGCCAAGGAGATCCGCGCCTCGCTGGACCCGCAGTGCCTGTCTGGCTTTCGCAAGAACGAGCGGTTCGAGATCGAGCATTCCGACGTCATCCTCACCGTCGACAGCGGCGACTTCGTCTTCCTCGACTGCGCCTATGAAGAACTGCTGCAGTCGCTGGGGCCGATCAACGACACCAGTTCGGTGCCCTGGACCATGTTCAACGACGATGTGTCGATGGGATTCTTCGACGTCTATGATCAGTACATCCTCAATCTGCTGTACGACCCCCGCATCAAGGCCGGCATGACGGTGCAGGAGGTCAAGGCCGTGCTGCCCGAAGTGCTTGCCGACGTGCGCGCCTGGGTAGCCAAGAGCAACAACCTGCCGAAATGATCGGGGGCCTTCGATACCCCGAAGTTCGTCATTGCGAGCGAACGCGAAGCAATCCAGGGCTGCAAACAAGAGCTGGATTGCTTCGTCGCAAGAGCTCCTCGCAATGACGATCTCCTGCCTCTGCCCCGTGGGAACCACGCCCGCCCCGAGCCGTTGATTTCACGCCTAGTTGCAAGCTGCCAAAATTCGAGCTGCAAAAATAGACGCCTACGTCGGGGCCGGACGCGAAGCGAGGAACTAGTTCCGTGCTGGTCCGTTGCTCGACCTTCGGCCATGCACAAACGCCGGTCGCGATGACGGAATGAGCAATGAGTTCTGCTGACCCGACAGACGTAGGTTCTTCGCCCCCGACCTCGAGGGATGTCTTGCATATCGGCAAGTCATCCGAACCGAGGTCCAGAAATGCATCGAAGCAGGTTTTGCGAGACGACGCGGACCTCAGGGCGGAAAAGCCGCAACCAAGACCCGACACCGGAAAAACCAAACCCGACGATCCCAACAAGGATCCCGCATCCGATTCGACCGAGGCGCAGGGGCCGAAGGGCCTCAAGGGCGCATTCCAGAAGCATCCGATCGCGATGATCGTCTGCCTTGGCTTGATCGCCGCCGGGTTAATTGCCGGGATCGCGTGGTATCTTCATGCCCGGCACTACGAGAGCACGGACGACGCCTTTATCGATGGCCGGCCCGTGCTGGTCAGCCCGCAAGTCACCGGCAGCATCACCAGCGTCAACGTTACCGACAACCAGATCGTAAAAACCGGCGACCTGCTCGCGACCATCGATACGCGCAATTACAAAGCCGCGGTCGATCAGGCGGATGCGCAAATCCGGCAAGACGAAGCGACGATGAAAAACATCGATGCCCAGATCGCGGCCCAGAAAGCCCAAATCGATCAGGCCACGCAGCAAGTGACGGAGGCGCAGGCGGCGCTCAAATTCGCCACCGACGAAAATACCCGCTACCAGGATCTTGTGCAGAAGGGCGCCGGCACCGTTCAGCGCGCGCAACAGGCCTCCTCCGACTTCAACGGCAAGCAGGCCGCGCTTGACGCGGCGACCGCGGCCAAGGTCGCGGCCGAACGCCAGATCGACGTGCTGAACGCGCAAAAAATCGGCGCCGTGGCGCAACTCGATCAGGCCAAGGCGCAGAAGGACCGCGCCGATGCCGATCTGCAGCGAACCGGGCTGTATGCCACCGTCGACGGCCGGGTCACCAAACTAACCGCCGCTGTCGGCGCACTGGCCGCACCCGGACAGTCGATCATGATCGTCGTGCCGCTCGACATCTGGGTCACTGGCAATTTCAAGGAGTCCCAGCTTCGAGACATGCGCGTCGGACAGCCCGTCGACATCAGGATCGACGCATTCGGCAAATCGTTCCCCGGCCATATCGACAGCGTTCAGGCCGGCAGCGGTACCGCGTTCAGCCTGCTGCCGGCAGAAAACGCCACCGGCAATTATGTGAAAGTGGTGCAGCGCATACCGATCAAGATCACGTTCGATCAGCGGCCCGCGGTCGAGTTGGGACCGGGCATGTCCGTGGTGCCGACCGTTACTGTCCGTCCTTGAACGGGATCGCGGCCAATGTCCGACGCAGCCGCCAAGACAACTGCCCTGGGCGAATACGGCGACGCCAATCCCTGGATCATCGCGGTTCTGGTCGCGGTCGCCACCTTCATGGAGGTGCTCGACACCACCATCGCCAACGTGGCGTTGCGCTACATATCCGGTGGATTGGCCGTCAGCAGCGACGAAGCCTCATGGGTGATCACGACCTATCTGGTCGCCAATTCGATCGTGCTCTGCGCCAGCGGCTGGATCGCGCAGACCTTCGGGCGCAAGAAATTCTTTCTGGTCTGCATCTCGCTGTTCACGCTGAGTTCGCTGCTGTGCGGCTTCGCGTGGAATCTACAGTCACTGCTGGTCTTCCGCGTGATGCAGGGGCTGGCCGGCGGCGGCATGACGCCGGTGGCGCAGTCTATACTGGCGGCGGCCTTCCCGCCCGCGAAGCGGAGCCAGGGATTTGCGCTTTACGGCATCGCGGTGGTCGTCGCACCCGTGGTCGGGCCGACGCTCGGGGGCTGGCTCAGCGACAATCTGTCCTGGCACTGGTGCTTTCTCATCAACGTGCCGGTCGGGCTGATCTCCGTCGTGCTGATCTACCTGATCATTCCCAGTTCGCCGGAAAAGCAGAAGGAACGTGAGCGGCTCTGGGCCAAGGGAGTGAACTTCGACATCGTCGGCTTCCTGCTCATCGTGTTGTTCCTCGGCGGCCTGGAAGTCGTTTTCGATCGCGGCCAGATCGACGACTGGTTTGGCTCGTCGTTCATCGTGATATCAGCGGCGATTTCCGCCACCGCGCTGCTGCTGTTCATCCCCTGGGAATTGAATCGGCCGCAGCCGCTGATCGACATCAAGATGCTGACCGGCCGCCAGTTCGGCACCTGCTTCCTCATCATGCTGGTGACCGGCGCGTTGTTGATCGCGACCACGCAGATCCTGCCGCAGCTGCTGCAGGAGGAATTCGGCTACACCGCCACGCTGGCCGGCCTCGCGATTTCACCCGGAGGCGCGGTGACCATGATCATGATGGTGATAGTGGGCCGGCTTGGTTTCGTGCAGCCGCGCTACCTGATCGCCGCAGGGGCTGCGATCGCCTGCTATGCCATGATCGACCTGCTGCGGATGACCCCCGACGCGGATTACTGGTACTTTGCCTGGTCCCGCGTCTATCTCGGCATTGGCCTGCCGCTGATTTTCATTCCGATCACGACCGCGTCCTATGACGGCATTGCACCTGACAAGACCGATCAGGCCTCGGCGCTGATCAATCTCGCGCGAAATTTCGGCGGCTCGATGGGCGTGGCGCTGAGCCAGACCGTGCTGGCGCGGCGCGAGCAGTTTCATCAGAGCCGGCTGGCCGAACACCTCGGCTCCTGGAATCCGTTCTATAATGATAATCTGGGCCGCATCCAAACCTATCTCAACAGTCGCGCGGCGACCGGCAGCTCATCCGGCACTAGCATTGCGATCGTCGGTCACGCCGTTCAAAGCCAGGCGACGATCCTGGCCTATATCGATGTGTTCGTGGCGCTGGGATTGATCGCCGCGGTGATGGTGCCGATGGCCCTGACGTTGCGCGCGGTCAACCGCAGCGCCGGCGCGAAGCCGGCGCATTGAGTGCGCATTGCCGCTGCGGATATCCACACGCGCCAAGGTGTAGCAGCACGGAAGTAATATTGCGGAGTAGCCGAGTTTGGATCAGTTCCGGATACGCTCAGGCATGATATGGTGAAATTGCGTATCAGCGGATGCGGGCGGGACCATGTGGAAAGCGCTTTGGAAGAAATGGACGATCGATAGACCTGCGCTTCTGAGCGATTGGCTCTGGGATGTTTGTGTGGTGCAGCTGGCCGCGTTTCTGGACCGGCTGACATTGAGGCAGATTATCGCCTTCATTCCCGTCGTCATTCTTGTCCTGGCCTACTACCATCGAATCCCGCTCCCGCCCGAATTGATGCTGGTGGGAGATCTGCTCGCCTATATCGATGTCTTCTCGGTATTATTCCTGCTCGGAATTCTGAGCCGGGTAACGACAGTCCTGTTCTTCCTCAAGCAGGTGACCGCGCGAGTCACAGGACTGACCAGCCGTCTCATCACGCAGATGCAACGGCTGGATTTCCGGCACCGGCGCGAGCGTGGCACCAGGAGCCGGCGACGCCTGATTGGGCGGCCCAGGAACGGTGATGACGAGCCGGTCTTCGGCGGTGGCCTTGCGTGGGCCTAGCGACTTGATCGCGCATCATCCGCAACGCTTCCGATACGGGTTTTGACCCGCTAGGATGCCGCAGTAACGGGCGCGCTCATCATCGGGAGGATTTGGAATGATGTTTGGTCTTGGTGGCCGAAGTTCGACGCGCGCGCTGATTGGGCCAATGGCGGCCTGGATATTTTTGCCATCAATGGTGTTTGCACAGACTGAAAGCTGCTCGACCGTCACGACAGCCAGCTTGAATATCGCGGGTGCCGTGATCCTCGCCAGCAAGCTCCAGGAAGCCGACAAAGACCTGCCGCGACACTGCGTTTTGAGCGGCACAATCAATGAGCGGACCGGCGTGGACGGCAAGTCGTACGCGATTCAATTCGAGGCGCGGCTTCCTGCTGACTGGAACGGCCGTTTTCTGCATCAGGTCAATGGCGGCAATGACGGCGAAGTTGTTCCGGCGCTTGGGGACAAGCCCGACTTCAAAGCGATGGGAGGAAGGTCGGCGCTCGCACGCGGCTACGCCGTCATTAGTTCGGACTCAGGTCACTCCGGACACGATGCCGCCAACAAGGCGATGGGGTTGGCCGGCGGTGCCGCCTTCGGTTTCGACCCGCAGGCGCGCCGTGACTACGGCTATTCGGCGGACCTGACGCTGGCGCCGATCGCAAGGGCGATCATTGCAGCGCACTATGGCAGGAAGCCGGATTATTCCTACATGTACGGTTGCTCAAACGGCGGACGCCACGCGATGGTGGACGCCAGCCGTATGCCCGAGGCATACGATGGCTTCCTCGTCGGCAACCCCGGCTTCGATCTGCCGAAGGCAGCGATTCAGCATGCCTGGGATTTCCAGAATTTCACCAAGATTGATCCGGACATCCGCAAGGCTTTCACGAAGGACGACGCCAACCTGGTCTCGGCAAAAATAATCGACGTCTGCGATGCCCTCGACGGCGTCAGGGACGGTTTGACGAGCAATATGGCCGCCTGTCAGAAGGCCTTTGATTTTTCGAGTCTGCAATGCGTGCCCGGCGCGACAGAAGGCTGCCTGTCAGAAGTTAAGGTCGCTGCGCTCAAGGCCATTTTCGCCGGTCCGAGCAATTCCAGGGGTGAAGCGCTTTATTCCGATTGGCCGGTCGATGGCGGCATCGGAAAGGGGAACTGGCGGTTATGGAAAGTAGAGAGTCCGATCGTACCCTGGAATCACTATCCAATCATTACGACCATGGGTGCTGCCTCGCTCGCCACGATATTCACGACACCACCGACAAAGGTCGAGGGCGACAACGATCATCTCAACGGGTTTTTGGCGAAGTTCGATTTCGATCGCGACGCGCCGAAAATCTTTGCCAGGGATCCGACGTTTTCTGAATCGGCAATGGAGTTCATGACGCCGCCGGATGTCGATGATCCGAAGCTGTCCGGGCTGAAGGCGGCAAACCACAAAATGATTATCTTCCACGGCCAAGCTGATCCGGTCTTCTCGGTCAACGACACGATCCGCTGGTACCAAAGACTGGACGCCAATTCGGGCGGCAATGCCAAGGCGTTCGCCCGCCTGTTCACGATTCCCGGCGTTACGCATTGCGGCGGTGGGATGGGATTGGACCGATTTGACGCGCTGCAGGCACTGGCCGATTGGGTAGAAAAGGGAAAGGCACCCGAGCAGATCATCGCCTCGATGAGTCCTGGCAACAAGGATATCCCGGCGAGTTGGAGCACCACACGAAGTCGCCCGCTCTGTCCGTGGCCTGGCTACGCGAAATATCAGGGAGGGGAGATCGAAACTGCGGCGTCCTTTGCGTGTGCATCGCCTTGAAAAGTGCGCCGGCGGTGACTCGGGTCGCGAACGCGTCGCCTCGATCAAGAACGCCCCTCCTCCGGATCATCGCATTACTTGTGCGACGCGCAGATCGCCTTCAGCGAATTCCATTCCGCTGCGGTCAACAGCGGCGGGCCGCTAGCGGGGCGGTCGACTTCGCTCATGCGTTTGAGGCGGTCTTCGGTCATCGGGTGGCTTGCCAAAATGGACAGGCTGCTATCGCCCTGTTTTCCGGTGACGCGAAACAGCAATTCACCCATCGCCTTGGTCGGCCGTCCAAGTTTGTGCATCACATCGATGGAAAAATTATCGGCATTCTGTTCGGCCTCGCGCGAATAGGATGCCGTCACCAGCGAACGCGAGGCAAAGATCACCGCGCCCGAGCCGGTGACGTCGCCGAACAACAGGCCGATCAGGAATGACGTGCCGCCATTGTGGATCAAATTGCGCGTGCCATCGCGATGCCGGAGATGGCCGAGCTCATGGGCCAGCACGCCGGCGATCTCGTCGGGGTTTTCCGCTTTCGCCAGCAGGCCATTGAACAGATAGACCCGGCCACCCGGCAGCGCGAAGGCATTGGGAACCGGGGTCGCCAGCACCGCGGTCTGGATCGACGGATCGAGGCCGGCCGCCTCGCGCAGCGTATTCACCAGCTTGATGAAGGCCGCCTGCCCGTCCTTGTTGTTGCAGACCTTGTTGCCGAACAGCGCCTTGACCTGGCCGTCCGCCACGTCGCCCATGCGGCGCTCGACCGCCTGCGGCACCAGCGGCGTCAGCCGGTCGGCCGCCAGCGGAACGCCGAACATGACGACCGCGATGATCGAAGCCGCCGCCGCCAGCGACCATCCGACGATGGCGGCGGCGCTGCCCCGGCTGGGACGATTTTCATCGAGCCGCGGGCAGCGCGCTATCAGCTCAGTGGCCAGCGCTGGATCGCGGATTTCAAGCCGCGCCAGCGCGGGCGCCGTCAGGCATGTGAGACGAAGCGTACCGGTTGGACTATCGGCACGGCGGATATCGTCATACGGCCAGGTGACCACAGCCTGCAGCGGTTCGTGAAGTGCAACCCGATCGCCGAGCACCAGCGTCACCAGACGGCGGCGGCTGGTGGTGCCGTCGAAGTAAACCACCGAACCGTTCGGGCCTGACGGCGCCGGCGGATCCTGCAGCCCGTGGTCGTCGGAGTCGAGGCTCATGGCCTAGAACCCGGCGACGTCGAGGCCGTCGGCAAAACCTTCGCCGAGCGCGTTGGCGAGTTCACCCTTGGCCGAAACATTGGCAGCGGCTTCGATGCCGTGCACGGTGGTCGAGGCCATCACGCGGACCCAGAGGTCACGCAGCAGATACACCCGCATCACGATATTGAGCCCGAGAACCGTCGCCAGATAGCCGATACCGGCCATCACCAGCAGCGGAACGCTTTGCAGCAGAGCCGGCGTCTTGATGAACTGGGTGAACGCCACGCCGTGCATGCTGGCGACCAGCGCCGCGCATCCGGCGAGATAGGCGCCCATCGCCAGGCCGAACAGCAGGAACCAGCCGATCACTTTCCAGTACAGCCCGATCAGCGCACCGCGGCGCATGGTCGATTCCAGCCGCACACCGCCGAACCGAATGCCGGACAGCCACCAGCGCCACTCCACCGCCTTGTACGCGGCATAGACAAAGGGCGCGGCCGGGAACAGATAGAACGAGAATGGCGCCAGCAGCCACAGCCACCAGCCGCGCTTGAAAAACTCCCAGCCGCGGCCCTCAAAACTGCCTTGCAGATCGCCGTAATAGGAATGGCGCATTTTGTAGCGCTCGAGTGCGGCTTCGCGCCAGGGCAGCAACAGACCGAGTGTCAGCGCGGCGCCGATGCCCCACAGCAGCGACCAGCCGGCGTAAGCCCAGCCCGAGCCGCTCATCCAGAACCGCACCCCGCGCCACACCGTGCGCGTCAGCCGGTAGCGCCGGGCGCGGTAGATCGCGAATTGCCCGAACACATAAAAGAACAGCAGCAAAGGAAAGCTCGCGAACGCCTTGAAACGTTCGGCCTCGAGGCCGGCGATAAAATAAGCCAGATAGACCGGCACGATGATCGCCATCGCGACCAGGAATCCGATCAGCAATTCGCGGGCGCGACCGGTATATTCGGCGGCGTCGCCATCGATCAGGGTGTTGGACCAGAGATGGCGGCGGATGTCGGTGGCGAGCCAGAACCGGTAGAAACCGACGGTTACCAGTTCGAGCGCGGCGCCGCGGGTCACCAGCCGGCGAAACTCGCTGCGATCACCGGCGAACGCAAGAGGCAACGGGGGTGGCGATGCCGGTTGCGGCGGCACAAAGGTCATCTGGTTCATACATCGATTCCATCAAAAATCGGCTGAAAAACCTAAAACACACCTTTGTCGCGCGGAGCGTGATCTAGTTCACGGATCCAGTTTAGCTGGACTTCTCGAACAGCTCCCGTCCTATCAGCATCCGCCGGATTTCGCTGGTGCCGGCGCCGATTTCATACAGCTTGGCGTCCCGCAGCAACCGCCCGGTCGGATAATCGTTAATATATCCATTACCGCCCAGCAACTGGATGGCGTCGAGCGCGCACTGCGTCGCCTTCTCGGAGGCATAAAGAATGGCGCCGGCGGCGTCCTCACGCGTGGTCTCGCCGCGATCGCAGGCCTTGGCCACTGCGTACACATAGGCGCGCGACGCATTCATCGTGGTGTACATGTCGGCGATCTTGCCCTGCACCAGCTGGAAGGTGCCTATCGGCTGGCCGAACTGCTTGCGCTCATGCACATAGGGCATCACCACGTCCATGCAGGCCTGCATGATGCCGAGCGGCCCCGCGGCCAGCACGGTGCGCTCATAATCGAGGCCCGACATCAGCACGTTGACGCCGCGGCCGACCTCGCTGAGCACGTTCTCCTCCGGCACCTCGCAATTGTCGAACACCAATTCGCAGGTGTCGGAGCCGCGCATGCCGAGCTTATCGAGCTTCTGCGCGGTGGAAAATCCCTTCATGCCCTTTTCGATGATGAAGGCGGTGATGCCGCGCGGGCCGCCGGAAGGGTCGGTCTTGGCATACACCACCAGGGTGTCGGCGACCGGGCCGTTGGTGATCCACATCTTGCTGCCGTTGATGACGTAACGGCCGCCCTTCTTGTCGGCGCGGGTCGCCATTGACACCACGTCGGAGCCGGAATTGGGTTCCGACATCGCCAGCGATCCGACATGCTCGCCGGAAATCAGCTTGGGCAGATATTTGCGCTTCTGCGCCTCGTTGCCGTTGCGCCGGATCTGGTTGACGCAGAGATTGGAATGGGCCCCATAGGACAAGCCGACCGCCGCCGAGGCGCGCGATATTTCCTCCAGCGCGATGCAGTGTTCGAGATAACCCAGCGCCGAGCCGCCATATTCTTCCTCGACGGTGATCCCGTGCAGGCCGAGCGCGCCGATCCGAGGCCAGAGATCGCGGGGAAACTGGTTGCTCTTGTCGATTTCGGCGGCGCGCGGCGCGATCTCCTTGGCGGCGAAATTCTGCACGGTTTCACGGATCGCGTCGGCGGTTTCGCCGAGATCGAAATTGAACATCCGATGCGCGTTGGGGTTCATGGTCGGGCGGCCTCCGGCGATTGGCGTGGTTGCGCACAGCCTTATGCGTTGCAAATAAGCTTGTCACGGGCCGAACGGCCTGAGAAGGGCCGCCGGAGGACGCCGCGGGTCCCCCCGCGCAACGCGCCGCGCCCGGCCGAATCCGGCCGCGGTGCCGCGGCCGACACGCCCCCGATGGCCGGCTGCGACAGAGTATCCAGTATTCCAGGCGGGACCACGACAGGCTCTTGCCCTGACGGGCGCGAGAGGGTGTAATTCACGCCAAATCACCCCCGGGAACAACCGCGGCGGGACACCATCACCAGGAGACGCCCGATGCACGGAACGATCGATCTCGCCGGCGATGCCCATCAACGGGAGGCCCGCGACCGCGCCGCTTCGATCCCGCTGGCGGATTTCGACGTCGCCAATCCCGAATTGTTCAGGAACGATACCTTCTGGCCGTATTTCGACCGGCTGCGCCGCGAGGAGCCGGTGCATTACTGCAAGGACAGCATCTTCGGGCCGTATTGGTCGGTGACCAAATATAACGACATCATGGACATCGAGACCAACCATTCGGTGTTCTCGTCGGCGGCGTCGCTCGGTGGCATCACGGTGCGCGACGCCCCGACGGATTTGCGCCGCGAAAGCTTCATTGCGATGGATCAGCCGCGGCACTCCGCGCAACGCAAGACCGTGGCGCCGATGTTCACGCCGACCCATCTCGACCAGCTCGCGATCAACATCCGCCAACGCTCGGCCGAATGTCTCGACAATCTGCCGAGAGGCGAAATCTTCGACTGGGTCGACCAGGTCTCGATCGAGCTGACCACGCAGATGCTGGCCGTGCTGTTCGACTTTCCCTGGGAAGACCGCCGCAAGCTGACGCGCTGGTCGGATGTCGCGACCACGCTGCCGGGCCCCGACGGCGTCGTCGCCACCGAGGAAGACCGTCAGGCCGAACTGCTGGAATGCGCGGCGTATTTCGGCAAGCTCTGGAAGGAGCGCATGAACGCGCCGCCGAAGAGCGACCTGTTGTCGATGATGGCGCATAGCGATGCCACCCGTGACATGGACCCGAAAAATTTCCTCGGCAATCTGATCCTGCTGATCGTCGGCGGCAACGACACCACCCGCAACACGCTGTCGGGCAGCATCTATGCGCTAAGCCAGCATCCGGATCAGTACGCCAAGCTGCGCGCCAATCCGGAACTGATCGACAGTTTCGTGCCGGAAGTGATCCGCTGGCAGACCCCGCTGGCGCATATGCGCCGCACCGCGCTGTCCGACTTCGAGTTCCGCGGCAAGCAGATCAAAAAAGACGACAAGGTGGTGATGTGGTACGTCTCGGGCAACCGTGACGAAGAGGTGATCGATCGTCCTTACGAGTTCATCATCGACCGTATCAGGCCGCGCACCCATATCTCGTTCGGCTTCGGCATCCATCGTTGCGTCGGGATCCGGCTGGCCGAGCTGCAGCTCAAGATCATCTGGGAGGAAATCCTCAAGCGGTTCGACAATATTGAGGTGGTCGGCGAGCCCAAGCGGGTGTATTCGAGCTTCGTCAAGGGCTACGAGACCCTGCCGGTGCGTATCGCCGGTTGACCAATGTGCGGGCGGCAAGCCGCCTGGCCGACAAAACCCGACAAGCTCACTCTTGGATCCATCGATCATGAACATCCAGACGACGGTCAGGGCCGACAAGGCCGAGCTTCAGCGCCTCGCGCGCGAGGAGGCCTATGCCACGCCGCTGAAGGATTTTCATCCCGGCGCACCGCGGCTGTTCCAGAACGACACGCTGTGGCCGTGGTTCGAACGGCTACGCAAGGAAGAGCCGGTGCATTACTGCACCAACTCGCCGATCGAGCCCTATTGGTCGGTGACCAAATACAACGACATCATGCATGTCGACACCAGCCACGGCCTGTTTTCCTCCGACGTCGGCCTCGGCGGCATCTCGATCCGCGACGTGCCGCCGGGATATGATTATCCGAGCTTCATCGCGATGGACCAGCCGCGGCACTCCGCGCAGCGCAAGACCGTGTCTCCGATGTTCACGCCGACGCATCTGGACCAGTTGGCGGTGCTGATCCGCGAGCGCGCCGGCAAGGTGCTCGACGCGCTGCCGCGCAATGAGACGTTCGACTTTGTCGACCGTGTCTCGATCGAACTGACCACGCAGATGCTGGCAACGCTGTTCGATTTTCCATTCGAGGAACGCCGCAAGCTGACCCGCTGGTCCGACGTGTCGACAGCCCTGCCAAAAAGCATGATCGTCGCCTCCGCCGAGCAGCGCCGCGCCGAGATGGACGAATGCGCTGAATATTTCACCAAGCTGTGGAACGAACGCGTCAACGCCCCGCCGCGCAACGACCTGATCTCGATGATGGCACACTCTGACGCGACGCGGCACATGGCCCCCGAAAACCTGATGGGCAACATCATCCTGTTGATCGTCGGCGGCAACGATACCACCCGCAACACCATGAGCGGCTCGGTGCTCGCGCTGAACGAAAATCCCGATCAGTACCGCAAGCTGCGCGACAATCCTGATTTGATCGATTCGATGGTGCCGGAGGTTATCCGCTGGCAGACGCCGCTGGCGCATATGCGGCGCACCGCGCTGGTCGACAGCGAAGTCGGCGGCAAGACCATCCGCAAGGGCGACCGGGTGGTGATGTGGTACGTCTCCGGCAATCGCGACGAGGAAGCGATCGAGAACCCCAACGACTTCATCATCGATCGCGCCCGGCCCCGCACCCATCTGTCGTTCGGCTTCGGCATCCACCGCTGCGTCGGCATGCGGCTCGCCGAATTGCAGCTCAAGATCGTATGGCAGGAAATGCTCAAGAGGTTTACCACAATCGAGGTGGTTGGCGAACCCAAGCGGGTATATTCCAGCTTCGTAAAGGGCTACGAGTCCCTGCCGGTCCGCATTCCCGCCTGAGCAGACCAGCACTGTCAAACTCGGGCTTGACCCTCCGGGGCCTCCAACGTCATGACAGCGCAGGGTTTCCCCGCGCCAAGGGACTCCGTACGATCCACTTGATGGGCTAAACCACGCACTTGTCCCAGCCAGCCGAGTTCAAATGACCGCACCAGAACAACAAGAAGACCACACCGATATCCGCGACGCCGTCGCCAAGCTGTGCGCCCAATTCCCCGGCGAATACTGGCGCAAGCTCGACCGCGAAATGGCCTATCCCAGCGCCTTCGTCGATGCGCTAACCAAGGCCGGCTATCTCTCGGTGCTGATCCCGGAAGAATATGACGGCGCCGGGCTGAAACTATCCGCCGCGACCGCGATCCTCGAGGAAATCCACCGCGCCGGCTGCAATGCGGGCGCCTGCCACGCCCAGATGTACACGATGGGCACGCTGCTGCGGCACGGCAGCGACGCCCAAAAAGCCAAATGGCTGCCGAAGATCGCCAGCGGCGATCTGCGGCTGCAGGCGTTCGGCGTCACCGAGCCGACCAGCGGCACCGACACCTCGTCGCTGAAGACGTTTGCCCGGCGCGACGGCGACAACTACATCGTCAACGGCCAGAAGATCTGGACCAGCCGCGCGGAATATTCCGACCTGATGATCCTGCTGGCGCGCACCACGCCGAAGGACCAGGCGCACAAGCGCACCGACGGCCTGTCGGTGTTCATCGTCGACATGCGCGAGGCGAAGAATAGCGGGCTCGAGATCAGGCCGATCCGAACCATGATGAACCACTCGACCACGGAGGTGTTCTTCACCGACATGAGAGTGCCGGCGGAAAACCTGATCGGCGAGGAAGGCAAGGGCTTTCGCTACATCCTCTCCGGCATGAATACCGAACGGATCCTGATCTCGTCCGAGTCGATCGGCGACGCCAAATGGTTCATTGCCAAGGCGACGGCCTACGCCAGGGAGCGCGTGGTGTTCGGCCGTCCGATCGGACAGAACCAGGGCGTTCAATTCCCGATCGCCAAGGCCTATGCCGCGATGCGCGCCGCCGAGCTGATGGTCAAGGAAGCCACCCGCAAATATGAAGCCGGGCTCGATTGCGGCGCCGAGGCCAACATGGCCAAGATGCTGGCTGCGGATGCGGCCTGGGACGCCGCCAATGCGTGCGTGCAGACCTTTGGCGGCTTTGCCTTTGCCGAAGAATACGACGTCGAGCGCAAATTCCGCGAAACCCGGCTCTACCAGGTGGCGCCGATCTCGACCAATCTGATCCTGTCCTACGTCGCCGAGCACGTGCTGGGCATGCCCCGCTCTTACTAAGAATTAGCTCCTATCGAGAACCAACATGCTGCCGCTTGAAGGAATAACCGTCGTCGCCGTCGAACAGGCCGTCGCCGCGCCGTTCTGCAGTTCGCGCCTGGCCGATGCGGGCGCCCACGTCATCAAGGTCGAGCGCCCCGAAGGCGATTTTGCCCGCGGCTACGACGTTGCAGCCAAGGGACAGTCGAGCTACTTCGTCTGGCTCAACCGCGGCAAGGATTCGGTGGTGGTCGATCTCGCCACCAAGGACGGCCGCGCCAGCCTCGAGCAACTGATCGCAGGCGCGGACGTGCTGCTGCAAAACCTCAAGCCGGGCTCGATGGACAAGCTAGGCTTCTCGCTGGCGCGACTGACGAAAGATTATCCAGCGCTGATCTGCTGCACCATTTCAGGCTATGGCGATGACGGCCCCTATGCGCACCGCAAGGCCTACGATCTCCTGATCCAGGCCGAAAGCGGATTGGCGTCGATCACCGGTGGCCCCGAGGGCCCTTCGCGTGTCGGTATTTCAGTCGTCGACATCGCGACCGGCGCGACCGCGCATGCGTCGATCCTCGAAGCGTTGTTCGCGCGCACGCGCACCGGCAAGGGCGCCGATATCCGGATTTCGATGTTCGACGTGATGGCCGATTGGGCCGCGGTTCCGCTGCTCAATTCGGAAGCCGGCAACCCGCCGAAGCGGATGGCGCTGGCCCATCCCTCGATCGCGCCCTACGGCGTATTCAACTCGAAGGACGGCAAAGGCATTCTGATCTCGATCCAGAGCGAGCGCGAGTGGAAAAAATTATGCGCCGAGGTGCTGGAGCAGCCTGAGCTGCCGCACGATCCCAGATTGGCCAACATGGTCGAGCGGGTGCGCAACCGGGCGGTTACCGACAAGATCGTCGGCGACAGTTTTGCGACCATGACGCGCGAGCAGCTGTTGAAGCGGCTCGCCGATGCCGACATTGCCTTCGCCGAGGTCAACACCATGGCCGACCTCGCCGTGCATCCGCATCTGCGCCGCATCGAAGTGGATACGCCGAACGGGCGCATCAGTTATGCTGCGCCGGCCGTGATTTTTGTCGGACAAGCCAGGCACTACGGTGCCGTGCCTGCGATCGGCGAAACCCCCAGCATCGCAAAAGGCCAGACCAAATCATCATGAGCGACAAACCATCATGAACGACACCATCGACCTCGATCATCTGCGCCAGTGGATCGGCCGCACCCATGAAGTCTCCGACACCGTCACCGCGCAGCTCGTAAAAGGTTTGCGCGCGACGCTGTTTCAGGAGATCGGCGAACCCAAGGCGGGCGAGGCTGCCCCCTTCACCACGCATTGGTGCCTGGGCCAGGCGGTCTATCCGATGTCGGAGCTTGGACCGGACGGCCATCCTACCCGAGGCGGCTTCCTGCCGCCGGTGCCGCTGCCGCGCCGGATGTGGGCCGGGGGTGAGCTTGAATTCCTCGACACGCTGCGCGTCGGCGACGTCGCGAAGCGCACCTCGCGGATTTCCGACGTCACCATGAAGACCGGCTCGACCGGCGTGTTGTGCTTCGTCTCCGTCGCGCATGAGGTGACGACGCCGCGTGGCGTGGCGATCCGCGAACGACAGGACATCGTCTATCGCGACGTCTCGACTGCGCCGCAGACTGCTCCCGCAAAGCCGGCGGCGGCGCCACCCGTGGCGCAACATCGCGAGACCCATGTGTCGGATCCAGTGCTGCTGTTTCGCTATTCAGCGCTGACCTTCAACGGCCACCGCATCCATTACGACCGCGACTATGTCACCAAGGTCGAAGGCTATCCCGGTTTGATCTTCCACGGCCCGCTGCAGGCGACGTTCATCGTCGAACTGGCGGCAAAATTGCACGGCGGCCTGCCGCCGAAAAGACTAAGCTATCGCGGGCTGCAGCCACTGTTCGAAGGCAGCGAATTCAGCATCAATGCGAACACCACTGACAACGGCATGGAGCTGTGGATCGCGAACGCCGCCGGCCAGCCTACCATGAAGGGCACCGCGACGTGGTGAGTTACCAGGGCGTAGTGAATCACTAGGTCGTCATTGCGAGCGAAGCGAAGCAATCCAGTCTTCCTTTCGGGCTCCTGGATTGCTTCGTCGCTTCGCTCCTCGCAATGACGCGAAGACGAGGTCATACCGCATTGTCCCGCAAACCAACCCAAACCACCGGCAAATCAGTCACCGTCAAGCAGGCCACGCTCGACCTGCTGCGTGCGTTCGGCATCAAGAAAGTGTTCGGCAATCCCGGCTCGACCGAATTGCCGTTCCTGAGCGACTGGCCCGACGACATCGATTATGTGCTGGGCCTGCAGGAAGCCTCGGTGATCGGCATGGCCGATGGCTACGCGCAGGCCACCCGCAACGCCGGCTTCGTCAACCTGCATTCGGCGGCCGGCGTCGGCAACGCGCTCGGCAATATATATACCGCGCACCGCAACCAGACCCCGCTGGTGATCACGGCCGGCCAGCAGGCCCGCAGCATCCTGCCGCTGCAGGCATTTCTCTACGCCGAGCGCGCGTCGGAATTTCCGCGGCCTTACGTCAAGTTCAGCGTCGAGCCGGCGCGGCCCGAGGATGTACCGGCCGCGATCGCCCGCGCCTATTACGTGGCGATGCAGCCGCCCTGCGGCCCGACCTTCGTTTCGGTGCCGATCGACGACTGGACGCATCCGACGCAGCCGGTTGAGGCGCGCCAGGTCAGCCGCGAATTGGGGCCAGACCCCGAAGCCATGAAGACATTGGCGACGGCGCTCGCGGCTAGCTCGCGCCCGGCTTTCGTGGTCGGCCCCGCGGTCGATCGCGCGCAGGCGGTGGAACTGATGGTGCGGGTGGCGGAGAAGGCCAAGGCCGCGGTCTGGGTCAGTCCGTTTTCGTCTCGCGCGAGCTTTCCGGAACGGCACCCGCAATTCGCAGGCTTCCTGCATGCTTCGCCCGGACAATTGTCGGACGCGTTGCGCGACCACGATGTGGTGGTGGTGATCGGCGCGCCGGTATTCACCTTTCACGTCGAAGGCCATGCCTCGATCTTCGATGGCGCGACCACGCTGTTCCAGATCACCGACGATCCGACCGCCGCGGCCGCGACGCCGCTTGGCACCAGCATCATCGCCACCATGAAGCCGGCGCTGACGCAGCTGCTGGAGACGCTGCCCGAGACCCAACGCGCGGCGCCGCAAGGCCGCGTGTTGCCGCCGGCGCCGCAAGCAGGCGATCCGATTCCTCCCGAATATCTGTTGCACGCGCTGTCGGTCGCGATGCCTGACGACGCCATGCTGGTGGAGGAAGCGCCGTCGCACCGGCCCGCGATGCAGAAATTCATGCCGATGCGCGGCCAGGACAGCTTTTGCACCATGGCCAGCGGCGGACTCGGCTTCAGCCTGCCGGCTGCGGTCGGCACCGCGCTGGGCCGCCCCGACATCCGGACGGTGTGCCTGATCGGCGACGGCTCGGCGATGTACTCGATCCAGGCGCTGTGGACCGCAGCGCAACGCAAGCTGCCGCTGACGGTGGTGGTGATCAACAATTCCGGTTACGGCGCGATGCGCTCGTTCAGCCAGGTGATGCAGGTGCGCAATGTGCCCGGCCTCGATCTGCCCGGCATCGATTTCGTCAGCATCGCAAAGGGCATGGGATGCGACGCGGTGCGGGTCAGCAAATCGTCTGAGCTCGCCCCCGCGCTGAAACGCGGCCTGGCGCATGAGGGCACCAGCCTGATCGAGGTGATGGTGGATTCCGCGGTGCCGCTGCTCTATGCGCAGAAGAATTAGAACGCTTCATCGTAAGGCGTAGGGTGAACAAAGCTACCGGGTCGCGCGAACGCGCGCCCGATGACAGGCTCCGCGTGCCCCCCAAATCATTCGCGGCGTGAACTAGAAAGAGCGCCTTTGCCTACCCTACAAGCTACGCACAGGCCCTAACAACGCACCGTCATTGCGAGGAGCGCGACTGAGCATCCAGTCTTTCCTGGTGCTCTGGATCGCTTCGCGGAGCCTGTCAATAAATACGTCCCGCGCCACCTGTTCTGGCGTCAGATCGCCTCGTCACGTCTCCAAGGGTACTATTTCCGAAACTCGGCCGGGTTTCGTGGTACCGTGAAGCCACTTCACGGACCGACCACGGGAGGGACAATCACATGGACAAAAATGAAAAGTCAGCCGCTACGGCTAACGAACTCGTCACCCTGACCAAAGACACCGGCGTCCAGCGAATTGTCGTGCACGGCGATCTGGTCAACGTACCTTCCATCCGCCTCGCTCCCGGACAGCTTCTACGGGGCGAACACGAACACTCTTCCGTCAGCTTCAACGCCGGGACCGACGGAGTTCAGCTTTCGTCGGATAACCGGATTCATAATATTCGTCTCAACGCCTCGGCGGACAAGCGAGCGATATTCAACGACACTACCGTCGCGAGCCTTGGACGGATCGAATTGCGAGGCGTCACGACCACCGGCTGCGTTCAGATTTTGGCGCGCGACAAGGTGCGAGGCGGCCATGTCGACGTGGACGGCCTTGACATCATCGCGGCTGACGCGCGCGCGGAGAGAAAGAACGCCCGCACGGTTACGGTGTCTACGTCATCAACGGCGCGTTCACGCTCTGGAACATGCAGCAAGATACCAGCGTCGTCGTCAGCGCGGACCTCGTTGGCCTTTCGGCTGGCCGCGACGGCGCACCGGTCCGTGGTAGCGGCATATTCGTCAGCGGTGGCGGCGACAAGGCTGGCCGGCTCAATGTCCGGCGGCTGGAAACCAACGCAATCTACAGCGATGGCGGAATTGCAGCGGGCACGCCGGATCAGATCACCGGCGGAGTCTTCACGGTTTACGGTGCTCACGTCGATGTCGTGCGCAATCGAGGCCCGGTCGTGACCTATGGCGTCAACGACATGGTCCTTGACAATTGGGGCGTGGTCGATCGCTGGACCGCCGAGGCAAAAATCACCTCATATGGCCCAAGCGGTATCGGCTTCGTGAACTTCGGAATCGTGCATGAACTGAAAGTCAACGCCCCGATCGAAACCTTCGGCCAGGGGGCACGCGGCTTCAATGTCTATACTGGCACCGTGAACCTCGCGGAGTTCGATCGCATCGTCACGCACGCCGACGGGGCAGTCGGCATTCAGATCAGCCAGCCTATCGGCCGGCTCGTCGTTCACCGTGGCATCGAAACATTCGGCGGCACCGGTCCATCGCTGGTCAAGGGCGTCGTGATCCCGCTCTCGGCCATCGCGCTGAGCATCAAGCCCGGCGGTTCGGCGCGCGAGATCGAGATCGCGGGCGGCGTCAAAACCAACGGGGCTGGCGTGGCTCCGATCGAGCAGCATGGTGCGATCGACTCGCTACGCATAACCGGCGGCTTCGTTACGACCGGCGGCGGCTTCGATAAAATCTGATGCGTTGATAGCGCGCAATCGCGTGACCCTTCCGTTCCTCGCGATGACGGTGGGGCACGCGATCGCTCCTCACCCGACAGGATATTTTACTTCCCGTAACTCTCACGCATCTTCGCCTGGATCTTGGCCATGCCTGATATCCAGCGGTCGTAATTCTCGGTCTTCTTGCGCATGTAGCCGAGCACCTGCGGGTGCGGCAGGATCACGAACTGCTCCTGCTCCAGCCCCGCCAGCGCGTCCTGCGCCACCTGCTCCGGCGCCAGATCGCCGTCGCCGGATTGCGGGCCTTTTGGAATCGAACGCAACATATTGGTGTCGACGCCCTGCGGGCACAGGATCGACACCTTGATGCCGTCGGCGCGGTGCGAGATCGCGAGATTCTCGGCGAAGCCTACCGCGGCGTGCTTGGTGGTCGAATAGGCGGGGCTGCCGACCTGCGACAGCAATCCCGCTGCCGAGATGGTGTTGAGGAAATAACCGCCGCCGCGCGCTTTCATGCGCGGGATCAGATGCCGCGCCGCATAGACATGCGCCATGACATGAACAGCCCAGCTACGCGACCAGGGTTCATCGGAAGTGCCGCCGGCATTGACCGACAACGGATCGAAGCCGCCGCCGATGCCGGCGTTAGAGCAGAACAGCGCAATCGGACCAAACTGATGTTCGGTTTCCTCGATGACGTGAAGGACATCCTTCTCCTTTCCGACATCGCATTTGAAGGCCGCCCCACCGATCGGCGTAGCGACCGCTCGCGCGCCGTCGGGATCGATATCGGCGACGACCACCTTGGCGGCGCCGGCGCGATGAAAGGCCTCGCACAGCGCCTTGCCGATGCCGTTAGCGCCTCCGGTCACAACCACGACTTTACCGGCAACCTGCATGGTCCCGCTCCCATATCTCTGTGTTTTTATTCTGCAGCCCTGAACCTGACGTCCAGGAGCCGACTCGATGGCTCAGGTCTGATGGCTCAGGTCATGACCAGATCGAGCACGGCCGTATAATGGCATGCCGCGCCCAGCAGCACAAAACAATGCCAGATCGCGTTCTGGAAACGCAACCGCTGCCAGGCGTGAAAGATAACGCCCAGGCTATACAGCGCCCCGCCCGCCGCCACGAAGCACAGCGCCAGGGTCGGCAGCGTCGCGACGACGCGACCGTAGAGCATCACGCCGCTCCAGCCCATCGCCAGATACAGGCCGACCGACAACCGGTCGAAACGGCCCGGCAGCGCCAGCTTGATCACGATGCCGACGATCGCAACGCACCAGACGCCGGCCAGCAGCACCATGGCCATAACGCTGTCCTTCAATTCCATGATGACCGGCGTGTAGGTCGCCGCGATCAAAAGATAGATCGCCGAATGGTCGAAACGCCGCAGCACCCATTTGGCTGGCGATACCGGCCACAGATTATAGGTCGCCGACAGCACCAGCATCGCGAGCAGGCCCGCGACGTAAACCGACACCACGGCAACATCGAGCGCGGTGGCATAGATCGCGGTCAGCACGATCAGCACGGTGGCGGCGATCAGGCCGCCAAACACGCCGATCCCGTGCACGACGCCGTCGGCAATCAGCTCGGCCCGGTCGTAATTCCAGCGCACCGCGCCCGCCATCGCCTGGGCGGAATGGGTGGCTAGTTGCTTCAATGTGAAGATCGTCATGGTGGCCAGGCGGGCTTTCTCGAGGGGTCGATGGAATATAGTCTCACAAGGTCAATGAAGCGTTCAAATCCTCGCATGACAATCGCGTCGGAAGTATGAAGCTTGATTTTGCCGGGTCAATCGCCACTTTTCAGCTCATCTGATGCCTGCCTTTCGAGCTTCCTCCCCCCATTTTCATCGCCCCAAGGCTGATCGCCCCGGATCTGATGGCCCCGAATCTGATGGCTCCAAGTTTTTCCAATATCGTCGAGGAAGCCCGCCTGTCGGCGCGGGCGCTGCTGGATTATGGCGAGAGCTTCTTCAATCCGACGGTCCGGCTCGGCGTTACCGGGCTGTCACGCGCCGGCAAGACCGTGTTCATCACCGCGCTGATCCATGGCCTTACCCGCGGCGGCCGCTTTCCGGTGTTCGAGCCGTTCGCCTCCGGGCGGATTGCCCGCGCCCGGCTCGAGCCGCAGCCGGATGATGCGGTGCCGCGGTTCGATTACGAGAACCACGTCCGCACCCTGATTGAGGATCGCCGCTGGCCCACCTCGACCGTCGATATCAGCGAGTTGCGGCTGGTGATCGATTATCAGCGCCACAACGGCGCCGACCGCACGCTGACGCTCGACATCGTCGACTATCCCGGCGAATGGCTGGTCGATCTGCCGCTGCTCAACAAGAGCTTTGAGCAATGGTCAGCCGAAAGTCTCGCACTGTCGCGGGAAGGTCCGCGCGCGCCGCTCGCCGCACCCTGGCACGCGCAACTGGCGACGCTGAACGCCGAGGGTCATGAGGACGAGCAGGCCGCGCTGACGGTCGCGCGGCTGTTCACCGACTATCTGCGCGCCTGCCGCGACGAGCGTTTTGCGATGAGCCTGCTGCCGCCGGGCCGCTTCCTGATGCCGGGCAATCTCGCGGCGTCGCCGGCACTGACCTTCGCGCCGCTCGATCTGCCGGTCGACCAAATGGCGCCGGCGGGATCGCTGTGGGCGATGATGGTCCGGCGCTACGAGGCCTACAAGGCCGTGGTGGTTCGCCCGTTCTTTCGCGATCATTTCTCGCGGCTCGATC
>JBDTKZ010000023.1:0-9024 GCA_039935075.1 Bradyrhizobium sp.
ATGTGAGGGACGACCGCCCGCCTTCCAAGCAAGCCGCGCGAAGCGCGCCACCCATAGCGCCGTAGCGAGCGCGGCTTGCTTGGAAGGCGGACCGCGGCCCGTTACCCCATCTACCGGATACGTTCCGCGCCTGCGCGCGCACCTGGTCTTCCCTGAGCCCTTCCAGAGGGCGGGACGTTGATAACAAAACTCGCGAAACCTGCGGCCTGCATCGCGAAGCTGTGTTTCTTTCACCTCGCCCCGCTTGCGGGGAGAGGTCGGCGTGCATCGTTAGATGCGCGACGGGTGAGGGGGCCTCTCAACGAGTCAAAACCTGGAGAGACGCCCCCTCACCCGCTCGCAAGGGCTCGCGACCTCTCCCCGCAAGCGGGGCGAGGTGAGAATGGTCCGCTGTTTGAAAATTGAATTTGAAACGTGGACAACGACACGCTTGCGCGGCGTCTCACAAAATCGCGTGCGGCAGAAACCTCGACGTATTGCCGGTGATCGGATTTTCGTCCTCGCGGATCGACAGGCCGCAAGCGACGTGGTCGACCAGCCAGCTTCCGAGCACGGGATACTGGCCGGAAAAAGCCGGCAATGGCGCCAGCGCCTGGCGGATAAATCCCTCAGTGCCGTATGGCCCTTGCTGCTCCACCAGGGTGACGCCGGAACTGACCAGCGCGACATTGGCGCCTTCGCGCGAATACAGCGGCTTGCGCACAAAGGAAGCGCCGAGCTGGGTTGCGTTCGGATCGTCCTCGAAGAACGCCGGCAGCAGATTGGGATGGCCGGGAAACATCTCCCACAGCAATGGCAGCAGCCCCTTGTTGGAAAGAATGCTCTTCCACGGCGGCTCGACCCAGCGCGTCGGCGCCTTGGCGAGCTCCGCGCCAAACGCATCGTGAAACATCCACTCCCAGGGATAGAGCTTGAACGCAAGCTCGATCGGCCTGTTATCGAGATCGACAAACAGGCCGGCGTCACTGAGCCCGATAGCCTCGATGTCGAGCAAGGTCGTCGGCAGGCCGGCTTGCCGCGCGGTGTCCTCGATATAGGCCAGCGTGGCGGCATCCTCGGGATTGTCGGTCATGCCCGCGAGATGCAGATGACGGCCAGCGCCAAGTTTGTTCCAGGCGTCGATCAGGCGTTCATGGATCGAATTGAACTGGTCGGCGCGGGCGGGAATGATCCGCCGCTCGATCGCCTGATCGAGCCAGGTCCATTGAAACACCGCCGCTTCGAAGATCGAGGTCGGCGTATCCGCGTTGTATTCGAGCAGTTTTGCGGGGCCGTGGCCGTCGAAACTGAAATCGAGCCGGCCATAGAGGCTTGGATCGTCGCGATGCCAGCTTTGCGAGATCAGCGGCCAGAAGGCTTGCGGTATCTTCAATCGCCGCAGATATTTTTCGTCGTCGATGGCGCGGCCGACCAGTTCAAGGCACATCGCGTCGATGTCGCCGGTCGGGGTTTCGATCTGCTGCTCGATCTGTTGCAGCGTGAACGCATAATAAGCGCGTTCGTCCCAGTAACGCTCGCCGTCGATGGTGTGAAAATCGAACCCGCAGGCGTCCGCGGTGGCGCGCCAGTCGTCTCGTTCGGGGCAAACGATGCGCCGCATCGATCGCAGCTAGCCGCCGCCATGGGCGTGGCCACCGCCATGCAATTGGTGCGGCGTGCCGCCGAAGCCGCCGGATGGCGGACGGCAATAAGGCTGGCCGTTCGGGCCTGGTATGGCGCTCAGTCCGGGACCGCAAGCCGTGCGCGGTGCAAACCCCGTCGAGACCGCGCCGACGGCCGCTGTCCCCATCATCGTCAAGACAACACGACGCGAGCGTTTCATGATGCGGCCTCGGTTGCGGGAGTGATTGGCGAGCACCATTCAGGCATGCGCGCCGCGATCGGGCAAGTGCAAGGCGTCTGTCTCACGGCTTCGTGCGGCGCGCTCGGCCAGCGTCATCCGCCGCCGGAAAAATGCGCCGAGAAGGCGTGGGCGAACGAGCCGAAGCCGCCGCGGGCGGCCCCGCTTGAGCCGGAATCGGACGACGTGCCCGACGCAGCGTGGCTCGATGACGACGTATCGCTGCTGAAGAAATTGCTGCGCGACCAACTGCTGCCGGATCCGCCATGGCCGCCTGAAGATGTCGCGCCGCGCTGGGCGCAATCGGTGCCGGCTTGCGGGATCGGCGCTGATGGCTGGCAGTTCTGGCGCGGCATCAGCGCAAAGGCGCCGCCGCCGACCGCGAAGGTGCCCATCAGCAGCAACGCCACATGGCTGGAGCGCTTCGGCGGCACCGCCGGTTGCGGCGCGATCGGGCCGCGTTTGCCAAATTCCTTGTTTGGCCGGCGTTCCATCTCAGGTGATCATCGCCGCCGCGTTGAGCGCACCGGCCGCCAACGACGACAGCCCGAGCCAGATCGCCGACGCCATCTCGCCGGCCGCGATCCGCGCCGACAGGTTCGGCACCGGGATCTTGACGATGAAATAGACCGCGATCTGCACGATCAGCGCGATGGCGCTCCAGATCAGGCAATCCCAGACATTGGCGGAATGGGCGATGGCGCTCACCACCGGCAGCACGAAGCCGATCAGGCTCAGGCCCAAGGCGATCGCCGCGGCCGGATCATTGTCGCGGATCAGCTGGAATTCATTGTGCGGCGTGACGCGGGTGTAGACCAGCAGATAGGCCATCACGGCCACCACGCCGGTGCAGAAATAGACCAGGAAGGCCGGCAACCCGGCCAGGGATTGAAGGATCATGTGACGGCGCGCCCCCAGGATTTCGATCGATGCGCTCAAGCTACGACCTTGGGCAGCAGGGTCGCACATCCGGTCTGTCGGCGCACAGACCCCGTCCGTTCAATCCCCAAAACAAAAACGAGGCCCCAAAAACAAAAACCCCGCCATTTGCGGCGGGGTCCAGTCGGGAGGAGCGAGCCTTGCGGCGCGCGGTAAACCCTTGAGGTCAGGCGGGGATGCGTTCTTCGACTTCGTGCGGCTCGCGCAGCACGTAACCGCGGCCCCAGACCGTTTCGATGAAGTTGCGGCCCTCGGAGGCGTTGGCGAGCTTCTTGCGCAGCTTGCAGATGAAGACGTCGATGATCTTCAGCTCGGGCTCGTCCATGCCGCCATAGAGATGGTTGAGGAACATTTCCTTGGTGAGCGTGGTGCCCTTGCGGAGCGAGAGCAGCTCCAGCATCTGGTATTCCTTGCCCGTCAGATGCACGCGCTGGCCGCCGACCTCGACCGTCTTGGTGTCGAGATTGACCACGAGATCGCCGGTCTGGATCACCGACTGGGCGTGGCCCTTGGAACGGCGGACGATCGCATGAATGCGCGCGACCAGTTCGTCCTTATGGAAGGGCTTGGTCATGTAGTCGTCGGCGCCGACGCCGAGACCCTTGACCTTGTCCTCGATGCCGGCGAGGCCGGAGAGGATCAGGATGGGTGTCTTGATTTTCGAAACCCGAAGCTGCTTGAGCACGTCGTAACCCGACATATCAGGCAGATTGAGGTCGAGAAGGATAATGTCGTAATCGTAAAGTTTACCGAGATCGACGCCTTCTTCCCCGAGATCCGTCGTATAGACGTTAAAACTCTCGGATTTGAGCATCAGCTCGATCGACTGCGCGACGGCGCTGTCATCTTCTATCAGCAATACGCGCATGCCAGTCCCCTATAGTCGCCGCCCCGGGCGTCAGGTCGGCCGCACTTGCGGCACTCAAAACGCCTTTGAACAACTGATTCGGATCCTGACGACATATGGTTAACAAAATCTGATTCACGTGCGCAAGCTCTTACCGTGCAATTTTTTTCGAATCGCCCTAAGATATTGCTTCGAAGCAGTTTTTTCTATCCGATATCGTTCAAGTTCCACATTAAGAGACGGGCCCAACCGACTCTTTCGACTCAACCTTCGTTCTGACGGTCGAGTGCTCTCAGTCACCAAAGACAGTGACGCAATGATTAACGATGCGGGTAAACACGAGGTTAAGGGCCGGCCCTCAAATCGTGAAAACTTAAGGGTTTCGCAATGAAGGCACTCGCCCAGCAGATCGAAGAGATCGACGGCGTCAATATTTATGGCCGGGTGGTCGGCGTTCGCGGCCTGATGGTCGAGGTCGCCGGCCCGATCCACGCGATGTCGGTCGGCGCCCGCATCGTGATCGAGACCGGCGGCAACCGCTTTATCCCGTGCGAGGTGATCGGCTTCACCGGCGACAACGCGGTGGTGATGCCGTTCGCCGGCCTCGATGGCGTCCGGCGCGGTTGCCGCGCGGTGATCGCCAATGCCGCGAGCCAGGTGCGGCCGGCGCCATCCTGGCTCGGCCGCGTCATCAATGCGATGGGCGAGCCGATCGATGGCAAGGGGCCGTTGCCGCAAGGGCCGTCGCCAATGGCGTTCCGGAACTCGCCGCCGCCGGCCCATTCGCGCAAGCGCGTCGGCGCCCCGCTCGACCTCGGCGTGCGCTCGCTCAATACGTTCCTGACCTGCTGTCGCGGCCAGCGCATGGGCATCTTCGCGGGTTCCGGTGTCGGCAAATCGGTGCTGCTGTCGATGCTGGCGCGCAATGTCGATGCCGATATCACGGTGATCGGCCTGGTCGGCGAACGTGGCCGCGAGGTGCAGGAATTCCTGCAGGACGACCTCGGCGATGCGGGATTGGCGCGCTCGGTGGTGGTGGTGGCGACCTCGGACGAGCCGGCTTTGATGCGGCGGCAGGCGGCCTATCTGACCCTGGCGATATCAGAATATTTCCGCGACGAAGGCAAATCCGTGCTGTGCCTGATGGATTCCGTCACCCGTTTTGCGATGGCGCAGCGCGAGATCGGCCTGTCGGCGGGCGAGCCGCCGACCGCCAAGGGCTACACGCCGACGGTGTTCACTGAATTGCCGAAGCTGCTGGAGCGCGCCGGCCCCGGGATCGGCGCCGGCAGCATCACCGCGGTCTTCACCGTGCTGGTGGATGGCGACGACCATAATGAGCCGATCGCGGACGCGGTCCGCGGCATCCTGGACGGTCACATCGTGATGGAGCGGTCGATCGCCGAGCGCGGCCGGTTCCCGGCGATCAACATTCTCAAATCGGTGTCCCGGACCATGCCGAAATCGGCCGATCCGGCCTATCTGCCGACCATCATGCGGGGGCGCCAGGTGATGGCAACCTATGCCGACATGGAGGAACTGATCCGGCTTGGCGCCTACCGGGCGGGTTCCAGCCCCGAGGTCGACGAGGCGATCCGGCTGCATGAGCCGCTCGAGGGGTTCCTGCGCCAGGCCAAGGACGAAGTCTCCGGTCTCGACGAGGGCTATCGGAAACTTGAGCAAATCCTGGGAAGCTTGGAAACGGAACGCTAACTTTGTCAGGCCATCATCCGCATCGCAGTAGAGAGATGCCGGTGGGGCCCCTTGGGGGATGCCGGTCTTGTCCCGCGTTCAGATTGGGACTTCTGGGGAGTATGAGTCGATGAAGTCACGTGAAACGCTAATCCGCCTGAAGAAGTTTCAGGTCGACGAAAAGCGTCGAAGGGTCGCCCAGATTGAGGGCATGATTGCCGATTTCCAGCGCATGTCGGTCGACCTCGAACGCGAAATCCAGACCGAGCAGGAGCGCGCCGGCATCAACGATCCCGCGCATTTCGCCTATCCGACCTACGCCAAGGCCGCGATCCAGCGCCGGGAAAATCTGACCCGGTCGGCCGACGAGCTGCGCATCCAGCTCGAAGACGCCAAGAGCCTGCTGGGCGAGGCCTTCGAGGAACTCAAGAAAGTCGAGCTGCTGGACGAGCGCGACCAGGCGCGGGAACGCGCCGAAGAGAACGCACGCGAACAGGCCGATCTCGACTCGATCGGGCTGATGCGCTCGCGTATCGGGGCCGTCGCCTGACGGCCTGAGTTTCGTCAGCCAGTTCCAACATCTTTCGAACCCGGGCCGTGAGGTCCGGGTTTTTTATTTCGATGTCCACAGCCCTGTGATCGGCAACGTGGTGGACCTGTTGGGGGCAAGGTATGATAGGACAAGTCTGGAATGCTGCCGCTATCTGCAAAGCGATGGGGGCATCGCGGGTTCTAAAGGACGCTGAATGCTGACGCCGGCGGAGCTGGTATGGCTGATTGCTGCCGTAGCGAAGGGCGATGAGGCCGCTTTCGAGCGCCTTTACGCCGCTACGCGCGCGAAACTATTCGGCGTGGTCCTCCGTATCTTGCGGCGACAGGATCTCGCGGAGGAAGTTATCCAGGAGGCTTACGTCAAGATATGGAACAGTGCCGGGCAGTTCAATCCCGGCCTGGCGTCGCCGATCACGTGGATGGCATCGATCGCCCGAAACCGTGCCATCGACGTCGTGCGCAAGCGCAGCGAAGTCTCGATCGAAGAAGAGCCGGCGGCGATGGAAGTGGCCGCCGACAGCCCGGATCCGCTGGCGCGCCGGGAGATGAGCGAAGAGCTGAAGCGGTTGCTGGAGTGCGTCGGGCGGCTTGAGCCCGATCGTCAGAAGCTCGTGCTGCTGGCCTATTACAACGGCTGGAGCCGGGAGCAACTGGCGGCGAAGTTCGAGACGCCGGTGAATACGGTGAAGACATGGCTGCGTCGCAGCATGATGGATATCAGGGAGTGTCTTGGACTTTGAAGGTCTTGGACTTTGAAGGTTTCGGACTCTAGATGATGGCTTACAGCGAAGACCATATCGCGCTCGCCGCGGAATACGCCATCGGCACGTTGGATGCCGAGGAGCGCGCGCAGGTCGAGGCCATGATGTCCGTCGACAAGGACTTCACGGCGATGGTCGACGCATGGGAGCAGAAGCTCGGCGTCCTGAACCAGATGGTCGGATCGGTCGAGCCGCGGCCGATTGTGTGGGAGAACATCAAGGCCGCGATCGGACATTCAGGCACGCAGGCCGCGCTGGTGCTGCCGGAATCGCCGCCGGTGCCGGCGCCCGACGTCGCTCAGCCTGGGGTCGTTCAATCCGGAATACTGCAACCTGCAACCCCGGTCGACAACGCCAACGTAATCGAATTCGCCAGCCGGGCGCGGCGCTGGCGCAATGTCGCGACCGCGACCAGCGCGATCGCGGCCGCTTTGGTCGCGATGTTCACGATCGGGATCTATCAGCCGGACCTGCTGCCCGACGGCCTTCGCCCGAAACCGCGCATCCAGGTGGCCGAGGTCAAGGCACCCGTGGCGCAGCCCGCGCCGCCGTCCGCGCAATACGTCGCCGTGCTGCAGAAGCAGGGCGGCGCGCCGGCGTTCATTCTCACGGTCGATGGTGCGACGAAGAATTTCACCATTCGCAAGGTCGACGCTGCGCCCGAAGCCGGCAAGAGTTTCGAGCTTTGGCTGATCTCCGACAAGCTGCCCAAGCCGCGCTCGCTGGGTGTGATCGACAGCGGCGATTTCACCGCGCGTCCGGTGCTGGCATCCTATGACGCCGACACCATCAACGCCGCGACCTATGCGGTGACGGTCGAGCAGGCCGGCGGCTCGCCCGACGGCAACCCGCATTCGACGCCGGTCTTTACCGGCAAGCTGGTGGAGACCGTGCCGCCGTCGCCGCGCTGAGGCTGCACGCGACGGCTGAATCTGCCACCCGTGAATCCGCGTCCCGACAAAAAGAAAACGCCCGTGGGGAGCGGGCGTTTTCGGTAGTCAACTTGGGGGTAGTTGGGGGTCTTCTACATACTCACGTGGCGACTTTGGGGGGCTGGTTAAAGAGCCGCGTGAATTCACAAATTCCTTATCGCACCATCGACGCGTCTGAACTGGTCAATGTGACCGCCTTGCCCGCCTTCACGACGCGCGCGGTCTGGGTGTAGCCATCGTCGGTATTGCGGGCCGAGATGCCAAAGCCCGCGACTGCGATACCTGCCACAAGCGCAACGACCACAATCTTGAGGTGCGTCGAGCGGTCGGCGCTATAGATCGAATGATTCATCAAAGCCTCCTGCCGTCTAACTGCCTCTAGTGGAAATTGGTGTCGTCGTTCCGCTGACAGGTTCAACATCTCAGTCCTGAAAACGTGGGGATTCGCTTTCAGGTCCATAAGAGGTGATCACAAGGCCGTGATAAGACGTGAATTGTCGCGATCGGACGTGGGTTTCGAAATGCCAAAAATCTAAAATACAATAATATTTTCAATATCTTAAATAGTTTTACGGCTCTCAATGGTCTGGACAGGACCAGTTGGCCCTCGGACGATAAATCGTTTGCCTGTGGCCAAAAAGCACAACCCGCGCTGCTTCGCGGCGAGCGGCCGGCGCAATCCATAGCTCCGATGAAACCCCCGCGCAGGGTGCGGGCCGCCGAGACCCAAAGCCCATCCCGGAGACTTAATCCTGGGCTCAATTTCTGATTCAATTGTCAAACAGCTGATCTTTCTCACCTCGCTTGCGGGGAGAGGTCGTGAGCCCTTGCGAGCGGGTGAGGGGGCGTTTTAACAAGCCGGACTCGATGAGAGGCCCCTTACCCGTCACGCATCTAACGATGCGCGCCGACCTCTCCCTCGCAAGCGGGGCGAGGTGAAATCGCATACGCCGTTCGCAAGCACACTTCCGCGATCTCGCGGCATGTTGCGCCCGAGCTTTGCTGGAAAATTCCACCCTCTGTCATCAGAGGGCGCAGTGCGATCCCGAGAGGGACGCAGGGAAGACCGGGTGCGCGCCGCACCCGCGGTCTCGCGTGCAAAGGCAGACAAAAAAAGCGCACACGAGCATACAGGTTCAGCGGAAGCAGTCCGGCCTTCCCTGCGCAATGGTTTTTACGGCTTATTTCGAGCTCTCCCCGGTGACCGGCTTTCTTGCCACCGTCGCCCGCGAGAAATTTCCCACGAACTTGACGCCAGCATCGGGGCGTCAGGACCACACGACTTCGCCGTCCGCTTGAGCGCTGTTCGTCAATAGCGCCTCCGCGTCCACCGCATCCCGCTCCACGTTCGTGACGATCGCGAAACGCCCCTCGTTTGGGACGGGATAGCCAAGAATAAGCCGGTGATTTGGGTCGGATGTGAAGCGTTATTTTTCACGCGAAGACTGGACAGGCCGACCA
>JBDTKZ010000024.1:0-92936 GCA_039935075.1 Bradyrhizobium sp.
GCAACACCATCACCGGGCTTCGTGGCGTCGACCCCGCCATCCTCGAGGCCGCGCAAGGCGTCGGCATGACGCCATCGCAATCGCTGTTCACCGTCGAGCTGCCGCTGGCGCTGCCGGTGATGATGGCGGGTATCCGTACCGCGGCGGTCTGGGTGATCGGCACCGCGACGCTGTCGACGCCGATCGGCCAGACCAGCCTCGGCAATTACATCTTCGCCGGGCTGCAGACCCAGAACTGGGTGTTCGTATTGTTCGGCTGCGCGTCCGCAGCCCTGCTCGCGCTCGCGGTCGATCAATTGCTGGCGTTGATCGAGACCGGCATTCGCCTGCGTAGCCGCCTCCGCGTTGCGCTCGGTGGCCTCGGCATTGCGGCGCTGGTGGTGGCGACATTGGTGCCGACCATGGCGCGCTCGCCATCGAGCTATATTGTCGGCGCCAAGACCTTTGCCGAACAATATGTATTGTCCGCGCTGGTGGCGCAGCGGCTGCGCGCGGCGGGATTGACGGCCTCGACCCGCGAGGGCCTCGGCTCCAACGTGATCTTCGACGCGTTGGTGACTGGCGATATCGACGTCTACGTCGACTATTCCGGCACCTTGTGGGCCAATCAATTCCACCACAGCGATATCAGGCCGCGCGAGGAACTGCTCGCAGAATTAAAGACCATCCTGGCGCAGCAGAAGGTCACGCTGCTGGGCGAGCTTGGCTTCGCCAACGCCTACGCGCTGGTGATGCCGCGCAAGCGCGCCGAGGCACTTGGCGTTCACTCCATCAGCGATCTCGTCTCGCATGCCGGCGCGATGTCCGTCGCCGCCGATTATGAGTTCTTCTCGCGCCCCGAATGGGCAGGCATCCGGAAGGCCTACGGGCTGGCATTCCGCGCGCAACGCCAGATGCAACCGGACTTCATGTATGCCGCGGTCGCGTCAGGCGAAGTCGATGTGATCGCGGGCTACACCAGCGATGGGCTGATCGCGAAATACGATCTGGTCGCGCTGGACGACGACCGGCACGCGATCCCGCCTTACGATGCGATCGTGCTGATCTCGCCGAAACGATCCGGCGATCAGGCCTTGCGCGCGGCGTTGCAGCCGCTGCTCGGCAAAATCGACATCGCCGTCATGCGCGAGGCGAATTTGCGCGCGGCCGGCAATGATGCGACCTCGTCGCCGGATGCCGTGGCGCGGTGGCTATGGGACAAGGTCGGGAAACGCTAGGACTTGATATCAGGCCCTGTTGATCGCAGGATTAGCTTCGCGACGCTCGCGTGTTCCATATCCGGAGATCGTTTCAGATGATCGACAATTCGACCAACCCAAAGAGCTGGAATGTGGGTCTCGTCGGCTATGGCGAAGTCGGCCGCATCCTCGCCGAGGATTTGCGCAAGCACGAAGTGCGGGTCAGCGCCTACGACCTCAAGCTCGGCGGCAGCGATCAGGCCGCCGCGTTGCGCGATCATGCCGGGACGCACGGCGTCGCACTGGCCGAGTCGCATGCCGATCTCGCCGCCAAAGCCGACTTCATCGTCTCCGCAGTCACCGCGAGCCAGGCCGTATTGGTCGCGCAAGCCTGTGCGCCGGCGATAAAGCCAGGCATGTTTTTCCTGGACTTCAATTCATGCTCGCCGGGCGCCAAGCGTCGCGCCGCCGCGCTGATCGACGGCAGCGGTGGCCGCTATGTCGAAGGCGCCGTGATGACGTCGATCCCGCCCTATCGCATCAAGGTGCCGTTGTTGCTGGGCGGCGCGGGAGCGACCGAACTGGCGCCGTTGCTGGTGGAGTTGGGCTTCGCTGCCAAGGTCGCGAGCAAGGAACTCGGCGTCGCCTCGGCGGTCAAAATGTGCCGCAGCGTGATGATCAAGGGCCTGGAAGCGATGGTCATCGAAAGCTTCACCACCGCGCGCGCCTACGGCGTCGAGGATGCGGTGCTCGCCTCGCTGGCGGAAACCTTTCCCGGCATCAACTGGGAAAAACAGGGCGCATATTTCTTCCAGCGCGTGATCGAACATGGCCGTCGGCGCAGCGAAGAGGTTCGCGAAGTGGCGGAGACCGTACGCGAGGCCGGCCTCACGCCGTGGTCGGCGCAGGGCACCGCCGAGCGCCAGGCCTGGGTGGCGGACCTCGCCGATGACGGCCTGTTCGGCCGCAAGGGCAGCGAAACATTCGCCCGCAGTCCCGACTGGCGCACCGAGGCGGATCGTATCCTCGCCCTCGTCGAATCCAGCAGCACCCGAAACAAGAAGGCGGCGACCGGGACGTGATGCCATTCGGCCCGGCGCATCGGACATCACCCGCGGGCAGCGCCGCGCCGGCGGATTTTCGCTACAATCCCTTGATCATGCCGGCGTCGATCAGGAGGCGGTTGAAGCGGCGGGCCTCCGCGCCGTCCTTGCAGGCGTAGAACACGCCATTGCAGCGAAGCATGATCTTCTTCTGCTCTTCGAACGAAGGATCGAGCGGAATGCCGGCGGCTTCCTGGATCACCAGCGGCAGATAGGCGCCGTCGATGGTTTCCATCTCGGTCGGGCTCCTGACCGGTTCGAAATTGACCGCGTCGATCGCATAATAGGTCGCGTAATAGCGCGGGTCGTAACTCATCAATTTCTTGCCGACCCCCGCTTCGTCCAGGCCGGGATCGAGGATGTGCGGCGAGAATTCCGGCTGGTGATCGCCATAGCGCACGATCAGGAACGGCTGGCCCGGGAATTTCTTTTTCAGCCCCGCGATGAACGAGGTGTAATCGGCCACGCTCATGGCCTGCCGGCGCAGATATTCGTCAACCACCGGCTCGTTGCCGGTATTGCGCCAGGATGGCATCAGGTCCGGGCGGAAGCGCGTTTCCCAGGGAAAATGGTTGGCGCCGAGATAAACGAACGCAAACAGCGGCGTCGCCGGCGTCTGCTCCGACATCAGGGTCAGCGCCTTGTCGTAGAAGAAGCTGTCGGGCTCGACATCCCGGGCGCCGAGGTCGCGCGCGTCGTAAAAATGCTCGATGCCGGTGGTGGCCTGGAAACTGCGTGCGCTCATGAAGGCACCATAGGCCGGATAGAGCGAGAGCGTGCCGTAGCCGCAGCGGCGCAACGCCAGCGGCAGACCGCGCTCGACCCGGCCCGAAGCAATGCGGGTGACGAAATAGGCGAACCGGCCGAACGAACGCGACGACAGCCCGGCGAGCACATTGTATTCGGTGAACCAGCTCGGGCCACCATTGCTCTCGGCGAGGAATTTGCGCGCCTTGCCGTCGAACGAATTGAAGTAGCTGCCATAGCCCCTGGGCACCTTGATGCCCTCGGCCTGACGAATGTCAAAACTGGATTCGTCGTGGATCATGATGATGTTGGGCCGCCGCCCGGCGGGATGGCAGGAATCCACCAGCGGCACGTTGAGATGATCCTGGGCCACCGCGTCCGATTCCATGAAGCCGTATTGGATGAAATCCGATACCGCGGTCACGCCGGAGCGGGAAAATTTCGACAGATAGCCGTCATCGTAATAGCCGCGCCAGGCTTCATCCGGCCAGGCGACGGCATAACCGACCAAAGCGGCCAGACACGCCAGCGCGCAGGCCACGGCCGGCAAGCGGCGGATGCGGAGCGGATCGAGCCACCACAGCGCATACATCAAGGGGATGGTGACGACGGCCGCGGCAATCACCGACCAGCGCAGATGCGGAAAGATCGTAAACAGGAACGACGCGGTATCGCGATCGATCACCATCAGATCGACGAAGTTCGCGGTCATCTGCGCGACGTCGTGCTTGAGCCGCGACAGCAGCACCAGTACCACCACCAAGGTCAGCGACAACGCGCCGGACAGCGCGGGGCGCCGCAGCAATGCGATCCAGAAGAAGTTCAGGATGCCCCAGGACAGCAGAAAGCCGGTGCGCGAACTGAGGTCGGTTTCGGTTTGAAACATCACCGCCAGCGCCGCCAGTTGTGGCGCCGCCACGGCAAGCAGCCGCCACAGGCCGACCGAGGCGAGGCCGCCGGTCGCCGTCGTGGCGGATGGACCTGGAATTGGCGCGAGCGCCATGGGCTAAACGCAACACCACCCGGCGCAGACCTTGAGCCTTGGTTGGCAACAGCCAGGAGGCCGACGACGCAGCCGGAGACTGCGTCATGTCATAAAAATGTAATGGAACCGTCATGAACACACAATGAATTTGCTCGGGAGACGCCGGGCTCAGTAAATTCAGCGCTCCCGGTGCGTTTCAGCCCTGCCGGGGGTGCCGGGCGATACCGTCGATGAAGAGATCGAGGATCGCCTCACCGGTGGCCTCGGCGTCCGCGACGCCCCAGCGCTTGAAATGGCCGTCGATATTCATGCGCGCAAAGCCATACACCAGAGCGCGGCCGGCGATCTGCACCCGCTTCAGATCGGTGGCGCGCAGCGCGCCGTCGGCGAACGCCTGCGCGAGCAGGCGCTCGGTCATCCCGATCAGCTCGGCATTGTCGCGCGTGAGCTCCTCGGCCCCGTCATGATCGAACAACCGGCCGGTCGAGATGATCTCGAAATGCGCCGGATTGCGCATTGCCCAGCGCAGATAGCCGAGGCCGAGGCTGCGAAACCGCGCCAGCGGATCGCTCGCCGGCGCACGGGCCAGGGCTGCTTCCAGCTCGATCCGGAAGCGCCGCTGCGCTTCCTCCGCCACCGCCGTCAGCAGCGCGTCGCGGCTCGGAAAATGCCGGAACGGCGCCCCCGGCGACACCCCGGCCCGTCGCGCGGCCTCACGCACGCTGACCGCCTCCGGACCGCCCTGCTCGGCCAGATCCAGCGCGGCATCGATCAGGACGCGCTTGAGATCGCCATGATGGTAGGGCTTTGACGCCCTCGCTTGGGGCACGGCCGGGCGTTTCGGCGCCGATGCCGGCCTCGGCGACCGAGGCTTGCCCAGGGCAGATTTGGCTAGGGCAGACTTGCGGGGAATCGACTTGCGGGAGTCCAACATCCGCTTCCATAGCATCGCGCGATCGTGAATGTAAGCACTGCATACACATTTGACGCAGCGGTTCGACCAAATGTAGTTGGTGATTACATTGCAACGGGAGGAACGATCATGCTATCGCAGCGTCAAGACTGGTTCGAGGGCTGGCGGCTGTTTGCCGCGCTGGCCCTGACCCTGATCGGCCTGTCGGTCTGGATTGCCGCCATGCGGCAATTCGAGGTGGATGGCGTGCGGATGGTGATCCGCTTCACGGCGCGGACCTCGCTGTCGTTGTTTTGCCTGGCCTTCAGCGCCGGTGCGCTGGCCCGGCTGTGGCCTAACGCCTGGACGCGATGGCAGCGCCGCAACCGGCGTTACCTCGGCGTCTCCTTCGCCGCCTCGCACGCGATCCACGCCGTCGCCATCGTCTGCTTCGCCACGATGTCCCCGCCGCTGTTCAGGGAAGCCACGTCAGCCGCCTCCTTTATCTTCGGCGGCATCGGCTATGCCTTCATCATCGGGATGACGGCGACCTCGTTCGACCGCAGCGCCGACGCGCTCGGCCCACGCGCCTGGCGCATCCTGCACCTTTGCGGCGGCTATTATCTGCTGCTGCAGTTCGTGGTGTCGTTCGGCAAGCGGATCCCCGACATGCCGATCTACGCGCTGTTCCTGATCCCGCTATTCGCGGTGTTTGCGGTGCGGATGATCGCGATGTCGTCGCGGCCGCGACCTGTGATGCGGGCAGGATGATCCCGGCTTTACTCGTCCACCAGCAAATGAAACTGCCGGCCCAATCGATGGTGCACGGTGATGACAGCACGATCGACGTCGCTGATCAGGCTGTCGCCAAGAACGACGTTGGGAATCTCCCAGTTACGGCCCGCGCGGATATCGGGCAGCCCCTGGACGCCGGGAACGGAGGCGGTTTCGCATCCCGGCTGATCACGAAGGGCCTCGTTCGCGAGCTCGGTCAGCTCCGCACGGCTCTTGACTGTTGTCGTCACTGCTGGCCGAGGCCTTCCAGCTCGCGGGCGCGCGGCTCGGTCATGCCGGCGGCATCAAGCCGAGACGCTTGGCGATGAGCTTGTCGACCATGCGCTTGGGCAGCGTGTTGAGGATCAACTGCCGCATCGGATCAGGCGCGATCTGGTAACGCACCTTCGGGTTCGGCGACGTCAGGGCTTCCAGAATTCGTTCGGCGATTTTCTCCGGCGGCAATGCGATTTCGCTGAGATGTTTTGCGAATTCAAGGATTTTTGTCCGGGCCGGACGGTAGGGCGAATTGTTGTCGGCGGCAGCGATCGCGTCGCCGCTTTTGCCCCAGATCGGCGTCTTCACCGCGCCGGGCGCGATGATGATGACGTCGATGCCGAACAGCATCAGCTCGCGGCGCAGGCTTTCCGACAATCCTTCGATCGCATGCTTCGACGCCGCATAGGCCGAGCCGAGCGGGTTGCCGCTTTTGCCCGCGACGGACGACATCATCACGATCCGCCCCTTGGGCCCCTTCAGCTCCGGATCCGCCCCGAGCAGCGGACCGAAGGCTTGCGAAGCCATGATCGGCCCGATCACGTTGATATCCATCTGACTGCGGAATCGCTCGATCGGCAATTCGAGCAGCGCACCGGCAACCGCGATACCGGCATTGTTGACCAGGCCGGCCAGCGTCTCGCCGCCCAGCGCCGCACGGACCTCGCGCGCGGCCGACAGTACCGCGGCCTCGTCGGTGACATCGAACAACAAGGGGGTGAAGTTGGCGCCGAATTCGCTTTTCAAACGGTCGGCGTCGGCCTGCTTGCGCACGCTGCCGAACACCCGAAATCCGCGATCGAGCAACAGTTTCGCGGTGGCCCAGCCGATGCCGGTCGACGCACCCGTAATGACAACAGATCTCATGATTGGCTCCCCCTTGGTCCCATGACATGTCATCATGAACGGGGAACCGCGCAAGTGCCACACTGGAAAAAAGCCGCCCGAGATGTTCTGGCGCTTTTTTAGCAGCGCAGCAAAAAGCACGCAGGCAAAATCGACAAAAAAGAAGCGCACCTCCAACGAGATGCGCCTCCGGATTTTTGAGATCGCGCGCGACCTCGTGCGTCAATGGTGGAGCAGCCCTTAGTTCTTCGACTTGTCGACCAGTGCGCCCTTCTTGATCCACGGCATCATGTCGCGGAGCTTCTCGCCGACTTCCTCGATCGGGTGGGCGGCGAGCTTGGCGCGGGTAGCCTTGAACGAGGTCTGGTTGACCTTGTTCTCGAGCATCCAGTCGCGGGCGAACTTGCCGGACTGGATGTCGCTGAGCACGCGCTTCATCTCGGCCTTGGTCTCCGAGGTGACGATGCGGGGGCCGGTGACGTATTCGCCGTATTCGGCGGTGTTGGAGATCGAGTAGTTCATGTTGGCGATACCGCCTTCATAGATCAAATCGACGATCAACTTCACTTCGTGCAGGCATTCGAAATACGCCATCTCCGGCGCGTAGCCGGCTTCCACCAGCGTCTCGAAGCCGCCCTTGATCAGTTCGACCAGGCCGCCGCACAACACCACCTGCTCGCCGAACAGATCGGTTTCGCATTCTTCCTTGAACGAGGTCTCGATGATGCCGGCGCGGCCGCCGCCGATCGCCGAGGCGTAGCTGAGGCCGAGGTCATGGGCATTGCCCGAGACATCCTTGGCGATCGCGATCAGGCAGGGCACGCCGCCGCCGCGCTGATATTCGGAGCGCACGGTATGGCCGGGGCCCTTCGGCGCGATCATCAGCACATCGAGATCGGCGCGCGGGTCGAGCAGGTTGAAATGCACGTTGAGGCCGTGCGCGAACACCAGGGCCGAGCCCTTCTTCATGTTGTCGTGCAGATGCTCGCGGTAGATGTCGCCCTGCAATTCGTCGGGGGTCAGCATCATCACGAGGTCGGCCCATTTGGCGGCCTCGGCGACTTCCATCACCTTGAAGCCGGCGGCTTCAGCCTTCTTGGCGGAGGCCGAGCCCTTGCGCAGCGCGATCACCACGTCCTTGACGCCGGAATCCTTCAGGTTCAGCGCATGGGCGTGGCCCTGGCTGCCATAGCCGACGATGACGACCTTTTTGCCCTTGATCAGGTTCAGGTCGGCGTCGCGATCGTAATAAACACGCATGGTCGTTTCCTCTTCAGTGGCCAATATCGGCCGATAAGTCGGGATTTAAGGGCTGTTCGGATTGCAAATTTCCGGCGTTGTCTAGTCCATTTTCGACCTCAGGGGAAACCCGTTTCTGCATGGCGCGGTGCGGCATCATGCGTCCATGAATACCGGATAGAGCGAGGCCAGCAGCAGCAGCGCCATCACGATATTGAAGGCGCGCACGGCCCTGCGGGAGCTCAGGACCGGCCGCAGCGAGCTGCCGAACGAGGCCCAGGCGCTGCAGGACAGCACCCCCAGAAGCAGGCTCAGTGCCACCTGGATCGTAATGTTCCACGGATAGGCCGCGATCGCCGCATAGGCGGTGATGGTGCCGATCACCATCACCCAGCCCTTGGCGTTGATCCACTGGAACATGGCCGCGCCCCAGAAGGTCATCGGCCCGCGCCGGTTGTCCTGATCGGGCAGTACGGGCTCGGCCATTGCGATGGCGACGGCGAGATAGACCAGATAGGCGACCCCGGCATATTTCAGGACCGTCTGCAGCACCGGATAGGCAATGAAGACGGTTCCAAGCCCAAGTCCCACCGCCCCCACCATGAAGGCAAACCCGATGGTGATGCCCGCGATGTGCGGCAAGGTGCGGCGGAAGCCGTAGGTCAACCCCGAGGACAACAGCATGATGTTGTTCGGCCCCGGCGTGAAGAACATCACGGTGGCGAACAGCACAAAAGCGATCAACAGTGTGTGCGACATGAGACACTCAGGCGATCTTGGGCATGACGGGCTTCGATGAGGCTGATGTGGATGAGTCTGATTTCGATGAGGTTTGCCACCGCTTCGACAGCAACATAATGGCAATGCCGCAGACGACGATGACCATGCCGGACAGCCGCAGCGGCCCGAAGCGCTCGCCGAACACGAGGCTTGACGCCGCCGAGCCGACGAACGGCACCAGCAGCGCGAACGGCACCACCTGTGCCGCGGTATAATCCCGCAACAGCCGGCCCCATAGCCAATAGGCGATGCTGGTCGAAATGCCCCCGAGCGCGAGCATGCAGGCCAACCCCGTCAGCGACATATGCGACAGCGCGTGCCAGGTCGCCCGCGGTCCGTCCACGAACAGCGTCAGCGCGAACAGCGGAATCGCAGCGACCAGGCACAGCCACGAAAACAGGTCGAACATCGGCACGTCATTGGCGCGGCGCAGCAACAGATTGCCGATCGCAAAACTGACCGGGCAAATCATCAGCGCCGCAAAGGCGCCGATACTGAAATCATGGCCGACGGTGCCGCAAATCATCAGCAGGCCAACAGTGGCGATGCCGATACCGATGGACTGCACCGGCGTCGGCAGTTCACGGAACGCGATCGCCGCGAAGCCGATGGTAAACAGCGCCTGGCTTTGCACGATGACGCTGGAGAGACCGACGGGAACGCCGTGGGAGATCGCATAGGCCTGGGCCAGGAACTGACCGAGAAACAGCGTGAAGCTGATCGAGATCAGGACCGGCCAGCTGACTTTCGGCCGCGGCACCAGCAGGCACGGCAATGCCGCGATGGCAAATCGCAGCACCGTCATCAGCGGCGGCGAAAATTCGTCAAGCGCGATCCGGCTCAGGACAAAACCAAACCCCCAGATCACCGCTACCAATACGGCCAGGCAGACATCGGCTGGCTTCATCGAAGTCTAGCTTTGCTCGCCTGGTTTCGGCTTCCGCAGCAGATAAGTGCCATGCAGCGGCGCGTGATAATCGGCGGCGACCAGCGTGAAGCCGACATCGGTCAACATCCGCTCGATCACCCAGCCGAAGGTCGAATATTCGTCGCGCATATGGGTGACGACACTGTCGCGCGAGAAGCCGTGGTTCTTGATATTGAAGTCCGCCCACGCCTCGACATCGCGCTCGGATCCGTCGGGCATGCTGACGAAGACGATATCGCGCAGGAAGAAACAGGCGCCCGGCTTCAGCGCGTTATAGATTCGCGACATCGCCACCGCCTTCCAGAAATCCGGCAGATGATGCAGCGTGAACTCGCTGACGACGAGGTCATAGGAATTGGGCTGATAGGCAAAGCTCAACAGCCCCGCCGACTGGGTCCGGATCGCAACCTTGCGGTCGCTGGCCTGGATCTTCGCCAGCCCCAGCATCGCCGGTGAGATATCGATGGCGTCGACTTCGGCGCCGAGCTGGGCGGCCTCGCAGGCCAGCACGCCATTGCCGCAGCCGATATCGGCCACCCGCCAGCCGCGCTGCACGCCGAGCATGGCCAGCGCCGCGCGGGCGCGGATGTCGCGATCGTCGTCAAAGTCACAGATCGACGCAACCGCGTTATCGAGCCCGATCTGTCGCCGTTCGTTATAGTACCAATCACGCGCCAGCATGGTTCACATCCCCTCGGGCCCGCGCCCGATCGCGGCCACCCCGGTGCGCGACACCTCGACAAGGCCGAGCGGGCGCATCAGGTCGATGAATTGACTGATTTTGGCGGAATTTCCGGTGATCTCGAACACAAAGCTTTCGACGGTGGCGTCGATCACCCGGGCCCGGAACGCATCCGCGAGCCTGAGCGCCTCGACCCGATTGTCGCCACCGCCACGCACCTTCACCATCGCAAGCTCGCGTTCGATCGCGCGGCCGGACAACGTCATGTCGACGACGCGATACACCGGGATCATGCGGTCGAGCTGATGCTTGATCTGCTCGATCACCATCGGGGTGCCGGTGGTGACGATGGTGATGCGGGAAAGGTGTTTCTGGCTTTCAGTCTCGGAGACCGTGAGACTTTCGATGTTGTAGCCGCGGCCGGAAAACAGCCCGATCACGCGCGCCAGCACGCCGGGCTCGTTCTGCACCAGTACCGAGAGCGTGTGGGATTCCACGGGATCACGGCGCTCTTCCATGAAATAGGCGGATGCGGGCTGGTTCATTTTGTCCCTCGTTGTTCTCGGGCCGTCGTACCCGCTTTGGCCGTCATACCCGCGAAAGCGGGTATCCAGTAAACGCCGGCGCACAAGATAGAATCGAAAGCGCAGGGATTACTGGATCGTCCGGTCAAGCCGGACGATGACGGCAGAATTTGTAGTCGATGGTTCGCGATAAAATTCGTCATCATCACACCGCCACCCGTTGCTCGGTGCCAACCGCAACGTCCGGGCCGACCCATTTCCGAAACAGATCGAAATCGATGTTGCCGCCGCTCAGGATCAGGCCGACACGCTTGCCGCGGTTTTTCGCTTTGTCCTGCATGGCAGCCGCGAGCGGCGCGGCGCCGGCGCCTTCGGCGAGGTTATGCGTATCGGTCCAATAGGCCCGGATCGCGGCACCGATCTCGTCGTCGGTGACCTGCACGATGCGTGAAGCGCCCTTGCGGATGATCGCAAGCGCCTCGGGATCCGGAATCCGCGTCGCCATGCCGTCGGCCAGCGTGTTGCTGGTCTCGGTCGTCACAATGGTGCCGGCAGCGAACGACAGCGCATAAGACGGCGCCAAGGTCGATTGCACGCCGACGATCTCCGTCTTCAGTCCGAGCAGGTCGCGCGCCAGGATGCAGCCGCAAATACCTGAGCCCTGCCCGATCGGCACATAGAGCACATCGAGGTCCGGCGCTTTTCGCAACAATTCAAGCGCATAGGTCGCAACGCCCAGCACCAGGTCGGGATGGAACGACGGCACCATCTCGAGCCGGCTGGCTTCCGCGCGGCGAAAGGCTTCCTCGCGCGCGGCCTGGAAATCATCGCCATGCTCGACCAGATTGGCGCCGAACGCCTGCATGGCGCGATTTTTCTCGACCGAATTGCCCGATGGCACATAGATCGTCACCGGCAGACCGTGACGGCTCGCGGCGAACGCCAGGCTCTGGCCGTGATTGCCCCGCGTCGCCGAGATCAGTCCTCTGGTCGCGGGCCGCTCGCGCTTGAGACGATCGACATAAACCAGCCCGCCGCGCACCTTGAAGGCGCCGGTCGGCGTGTGGTTCTCATGCTTGACGACAATTGTCGCGCCGAGCCGTTGCGACAGCAACGGCCACCCATGCGCAGGGGTCGGCGGCATCGCCGCGCCGACAACTTCCTGCGCTCGCTCCAATTGTCCGAGATCAAACATGGCGCGGCCTCACCTCACACCAGGGCCTTGCCGCCGGCGAAGGCGGACGCGGTGGCCTCGTCATTAGCGTCGGCCGGCAGCAACATCTCGTTGTGGGCCTTGCCGGACGGGATCATCGGGAAGCAATTCTCCAGCGCCGCGACCCGGCAATCGAACAGCACCGGACGCTTGACCGAGATCATTTCCTTGATGGCGCCGTCGAGATCGCCGGGCTTGATCGCCTGGATACCGACGCAGCCAAAGGCGTCGGCGAGCTTGACGAAGTCCGGCAGCGCCTCGGAGTAGCTGTGCGACAGCCGGTTGCCGTGGAGCAATTGCTGCCACTGCCGCACCATCCCCATGTACTGGTTGTTCAGGATGAAGATCTTGACCGGCAGATCGAACTGCACCGCCGTCGACATCTCCTGCATCGTCATCTGCACCGACGCGTCGCCGGCAATGTCGATCACCAGACTGTCGCGATGGGCGACCTGCACGCCGATCGCCGCCGGCAGGCCATAGCCCATGGTGCCGAGCCCGCCCGAGGTCATCCAGCGGTGCGGCTCCTCGAAGCCGAAGAACTGCGCCGCCCACATCTGGTGCTGGCCGACTTCGGTCGTGATGTAGGTATCGCGTCCACGAGTCGCCTCGAACAGCCGCTCGATCGCGTATTGCGGCAGGATGATATCGTTGTTCTTCTTGTAGGACAGCGAATTGCGCGCCCGCCATTTGGCGATTTCCTGCCACCACGGCTTGAGATCGGGCTTCTTCGCTTCCGCCTTGAACACCTGCAGGAGATCGCCGAGCACATTGCCGGCATCGCCGATGATCGGGATGTCGACGTGGATGTTCTTGTTGATCGACGACGGGTCGATATCGATGTGGATCTTCTTCGAGCCCGGCGAGAACGCATCGACACGGCCGGTGATCCGGTCGTCGAACCGCGCCCCGATGCACAGCATGGCATCGCAGCCGTGCATCGCCATGTTGGCCTCGTAGGTGCCGTGCATGCCGAGCATGCCGAGCCAGTTCTTGCCCGACGCCGGATAGGCGCCCAGACCCATCAAGGTCGAGGTGATCGGGAAGCCGGTGGCTTCGACCAGTTCACGCAGCAACCTCGAGGCTTCGGGCCCGGAATTGATCACGCCACCGCCGCTATAGATCACCGGCCGCTTGGCGGACGCGAGCAGCGCCACGGCCTTGCGGATCTGCGCCGCATCGCCCTTCACCCGGGGCGTATAGGAGACATGCACGTCGGATTTGCGCGGCGGATGATAGGTGCCGGTCGCGAACTGCACGTCCTTGGGCACGTCGACCAGCACGGGACCGGGACGGCCCGTGGTCGCGACATAAAACGCCTCGTGCAGCACCTTCGCCAGATCATTGACGTCACGCACCAGCCAATTGTGCTTGGTGCAGGGACGGGTAATGCCGACCGTGTCGCATTCCTGGAACGCGTCATTGCCGATCAGATGCGTCGGCACCTGCCCGGTGATGCAGACCAGCGGAATCGAATCCATCAGCGCGTCCGTCAGCGGCGTCACCATGTTGGTGGCGCCCGGCCCCGAGGTCACCAGCACCACGCCGGGCTTGCCGGTGGAACGGGCGTAGCCCTCGGCGGCGTGGCCGGCGCCCTGTTCGTGCCGCACCAGGATGTGCTCGACTTCGCTTTGCTGGAAAATCTCGTCATAGATCGGAAGCACCGCGCCGCCGGGATAGCCGAATAGATGCTGGACGCCATGATCGATCAGCGCGCGCACGATCATCGCGGCTCCGGTCATCTGGTTGGGGTCGTGGCTCTTGTCGCTCATGGCTGGCTCCGGATCCGCTGTCGTCAGCGGCTTTCTTCAGTTGGTTGTCTTCAGTTGGGTTGTCTCAAAAATAAAAAGGGGCCCAGTAAGGACCCCTGCACACCGCCCGATTTTGGATGGCCCTAGCCATCCCCGGCGGTGCGCCTGGGTACGACTACGATAAGGAGCTTGGTAATAATATTACGCATTGTATGGCTCAGACTTCCCGAAGGTTGCGCGAAACATAGCGGCCAAACCCCAGAAGTCAAGGGAACCCGCTCGCGAAACGCGATTTTTGGAGCTTAGCGGGGTTCCGGGCGTTCGGCGAGTGTTTTTCGGTTGGCGAACGCGCATGGCTCCTGTTCGTCATTCCGGGGCGCGAGTGAAACGAGCGAACCCGGAATCTCGAGATTCCGGGTCCGCGCGAAGACGCGCGTCCCGGAATGACAGTCCTTAGGTCGAAAGCTGGGCCTCCAGCCACCCCCGCGCCGCATCCGGCGTCACCCACTCGAATTCCGGCAATTGATGCCGGAACCAGGTGAATTGTCGCTTGGCGTAGTGGCGGGTGTCGGCGCGGCCAATCTCGGCGACTTGTTCCAGCGTGATCTCTCCGTTGAAATGACGCAGCAGCGCTGGCACGCCATGGGCCTTCATCGCCGGCAACAGCGGATCGAGCTGCCGCGCGCCGAGCTGAGCTACTTCCTCCAGCGCACCGGCTTGCAGCATCATGTCGAACCGCGCGTCGATCCGTGCATAGAGCGCGTCGCGTTCCGGCGCCAGAAACACCGCGCGGAACGCACCTTGCGGCAACAGCGGCGGCAAGCCATCGCGATGCCAGTCGGTCAGTGACCGGCCGGTCGCCTCGATCACCTCGAGCGCGCGCGCGATGCGGGTGCGATCGCGCGGCTTGAGCCGTTCGGCGGAAGCCGGATCGCGCTGGCCGAGTTCGGCATGCAGCGCTTCGACGCCGTTAAGTTCCAGCCGCGCCCGCACGCTGTCGCGGATCTCGGCAGCCACCGGCGGCACCGCCGACAGGCCGCGCGTCAGCGCCTTGAAGTAAAGGCCGGAACCACCTGTGAAGATCGGCAGCCGATGTTGCGCGCGGGCTTCCGCGAGCACCGCCGCGGCATCGCTGACCCAATGCCCCGCCGAACAATTCACCGCGGCGTCGACATGGCCGTAGAGCCGATGCGGCACGCGCGCTTCCTCGTGCGGCGTCGGCCGCGCGGTGATGATGCGCAGATCGCGGTAGACCTGCATGGAATCGGTATTGATAACAACGCCGCCGGTTCGCTCGGCCAGCGCCAGCGCCAGCGCCGACTTGCCGCTGGCGGTCGGCCCTGCGATAAGCACCGCTTGGCCTGCCGCTCGCCGGCCTTCTCCCTGGCTTGCCTCCTGAAGCGAATTTCCGCGCATGTCTCTCGTTGCCACGCTGATCTGCCATCCCGCCAATCCCGCGCTCGATAGCACGGTCGTCGATGGCGCGCGCGCCATTCTTGCCGAGGCCGGCCCGGCGCATTGGCTGTTCGACGAGGTTGCCGTCGATATTCCCTTTGACAGCAGCGAGCCCATCGCCGCCATCGTCACGCGGCTGCAGCAGGCGCGCGGCGACCTGCCGATCGACGTCGTGGTGCAGTCCCGGATCGACCGGCGCAAGAAGCTTTTTCTCGCCGACATGGATTCCACCATGATCGGCCAGGAATGCATCGACGAACTGGCGGATTTCGCCGGCCTCAAGGCGCATGTCGCGGCGATCACCGAGCGCGCAATGCGTGGCGAAATCGCATTCGAGCCGGCGCTGCGCGAGCGCGTGGCGCTGCTCAAGGGCTTGGCCGTCAGCGTGGTTGATGACGTGCTGAAACAGCGCATCACGCTGACGCCGGGCGGCCGCGAACTGGTCGCGACCATGCGCGCGCATGGCGGCTACACCTGCCTGATCTCGGGTGGCTTCACACTGTTCACCAACGCAGTGGCGGCCATGATCGGCTTCCAGGAAAACCGCGCCAACGAACTCAAGGTCGCCGACGGCAAACTCACCGGCAAAGTCGCCGAGCCGATTTTGGGGCGCGCCGCCAAGCTCGCCACCCTGGTCGAGCTGCGCGAATCCTTCGACCTCGACAATCTCGACACCATCGTGGTCGGCGACGGCGCCAACGATCTCGGCATGATCGAAGCCGCCGGCCTCGGCGTCGCCTACCACGCCAAGCCGGCCGTGGCCGCCGCCGCCGCCGCGCGGATCGACCACGGCGACCTCACCGCGCTGCTCTACGCGCAAGGATACAAGCGCGAGGAGTTTGTGGGGGGATAGCGCACTCATGTCGTCTCCGCGCAGGCGCCAGTGAAGCCACCTCGGCCGTCATCCTGAGGAGCGCGCTCTTTCTTGCGCGCCTCGAAGGATGGCCGCGTGCACGATGCTGAACACCATCCTTCGAGGCTCGCAAGGGCTCGCACCTCCAGCGACAACGGCTTCGCCGTTGCGCGGGGATGACTGTGGATTTGTTGCGCGGGGGGACGACGTAGCGTTTTGCGACGGCTGCACGCCTGTTTGACGCGCCGCTACTGCACGCTCAGTGCCACGAAGCGCAATTCGCCGTCGGCGTTGGCGATCAGCAGCAGGACGGATTTCTTGCCGTCTTTCTTCAACTGGTCGATACGCTTCTTGACGTCGGCGGTGTTACCGACCGCTTCCTGCGCCACCTCGACGATGACCTCGCCCGGGCTGAGGTGTTTTTCGGCCGCATCCGAGGTGCCGTCGACATTGGTGATGATGACGCCCTTGACGCTGTCCTTGATCTTGTACTTGCCGCGCAGATCCTTGCTCAGGGTCGCCAGATCAAGGCCAAGCACCTTCTGCGTTACCGGCTTTTCGGCGGGTTCCTGCGTCTTGGCCGCGGCGGGTACGGGCTTGTCGCTGTCCTCGAGTCGACCGAGCGTCACCTTTTTGGTCTGCTCCTCGCCCTTGCGGATGACGACGACGTCGACTTCCTTGCCGACCGCGGTGTCGGCGACGACGCGCGACAGATCCTTGGGTTCCTTGATGTCCTTGCCGTCGAACTTGACAACGACGTCGCCGGGCTCGATGCCGGCCGGTTTGGCCGGGCCCTTGTCGTCGACGCCGGCGATCAGGGCACCGCGCGCGGGCTTGATGTTGAGGCTTTCGGCGATTTCGTCAGTGACCTGCTGGATGCGGACGCCGAGCCAGCCGCGGCGAAGCTCGCCGAACTGGCGGAGCTGATCCACCACACCCGCGACCGTCTTCGACGGCACCGCGAAACCGATGCCGATCGAGCCGCCGGTCGGCGAAATGATCAATGTATTGACGCCGATCACGTCGCCATCGAGATTGAACAGCGGGCCGCCGGAATTGCCGCGGTTGATGGCGGCATCGGTCTGGATGTAGTTGTCGTAGGGACCCTGGCTGATGTCGCGGTTACGCGCCGACACGATGCCCGCCGTGACCGTGCCGCCGAGGCTGAAGGGATTGCCGATCGCAATCACCCATTCGCCGAGCCGCAGTTTGTCGGAATCGCCGAACTTGACCACGGTCAACGGCTTGTTCGGCGTGAATTTCAGCACCGCAAGATCGGTCTTCTTGTCGACGCCGACAATCGCCGCCTTGAACTTGCTGCCGTCGTTCATGATGATCGTGATCTCGTCGGAATCCGCGATGACGTGATTGTTGGTCACGACGATGCCGGAAGCATCGACGATGAAGCCGGAACCGAGCGAAGTCGTCTTGTGCGGTTGCAGGTCGCCATTGCCGCCACCGGGCCCGCCGCGATGATTCTTGAAGAAATCGTCGAAGAATTCCTCGAACGGCGACCCCGGAGGCAATTTCGGCATCGCGCCGCGCTCGCCGCCGGAGGGCCCGCTTTTGGCTTCGACGGTCTGCGAGGTCGAGATATTGACCACCGCGTCGATCACCTTTTCAGCCACATCGGCGATGCCGTCAGGACCGCGCGCGAACGCCGGCGGCGCCGCCACGACGCTGGCGGCGCCGAGACCGACGCCAAGGCAAATCGCAGCCAACCAGGGGCGCAGGCGACGACTGAGGGCCGGGATCACAGCGGTCATAGCGGGTCTCTCTGTCTTGAAAAAGCGGATCGTCATTGCACCGCAATGTGCGCCTGAACAGGGCTGCCGCGCAAGCATCGGCAGGTCATTTCATCGGCATGAGCGCAGGTCAAATACGGCAAAAAACCGGTCAGTAACGGGTAACGCTTCGATGGATTTCTGACGCTTGCGTCGTCATTCCGGGATGGTGCGTAAGCACCAGACCCGGAATGACAGCATTTAATTAGCGCCGTACGATCCAGATCAGGATCAGGCCCGCGACCGCCGATCCGATTCCCACCACGCGCAGAATATTGTCCGGCGTCGCCAGCGCGCTTTTCATCGCCCGGCGCATCCAGGCCGGACTTGCCGCGAACATCAAGCCTTCGAGCACAAACAGAATACCCAAACCGATGAGGAAGTCGGCGAACGCTATGGACCTCATCGGACTGGAACCTCCCGTTTGATATTCTTTTTGCATCCGGGCCGAAGCGACATGCCGCTTCGACCCCTGATCTCAACTTAAAGCGTGCTTACGGCTTCGGCGCCGCCGCTGACGTGGCGGCCGCCGCCGGCGCACCGGACGGATTGCTGAAGAACTTGAAGAAATCCGAATCCGGCCGCAGCAGGAACCTTGTATCGTTGCTCTTCAGGCCGTTCTCGTAGGCCGTCATCGAACGATAAAACGCGAAGAAGTCCGGATCCTTGCCATAGGCTTCGGCGAACAACCGGTTGCGCTCGCCATCGCCATCGCCGCGCACCTGCTCGGCGGTCGAATTGGCTTCGGCGACGATCACGGTGGCTTCGCGATCGGCGTTGGACCTGATCTCCTGGGCCTTCTGTCCACCCTGGGCGCGGAATTCGGCGGCCTCGCGTTGCCGTTCGGTCTGCATCCGCTGATAGACCGCCTGGCTGTTTTGCTCCGGCAAGTCGGCACGCCTGATCCGAACGTCGACCACCTGGATGCCATAGGCGGCGGCTTCCTTGTCGACCTGATCGCGGATCCGGTTCATCAAGGCTTCGCGCTCATCGCGCACCACCTGGATGAAAGTGACCTCGCCGAGCACCCGACGCAGCGACGCGTTCAGGATCGTCGTCAACTGGATGTTGGCGGCCTGGATCGAGCCGATGCTCTGGTAAAACCGCAGCGCATCCTTGATGCGGTAGCGGGCAAAGGCATCAACCACCAGCCGCTTCTGGTCCGACGCAATGACTTCCTGCGACGGATTTTCCAGATCGAGGATCCGCTTGTCGATCGGAATCACGGTATCGACGAACGGCGCCTTGAAATGCAGGCCCGGCGCGGTGATGGGGGGTTGCGGATCGCCGAGCCGCACCACCAGCGCCTGTTCGGTCTGGTCGACGGTGAAGACCGAGCTGTAGCCGACAATGACGATAACCAGCAGCGCGAACAGCGCCACAATACCTGTAACCGGCGATCTCATCGTGTGCTCCCGCTCTGCGGCTGCGGCTGCGGCGGCGTTGCAGGCGGACGCCGCGGCGTCAGCTCGCTCAGCGGCAGATAGGGCACGATGCCCTGTGCGCCGCCGGCACCACCGCCGTCATAGATCAGCTTCTCGGAGCTACCGAGCACGCGTTCCATCGTCTCCAGATAGATACGCTGCCGGGTGACGCCTGGCGCCTTCTTGTATTCGTCATAGACCTTCAGGAAACGCGCGCTCTGGCCCTTGGCCTCGGCGACCGCCTGCTGCTTGTAGCCTTCGGCGACCTGCAGGATTTGCGCGGCCCGTCCACGCGCGTCGGGAACGACGCGGTTGGCATAGGTCTGCGCTTCATTCTGCAGCCGCTCGAGATCGGCGCGGGCGGCCTGCACGTCGCGGAAGGCGTCGATCACCTGCGCCGGCGGATCGACCTTCTGCATCTGCACCTGCTGGATCAGGATGCCCGAGCCATAGGTATCAAGAGTCTTCTGCATCAATTCCTGCACGCTGGCTTCGGTGGTGGTGCGCGCGCCGGTCAGGATCGGCTGGATGTTGGATTTGCCGACGACTTCGCGCATCGCGCTTTCGGCCACCGCTTTCACGGTGCCTTCGGGGTTCTGGATGTTGAACAGGAAATCGGCGACGCCTTTCGGCTTGATGCGCCACAACACCGTGAAGTCGACATCGACGATATTTTCGTCGCCGGTCAGCATCAGGCTCTCTTCGGGCACGTCGCGCATCGTCCTGCCGCGCCGCGCCGGATCGTCGATCAAGGTCATGCCGATGCTCAAGGTCGACACGCGCAGCGCCTTCGGCAGCAGCACGGTCTCGATCGGATACGGCAGATGATAGTTCAGTCCGGGATAGGAATCGCCGACATATTTGCCGAACCGCAGCACAATGCCCTGCTCTTCGGATTGAACGCGATAAAACCCGGACAGGCCCCAGATCACCAGGACGGCCAACAGCACGAGCGCAATGCCGACGCCGCTGAAATATCCCCCGGGCATGAATTGCTGGATCCGGTCCTGCGCGCGGCGCAAAAGGTCCTCAAGATCGGGCGGCCGCGGTCCCACCGGTTGCGGTCCAGAGCCCCAAGGTCCTTTCGGACCGGAGCCCCATGGGCCTCCGCCTTGATTCTTCCACGGCATAGACACTCTCCTCCACGGGGCTCAGGGGCTAAGGCGCCCGGCCTCGTAATCTGGACGGCTTTATAGGGGACGGCCCCGGCCCTTACAACGCAAGCTTCCGGCTCGAAGCAGCTATGCCTGAGGCCATAATTGTCAATGCAAAGATTGGCCGACGCGGTTAATGCGACTTTCGCCTATATCCGTCACATAAAAGAAGCCGGCCGCCGTATGTACGTCACATAGGAAAAGTCGGCGCTGTTGTCCGGTCCGGCCGGATTTCGTACGCGCGCCACCTCTTCCCACAGCGCCGCATCAATTGTGGCGAAACGTGTGTCGCCCTCGGGCCTGGCATGGACTTCAGTCAACTCCAGCCGATCGGCGATGCCAATCCATTGCGCGTAAATTTCCGCGCCGCCGATCACCGCGATCTCAGTGGCGAAACGCCGCAGCGCGTCGCCGGTCGCAACCGCGCGGGCGCTATCGAACGACGTCGTCACCACCGCTCCCGCGGCGCGATAATTGGCGTCGCGCGTGACCACGATATTGGTGCGGCGGGGTAACGGGCGGCGCAGCGAGACGAAGGTCTTGCGGCCCATCACGACAGGCTTGTCGATCGTCAGCGCCTTTAAGCGCTGCATGTCGGATTTCAGCCGCCATGGAATCGCACCGTTGGCGCCGATCACGCCGTTCTCGGCGACCGCGACGATGAGGACGATGTCAGGACGCGCATTGATTTCACCAGGAGCCTGGGCCGTCGTGGTCACACCGCGACTCATACAGCCACCTGGGCCTTGATATGCGGGTGCGGATCGTAGCCTTCGAGCACGAAGTCCTGATAGCGGAAGGCGAAGATGTCCTTGACGTCGGGATTGATCTTCATGACCGGCAATGGCCGCGTCGGACGCGTCAACTGCAGCCGCGCCTGCTCGAGGTGATTCGAATACAGATGGGCGTCGCCGAGCGAATGCACGAAGTCGCCGGGCTTGAGGCCGGTCACCTGCGCGACCATCATCGTCAGCAGCGCATAGGAGGCGATGTTGAAGGGCACGCCGAGAAACACATCGGCCGAACGCTGGTAGAGTTGGCACGACAATTTGCCGTTCGCGACATAGAACTGAAACAGGCAATGGCACGGCGGCAGCGCCATCTTGTCGACGTCGGCCGGGTTCCAGGCGCTGACGATCAGCCGCCGCGAATCCGGATTGCGCCTGATCATGTCGATGACGTTGGAAATCTGGTCGATGCTGCGCCCGTCCGGCGCCGGCCAGGATCGCCATTGCGATCCGTAAACCGGGCCGAGATCGCCATTGGCGTCGGCCCATTCGTCCCAGATCGAAACGCCATTGTCCGTGAGATATTTGATGTTGGTATCGCCGGCGAGAAACCACAACAGCTCGTGCACGATCGCTTTGAGCGGCAGCTTCTTGGTGGTCAGCATCGGGAAGCCGCCCGCCAGATTGAAACGCATCTGATGGCCAAAGACCGACAGCGTGCCGGTGCCGGTGCGGTCGTGCTTTTCCGCGCCGTCGGCGAGAATCCGTTCGAGCAAATCGTGATACTGATTCATGGCGTGTCGCTGCGATCCTCAGGGATGGCGGTTTCTACCGCCCGGACGAACCGGCCGACAGGCGATTCGGCGCCATCCGCGGCCATTATACCCGAAAAAATGGCTATTCCCCGCGCGGCAGGCAAGATGGTCCCTAGCCGATAAAGCCGGCAAAACCCAGAATTCCCCCCGCCAACAGCAGCCAGAGCGGGTTGAGCCGGGTTAGCGAGGCCAGCACGGCGGCGCCGATGGTAACCGCGGCGGCCACCCAGGTCCGGTCGGAGGCCAGTCCCAGAACCAGGCCGCTGGCCGCCATCAATCCGATCGACAGCGGAACCAGTGCGGCCTGAATGATCGCGGGCCAGCGCGAATGGCTCGATCGTCCGAGAAAGCGGCTGACGCCATAGGCCAACAGGGCGGTCGGAAGGCACATCGCCAGCGTCGCGGCCAGCGCGCCGCCCAGGCCGGCGACGGCGTAGCCGATCAAGGTGACGATCAGCACGTTCGGTCCCGGCGACAATTGCGAGATCGCGAACGCGTCGGCGAATTGCTTGTCGGTCAGCCAGTGATGGACGTCGACCGCAACCCGGTGCATTTCCGGAACCGCGGAATTCGCTCCGCCGACGGCGAACAGCGACATCAGCCCGAAGGTCGTGACCAAGGTCAGAAGGGGATTGCCTTCCGGGTTCATGGCGCGCCCCGCCGCATGGCGATGGTGGCGGCCAGGCTGATCGGGGCCGCCACCAGCAGCACCGTTGCCAACGGCAGCCGCGCCACCCCGATCGCGATAAACACCGCAAGCAGGAACACAAGCCCGACCGCATCGCGCTTTCTGACCAGCGGCATCATCATCCGAAAAACTACCGACAGCAGCAGGCCGACCGCCGCGCAAGATATGCCGGCCAGAATGCGCCTGAGCGCATCGACGTCACCGAACCGCGCATACAGCGTCGCCAGTACCATCATAATGATGGTGGGCGGACCGAGCAGACCGGCAAAGGCGGCGAGGCCGCCCGCAATCCCGCGAAACCGCGAGCCGAACACCATCGTCAGATTGACAATATTGGGACCCGGCAAAAAATGACAGAGCGCGAAGGTCTCGTTGAATTCCTCCGCCGTCATCCAGCGGTGCTGCTCGACGATGGCCCGGCGCGCGAACACCAAGACACCGCCGAACCCGGCAAGGGACATTTTGGCGAACGCGACAAACAGCGCGATCAGACCAGGCGGCGGCGATGTCAGGCTATCCGGCGCAGGACCTGGAACAGGAGCGGCTGCCGGCGAAGAATCCGGGGGCATGCCCCTGATTTAGAACGGCGATCCCGCCGGGCCAACCGATATTCCGAGGTATCCACGGCTGCCGGTTTCTTGGCAGCCATGCCGCACGCGGATAGCTGGGCGGGCTCTGTTTTTCCGGTTTCTCGCGCCCTATATTTGGGGTGCCGGTTCGCCGGCTACCTCCTTCACTTTCCATGGGTCAGGTCAATTTTCGTCCAGGCAATCTCCGTCAAGAATTGGCTTTCATTTGGTTTTTTGCAGGGATATTCAGCGACGGTGGTACTGACCTTGGCCTCCGGTCGGGGTAGCATCCGAATAATGCCCCGAGTCGGCTCACAGGCACCGTCATCGATCCACCGGCAGCATTTGAACGCGACAGGATAATCAATGGCGACCGATCATATCCGATACGATGTCTTGGCGCGCGACGCGCTGCGCGGCGTGCTGCGCCGGGTATTGACCGATGCGGCCGAGCATGGCCTGCCCGGGGAGCATCATTTCTTTATTACCTTTCTGTCCACCGCCGACGGCGTGAAGCTTTCGCCGCGGCTGTTGGCGCAATATCCGGAAGAAATGACCGTCATCCTGCAGCATCAGTTCTGGGACCTGACGGTTCTGGAAGATCGCTTCGAGGTCGGCCTTTCCTTCGGCGGCATCCCCGAGCGTCTGGTGGTGCCGTTCAATTCGATCAAGAGCTTCTTCGACCCGTCGGTGCAGTTCGGCTTGCAGTTCGAGGCCTCCGATGCCGCCGCCGAGAGCCCGGCCGGCAACCTGCCCGCCGTCCCCGCCCCGGCCCAGTTTCCGGCAGCCGTGACGGCGCCCGACCCGGCCGTCGAAAATCAGGACGAGCCGGCCAAGCCGAGCGAAGGCGCCGAGGTGGTCCGGCTGGATCGCTTCCGCAAGAAATAATCCGCGCGCAGGAAATGCTCGACGCTGTAGAATGAACGTTCCGCCGGCCCTCGGTGCAACGGACATCATTCATGGCTCGATCAGCAACTCCATCCCCCGCCACACGTTCCGAAACCGACAGCTTCGGCCCGATCGAGGTCGCCGCCGATCGCTACTGGGGCGCGCAGACCGAGCGTTCGCGACGAAACTTCCGCATCGGCCATGACCGGATGCCGATGCCGATCGTTTACGCGCTGGCGACGGTCAAGCTGGCCGCCGCCGAAACCAATCGCGAACTGGGGCTGCTCGACCGGCGCCGCGCCGGCGCCATTACCCGCGCCGCTCGCGAGGTGATCGACGGCAAGCTCGACGATCATTTTCCGCTGGTGGTCTGGCAAACCGGATCCGGCACCCAAACCAACATGAACCTCAACGAAGTGATCGCCAACCGCGCCAATGAATTGCTCGGCGGCAAGCTCGGCGCCAAGCAACCGGTTCATCCCAACGATCACGTCAACATGAGCCAGTCGTCGAACGATTCATTTCCGACGGCGATGCATATCGCGGCCGCGATGCGTATTCTCGCCGACCTGGTTCCCGCGCTCGAAACCCTGCACCGCGCGCTGCGCTCCAAGGAGAAGGCGTTCGCCAAGATCGTCAAGATCGGGCGGACCCACACCCAGGACGCAACGCCGCTGACGCTCGGCCAGGAATTTTCCGGCTATGCGGCGCAAGTCGCGAGCGGCATCGCGCGGCTGCGCGCGGTGGTGAAGGATCTGTACCCGCTGGCGCAAGGCGGGACCGCCGTTGGAACCGGACTTAATTCGAAACCGAAATTCGCCCGATCTTTTGCCAAACACGTGGCCAGGATCACCAAACTGCCGTTCACCAGCGCCGCCAATAAATTCGAGGCGCTGGCCTCCAACGACGCCTATGTTTTCGCGCATGGCGCCATCAATTCGGTGGCGACCGGCCTGTTCAAGATCGCCAACGACATTCGCTTCCTCGGATCGGGGCCGCGCTCCGGTCTCGGAGAACTAATTTTGCCGGAAAACGAGCCTGGCTCTTCGATCATGCCGGGCAAGGTCAACCCGACGCAATGCGAGGCGATGACCATGGTGTGCTGTCAGGTGTTCGGCAATCACACCGCCATCACCGTCGGCGGAAGCCAGGGGCATTTCGAGTTGAACGTCTACAAGCCATTGCTGGCATATTGTATGATGAATTCCATCCAACTGCTCGCCGACGTCACGCGGTCCTTCACCGAGAATTGCGTCGTTGGCATTCATGCAGATGAACAGCGCATCCGGGAACTCATGGAGCGCTCGCTGATGCTGGTGACCGCGCTGGCGCCGAAAATCGGCTACGACAACGCGGCAAAGGTGGCGAAATCGGCTCACGCGCGCGGAACCACCTTGAAAGAAGAGGCTTTGCGGCTCGGCTTCGTCACCGCTGCCGAGTTCGACCGGCTCGTTCAACCACGCAAGATGACGCACCCGGGGTAACCCGACATGGCGCCCGCAAAATCACGGACGCTGTTATAATTATAACTCATAACAGCTAAAGACTGAGGGCGATCGGCTATTGCCGCTGCGCGTCCCCGTGGTACAGCACAGATTATTTTGTTTTCGCAGAGCGAAACCTATTCTTTGATGCTATCAGATAGTGACACGGGGATTTCCGGGATGAACCAGCAAGCTAATATTCCACGCGACAGCTCACGCCTTCGTGAAAATGTCGCTTGTCCCTTAGTTGCCGGATGAGGGGGGCAGCCATGGGGGAACTGGTCAACCTGAAGCGATTTAAGAAACGTGGTGAGCGGGAGCAGGCGGCGAAACAAGCAGACACAAACCGGGCACGGTTCGGCCGAACCAAATCCGAACGCGCGCTCGATGAATTGCAAAACAACCGCGCTAACGATCATCTCGATCAGCATCGCATCGACGGCGAGGACGCATCATGAAATCGCCCGTCGTCAAACGATCGATCGTGGTCGCCGGTCACAAGACCAGCGTCAGTCTGGAAGAAGCCTTCTGGAACGGCATGAAGGAAATCTCGGGATTGCGGGACATGACGCTGTCCGAACTGGTGGGTGAGATCGACAGCAACCGCCAGCAAGGCAATCTGTCATCCGCCATCCGGCTTTTCGTGCTGGATTATTTTCGGACGCGTGCGTTGGCAGCTGCGCCGGAAGCAAAGCCGCCGGTTTAGAGCATGATCCGGAAAAGTGGGTACCGGTTTTCCGAAAAGATCATGCTCCAAGTAGAGAGATAGAGCGCTGCAAATTCATCGTGCGTGACGCCGTCGAACAATTGCGCCCTACGGCGACACCACGGCGAGCGCGAGCAGCGACAGCAGCAACGCCGGCGGCATCACGATCAGGCCGAGCTTCAGAAATTGCACGGCGCCGACGTGCTCGCCCTCGCGGCGCAGCACGATCAACCAGAGAATGGTCGCGAGCGAACCGGTCACGGAAAGATTCGGGCCGAGGTCGACGCCGATCAGGATGGCCCCGGTGACATGCGCCGGAACCTGCGCGGCGTGGCTGGTGGTCGCGGCGATCAGACCCATCGGCAGATTGTTAAGTAAATTCGATGCCACCGCGACCACCATGCCGGCGACCCAGGACGTGAGCTGCGGCGCGGCGGTAGCGGCCTCCTTCAGCAGCCGCGCCAGCGCCGGCAGCACGCCGGTCCGGTTAAGGCCTTCGACGAGAATGAACAGACCCGCCACCAGCGGCAGCACCGACCACGAGACGTCACGCAACACCGGCAGCGGCGATCGCCGTCCAATCAACAATACAAGTGCGGTTACGGCCGACCCGGCAAGGAACGTCGGCAGCCCGAGATCGCGGTCCATCGCGGAGGCCGTGAGCAGCACGACAGCCGTCAACAGAATGCCTGAAGCCGCAAGCTTGCCGGCACCCGTCAGCGGAGCAACCGAATCAATTCTGGCGACGGGCACGTCGAGCGCGCGGCGTTGCGTCAGCCGCAGCGCCAGATAGGTCGCAACAACCGCCGCCAGCGACGGCAGCGCGAAAATGCGCAGCCACTCGATGAGCGGCGGCATCTGTTTGCCGAACACCACAAGGTTGGCGGGATTGGAAATCGGCAGCACGAAGCTTGCGGCGTTGGCGATGAAGGCGCAGACGAACAGATAGGGCAGCGGCTCGACTTTCGCTGCGCGGGTGGCGGCATAGACCGCCGGCGTCAGAACCACCGCGGTGGCATCGTTCGACAACAGAACCGTCACGACGGTGCCGACCAGGTAGACGATCAGAAACAGCCGCGGCGCCGAACCGTTGGACGTCCGCACGGCCTGCGCCGCGAGCCAGTTGAACAACCCTTCTTTCCGTGCCACTTCGGCCAGCAGCATCATGCCGACCAGAAAGAAGTAAACGTCGGTTCCTTTGCCGGCGGCAGCGAGCGCATCCGGCCATGGCAGCAGACCGAACACGATCAGCAGCGCCGCGCCTGAGATCGCCCAGATGAATTCCGGCCAGTTCCACGGCCGGGCGATCACGCCGAACGTGGCAAACGCGGCAATCCCCCAGGTGGCGGCGTCGGTCGTTGATATCACGGGGCGGCCGCCAATGCGGTTGCCGCCGGGCGAACGTCCGAGCCATCACGACGCGCGCAGGCCGGGCGCAGGACCGAAGCGAATCCAAGCCACAAGGCAATCGAGCCAAACGCAAAACTGCCGAGAATGAGAAACATCGCGCTGTAACCGATCTCCTGGGCGATCCAGCCGCCGACCGCAGGGCTCAATGAAGCGCCGAGACCCTGGACGGTCATCACCGCGCCCTGACCGACATTGACACGCCCGGTCCCATCGAGGATGCGCGCGACAAGGCCGGGAACGGCAACGCTTTGCAGTCCGGCGCCGATCCCGTCAAGGATCTGAACCGGATAGACACCCAATTTGTTCATCGAATGGGCGGCGACGACGCCACGGATCGGCAACGCGACGAACGAAATCAGCAGCACCAGCCAGTACCCTTGCCTCTCGGCGAGGCGCATCGCGATCAGCGACACCACGATCATCACGCCTTGTGCCACGACGATGGTGATGGCGACAAATCCGGCCGGGTCCGCCTGTTTGGCGGAGACCACGGCTAGTCCATAAAGCGGCAGCATCGCGCCATTGCCGAGATGAAAGCTGGCCAGCGCCGTGGCGAGAATCAAGAGTGGCTTGCATTCGAGCAGCACCGTGATGCCGCCAACCTTGCCGCCGTCATCGCCCTGGTTCAGCCCACGCGCCTCGTCGTCGTCAATTGCAGCACTCGGGATCATCAGCACCGAGATGATCGACAGAACGCCGAACAGGGCCGCCAGCAACAACACCGCCGGAAAGCCGAATTGCCATCCGAGCAGACCCGATAGCCCCGCGCCAACCATATTGCCGGCATGATTGAACGCCTGATTATTTCCGTTCTGGCGGTTAAAGCCCGCCTGGCGGACGATGCCGAGAGTCATGCCGGTAACCGCGGGCCCGATCGCTGCGCCGGCGATGGCGGTTACCACCTGCGACAGCGTTACCAGCCAGAGGCTTTGCGACAACAGAACGATGCCGGAAGCGATCACGGTGCAGATGCCGGGAATGATGACGTAAAGCTTTTTGCGCCTGGTTGCATCAATCAGCGCGCCGGCCGGCGTGGTCATGACCATACCCGCGACGCCGCCCACGGTCATGACGGTGCCGATCAGCCCGCTCTGCCAACCATGTGCCAGAAGGAAAACGCCGAGAAACGGACCGATACCGGCCTGCATGTCGGCCATGAAGAAATTCAGCGCGAGCAGCGGCCGGATGCCTTTGGAGACCAATTCGTTCGATGGTCGGTTCACATCGCGCTCCATCGCCAAAATTGGCGATGGCTAGCTAACGCCGGGAACCCGGCTTTGGTTCGCTCCGTGAACGCGGCTCACTGTGGGCTGGCCACCGGCGGGGTCAGCACCAGAGGCGGCCGCGGCTTTGGCGGCGCCGGCCGCATTGGACCGGGCACGGGACGAACCTCGATCGGCGGCGGCAGCGGCGCAACCTGCTGGCTGACGACGGGAGGCGGCGCGGGAGCAACGTTGGGCGCCATCGGCGGCAGCAGGCGGGGCGCCACGAGCCGGGGCTTCAATGGAATTCGGCGCGGATCACGGCCAGGAATTGGGACATCGGACAACGGTTGATCCTGCGGGGTTGCGACCGGCGCGGCCGCCGGAGGCTGAGCCGCCGCGGGCGGCGGAATAGATGCCGGCAAGGCTCGCGGCGCCTCGCCGCGCTCGATCGCGTCGAGCCGCTTGGTTTCTCGGTCGATCGTCCTTACCGCCAGCCACGACGACAACGCCGAGACATCCACAGTGCGCTGGAGCCGATCGGGCGAGCCAACCGCAAACAGCTGAATTTCCGGTCGGCCAGTGACGAAACTATCCGCCGTCAAGGCCACCGTGGCGCGGATATCGGCCTGATCGGCGGGAATATCGTAGCCGCCGGACACGATGGCGTGCGCGCCGCCGGCATCGAGCGTGGTCGCGGCCACGCGTAGCCGGCCGTCCCGGATGGTGAACGGAATTTGCGCCGACGCCACCAGCAACGCGCCCGCCGACAGCACGGGATCGACAAGTTGGCGCAGCCTTGCATCATCGGTCGCCTGGCCTGAATCGCTGGCGTGGATCGCGACCTCGAACGCGCGCGGATCGAGCCCCAGGATCGCCGCCGACTCCAGCGTCACGGTGCCGTTTCCGGACAATGCGCCTGATAGCGCCGAGGTGCTGCGGCCCTGGGCCGCCAGCGTCATTTGCAGCGACGCGCGTCCTGATGGCATCGCCAATCCCCGATAATGCAGCGCCGCGCCATCGACGCCCTTCAGTTGAACATTGGCGTTCAGCGCGATGCCGTCGGCACCGGGTTTCGCGTTGATGCTGGCAAACGCCTCCCCGCCCCCGATCGTGCCCTTGATGGCATCGAATGTCAGCGATTGGCCGTCGCTTTTGACCGTGCCACTGACGGGACGCAATTCACCGCCGCCCGGCAGCGTGCCGCGCAACGCCTGAAACGCGATATGGCCACGCCAGCCTTTCAACAATCCGGAACCGAGCGGCTCGGTGGCGTCACGTCCGGCGCTGCCGATGGCAAGTGCGAAGGCCGGCGCAAGATCCAGCGCGTCGAGGCCGAGTTCGCCCTCGACGCTTTTTTCATCGCCGGCCTTGTCACTGCCAAGGTTGACGGTCAGGCGACCGCGCAGCCGTGACCCCGCCAGTGCGCCGTCCATATCACCGAGGGTCAATTTGTTGTCGGCCAATGCGATCCGCGACGACAGGCTGATATTCTGTACCAGCGTGTCTGACGGTTTGAGATCGAACAGCGGCGCAAGATTCATGCTGCGAACCTTCAAATTGATATTCGCCTTCGCCTCCTGCGCCCATGGCTCGGCAGAACCTTCCGCTTCGGCAGCCAGGCCCGTTCCCGAAACCTTCGCCTTCAGGCGCAGCGGCCCGCCCCATTTTCCCGTTGCCGATCCCTGAAATTGCGCCGCGCCGTCGCCTGCTGTGACCGCGCGATCGAGCCCCAACAGCGCCAGCAACGCATTGGCCCGCGGCGATGACAGGTTGGATTCGAGCGCAAATTCGCTGCGCCGGATCTTGTCGATGTCCAGATCGCGAACCGCGTTCGCAGGCGGCGTCACCGTCCCGGTGACCTCGCCCTTGAGCTGCGCCATATCGAGATCAAGCACCGCGCTGGCAACACCGGCCTGCCCCTTGCCGAGATTGAGCGCCAGCTTCAGATGCGCTGGTCCTGAATCGGGTCCCAGCGCATTGAGCCGCGCAGCCAATGATGGCGCAAAGGGCGCGATAAGCGCGGTCATCTTGCCGAGCGACGCCGCCGTCGAATCCAGCGCCAGCTTGCCGTTCGAGCCGGCACGATCGAAATTGCCGCCTCCTTCGAGCGACACATTATCGGGCCGACCGACTTTCAATTGGTCAAGCACCACGGTCTTTGGATCGTAGCCGAGTTTCGCCAGCATCGGCCCCAATTCCTGGCCGGCCGAGATCGCGTCGCCGATATCGAAGGAGAGCTGGGCTTTTTCCGGCCACTCGCCTTGCGGCCCGGCCATCGAACGAACGAATGCCGTTGCGGCATCGAGATCCAGACGATCGGCTTTCAACGCCGCATCGAGCCTTGAACCACCGGCTGCCGACGGCGCGACGAACGCGACGCTTCCCGAGACCGCGCCGCCGTCGATCTCGGCCTTCATCGCATCGATCGCGATGCGATCGGCGGCCACGCTGACATCGCCATGCAGGTGCAACGGCTTTTGGCTGCGAAAGCTGATGTCGCTGCGGCCCTGCAACCACGCCATCAGCGTATCCGGATCGGACGAATTGACGTCGAGCGCGCCCGTCACGGTGCCGGGGGTTGCGGCTTGCACGTGGACGCTGTTCAGACTGCCATTCAAGCTGACCTGGGTCGAACCGGGCGCGCGAAAATCCAGCCGGCCGACGGTCCAGGCGTTGGCATCGTCGGCGCGTAACTCGGCGGAAAGATTTTGCAGCGGACGCCCGCCCAGCATGATCTGTTCCGAACTCAGTTCGATTTTGGCTGACATCGGAAGCTGCGGGAGTGCCGCTATCAGCGCCCGCAATCCGGGCAGCAGCCGGATCGGTTCGCTGGTCTTGTCGCCGTCTTTCTTGCCACTGTCTTTCTCGCCGCCATCTTTCTTGCCACTGTCCTTTTTGCCGGCGTCTTTCTTGTCGCTTTCCTTGCTGTCGGAATCCTTGCCGACAAACCTGTCGGCGTCGAGCTGCCGCGCCGACAATACGGCATGAAGCAGCGGCGCCGCGCCGAATTTGACATCGGCGAGCCCTGCGAATTTCAGCGCGCGCTCTTCGACGCCATAGCTGGCCTCGACCTGCTCGATATCAGCGCCGGCCGGATCGGCCTTGACCTTGCCCGATATCTTCCAGGGCGTCTGGCTCTCGCCCGCGCGCGGCTTGAGATTTGCCGGCGTCGCCAGCGAAGCGAAGCCCTCGAAGCGCGGCGCGCGTCCCCGGAAGCTCAGCACGCCTTCGAGATCGGCGGCCAGCGCGCGCGCGCCGGGATCGATGTTGAGATGAACGCGGGTGCCGGTGCCGTCGGGGCTGTCGCCCGACGACACCCGAAACGGATAGCGCGTGCCCGCCACCGTGAAATTGCCGTCGCCGCGCATGGCGCCGGCCAGCGAGCGCACGTCGCCACTGAAGGCGATATCGCTCAATTCGAGCGTCCCGCGGCTCGACGCGTCATGCAGCGCGATCCGGCCGGTCAGGTTCAGCCGGTCGATCGCCAGCGAACCCAGATTGAAGCTGCCGGTCGAGGCGGGCCAGTCGATCCGCCCCTGCCCGTCGAGACCGAGATCGAGCGCCATGCCGTTGATCGTCAGCTCGGTGGCACGCCATTCGCCGCGCATCAGCGAACCCAGGCTGAACTCGACATCGAGTTTATCGGCGCGAACCTTGCCGAGATCGTTGACGCCGCCGACCACCACCGAATGCAGCTGCAGCGAGGGCGCCGGCAGCAGGCGCGCGTCCAGCTTGCCGCCGACCCGAACCGGCGCGCCGATCACCCGCGAGGCCTCAGCCTCGAATTGCGGCCGGAATTGATCCCAGTCGATGAAGTACGGCCCGACCAGCGCCGTTCCCAGCGCGATGATCAATGCAATCGCCAATCCGAGCAGTGTCGTCTGCACGGTGTCTCCTTGGAATCATCCACCGGCGGCGCTGAAATCAGCGCCGGAGCAGCGCCATATATAGAGACAAGTGTGGCGAAGTCACAACAATGGGGCGTGACCGTTCGACGCCGTCACCAGCTGGCGGGCAGCGCCTTGAGACCGCGGAGCACGAAGGTCGGCCGCCATTCCGGGTTTTCGGCATCGTCCAGCCGCAGCTCCGGCAACCGCCGCACCAGGGTGGAAATGGCGATTTCGGCCTCGATGCGCGCGAGCTGGGCGCCCAGGCAGAAGTGGATGCCGCCGCCGAACGACAGCGGCTTCACATTCGGCCGGGTGATATCGAGGCTACCCGGCCGGTCGGGATAAACCGCCGGATCGTGGTTGGCCGATCCCAGCAGGCACAGCACGCTCTCGCCCTTCGGAATCCGCTTGCCGCCGAGGTCTTCGATATCCTCCAGCGCCACCCGACCGGTCAGCTGTACCGAGGAATCGTAGCGCAGGAATTCCTCGATGGCATTGGTGATGAGGCCGGGATTGGCCTTGAGCAGCGCCAGCTGATCGGGATTGCGATGCAGCGCCAGCAGGCCGTTGCCGATCAGATTGACGGTGGTCTCGTGGCCAGCGCCGAACAGCAGGATGATATTGGCGGTGAGTTCTTCATTGGAGAGCTTGCTGCCATCCTCTTCGGCCTGCACCAGTTGCGTGATCAGATCGTCGCCGGGCTGTTTGCGCCGCAGATCGAACAATTGCTGGAAATACATCGCGGCCATCACGTTGCCGGCGTTGCCTTGCTTGATCTCCTCTGGTGACATCGGCACCGGATCCAGCAAGCGTCCGCCATCGCGCGAGCTGGTATAAAATACCTCGCGATGCTCCTCGGGTATTCCGAGCATGTCGCAGATGATCGTGACCGGCAGGCGGAACGCAAAATCCTCGATCAGGTCCATGCGGCCCTGCGGAATGATGCGGTCGAGCGTATCGTCGACGATCTGCTGGATGCGCGGACGCATGTCCTCGACGCGGCGCGCGGTGAACGCTTTCACCACCAGCCCGCGCAAACGGGTATGATCCGGCGGATCCTGCTGCAGCATCCAGTGCCCCATGCTGCGGAATACCGGCTCTTCCATGATCTTGGGGCCATAGCGCCGGATCGTGCGCTCGACATAGTCCTTGCCGAAGCGCTTGTCGCGCAGCACCAGGCTGGCCTCGGCGTGACGGCTCGCGACGTACGAGCCAAATGGCGTCAGATGCATCGGATCGGCCGTCCGCAGCCGCTCGTAATGCGGATAGGGATTGCGGATGAATTCCGGCGACAGCGGATTGAAAAGCGGCTCGGTCGTCGCAGCCTGAACATGCTCGTTCATGATGACCTCAATGGGTTGCCAAGTTGATTGGTAGCCACGCTGAAATGTCTGGACCTTGAGCGCATTGGCGTCCTCGAACGCCGGACCGGGCGCAGTCAACCGGGTATTCTGCAACTCGATACACTATTGTATTGAGTTGCATTCTGACCTAAAATCGGCCGATGTCAAGAGTTCGAACCAGACCGACCCGGGACGACACCTGCGAAAAGCTGTTCGAGGCGGCGGCGCGCGTGTTCGAGGAACAGGGGATCGGCAGCGCCAGCATCGAGGCCATCGCGGCGGCGGCCGGTTTCAGCCGCGGCGCGTTTTATTCGAATTTCAAGAGCAAGGACGAATTGATCATCGCCATGATCGAGGATCACGTCGCGCAATCGATTCGGCGCAATCTCGATTTGCTGGCCCGGCACAACAACCTGGCGGAGTTCATCGATGCGCTGAAGACCATGGACCGCAGCCGGCAGGATCCGCTTGGCCGCTCTCCCCTTCTGCACATGGAGATGATCCTGTTTGTGGCGCGCGCCGAAAAGCGCCGGCCCGAACTCGCCAAGCGGCTGCGGGCACGGCGCAAACTGATCGCCGATATCGTCGAGACGGCATCGAAGAACAACGGCGGACCGAAGAACGGACATCTCAACCCGACATGGACCGGCGCGATCCTGCTGGCACTGGAAGACGGCTTTCGTTTGCACCGCCTGATCGATCCGGAAACCACGCCTGCCGACAGCTTCCTGCGCGCGATCGGCGATCTGCAGCGCGCGATGGGCATTGCATCGCATTGATGCCGTCAGCCGATAGCCGCTCTTGCTAACCGGCGCTGCCCTGCAATTTATGCAACTGCCCGGCCACCGCACGGATCTTGCGAGGCCCGGCCTGCCAGATCGCCACCGCCGACAACGCACTGACGCCAATGCCGATCGCGAAGGCGAGCGTATAGGTGCCGGTGAGATCGTGCAGCGCGCCGGTTACCCAGGGCCCGGCGGCGCCGCCGGCGAGCGCGGCGAGCATGATGGTGCCAAAAATGCTGCCGTAATGTTTGCCCTGGAAAATCTCCACGACCACCGCGCCCATGATCGACGTCAGGCCGTAGCCGAGCGCGCCCTGCGTCAAGACCATGAGATAGACCAGCGGCAGCGCGGGAAAATATTTCAACGCGACCAATGCCGCGAAGCAAATCGCAAAGCCTAAGCAACTCGCTGCCCAGATCCATTCGCGGCCCACACGATCGGACAGATGCCCAAGCGCGATCTGACCGGGAATGCCAAGCAGGCTGACCGCGCCCAGCGCCCACACCGCGACGTTCGGGCTGAACCCGATGTCGAGCAGATATTTGGTCTGGTGCACCTGCACCGCGTACCAGATGTACAAGCCGCAGAAATAGCCGAGCGATATCCACCAGAAACGCGCGGTGCGGAGCGCGCGGCGCAAGGTCCAGTCGGTGCCCGCCCAGATCGGATCGACGATATTCGAAACCGGAACGGCTGATGCCGAAGGCGCCGCGTCGCCGTCCGGCTCAAGCCCGATGTCTTGCGGCCGCTTGCGCAGCAACAGATTGATCGGGACCAGCACGAGCAGAACCAGCGTGCCCATCGCGGTGCAGGCGGTTCGCCAGCCGGTCTGCTCGATCGTATGCTGTACCCACGGCAGCAGCGTGATGGAGCCGATGCCGACGCCGGCAAATGCCAATCCCATCGCCAGGCCGCGGCGGCGGATGAACCAGTTGGTCAGGAACAACGATTGCCCGGAATAGCCGAGACAAACGCTGCCGGCGCCGACCAGCACACCGATCGTCAGATACAGATGCCAGGGTTGCGTCGTCAGCGGCGCCAGTAACAGACCTCCGGCCATCAGCGCAGCGCCGAGCTCCATCACCGTGCGCGGCCCGAAGCGATCCATGGTGCGGCCGATCAGCGGGCTGATGGCAGCGGAAACCAGGAAGCCGAATGAAAAAGCGCCCGCGGTGACGCCGCGCTCCCATCCGAACTCGTCGATAATGGGTGGAAAGAACAGCGAGAACGACGTACGCGCGTTAACACCGATCGCCATCGTGACAAAGGTCACGGCGATGATGATCCAACCGTAAAAGAAGGGCAGCCGCATCAGATCATGTAGCGTAAGAGATGTCGGCGCGGCAATCGCCACGCCCGAAATATGCATCAAATAGATGCACCGAGCCGATCAGCGGCATGCGACATTTGATTCTGACGATCGCAATCATCCTCTTCACAAAGTTTCTACTTCGCAGATGCGATATACTGCCATATTCCTGCGCCAATGGTTTTCAGACGCCCTGATTTGGCAACGGCTCAAATTGCATTTTTACGTTTAAAGTAGCTGGAAAGGCGCTCGATTCCGCGATTCACCACGATTTATCCGCTCGACCTCGACGGTGTGATTCGGCTTACAGGTCGTCAAACCGAAATCCCCAAGACGACCCACGCAGCAGCCTGTTTCGTATCCGCCGCTGGACCCAGCGTCCGGGCGGGCAAACAGAACGCGCATGACGTCCGCAGCATCACCGCAAACAACAGCAAAAACAACCTGTATGAACATCAAAGCTAACCTGGCGCTCAACGACCACGATATCCGGCTCAATTTGTTTCTGGGGATCGCAAACTGGTCCATCTTCCTCGATCACATTCCCAACAATGTGGTGAACTGGATCACGGCGAGAAACTACGGCTTCAGTGGCGCCGCGGACCTTTTCATCTTCATTTCCGGCTACACCGCCGCGACCGTCTACGCGAAAATCATGCTAGAGCGGGGCGCCCTGATTGGAGCAACCCGTATCTTCAAACGCGTGTGGCAACTTTACGCGGCGTATATCGTCTTGTTCACGACCTACATCGTCGCCATCGGATATGTCGCAACCCAATACTCCGCGCCTGATCTCATCAACGAGTTCAACGTTGCCGGGCTGATCGATCATCCGATCCGGATCCTGGCCCATGCCCTTTTCCTGCAATCGAAGGCGCTCAACCTCGATGTCTTGCAGCTTTACACGATCCTGATGCTGTTCTTTGCGCCGGTGCTCTGGATGATGTTGCGCAGACCCGGCCCGATCATGACCGCATCGCTTGTGCTCTATTTCGCCGCGCGCCAGTTTGGCTGGAACCTGTCGTCATTTCCTGACGGCGACTGGTATTTCAATCCGTTCTGCTGGCAACTGCTTTTTGTGTTCGGCGCATGGATCGCACTCAACCGGGCCAACGACTCCCGCACCATTTTCACATCATCGATCGCGCTTTATCTCGGGATCGCGTATTTGATCTTTGCGCTCGTGATGACCATGGCGGGGCACTTTTCGGCATTCGGGCACCTGCTGCCTTCATCGCTGAGTGACGCCTTCATTCCGAACGACAAGGAGAACCTCGCGCCCTATCGCGTGCTGCACTTCTTCGTCATGGTGCTGGTGGTCACGCGGTTTATCCCAAAGGACTGGCCCGGCTTGAAATGGCAGGTCTTCGACCCGCTCGTTAAATGCGGCGAGCAATCGCTGGCCGTGTTCTGCATCGCGGTGTTTCTGTCCTTCATCGGCCATTTCACGCTGATGATCAGTTCAGGCTCGCTGATGGCGCAGATCCTCGTCAGCGTGACCGGCATCGCGATCATGACCCTGATCGCCTATTACATTTCCTGGTCCAAGGAACAGGATGCGTGGAAGGCGATTGCACGCGCTTGAGTGCGATCGGGCGCAGCTCAACCAAAGACCGCGTTGGGCAGCCAGAGCGTCAGGATCGGCACGTAAGTGATAATGGCGAGCACGATCAGCAGCAGGACCAGGAACGGCAGGATGCCGCGGATCACCTCGCCGATCGGCGCCGATGAAATGGTCGACAGCACGAACAGATTGAGCCCGACCGGCGGGTGCACCAGCCCGATTTCCATATTGTGCGTGAAGATAATGGAGAAATGCACGGGATCGACGCCGAGCGGCACCAGCGCCGGCGCCAGGATCGGAAGCACCAGCAGCAAGGTTGCGGTGACCTCGAGGAAGCATCCGAGCACCAGCAACAGCCCATTGATGATGAGCAGGAACTGCCAGGTCGCGAAGTGGTGACCGATAACGAAATTGACGAGCTGATTGGGAATCCCCGACTCGGTCATCCAGTGACCGAAGGCCAGCGCGGTCGCCACGATCAGCATGATGGTGCCGGCGCTGCGGATTCCATCGGTAATCACGCTCAGCGTCTGCGTCCAGTGGAAGCCGCGGTAGAAAATCAGCGAGACCAGCAGCGCCACCGCGGCCGACAATGCCGCCGCCTCGGTCACGGTCACGACGCCGCCATAGATTCCAACGGTGACGACCAGCGGCACCGCCAGCGCCGGTATCGCGCGGCCGGTGACGCGTAATCGTTCGGCCAACGGCAAGGTCGGCTCGACCGGAAAGTTATGCCGCCTTGCATAATACAGCACCCATATCGCGAACGCCGCGGCCTGCAACAGGCCCGGCAGCACGCCGGCCAGAAACAGCCGTGGCACCGATTGCTCGGCGACGATGCCGTAGAGAATGAGCGCCAGTGACGGCGGCACCACGATGCCGATGGTGCCGGAGGCGCCGACCACGCCGAGCGCGAACGAGCGCGGATAACCACGCTCGATCATCGCGGGCACCAGGATGGTGCCCATCGCCAGCGCGGTGGCGACGCTGGATCCACAGATCGCCGCGAACAGCGTGCACGCCACCACGGTCACGAGGCCGAGCGAGCCCCTGATGCCGCCGAGCCATGCGGTCGCGACATCGACCAGCGCTTTCGCAACGCCGCCGGAACGCATGAAGGCGGCGGCCATCACGAACAAGGGCAGCGCCATCAGCGTGCTGGAATTGAGCTTGTTGATCACCATCTGCGCCGCGCCGATCAGCGGCTGGCCGGTGGCAATGTAGAGAATGCCCGCGCACATGCCGAGCACCAGGAAAATCGGCATCCCGGCCGCGAGCAGCCCAAAGAACAACAGCAGGAACAGGAGGGTCAACATGATGCGAACCGGCGATCCCTAACGATCGGTCAGCGGAGGCGACAACCCGCTCGGCATCTCGTCGTGAAGCGTCGGGCCCACGGTCATCGTCGCCGGGTCGAAGAAAAACGCGAAGCGAACCAGACGCATGATGTAGCGCACCAGCATCAGCGCACTGCCGACCGGCAACGCGAGATAATAAATCCACATCGGAAATTGCAGATCGGTCGAGCTGGTCTCGTTGATCAACAGCGAGGTATCGACGATCTCCCAGCCGTACCAGACCAGCGCGCCGCAGAACACAATCGCAACCAGGCAATTGAAGATCTCGACGATCCGCAACCAGCGCGGCGACAATAGCCGCAGCACCAGGTCGGGCCGCACATGGCCGTCGCGGCGCACCAGCTGGCTCGACACGATCATGATCGCCCAGATGATGAGATAGACGATCACTTCCTCGGCGTAGCTGATGGCCCGCGCCGGATCGATGTAGCGTCCGATCACCTGCAACAGGCCGATCACCAGCGCGATCAAGCCGAGAAGACCGACCAGGGTCTCCTCCACTTTGTCCCACCAATGCAGCGCTACCGATAGTTTGGGCCAAGCCACGCTTAGCTGCCGCTGCCGACTTCAGCCATGATCAGCTTGACCATCTCCGGCGAGACCTTGATGTCCTTGGCCAGCTGATCCTGTTCCACCATCATCTTCTTACGTTCGGCGGCGCTCTGGTCCGGCGTCGGATCGGCAATCTTGACACCGTGCTCTTCCAGCGTGGTGCGCGCCTTGGTCTGGGCCGCGGCCATGTTGGCGCGATAGGTCGGAATGTTCTGCGCCCAGATGTCGGTCATCATTTTCTGCAGATCGGGCGACAGCTTGTCCCAGAACACCTGGCTGGTCATCGGAATATATTCGGCGACGAACTGGCGATCTGCCAGCGAGTATTTGACGCCGGAATCCCACAGCTTGGCGCTGACCAGGCTCTCATTCGACGACACCAGCCCGTCGAAGGTGCCCTGCGACAGCGCCAGCGGCACGTTCGGCCACGCGGTGGTGTTGGGGATCGCGCCGAGGAAGCGCGCGCGCCAGGCCTGGCCGGCGCCGCCGGAATTGCGGATCTTCATGCCCTTGAGATCGGCAAGGCTCGCGATCGGCTTGTTGGAGCTGTACCAGTTCTGGAAACCGAGATCGAGATAGGGCCCGATCACATGCGAACGCAGTTTTTGCTGGATCTGGCCGTTGAGATACTGGCCGGCCTTGCCGTCGATGACCTTGTGGATCAGTTCAATCGGCTGGCCGTACAGCGCCGGAAGCTGGAAGCAATCGGCGTCGGAGACGATGCCGGTGATGGTCCAGCTGCCGGGCGCGGCCATTTCGACCTGGCCCTGGATCAGCGCCTTGCCGACCTCGAGGTCGGGATAGAGCTGGCCGCTCTCGAACAATTCGGTCTTGATCTTGCCGTTGGACGCCGCCTCGACCTTGCCGAGATAGTCCTTCATCGAGACGTTACGCAAATGCGAAGGCGCGGTATCGAGCGAACAGCGCAGGCGCAGCGGCTCGTCAGCGCGCGCCGAACGGATCAGGGCCGGCGCCGCGAGTGCGGCCGCGGATGCAAAGGAAAAATCGCGGCGTGTGAGACGCAGTGTCATCGGAAACCTCCCAGTGCGTTTATTGTGTCAGCCGACGGCCTGTTGGAGGCCCGGGACTGCGGTACGCTTGGAAAGAGCATAGCCTTGGAGCCCCTTGATCGGCAACGCGCAATCGCACCGGCCCCACCGATCCATTCGACCTAAACGTCGAAATTTCCCGGCGATGCCAGCGTTGTCGTGACACTCCCGGATGGCCGGGACAACGCAAAAGCGTTTCGGACAAGGCTGACCTCACAAAAGTTTCGTTTGCGGACGCACCCGAAGCTTAACCGCATCCCGTCCATTTTCTGCTGCACCGCGATATGGAAGACCGAGACTTGTTGCGCGACGCAATAGACGCAACGCATGACACGTCTGATTGAACCGGGGTTTGATCGCAACGATAGCCCGTGCTGTAAGGTGCGCCGCATCTTCAGCCCGGAGTCTTGTGATGGCGCGCTTTGGTTTTGTTTCCGCAGCACTTGTGATCTCGATCCTCGGCTTCGGCGTTGTCCTCGCGACACCAGCGGATGCGAAAGTGACAAAACTGGAGATCGCCTCGCAGCAAAGCTACGGCACGTTCAAGCCCGGCGAATATGTCTGGTGGCAAGGCATCATCCGCGGCGAGTTGGCGCCCTCGGAGAAAATCCCCGATCTCGACAAGGCGGCCAGGAACGCCCGCGGCATGGTCGAGTATTCCGCGAAGTTTTCGCTGATGTTTCCCAAGAACCCGAAGACCGGCAACGGCACGCTGCTGGTCGATATTCCGAATCGCGGCCGGGTCTATGCACAAGGGCTGTATGACAGTCCGCGCGATGAGCCGTTCGAATCCGGCACCACCGAGGTCGGCACCGGCTTCCTGCAGGATCGCGGCTTCGCGATTGCCGAAGTGCAGTGGGAGCTTGGTCAGGGTGCCGATCTGCCGACCTTCACCGACAGCTCCGGACAAAAGCACTTCATCGAGGCCGCCGGCTTTGCCATCGTCAGGGATGCCACCGATTTCCTCAAGAATGCTTCTGCCGACAGCGCCGGCACCGCCAATCCGCTGCACGGCGCCATCAAGCGCACGCTCGCCTCCGGCAAGTCCCAATCGGGTCGTTATCTCAAGACCTTCCTCTATAACGGCTTCAACACGGTCGAGGCACGGCGGGTGTTCGACGGCATGCACGTGTTCGTATCCGGCGCCGGCATGTTGCCGATCATGCAATCCGGCACCGGCCCGCAATCCAGCGCCACGGGAGCGCCGGACTTTGCCAATCCGGAATTTCCCGGCGTCCACGGTAGCGTCCTGACCATCGGCGACATCATCAAGCATGTCAAAGAGCGCGGCGAGAAGCCGCCGCTGATGATCATGCTGAGCTCGACCACCGATTTTTATTCGCTGCGTGCCTCGCTCGGACGAACCGGCGGCGACGGCATCAACGAAGTGCCGATCCCGGCCAACGTCCGCATGTATGACATTGCCGGTGCTTCCCATGCGATTTTGCTCAAGGCCAAATGCGATCTGCCGCCGGCAAAACTCGACTGGAGCCCGGTCTCACGCGCGACCCTGCTGCATTTGGACGACTGGGTCGCGAAAGGCACCGAGCCGCCGGCAAATCGCCTGATGCCACTAGAACCGGCCAAGGACAATCCGACGGTGTTGCGCGCCCCCGCCAATTTGCCCAAGGCGGTGATCGAAATTCCCAAACGCGATGCCGACGGCAATGTCATCGGCGGCGTGCGGCTGCCCGACATGCAGGTGCCGCTCGGCGTCAACGCCCAGCAGAATCCGCCGCTGTCGTTTAGCTGCATGCTGGCTGGCGCCTATGTCGCGTTTCCGCGCACGCAAGCCGATGCCGACGCCACGCACGATACCCACCGCCCGATTCTGGAACGGTACAAGACCCGCAACGACTACGTGAACCTCATTCGAGGCGCCGCGCGCGACCTCGAGCACGATGGCTTCCTGTTGCCGGATGATGCGGCCATCATCATTCAATCGGCCGCGACAAACCCGTTGTGGCGCAACTAACTAAGCCGGCAAGAAACCAGAAACGCCACGGCGTTCAGTGCTCCGCATTTTGTTTGATGTTGGCGTCCGCCGCCAGCACGCGCTGAGCCTGATACACAATCGGATAGTCGATGAACTGGCCGTCGAGCTGGATCGCAGCCGATTGCGCCGCCTCGGCGGCCTTGAACGCCTCGATCACCCGCTGCGCCCACGCGACCTGTTCAGGCGACGGACTGAACGCCGCGTTGATCACGGCCACCTGGTCCGGATGGATGCAGAGCTTACCTTGAAAGCCCATGCCGCGGACGCGCTCGGCCGAGGCGGCCAATCCTTCTTTGTCCGGCAGATTGACCCAGACGGTGTCGAGCGGCGCCTCCAGACCGTTGGCGCGCGAGGCCAGCACCAGGCAGCTGCGGTAGTGCATCAACTCGCTTTCGTCGCGCGACCACTTCAGATCCATGTCCAGCGTGAAATCGCCGGCCCCGAAGGCGAGACGCTTGGTGCGGGTCCTGGCCGCCGCGATCGCGTTGACCTCGGCGACGCCTTTGGCGGTCTCCAGGATGGGCAACAGGTCAATCGCGCCGACGGGTAAACCCTTGTCGCGTTCGATCTGCGCGATCAGCCAATCGGCGGTCGCAAGCTCCTGCGCGCTTTCCACCTTGGGCAGGACGATGCCATCGACCCCGGGGCCGACTACCGCGACGATGTCGCCATAGCCGAATTCGGTCGACAGCGGATTGACCCTGACATAGCCGATGCAGGAACGCGGCCGGGTCATCGCCGCCGCCGCGAGCTGACGCGTCGCGATCTTTTCGGCTACCGGACAGGCATCCTCGAGATCGAGGATCACCGCGTCCGCATCCAGCGAAAGCGCCTTCTCGCTGCGCCTGGCGTGATTGGCCGGCGCGAATAGCAATGATCTCAGCGGTCGCATGTCTGTCGTCTTTCGGCCGCCAAGATCACTACCGACTCGGTTGCAAAGCCAGAGCCGCTACACTTGTGAAGTGCGCGTCTCCGCCGCCAAGCCAGGCTCGATGGAGCCCGCCTTGTTACGCGCCAGCATCGCTTCGGACAACGCCTCCAGCGGCATCTTCTTGGTTTCGATGCCAAACACCAGAACCACGATGACCTGCAGCAGCAGCAGGCTGACGACGAAAGCCAGCACCGCGACGATCCCGGCCGTGGCGAACAGCAGCGTCGTAATCTGCGGCGTCAGGATAGTCATGAAACGGCCGAGCGTGTTGCAGAAGCCGGCCCCCCGCATCCGGATCGAGGTCGGGAACAACTCCGGCACATACATGCCCCAGGCGATCGCGACCATCACATAGATCGCCGTGACCAGGAGGAAGCCGGTGAGCGTCACCAGTGTCGGGTCGGAGAGTTGCGGATAGATCGCGCCGAATAAAATTGCAGCCAGTGAAAAGATCACGACGCAAGGCTTGCGTCCAAGCTTGTCGGCCAGCACCATCCCGAGCGCCGCACCGACCGGGCCGCCAAAGCTCATCAGCGTGATGTAATTGAGCGACGAAGCAACGGTCAGTCCCTGCCGCACCATAAAGGACGGCAGAAACGCCACGAAGCCATACAGCGCGGTATTGAGCGTAATCAGGATCACGCTGCCGGTGATGGTTCGCCCCAGCATCTCGCGCGAGAACAGATCGGTCAGGCGACCGGTCCCCGGAATCGGCATCGAATCGACCGCATTGGTGACTTCAGGCAGCTTGCGGCCGGTCGATTTCTCGACATCCGCTTCGATCGCACTCAGCACCTGTTCGGCTTCCTCGGAGCGGCCGTGCGATTCCAGCCAGCGCGGCGATTCCGGCATTCGCTTGCGCAGATACCAGACCACCAGCGCGCCGATGCCAACCATCACGAACATCCAGCGCCAGCCGTAGGTCGGAATCACCGCGCGACCGATCACCGCGGATACGAACAGCGCGGAGTTGGTGCAGACGGCCAGACCCGCGCCCCAGCGGCCCCGGCTCGCCGGCGGCATGAACTCCGAGAGCGTGACATAGCCGACGACGATTTCGGCGCCGAGACCGATGCCCATGACGAAGCGCGCCGCGATCAGCCAGTCCATCGACGGCGCAGCCGCACCCGCCAGCGAGGCAAGACCGAACACCAGCAGATTGATCTGGTAGGAAAACCGCCGGCCATACCAGTCACCGGCGATGCCCGCGAACCACGCGCCAATCACCATGCCGGCAAAGGTCATCGAGATGAAATTGGCGTTCTGCGCCGGCGTCGACCATCCGATGCCGGTCAATGCCGCGAGCACGCCGCCCTGCAGATAGATCTCGAATCCGTCGAGAAACATTCCGCCGCCGATCAGGCCGAGAATGCGCCTGTGAAAGCCCGACGTGGGCAGCCGATCGAGCCGTGCTCCCGCATTGACGGTCGCCATTATCTTCCCTCCCGAAGCTGTGATATTTCTTTTTATAACGATATCAAAATCTGTCCGGACAACTTTATTAGACGCGCGGCGAAGCATCGTCAAGGCGCGGAGGACGGGTTCATGCACAAACGGGGTGACATGCGAAGACCAAGGAAGAAGGCGTCGGCAGCGACGGAGCGGCCAGCGGCGCGAGCCGATGCGGCGGCCAGGGAGCCGCTTTATCTGAAGCTGGTGCAGGCCCTCAAACAGGACATCAAAAGCGGCCGGGCGCCTATCGGCGCGCTGCTTCCATCCGAGACCGAACTGGGCCGCCAGCATGACGTCAGCCGCCATACCGTTCGCGAAGCACTGCGCCAACTGCGCGTGGAGGGACTGGTTGCGGCCCGCAAGGGCTCGGGCACCACCGTCGTCAGCCTCGGATCGACCAATCCTTACGTCCATGAGGTGGCGTCGATCGAGCAGCTCGTTCAATACGCCACCGGAACGCAATACGAGGTCGGCACCAGCAAGCTGGTTCGCGCCGATGCCAAACTGGCGCAGCGTCTCGGCTGCACCGAAGGCGAAGAATGGCTGCGGATCGAGGGGCTGCGCTACGCGCCAGGCCAAACTGCCCCGATCTGCTGGATGGAAGTCTATATCCACGCCGACTATGCCAACGTCCTGCGCATGATCGGGCGGCGGCCGGGCCCGATCTACGGCTGGATCGAGGATATACATGGCGAGCACATCAATGAAATCGAGCAGGTACTTTCCGCCCGCGACGTGCCGGCCGCGCTGAGCAAGAAGCTCGGCGTCAAGGCCGGCAGCATGGGTATCGAAGTCCGTCGCACCTATCGGCTCGACACTGGCAAGATCGCGGAGATCGCCTTCAACCTGCATCCGGCGCATCGCTTTCGCTACGCGATGACGCTTCGGCGCAATCAGGGCGCGTGATCGATCCGCGCTCGCCGCGCGAAACCTGTCCGAACAAATCGCCTTGACAGCCTGATGCCTCCCAATTACCTGTCCGGACAGGTTTGCGTCCACTTCCGGCGCCGGCCGCAGGGAGGGGCTTCGCCATGAACGAGCTATCGCCGATCCGCCATCTCGATCCGGCCGACGAAGAACTGCTGCTCAACACCATCGATCGCTGGCTGGAAAAGGACGTCCGGCCGATCGTGAAGCAATATGATCACGAGGACCGCTGGCCGGCCGAGATCGTCGAGCAGATGCGGCAATTCGGCTTGTTCGGCGCCACCGTCAGCCCGGAATATGGCGGACTTGGCTTGCCGGCGACGACCTACGCGCGCATCGTGATGCGGATCTCCAGCGTGTGGATGGCGATCACCGGCATCTTCAACTCGCATTTGATGCTGGCGCTCGCGATCGAGAAATTCGGCACACCAGCGCAAAAGCAGACATGGCTGCCGAAATTGGCCTCCGGCGAAATCCGCGGCGGTCTGGCGCTGACCGAGCCGGATGCCGGCACGGATCTGCAGGGTATCCGCATGACGGCGCGGCGCGACGGCGATTCCTACGTCATCAACGGCACCAAGACCTGGATCTCGAACGGCATCGAAGGCTCGGCGTTCGCGCTGCTCGTCAAAACCGATCCCCACGCGCAACCTCGCTACAACGGCATGAGCCTGTTCATCGCGCCGAAAGGTCCGGGCTTCACGGTCGGCAAAAAACTCGAGAAGCTCGGCTACAAATCGATCGATTCAGCCGAACTGATCTTCGACAATTATCGTATTTCCGCGGACCATTTGATCGGCGGCGAGGAAGGCCGGGGCTTCAAACAGGCGACCGGCGGACTTGAGCTTGGCCGCATCAACGTCGCGGCGCGCGGCGTCGGCATCGCCGAAGGCGCGCTGGCGCTTTCGACGCAATATGCCCAGATCCGCAAGACTTTCGGCAAGCCGATCGCCGAACATCAGGCGATCCAACTCAAGCTCGGCGAGATGGCGACGCGCGCGCGTGCCGCACGGCTGCTGACGCTGGATGCCGCGGCGGCATTCGACCGCGGCGAACGCTGCGATCTCGAAGCGGGAATGGCGAAATATTTTGCCTCGGAAGCGGCGCTGGAAAACAGCACCGAGGGCCTGCGCATCCACGGCGCTTACGGCTACTCCAAGGAATACGACATCGAACGGCTCTACCGCGACGCGCCGCTGACCTGCATCGGCGAAGGCACCAACGAGATGCAACGCATGATCATCGCCAAGCAGTGGATCAAGAGGAACCCGGCTACATGAAACCGCTTGAAGGCTTACGTATCCTCGCGATCGAACAATTCGGCGCCGGCCCCTACGGCACCACGTTTCTCTCCGACCTCGGCGCCCAGATCATCAAGATCGAAAACGCCGAAAGCGGCGGCGATCCCGCGCGCTACACCGGCCCTCGCCTGCTCGGCCCGGCCGACAGCGAATATTTCCAGAGCTGGAACGCCGGCAAGCACAGCATCACGCTCGACCTGAAATCTCCGCAGGGGCGCGAAGCGTTCGAAGCGCTGGTCGCCGAATCCGAGGCCGTCGTCAACAATCTGCGCGGCGACCTGCCCGAGAAACTCGGCATCGACTATGCCAGCCTCAAGTCGATCAATCCCTCGATCGTCTGCCTGCATATTTCCGCCTATGGCCGCGACAACGAACGCAAGTCCTGGCCCGGATATGATTATCTGATGCAGGCCGAGGCCGGCCTGATGAGCATCACCGGCGAACCCAACAGCCCGCCTTGCCGCTTCGGGCCGTCGATCGTCGATTATATGACCGGGATGGTTGGGATGGTCGGGATGTTGTCCTGCCTGATGCGCGCCCGCGCCACCGGACAAGGCTGCGACGTCGATACCTGCCTGTTCGATGTGGCATTGCACCAGCTCGGCTATACCGCGACCTGGTTCCTGAACAATGGCGACGTCACCGAACGGATGCCGCGCAGTTCGCATTTTTCGGTCGCGCCGGTCCAGACCTTTCCGACCGCCGACGGCTGGGTGTTCGTGATGTGCATGACCGACAAATTCTGGACCAACCTTACCATCGCGCTTGACCGCAACGATTTGCTGCAGGATCCGCGGTTTGCCTCGCCGAATGACCGCCGGCTGAACCGCGAAGCGCTCAGCGCGCTGTTGGACCTGGAGTTTCGCAAGGCCACGACGGCTGAATGGCTCGAGCGCCTGTCGGGCAAGCTTCCGGTCGGGCCCGTCTACGATCTGCCGCAAGCCCTGCAAAATCCGTTTGTCGAACGGACCGGCATGGTCCACACGGTGGCGCATCCGGCCAATCCGGCGTTGAAACTGTTGTCGAACCCGATCAAGGTTGACGGCCAGCGGCCAAGCTCGCCGGTGTGCGCCTCGCTCGGCGCCGACAACGACAAGTTTCTGACCGTACGGCCATTGGCTGCGGCAGACAGGTAGCCCACATGAAGCTCAAGGGTATTCGCGTCGTCGATCTGTCGTCGTTTCTGCCCGGCCCCTATTTGACATCGGCGATGGCCGACCATGGCGCCGAGGTCATCAAGATCGAGGCACCCGGTGGCGATCCCGGCCGCAGCATCGGATCGCTCGACGGCGACAGCACGGTATTCTTCCGCAACGTCAACCGCGGCAAGAAGAGCGTCGTGCTCGACCTGAAACAGGACAGCGACCGCGAAGCGTTACTCAAGCTGTGCGAAACCGCCGACGTCGTGGTCGAGAGTTTCCGTCCCGGCGTGGTCACCCGGCTCGGCGTCGACTACCAACAGGTGAAGGCGCGCAACCCGCGCATCGTCTATTGTTCGATCAGTGCCTTCGGCCAGCAAGGGCCATATTTGCGCAGGCCGGCTCACGACCTTGCGATCGAAGCCATGAGCGGCGCGCTCAGCGTCACGCTCGGCAATGATGACGCTCCGGCGATTCCAGGCATCCCGACCGCGGATATCCTGTCGGGACTGCAGGGCCTTTCTGCCGTGCTGATGGCGCTGCTGCGCCGGACCGAGACCGGGCTCGGCGACTACATCGACATCTCGATGTATGATTCGATGGTATCGGCCTGCGTCAACGTGCTTGGTCCGGCGATGGCCGAGGGCCGGCAGCAAATCGCCAGGCATGAGCGAACCACCGGCGGCGCGGCGTTCTATCGCATCTATCGCACATCGGATGACCGCTATCTGACCCTGGCGGGACAGGAAGAGAAATTCGTCCGCAACCTGCTCGATGCGGTCGGACGGCATGACTTCATCGATCTCTGTCTGCAAGGACCTGGCCCGCATCAGGCGCCGGTGATCGCCTATTTCGACGTGATGTTTGGCGGCAAGCCACTCGCTCACTGGATCGAATGGCTGCTGGAGCTCGACGTCTGCTTCGGACCGGTACAGACCTTTCCGGAGATGCTCGGCGACCCGCAATTAAAAGCGCGCGGCATGGTGGTGACCGATGGTCTCGGGCGAAAGCATATTGCCTCTCCGATTCATTTCGTCGACGAGCCCGCGCAGATCGATCTGAGCATTCCGGCGCTGGGCCGGGACACCGAGGCCGTCACGCGCGGCCTCTCGTCCGGCATCCGCCGCCGACCCACAGAACGCCCGAGCAGGCCAGGAGAACAATGATGGTCGCGACCATGAAGAATGTCGGCGGACGCCGCTTGAGGGAAAGCTATGGCCGCTACTACGAGGATTTCGAAATCGGCGATATCTACGAGCATCGGCCGGGCCGGACCATTTCGGAGACCGACAACACCTGGTTCACCCTGCTGACGATGAACCAGCATCCGGTGCATTTCGACGAGGCTTACGCCGCCAAATCGGAGTTCAAGCGGCCGCTGGTCAATAGTTGCCTGACGCTTTCGATTGTCGTCGGAATGAGCGTGAGCGACGTCAGCCAGAAAGCCATCGGCAACCTCGGCTGGAACGACATCCGGCTGACGGCGCCGGTGTTCGTCGGCGACACCATTTACGCGGAAACCGAAGTGCTGGCCAAGCGGGAGTCCGCCAAGCGCCCGACGCAGGGCATCGTTTCGGTCAAGACCGTGGGCAAGAAATCAGACGGAACACAATTTATCTCATTCGAGCGGACCGTGCTGGTTCCCAAGCGAGGCCATGCCGTTGACGACGCGGCCGGATATTGAGCGTGGGGGTGACGGCCTTGAGGCCGGGTGTACGGCCATAGTTAATCAATGATTAATTCTGTTCTGGCAGTGATGTCGTAGCCAGCCGCTACCCTGCCCGCTATCCTGGGCCAACGGAGGATTTCCAATGGCAGACATCATGAGCATTCTGCAGTCGAGCTACTCGGCGACGTCGTCGGCGCAAAGCTTGATCTCGCCCGGCTCGAAATTCGCCAACGTAGATCCGACGAAGTGGGCAGGCACATGGACCGGTACCGACGACAAGAAGCAGCCTGTCACGATATCGATCAACAAGGTCAGCGGTTTCCGGGCCAATGTCACGGTCAACGATGTTTCCGACGGCCTGCAAAGTACCCGGGCGTTCATCACCACCAAGAACACCTTCCGAATCGGCGATTCCCAGTTCCAACTGACCGGCGCCGGCAAGGCTACGCTGACCACGATCGTGACCGATCCGACCACCGGCAATCAATCCAAGCTGACCGTTCCCCTCACGCTCAAGACCTAAAACCAAATCGATTCTGAACGGCAGCGTGTCTTACGCCGCCGGCAGGATCTTTCCGGGATTAAAAATATTCTGCGGATCGAGCGCCTGCTTCACCGCGCGCATGGCATCGATCGCCTCGACGCCGATTTCGGCTTTCAGATATTTCTGCTTGCCCTGGCCAATGCCGTGCTCGCCGGTGCAGGTGCCGCCCATCGCCTGCGCGCGTTCCACCAGACGATGCATGAAATCCTCGCCGCGTGCCATCTCTTCGGCGTCGTCGACGTCGCACAAGAGCGAGCAGTGGAAATTGCCGTCACCGACATGACCGACGATCGGCGATTGCAACTTCAGGCGCTTCAAATCCGCTTCGGTTTCGGTGACGCAATCGGCCAGCCGCGAAATCGGCACGCAGACATCGGTCGCCACCACGCCCGCACCGGGCCGCAGCGCCTTGACCGACCAGTAGGCGTCGTGGCGCGCCTGCCAGAGCTTGGTGCGATCCTCCGGCCGCGTGGTCCAGGTGAAATCACCGCCGCCGCATTCCTCCGCAATCTCGCGGAAATTCTTCGACTGCTGGGCGACTTCATTCTCGCTGCCGTGGAATTCCAGCAGCAATAGCGGCGTCTCCGGCAGCGACAGTTTCGAGTAGGCATTGCAGGCCCGGACCTGCTCGGCATTGAGCAGTTCGATGCGGGCGACCGGGATGCCGGTTTGAATCGCCAGAATGGTGGCCTGACAGGCGCCGCGCACGCTGTCGAACGAGCACGCCGCGGCCGCGATGGTTTCAGGAATGCCGCGCAGCTTGATGGTGAGTTCGCTGATGATCCCGAGCGTGCCCTCGGCGCCGACGAACAGATGGGTCAGGTCGTAACCGGCCGATGATTTCTTCGACCGTGTGCCCGTGGTGATGATCTCGCCGTCGCCGCGCACCACCTTGAGCGCCAGTACGTTATCACGCATGGTGCCGTAGCGCACCGCATTGGTGCCGGAGGCGCGCGTCGACGCCATGCCGCCGAGCGAGGCGTCGGCGCCGGGGTCGATCGGGAAGAACACGCCCTGGTCGCGCAGATATTCGTTCAGCGCCTTGCGGGTGACGCCGGGCTGGATCACGCAATCGAGATCCTCGGCGTGAACTTCCAGCACCTTGTTCATGTCGCGCAGATCGATGCAGACGCCGCCGGCCGGGGCGTTGACCTGGCCCTCCAGCGAGGTCCCCGTGCCGAACGCAATCACTGGCACCCGGTGTTTGGCGCAAATCCGCACCACGTCCTGGATGTCGGATGTCTCTTGCGCCATCACCACCGCGTCGGGCGGCTGCGGCTTCAACCACGTCGTGGTATGGGCGTGCTGGTCGCGCACCGCCTGCGAGGTGATCAACCGGTTGCCGAACCGCGCCGCGAGCGCTTCCAGGGTGCTCGCCAGGGCCTGCGGCTCCGGACGCGGTAAATTTTGTAGTGTTGCAGCCAAAACGATATCCTCCCGACGAAAAGACCGTGGCAAAGGATATATGAGCGGTCAAGGGACCGCGATCGAACAAACGGGGACGGGTATGATGACACTGACCGCAGCCGACGACGGGCTGCTTCGCCCCACACCGTTCCTGTCGTCGGTGATGCAGATCGAGCCGCAATGGATCGACTACAACGGCCATCTCAACATGGCCTACTACAACGTCATGTTCGACCGCGCGATCGACGAATTATGGCTCAATCTCGGGATCGGGCCGGCCTACATGAAGCAACGCCACGGCTCGACCTTCACCGCGGAATGCCATGTGCGTTATTTGCGCGAGATCCATCTCGGCGATCCCGTACAGATTGCCATCCTGCTGGTCGGCGCCGACGAAAAGCGGCTGCATACCTTTGAGGAATTGCGCCATGCCACCGAAGGCTGGCTATCGGCCACGTCGGAAAACATGACCATTCATATCGACATGACCGCGCGAAAAACCGCGCCCTTCCCTGCCGATATCCGCGCCCGCATCGATGCGGTGGCATCAGCGCATTCGTCGATCGCGCGCCCTGAGGGCATCGGCCGGAAGATCGCGATGCCCTCGAAATAGCGCCCGCTGCGTCAAACTCGTGTGCGGCCGCGCGCCAGCCCAACCACCGCCGAGACCAGGAACAGCACCACGGCGACGAAGAAGGTGATCTTGGCGATTTCTACGGAAGCGCCGGCGATGCCGCCGAAGCCCAAAATACCTGCGATCAAGGCGACGATCAAAAACGTAACGACCCAGCTCAGCATGATCCTGACCTCTGTTTGCACATTCTGTTTCAAACCTGGCGCAACCGAGGATGGCGCGCCCCTGATGCCGAATTAATCCGGCCTGAGAACGAAAGTTCCGCGCCCTTCAAGGGCCGCAAAACGCAAAAAAGCCGGCTCCCGGGGGGAACAAAATCGGACAGGCAGGGCCAAACGGCGTCTTGGGCGAACGCCGGGATAACTCCTGTCAAAATGCCCCGAGAACGCCTATATGCCCCTCATTCCTGCTATGAAGGCTCCCCTTCACGGCCCCGCGGTGCCATCGTGGGCTAAGACGATTCGCATGACCGAGCCGAGCAAACTGACCCATCACGACGTTCCCGACCACCAGCCCGCCGCTGGCGGCATTGCCGCGCGTGCGCGCGCGGCCGCCGGTGGCCCGCAATATCTCGCGGGCCTCAATCCCGAGCAGCGCGAGGCGGTCGAAACGCTGGATGGGCCAGTCCTGGTGCTGGCGGGCGCCGGCACCGGCAAGACCCGCGTGCTGACCTGCCGTATCGCCCACATCCTGAGCCAGGGCCGCGCCCGCCCCGGCGAGATCCTCTCGGTCACCTTCACCAACAAGGCCGCGCGCGAGATGAAGCTGCGGCTTGGCCAGATGCTTGGCCAGGCCGTCGAGGGCATGCCGTGGCTTGGCACCTTCCATTCGATCGGTGGCCGCATCCTGCGCACCCACGCCGAAATGGTGCAGTTGAAATCCAATTTCACCGTGCTCGACGTCGACGATCAGATCCGCCTGCTGAAGCAATTGCTGGCCGCGGAAAATATCGACGACAAGCGCTGGCCGGCGCGGATGCTGGCCGGGCTGATCGATGGCTGGAAGAATCGCGGCCTGACACCGGCGCAGGTGCCGGCGGGCGAAGCCGCCGTATTCGGCAACGGCAAGGGCGGCAAGCTCTACACCAGCTATCAGGAACGGCTGAAGATCCTCAACGCCGCCGATTTCGGCGATCTGCTGCTGGAAAACATCCGGCTGTTCCGCGAGCATCCCGACGTGCTCCGGCAATATCAGCACCGCTTCAAATTCATCCTGGTCGACGAATATCAGGACACCAATGTCGCGCAATATCTGTGGCTGCGGTTGCTGTCGCAGGCGCCAGCGGCAAAACCGGGCCTGCCGTTGTCGGCGATCATTCCTGGACCGAACGATTCAGCCGTCGTTGCGGGCGTCGTTGACCCAGCCGTCATTCCGGGACGCGTCGAAGACGCGAACCCGGAATCCAGAGCTGGATCATCTCCAGATTCCGGGTCTGGTCCTTCGGACCATCCCGGAATGACGGCGCAAGATAAGACGCCGCAACCGCCCCCCAAGAATATCTGCTGCGTCGGCGATGACGATCAGTCGATCTACGGCTGGCGCGGCGCGGAGGTCGACAACATCCTGCGGTTCGATCACGATTTCCCGGGCGCCAAGGTGATCCGGCTGGAGCGAAACTACCGCTCCACCGGGCACATCCTCGCCGCCGCCTCGCATCTGATCGCGCATAATGAAAGCCGGCTCGGCAAGACGCTGCGCACCGAGGATGTCGACGGCGAAAAGGTCACCGTCACCGGTTCCTGGGATTCCGAGGAGGAAGCCCGCGCCATCGGCGAGGAGATCGAGGAGCTGCAGCGCGCCGGCAACAATCTCAACGATGTCGCGATCCTGGTGCGCGCCTCATTCCAGATGCGCGAGTTCGAAGATCGTTTTGTCACGCTGGGCCTGCCCTATCGCGTGATCGGCGGTCCAAGATTCTACGAGCGCGCGGAAATCCGCGACGCGCTGGCCTATCTGCGGGTGATCAATTCCCCCGCCGACGATCTCGCCTTCGAGCGGATCGTCAACGTCCCCAAGCGCGGGCTCGGCGATGCCGCCGTGCAAATGCTGCACGACCACGCCCGCAAGCGCCGCATTCCGCTGTACGAGGCGGCGCGGGCCGTGGTCGAGACCGACGAGCTGAAGCCAAAGGCGCGCGGCTCCTTGCGCGATCTCATCATCAGCTTCGAACGCTGGCGCGCCAGGCGCGAGGTGTGCACGCATACCGAATTGGCGGAAGTCGTGCTCGACGAGAGCGGCTACACCGAGATGTGGCAGAAGGACCGTTCCGCCGATGCCGCCGGCCGGCTCGAAAACCTCAAGGAGCTGGTGCGCTCGATGGAGGAGTTCGAGAATCTGCAGGGCTTCCTCGAACACATCTCGCTGGTGATGGACCGCGACGGCGGCGCCGCAGACGAAGCGGTCTCGCTGATGACGCTGCATTCGGCCAAGGGACTGGAATTCGACAACGTATTCCTGCCGGGCTGGGAAGAAGGCCTGTTTCCGAGCCAGCGCACCCTCGACGAACAGGGCCGTGCCGGGCTTGAGGAAGAACGGCGTCTGGCCCATGTCGGGCTGACCCGTGCTCGCCGCCGCGCCAAACTCTATTTCGCGACCAACCGGCGGATTCACGGCACCTGGTCGACCACGATCCCGTCGCGCTTCCTCGACGAACTGCCGGCGCACAATGTCGAAATCACGGAATCCAAGGGCGGCTCCGGCTGGGGTGGCACCGGCGGCTACGGCCCCTCGCGGTTCGATAATGTGGAATCCTTTGGCTCGAGCTACGCCACGCCGGGCTGGCAGCGCGCGCAGGCCAATCGCGCCCGCGGCCAGGGCGGCCGTCAAGACAGCAGGCGGGGCCAAGCCCGCGGCGGCTTCGACGAAAACCAGTCGCCCTTTTCAAGCCCGCGGAGCGATGCCCCGGGCGGGCGCGGCGATGGCTTCTCCCGCAACAAACGCGGGCCAATGGTGATCGAAGGCGAGCTGATCGCGAAATCGACCGGCACCATTTCAGAATTCTCGCTCGACGACCGCGTGTTTCACCAGAAATTCGGCTACGGCCAGGTGGTGAAGATCGACGGCAACAAGCTCACCATCGCGTTTGAAAAGGCCGGTGAGAAAAAGGTGGTCGATAGTTTCGTGCAGCGGTCGTGAGCGCGCGAGGCTGGAACGGTCCAGCTAGCTCTGCCAGCAAGCGGCACCATATCAACGGTCGCACAACCGCTCCGACCGGCTCACGCGGACCGCGGCATGTTCGTGCCCTCTCCCGAATTTGAACCCGCCTCCATTCCCGGTGCGGCGACCACAGTTCAAATCATGGTTAACGATTCGAAAAAATAGGCGGCCACCGGAGGCTGGGGCTTCGGCCGGTTCATCAACGGCAAACCGGTCGACGAGGCGCAGCACCGAACCTGCTTCGCCTGCCACCAAGCCAATGTAAAAGCTCACGACTTCGTCTTCACGAGGTTGGCGCCGTAGCCATTCAGGCTGGTCCAACCGGCGAGACTTCGTGTCGCAGGCGAATTTCCAAAATCGGAAACATTTTAGCGAATCCCCAAACTGAAAACTCGCGTGTACCGTGTATCGTGCAACCCAAATGCGTATTGCAGGCGTTGGTTCGCGACTTGGGGCTGCCGAAAATGGCTGAGGTAAAATCGTTTCTGATGGATCTCGACGAGGCCGTCTCGCGGGGAACGCCCGAGAGCCGCGCGCGCGCGTTGTGGCATACCACCGATCTCCTGGTCACCGGCCGCTACAGCGAAGATGAGATCTGGACTTTTGGCGAGGTGATCGGACGGCTCGCGGATGAGATCGAAGTAACGGCCCGCGCACAGCTGGCGAAGCGGCTGGCCCGCATCGACCACGCCCCCGTCAACATCATCCACAAGCTTGCGTTCGACGATTCAATCGAAGTCGCCGGCCCGATCCTGCGAGAGTCCGGACGGCTGGAGCCTTATGCGCTGGTCGCCAATGTCTGCACCAAGAGCCAGTCGCATCTGCTGGCGATCTCGAAACGAGAGTCGCTTGAGGAGACGGTCACGGACGTGCTGGTCACACGCGGCAACCAGGAGGTTGTCACCTCCGTCGCCGCCAACAGTGGCGCGCGGCTTTCGGAGTTCGGCTTTCTGCACATGATCCAGCGGGCCGACGGCGATTCCATTCTGGCCGAACAGCTCGGTCTGCGCAAAGATATTCCCCGCCACATCTTCCAGCAGTTGATCGCCAAGGCGTCGGACGACGTGCGAAAGCGGCTCGAGAGCGAACGGCCCAACATGGGCGAGCAGATCAACTCCACGGTTGCCGATGTCACGGGCGCGCTGCAGTCCAAATTCGGACCGGTGTCGCGCACTTATTTCGTCGCCAAACGGGTGGTGACGACGCAGCACCGGCAAGGCAATCTGAACGAGAACAGCATCTCCGGTTACGCCCGGTCCCATAAGATGGAAGAGGTCACGATCGGACTGTCGCTATTGTGCGCGCTGCCGAACGATGTGGTCGAACGGGCGCTGTTGGACAAGAACCGGGAAATGCTGCTGATCCTCGCCAAGGCGCTCGATTTTTCGTGGGCGACAACGATGGCATTGCTGTTCCTCGGCGCGAAAGATCACCGCATCACCGCCAGGGAACTGAAGGATCTGGAGAGCGAGTTCGGGCACCTCAACGTCGAGACATCCCGCAGCGTTCTGGAATTCTATCAATCGCGCAAGAATATCGATGATGCGGATACGGGGCCGAAGCGCCAACCCGCGCGTATTGCATCATAAGATGACGGATCCGGCAGGGAGACATCGTCCATGAACGCAATTCCATTCGGCCTGGCTGTGCGCAAACCCTCGGGCCCAAGCCCCGATGAGTCGAGGCCCGACGGCTCGCTGGATAACGCCTGGCTCGTTCTCGAAGCCGCGAACGATCTTGGCGACGATGTGACCGTCGAAATCTGCCGGCGGGTGATCGACGCGAGCCTGAACGGAAGGCCTGCCGCGCCATCCGATCTGCAAATCCTGCACAATTATTTCAGCTAAATCAGAGTTCCGAATTGACGTTCGCCGCCCGGCTGGCGCTTGCGCGACGGCGGGCGCGTGCCTATCTCTGCCTGCCCACCCTTGAGCGGGCTGAAGCGCCGCGTGGTGCTTTCCGCGTATCCAATTCCGACCTTCAAGCCCTCGTCCAAGAGATCGCGAACCTTCGAGCCTTATGCCCCCCATCATATCCGTTACAAATCTGTCCAAAACCTACGGCTCCGGCTTCAAGGCCCTGAAGGGCATCAATCTTGAAATCGGCAGCGGCGAGATTTTTGCGTTGCTTGGGCCCAACGGCGCCGGCAAGACCACGCTGATCAGCATCGTCTGCGGGATCGCCAACCCGAGCGAAGGCAAGGTTCTGGTCGGCGGCCATGATATCGTGCGGTCCTACCGCGCGGCGCGCTCGCTGATCGGGCTGGTGCCGCAGGAATTGCACACCGACGCCTTCGAAACCGTGTGGGCGACCGTCAGCTTCAGCCGCGGCCTGTTCGGCAAGCCGAAAAATCCCGCCTTTATCGAAAAGATCCTCAAGGATTTGTCGCTGTGGGACAAGAAGGATTCAAAGATTGTCACGCTGTCGGGCGGCATGAAGCGCCGGGTGATGATCGCCAAAGCACTGTCGCACGAACCGCAGATCCTGTTTCTGGACGAGCCGACCGCGGGCGTCGATGTCGAATTGCGCAAGGGTATGTGGGAAGTGGTGCGGGCGCTGCAGGCCAAGGGCGTCACCATCATCCTGACCACGCATTACATCGAAGAAGCCGAGCAGATGGCCGACCGGATCGGCGTCATCAACAAGGGTGAGATCATCCTGGTCGAGGACAAGGCCGGATTGATGCAGAAGCTCGGCAGGAAGCAGCTCAAGCTGCATCTGCAGGGCAAGATCGAGGCGATCCCGGCAGCGCTCGCGCCCTACAAGCTCGAACTGTCGGATGAAGGCACCGAACTGACCTACAATTATGACACCAAGGGCGACCGCACCGGCATCACCAGCCTGCTGAGCGACCTTCGCGACGCCGGCATTCGCTTCTACGACCTCGACACCAACCAGAGCTCGCTGGAAGATATCTTCGTCAGCCTGGTGAGGGCGCCATGAATTTCCGGGCCGTCGGCGCGATCTATCGGTTCGAAATGGCGCGCACCTGGCGCACGCTGCTGCAGAGCATCGTCTCGCCGGTGGTTTCGACCTCGCTTTATTTCGTGGTGTTCGGCGCCGCGATTGGCTCGCGCATCACTTCGGTCGAAGGCGTCAGTTACGGCACCTTTATCGTGCCGGGACTGGTGATGCTGTCGGTGCTGACGCAGAGCATCGCCAACGCCTCGTTCGGCATCTACTTTCCAAAATTCGTCGGCACGATCTACGAATTGCTGTCGGCGCCGATCTCCTATTTCGAGATCGTACTCGGCTATGTCGGAGCGGCCGCGACCAAGTCGATCATCCTCGGCCTGATCATTCTGGCCACCGCCGGGCTGTTCGTGCCGCTGCAGATCCATCACCCGGTGTGGATGCTGACCTTCCTGGTGCTGACCGCCGTGACCTTCAGCCTGTTCGGATTCATCATCGGCATCTGGGCCGACGGCTTCGAGAAACTGCAGATGATCCCGATGCTGGTGGTGACGCCGCTGACGTTTTTGGGTGGCAGCTTCTATTCGGTCAACATGCTGCCGTCGGGCTGGCGCACCATTACGCTGCTCAATCCCGTGGTCTATCTGATCTCGGGCTTCCGCTGGAGCTTCTACGAAATTGCCGATGTCAGCGTCGGCCTCAGCCTCGGCATCACGCTCGGATTCCTGGTCGCCTGCATGATCGTGGTGTGGTGGATCTTCAAGACCGGCTACCGGTTGAAGAACTGACGCGACACGTCGCAGTCAAGGTCATTCCGGGGTCATGCGACGGCGCGTGCCCCCGGAACGACGTTCTCGCTGAAAACTCACCGATAGCAGTGGAATCGATCGTAGCGGTCGTAGAAGCCGCGGCATCCGTGATGCCAATGATGCCGCGGAAGCCCGAGGACGCCGTCCACAGCGCCGACCGCACCACCCACGCCAGCGCCGACGGCGCCGCCGACGACGGCGCCGACCGGTCCGGCCGCGCGTCCACCCTCACGAGAACCTTCCTGGGCGCCGCCGATGATGCCTTGTGCATGTCCGAGATGGGGGATCGCCAGCAAGGCCAATGCGAGCGCGGCGGCTGTCAGATGAAGCTTCGAAGGAAAATAGCTCGGCAGCGGCAGGATCCTGGCTTGGATATTGGCCTTCGTCGTCTTCATCTGAATTCCTTGTGGTGACAGCGCCCTTCGGAGCCGGGAACAAGTAACGCCGATGCTGCCAAAAGGTTGCGCAATCATGACGGATTCACGACCAAGGACGTATGCCAAGGACTTACGCCATGGACGCGCCCAAGCCGCCGAACACGGGAAGCTCGCGGAAAATTAACCCGGCGCGCCCGCTTACGCCGTGCGATCGCCTTAGTTTGCGCCCGGCTGCACATTAACGATGGACCGACAGGCCACTGGAACAAAAACCGGATTCAGCGCATATCAGTGTCCGGGGGGACGGTGAAGGCGGCGTTATTGGTAATCAGGCCCGGAGGCCAAAAGTAAATGCGTTCCTTGCTCATTGCTCTCACCGGTTTGACGCTGTTCGCCATCGGCTTGTTCGCCAGCGACGCTGCGCAGGCCAAGATCGCCATCACCGTCGACAAGGATGCGCAGATGATGACCGTCGCGGTTGACGGCGTCGAGCGCTACCACTGGCCGGTCTCGACCGGCAACCCCTCCCACGAAACGCCGAACGGCACGTTCCGCACGTTCCGGATGGAGGCGGACCACTTCTCCAAGGAATTCGACGACGCGCCGATGCCGCACTCGATCTTCTTCACCAAGGTCGGTCATGCGATCCATGGCACCGAATCCGAAAGCAGGCTTGGTACGCCAGTGTCCCATGGCTGCGTCCGCCTTTCGCGCGAGAACGCAACCACGCTCTATGCGATGGTCGAAAAGGACGGCGTGCTCAACACCACCGTGACGTTGACCGGCTCCTCGCAGGTCGCCCTGGCGCGTAACCCGCGAAGCCGGGCAAACGCCGCCGTCGCTCGCCGCGACCCCGCCTCGCAATACAGCTCCGTCGGAGATCCCACTGAGCTGGCGCCGCAAGCTGCGGCACCCGGCCAATATGCGCCGCAGGTCCAGCGAGCCGACGATGGCTACATCTATCCGGCCGACGGCAGTTCTGATGGCGCGCGCTATCCCGCGCCGCGCGGCAGCCGGCGTCTTTACAACGCGCAGGGCTATCCGCAGCCGCAATATTACAATAATGGCGGTTACGGACCGCAATACGCCCCACAATATGCGCCGCAGCCAAATTACCAGCCGCGCGGGCTGTTCCAGTAAAACTTGATTCGGTCCACGACGGCACAGAAAAAGCAAAGGGCCTGACTCAGCACGGCTGAATCAGGCCCTGATGCGTTTTGGCCCCATCGGCGGGCCGTGTGACCACCCGATGGGGGACCTGCCCGAAGGCTTAGGTCCCCTTCTCGCACTTCGTGATGAAGCTGTTCTTGGCGGCGCCCGCCAGCGGTTTGCCGTCCGCGCTCACGGCCTTGGTGGCGCAGCTATCGGTCATGCACTTCTTCATGAACGACGTCTTCGCAGCGCCCGCGAGCGCCTTGCCGTCCTTGCCGACTGCCTTGCTCTCACAGGTCTCCTGCGCCATCACCGAACCGGCGGCGAAGGTCGCAATCATCGCAGCTAGAAATAAACTCCTGATCATGTCTCTCTCCTCTACCGCCTGGGTGTCGTTTACCACCCGAGGTCGGCGAGTTGACAGCAAGTCCGGTTCTTGATCAAGGCCCGGCAACGGCTGGTTGAGCTCAAACGTCTATATCGCATCGCACTGGCCAATGCTCCCCGGACCTCAAGGCCGCGCGATGCGGCATGACACCGTCTCAAGGAAGTCGCTGACAAAATATTCATCATTACCGACCGATGAAGCGGAGCTTATTAGCTCGCCTGATTTCACAAAGGCGTAACCAAGACACGGCCCATTTCATCAGATTATCGCATTGCTCATATGCGTATCGCTCTCAAAGCCCGGGATTTTACGGCTTCTTACATATTGCGCGCTAGGCATGATGCATCGCGGTATGTCCGCCTGTGCGGTCTGGCAATGTTGAAAGTCTATAATTGCGTCGCTTACGCCCATGATCTGAGGCTGGTCGGCCTCGCCGCGCTTATTTGCGTGCTGGCATCGCTGACCGCGATCAACCTGCTCCGCCATGCGCGTCGATCAACCGGCAAAATGCGGACGGTGTGGCTTGCGGTATCCGCAATTTCGACCGGCTTCGGCATCTGGGCAACGCACTTCGTTGCGATGCTGGCCTTCACCCCGGGCATTCCGAGCGGCTACAACATCGCGCTGACCGCCCTGTCGCTGGTCGCCGCCATCCTGCTGACCGGCGTTGGCCTGTACACTTCGCTGATTCCAAACTGGCGCCACGGACCCTGGGTCGGCGGCGCCATCGTCGCGGGCGGTATCGCCGCGATGCACTACATGGGCATGGCCGCGTTCGATGTCGCCGGCATTGTGCTGTGGGATCCGGTGCTGGTCGCGGCATCGATCTTGATAGGCGCGATCCTGGGCGCGATCGCGCTTCCGGTCGGCCTGCACGGCACCGAGGGGAAATGGAAGCTCGGTGGCGCGGCTCTGCTGACACTTGCGATCTGCAGCCATCACTTCACGGCGATGGCCGCGGTGTCGATCATTCCCGACCAGGCCATCGAAGTGCCGGCGTCAACGCTGCCCACCACCTGGCTGGCGCTGGCGGTGGCCCTGGCAAGCTTTGTGATTATCGGGCTGGCGCTGGCCGCCATTGTGCTGGACATCCGCGACTCACGGCGCTCCGAGCTTGAGGTCGACCGTATGCGCGACCTTGCCAATGCCTCGGTGGAGGGGCTTCTAGTGTGCGATGGCGAGACGATCGTTTCCGTCAATACCAGTTTTGCCTTGCTTGCGGGGCTGTCCGCTTCAAAGCTCGTCGGCGTCAGCCTCGAACGTTGCTTCCCGGACAAGGCCGCCCGCGCCAAGCTGCTGGCCGGATCGAACCAGACAGTTGAAACCAGCCTGCGGCATCGCGATGGCACGATGACACCGGTCGAGCTGCTGCTACGCCCGATCGTGTTCTCCGGACGGCCCCATCATGTCGTCGCGGTGCGCGACCTGCAGGCACGCAAGGAAGCCGAGCAGCATATCCATTACCTCGCGCATCACGACACGCTGACCTCGCTGCCCAATCGCGGCTACTTCAATGCCCGGATCGACCAGGAGATTGCCGGCCTCGCCAGCGGCGAAAGCCTTGCCGTGCTCTGCCTCGATCTCGACCGCTTCAAGGAAGTCAATGATCTGTTCGGTCATGCCGCCGGCGACACCGTGCTGCGGACGGTCGCGGCGCGCGTCACCGCGGTGCTTGGCGAACGTCAGATGATGGCGCGGCTCGGCGGCGACGAATTCGCCATCCTGATGCCCGGCGTGAAGAACCCGGAAGCCGCCGGCCGGCTCGCCGAGGCGATTCTGGAAGCGCTGCACGCGGCCAGCGACACGCCGGAAACCAACTGCATCTCGACCAGCATCGGCATCGCCATTTGCCCCGACGACGCCGCGGACCGCGAAGCCCTGCTCAGCCACGCAGATACCGCGCTGTATCGCGCCAAGACCGACGGCCGCAACACCTACCGCTTCTTCGAAGCGGCGATGGGCGCCGCGGTCCGCGAACGCCGGATGCTGGAGCATGATTTGCGGCTCGCGGTCACGCGCAACGAATTGCGGCTGGTGTATCAACCGCAAAAAGGCACGCGCAGCCAGAACATGACCGGCTTTGAAGCCCTGCTGCGTTGGAAGCACCCCGTGCGCGGCGATATCTCGCCGGCGGTCTTCATTCCGATCGCCGAAGAGAGCGGCGCGATCCTGGAGATCGGCGACTGGGTCATCAAGACCGCCTGCCGCGAGGCCGCGACCTGGGAGCAACCACTGTCGGTCGCCGTCAACGTCTCGGCGGTGCAGCTTTACAACCCGGATTTTGTCCAGGAACTGCATCAAATCCTGCTCGACACCGGTTTGTCGCCGCGGCGTCTCGAAATCGAGATCACGGAAACCGCGCTGGTGCGCGATTTCAACCGGGCGCTGACCACGTTGCGGCTGGTCAAGGCGCTCGGCGTTCGCATCGCGATGGACGATTTCGGCACCGGCTATTCGTCGCTCTCGAACCTGCGGGCGTTTCCGTTCGACAAGATCAAGATCGACGGCTCGTTCATCAAGTCGGTCAATTCCAACGCCCAGGCGGCGACCATCGTCCGCGCCGTGCTCGGGTTAGGACGCGGACTGGGGCTGCCGGTGCTGGCCGAAGGCGTTGAGACCGACGCCGAGTTGCAGTTCCTGCGCGATGAGCACTGTGACGAGGTGCAGGGCTATCTGCTGGGGCGGCCGGCGGCGATCGGCCAGTTCCGTCATCTGACCCATTCCGACGCGGTGTTCGAAGCCGACCCGCCCGCGCCGCGCGCCAAAAGCGCCTGAGCGCTCCCGACATGGTTTAGCTTCGGCCGGCGAGCGCCTTATCGCTCGCCGTCACGCAGCCGGCGATAGACCGCGCCGAGCACGTTGGAATAATCATCGGTCCAGACCCCCTGTTTCTCGTCAGGATCGGTTTCTTCCCAGACGTCCGAGGATGCGAGCTTGCCGACATCGGCCTCGGCGCGGGCCGAGACCACGACGTCGGTCGCGAAGATGTATTCACTGTCGCGGTTGGAATCTTCGTCATAGACCCAGCTCTTCATGCCATTGGCGTCGGCGATGCCGACCACGACACTTTCGAGTTCAAGATGCCGGTTCGACACGTGCATCACCACCACGCCCTGCGGCGCCAGCTTGTCCTTGTAGATCTTCATCGCCTCCTGGGTGGCGAGATGGATCGGGATCGCGTCCGATGAATAGGCATCGACGATGATCATGTCGTAGATGCCATCGGGCTCGCGCGCGAAGGTCAACCGCGCGTCACCCATCACCGGCTTCAGATCCGGCTCGCAGTTCTTGATAAAGGTGAAATATTTCGGGTTCCGCGCGGTATCGACCATCGATTGGTCGATCTCGAAAAACTTCCAGCTTTCGCCCGGCTGCGAGGCACAGGCCAGCGTGCCGGAGCCGAGGCCGATCACCGCGACGCGCAACGGCACACCCTTGCGCTCGCGGATCGCCGTGATCGCCCGGCCGATACCGCCGTCCTTGTGATAGTAGGAAATCGGCTCGGGGCGTCCGGTGATCGGCGTGCCGTCATCGTTCTGGAATTTCTGCGCACCGTGGATCGTGGTGCCGTGCATCAGCACATGATATTGGCCGTGCGGCGTTACCAGGATTTTATGGACGCCGAAAAAGCTGCGCACGGTATCCACGCGGCCGTCGTCAAGCGGATATACCCGGGTCAGCACCAAAGCGAGCGTGACGGTGGCCGCGAACTTCCAGCGGCTCCCGTGCAACAGGATCACCAGGATCAGGCCGGCAACCGACACGACGCTGGCAAGATACAGACGCTCGTCGTTCAACCAATCGAACAGCTTCCCGGTGGTGTAGGCCGGCGTGATCAATACCACCGTGGCGACCAGCAGCAGCAGCCAATAGCGGCCGGCCCAGCGCGCATTGAGTCCGTCGCCGGGTGGACGGCACAACCCCGCCAATGCCAGCAGGATCGGATATTCCGCGATCCACGAAAACGTAAACGGCGCGACCAGGCCCGCGAACAATCCGCCGACCATGCCGCCGAACGACAGCGCGACATAGAAGCCGGTGAGATACTTCGCAGCCGGCCGGGTCCGCGCCAATTCGCCATGGCAGGCCATGGCAATGACGAAGAAGCAGAGCAGGTGTCCGCCCAGCGTCATCAGCAAGTTCTGTTCGCCGCCGACCGCCAATAATATCACCGCCCCCAGGATCGCCAGCGGCTGCAGCATCAACATCCAACGGTGAGGCAGCAGCGGGCGGGACTGGAACACCAGCACCCAGGTCAGCAGATACAGCGACAGCGGCAGCACCCACATCAACGGCGCCGCGGCGACATCAGTGGAAATGTGCGCGGTTACCGCGATCAGCAGACCCGACGGCACCGCCGCCAGGAAAATCCAGCGCCCGCGCAATATCCAGCCTGGCGCCGGCGCATCGCTGTGCTCGGCGAGGACGTCCACCGCCGCCGATGCGGGCGACCGTAGCAACAGCACACCGCAGGTCGCGATCAGGATGATCAGCAGGCCATAACCGCCGGTCCAGATCAGGTTCTGGGTGCGCAGCGTGAACATCGGCTCCAGCAGCACCGGGTAGGACAACAGCGCCAGGAAGCTGCCAATGTTCGAGGACGCATAAAGGAAATACGGGTCCGGACCATCGGGATGACCGGTGCGGACAAACCATGCCTGCAGCAGCGGATTATTGGCCGCGAGCGCGAAGAACGGCAGCCCGATCGAGACCGCGAACAGGCCGAGCAGCCAGAATGCATAGCCCGATGACGGCGGCTCGCCCCACCCGCTCGCAATCGACAGCGGCAGCGTCAGCAACGCGATCGCCAGCAGCACCAGATGCACCACGATCGGAATCATGCGGTTACGCAGTTGCATCAGAAAATGCGCATAGGCGTAACCGCCGAGCAGCAGCGACTGGAAGAAAACCATCGCAACCGACCACACCGCCGGCGAGCCGCCGAGCCGCGGCAGCACCATCTTGGTGAACAGCGGCTGTACCGAGAACAGCAATAGCGCGCTGACAAAGATCGCCGAGGTATAGACCATCAGCACCAGCCGGTTTCGGGACATCGAGGACTGGCCGGTGGCGGCGGGCATATCGGTTGAAATCATGAGAGCTCCGGCGGGGGGATTCCGGCTCATGACGCCGGGCGCGGCAATGGATCATATCGCACCATCGTGGGCAATGCGGGTGAATCGCCGGGACATCACTTATCGCTGTGCGGGCGTGGATGTCTTCGGTAGAAACGTCATTCCGGGATGCGCTTCTTGGCGCAGACCCGGAATCTCGAGATTCCGGGTTCGATGCTTCGCATCGCCCCGGAATGACAAGCCCTAATACGAAACGGACATGAACGAAACCGACGTACTCATCATCGGCGCCGGGCATAACGGCCTCACTTGCGCGGCCTATCTGGCGATCGCCGGACTGCGCGTGACCGTGATCGACCGCCGCAAGGTCGTCGGTGGGGCCGCCGTCACCGAGGAGTTTCATCCGGGATTTCGCAATTCGGTCGCGGCCTACACCGTCAGTTTGCTGAACCCCCAAGTCATCAGGGATTTGAAGCTGGCCGACCACGGCCTGCGGGTGGTCGAACGTCGCGCGCAGAATTTCCTGCCGGCGCCCGATGGCCGCTATCTGCTGACCGGCGAAGGCCGCACCAGGCAATCCCTGACAAAACTCAGCGCGCGGGACGCCGATCGCTTCGATGCGTTTGGACGGGAGCTGGAACAGATCGCCGACGTGCTGCGCCAATTGGTGCTGCGCGCGCCGCCCAACATGATCGAGGGCTTTGGCATCGGCGCGATCGGCGAGGCCTTCAAGGCGCTCGGCACCGCCAACATCCTGCGCAAGCTGACGCTGGAGCAGCAACGCAGCCTGCTCGATTTGTTCACGCGCTCGGCTGGCGAGATGCTCGACGAGCGGTTCGAGAACGATCTGGTGAAAGCGCTGTTCGGATTCGACGCCATCGTCGGCAATTACGCCAGCCCTTACGCCGCGGGCTCCGCCTATGTGATGCTGCATCACGCCTTTGGCGAGGTGAACGGCAAGAAGGGCGTCTGGGGCCATGCCATCGGTGGCATGGGCGCGATCACGCAGGCGATGGCCGGCGCGGCGCGCGGCCATGGCGTCGACATCCGGCTCGATGCCGGGGTGCGCGAGGTGATCGTGGAGCGCGACCGCGCGGTCGGCGTGATCCTCGACAATGGCGAGACGATCCGCGCCAAATACGTCGCCTCCAGCGTCAATCCGAAACTGCTGTACACGCGGCTGATCCCGGCGGATGCGTTGCCGCCGGCGTTTCTTCAGCGCATCCAGAACTGGCGCAACGGTTCCGGCACGTTCCGGATGAATGTCGCGCTGAACACCCTGCCCTCGTTCACGGCGCTGCCCGGTCCCGGCGATCACCTCAGCGCCGGCATCATCCTGGCGCCGAGCCTTGGCTATATGGATCGCGCCTGGCAGGACGCGCGCGACCTTGGCTGGAGCCGCCAACCCGTGGTCGAGTTGCTGATCCCCTCGACCCTGGACGATACGCTGAGCCCTCCAGGCCAGCATGTCGCCAGTCTGTTTTGCCAGCACGTTGCACCGGAATTACCCGATGGCAGATCGTGGGACGACCATCGCGAGGAAGTCGCCGATCTCATGATCGCGACGGTGGACAGCTACGCACCGGGTTTTGCATCCAGCGTGATCGGCCGGCAGGTTCTCTCGCCGCTCGACCTGGAGCGTCAGTTTGGATTGCTCGGCGGCGACATCTTCCACGGCGCGCTGTCGCTGAACCAGTTGTTCTCCGCGCGGCCGATGCTGGGCCACGCGGACTACCGCGGGCCCCTCAAAGGCCTCTACCATTGCGGCTCCGGCGCCCATCCCGGCGGCGGCGTCACCGGCGCCCCCGGCCACAATGCCGCGCGCGTGATCCTCGGGGATCACCGGGCGCTGTTCGGGTGAACGGTTCTGCCCAACTGTTGGAGAGTGGACAGGCCTGTTGATAGGTCGGTGGATGCCCCCTGTACAGGCTGTGGAAAAGCGGTGGATGGCCGGGTGATAAGGCTGTGGGGAAAGCCGTGATAACACGGCGGAGAAGTGGTGCGTTTGTTGTTCAGATACGAGGGCAAAGCCGGGGAAAAGCCATGAGAGAACTCGGTATGTCCCGGTGGATATCGCTGTGTATGACCCGGTGGCATTGCGGTTGAAATTCCGGAAATTTTTGGTCTCCGGACCGCCGTGGCCCTGCCGAAAACCATGGTAGGCTCGGCGCAACGCAAGCAAAGCGCGGAGACATCAGCCATGCCCCTGCTGACAAAACCGCTCTACCAGCGCAGCGAAGGAAGCGACGAGGACCGCTGGCGCCTGGCGTTCGACACCGATACCCATCGCCTGTTCGTCGAGCACGAGATGACACGCGGCGACATGCGCGGCTCCGGTTACGCCACCAGCATCGACGAAATCGACATCAACGAGTTCCTGCGGGAGAGCGGCCCGGGCCAGCACCAGTTGGCGCGGCTTCTTGAGAAGCTGTTTGAGGAGTGCCACGAGACCGCCTGACCTGGGACACCGGACCGAAGACAGCCATTTGCGCTCCCCGGCGACGGGGGTAATGGTATGGCGACATTCTTGATCCCATTCCGGCACCTTCATGACCTCGACTCTCACGCCCGCCTCCCATCGCGCCAATTTTGCCATCGGTAGCGAAATCACCGCAAAACATGTCGTCGACCGCCTGACCGAGAGTTTTTTTGAGGGTCAGGCCGCGGTTGCCGCTTTCGAACGGCCGGATGGTCTGTGGAATATCACGGTGAATTTCGCCGATCCGCCCGATCAGGCCTCGATCCGCGAGCTGGTCGGCCTGGCAGCCGGCGATGATGTCGCGCGACATGTCACCTTCGACACCGTCGAGGCCAAGGACTGGGTCAAGGCCAGCCTTGAAGATCTCGTGCCGGTCCCCGCTGGACGGTTCATCGTGCATGGCCAGCATGATCGCGAACGGGTGCCGTCCAACAAGCTCGGCATCGAAATCGAGGCGGCGCTGGCGTTCGGCACCGGCCACCACGGCACCACCCGCGGCTGCCTGCTGCTGCTGGATCACGTGCTGAAGGCCTGGTATCCCCGCCGCGTGCTCGACCTCGGCACCGGCACCGGCGTGCTGGCGATTGCCGCGGCGAAGGCGTTGCATGGGCCTGTGCTGGCGAGCGATATCGATCCGGCTTCGGTGCGGGTCGCGCGCGACAACGCCCGGCTCAACCAGACCGGCGATCTCGTGCAGATCATCTGCGCCACCGGCTTTTCCGCGCCGCAATTCGCCGCGCGCGGCCCGTTCGATCTGGTGCTCGCAAACATCCTCGCCAATCCGTTGCGGCAATTGGCAACGCCGATGGCGCGGCATCTGGCGCCATCCGGCCTGGTGATCCTGTCGGGCCTGTTGAACCATCAGGCGGCCAGCGTGATCGCGGCCTACCGCACGCGCGGAATGGTGCCGTTGCGGCATGTCAGGATCGACGGCTGGAGCAGCCTGTTGCTGCGCCACACGGGATGAGGATCCGGTGCGCCGATGACCGCCATCCCGTCTGCGAACAGGGCCCTGCCAGCCAATAAGACCTGCGGGGAATGCACGCTGTGCTGCAAGGTGATGGCGATCGAGGCGCTGGCGAAACCTGCCAGCTCCTGGTGTCCGCAGTGCAGGCCGCGACATGGTTGCCTGATCTATGCCGACCGGCCGTCCGAGTGTCAGACGTTCAGCTGCCTTTGGCTGGTCAATGACCTGCTGGACCAGCGCTGGAAGCCCAGCAAATCCAAACTCGTCCTAACCACGTCCGAAGACGGCATCGAGGTCCGGTGCGACCCGGGCTTTCCCGATGCGTGGCGGAAAGAACCGTTTCGCAGCGAAATACATCAATGGGCGGTCGCGGGCGAAACCCATGACGTCACGGTGATCGTGATCACAGGAGAGAAAATGATCCTGATCACGCCCGAACGCGAGTTCGACCTCGGCGTGGTGCGGCAGGACCAACGGATCGTGCGTGAACTCGACGGCAGCAAAGTCGTCGATGTCACCGTGGTGAAGGCATCCAAACAGGAGGAATGACGATGGAAGCGCCGCCTAATCCTGCGGCTTCGGTTCGCGGCGGGCAATGATGCCCTTTTTTTCACGCAAGGTCCGCTTGACCCGCGCCTCGACGAAACGATCCAGCATCTGGACGATGACGCCGCGCTGCTTCCGGACCACGGTGGTGGCGACACCACTCCCGGCAGGCGCGCGCGGCGCCGGCGAGATCTTCTCGAACGTAAAGGCTGGCATGTGTATCCCCTCGTCGTTGAGTTGAAACACTCTCGGAGTTCCCCGGCATTGGAGATCCCCCGGCTTCGTCAGATGAACGACTTGCGGTATTTGCCGTTCGCCTCTGTCTAATGCAGACGGTATAATTCAAGCATAATCTATGCCAAATTGCGGCAAGCGTGGCTGCGGTGCCGACCTATCTTCGGAGTTTCAGGACGATGTTCGAGGCCCATTTCCAGACCTTCGAAGAGCCCGAAAGCGGCGTGGCGCTGACGGCGCGGCTGGCCGCCTTTCGCGAGGAACTGGCGCGGCGGAAGCTGACTGGATTCGTGATTCCCCGCGCCGATCAGCAGCAAAACGAATATGTCGCGCCCTCCGAAGAGCGGCTGGCGTGGCTGACCGGCTTTACCGGCTCGGCCGGGATGGCGATCGTGCTGGTGCATGAAGCCGCCATGTTCGTCGATGGCCGCTATACGCTGCAGGCCGCCAAGCAGGTCGATGTCAGGGCCTGGAAGGTCGAGTCGCTGATCGATCCCTCCCCCGAAAGCTGGCTGACCAGCCACCTCAGCGCCAGTGATCGCCTCGGATTCGACCCATGGCTGCATACAACGGCGGCAGCCGAACGGCTGGCGGCGGCCTGTGCCAAAGCCGGCGCGACGCTGGTCGCGGTCGACAGCAATCCGCTCGATGCGGTCTGGACCGAGCGCCCGGCGCCGCCGCTCGGCCCGGTCGCCGTTCACGGCACGCCGTTTTCCGGCGAAGCCGAGGCCGATAAGCTCACGCGGATTCGCGCCGAGATCGAGCGGCTCGGCGTCGACGCGCTGGTGCTGTCGGATTCCCATGCGGTGGCCTGGACCTTCAATATCCGCGGCGCCGACGTCTCGCATACGCCGTTGCCGCTATCCTACGCGCTGGTGCCGAAGACTGGCCGCCCCACGGTGTTCATCGATCATCGCAAGCTCTCCAACAGCGCACGCGATCATCTGGAGCAATCCGCCGATGTCGCCGAGCCGAACGCGCTGACGCCTCAACTCATGGCGCTGGCGCAGCACGGCGCAGCGATCGCGCTCGACAGCGCCACCGCCGCGGACGCGCTGAGCCGGCTGATCGGCAATGCCGGCGGCAAGGCGGTGCGCGGCAACGATCCGACAGCGCTGCTCAAGGCCTGCAAGAACGCCACCGAGATCGAGGGCACCCGCAACGCGCACCGGCGTGACGCGGTGGCGCTGGCGAAGTTCCTCGCCTGGGTCGATCGCGAAGCCCCAACAGGCGCACTGACCGAGATCGACACCGTCGAAGCGCTGGAAACATTCCGGCGCGAGACCGGCGCCCTGAAGGACGTGTCGTTTCCGACCATCGCCGGCACCGGTCCCAACGGCGCCATCGTGCATTATCGCGTCACCCGCAAGACCAACCGCCGGATTGCAGCCGGCGATCTCTTGCTGATCGATTCCGGCGCGCAATACCAAGATGGCACCACCGACGTCACCCGCACCATCGCGATCGGCACGCCGACGGCGGAAATGCGCGACCGTTTCACCCGGGTGCTGCGCGGCCATATCGGAATCGCGCGCGCGGTATTTCCCGACGGCACCACCGGCGCGCAGCTCGATACCCTGGCGCGGCAATATCTTTGGGCTGCCGGCATCGATTTCGAACATGGCACCGGTCACGGCGTCGGCAGCTATCTCTCGGTGCATGAAGGCCCCGCGCGAATCTCGAAACTCGGCACCACAGCGCTTCGGCGGGGCATGATCCTGTCCAACGAGCCCGGCTACTACAAGACCGACGCCTTCGGCATCCGGATCGAAAATCTGGAACTGGTGGTCAGCACCGAAGTGACCGGCGCCGAGAAGCCGATGAATGCGTTCGAGACGCTGACCCTGGCGCCGATCGACCGTCGCTTGATCGATCTCGACATGCTCGGCCCGGACGAACTCGGCTGGCTCAATGCCTATCATGCCCGCGTTCGCCACGAGGTCAGGCCGCATCTCGACGAAGCCACCAAGACCTGGCTCGACGCGGCCACGGCGCCGCTCTCGCGTTGAACGTCATTCCGGACTTTCACGCCGCCGAATGATGCAATGCGCCGCTCCATTCACCGCCGTCATACCCCGCCACCGGGTCTCGCCTACCGCGAGCCCGATGACAGGCTCCAGCGGGGTATCCAGTACGCCGCAGCGCTGCTGCTTAAATAAACGCTCTGGAATACTGGATCACCCGCGTTCGCGGGTGATGACGTCGGTATTTGCATCTTGCCGCATCCCAAAAAGCGAATAGCCGCATTCCGAAACGAGCGTATCCGTCATCCCGGATAACTCTACAGTCTGATCTCAGCGAAACTGGATCAGACACGAATGCATGGGGTGATGGGCAAGCCGCCCGGATCGGCGACTGACCTTTCGGGCATTGCAAAATCCCGGATCACGCTGTTGCTGCTGGTCGCGATGACCGGCGTCGCGCCGATCTCGCTCTATATGCTGGTGCCGGCGCTGCCATTGCTGGCCACCAGCTTCGGGCGCGATATCTCGATCGCGCAGATGACGGTGTCGCTGTACATGGTCGGCATCGCCTGCTCGCAGATCATCATGGGGCCGCTGTCCGATCGCTTCGGACGCCGGCCGGTGCTGCTGGCGGGCCTCGGCTTGATGGTGCTGGCAAGCGCGGGCTGCATGTTCGCGCAAACCCTGCCGCAACTGATCGCTGCGCGTTTCTTTCAGGCGCTGGGCGGCGCCACCGGCATGGTGGTGAGCCGCGCGATCATCCGCGATCTCTACAGCCGCGAGCGCATCAGCTCGATGATCAGCCTCGTCATCGCGGTCATGATGATCGCGCAGATGCTGAGCCCGCTGACCGGCGGCCTGCTGGAAGTCGCCTTCGGCTGGCGCTCGATCTTCTATCTGATCACCGCGGCAGCGCTGGTCATCACCGTGACGATCGCGCTGGCGCTGCCGGAGACCCGCCGCGACCGCGAAGCCGGCAGCGGATTTCGCGGCGATTTCAGCAGCCTGATCACCAGCCGCGCCTTCATTGGTTACATGATGTGCCAGGTGCTGGCCTCGCAGATCATCTTCGCCTTCGCCGGCGGCGGGCCCTATATCGTGGTGACCCAGATGGGCCGCAGCAGCGCCGAATATGGCGCCTGGTTTGCCACCACCGCCTTTGCCTATCTGGTCGGCAATTTGCTCTGCGTGCGCTTCGCGCCGCGGCACTCACTGGAGAAACTGATCTGGTTCGGGCTGGCGCTGCAACTCGGCGGCAGCGCGTTGAATGTGGTCTGGAGCCTCACCGGGATCAATCAGGCGCCATCATTTCTGTTCGGCACCCAGATGATCGTGATGCTGGCCAATGCCTTCGTGATGTCGAACTCGGCGGCCGGCGCCATCAGCGTCCGCCCCGAAGCCGCCGGCACCGCCTCCGGCGCGATGGGCTTCCTGCAAATGGGGATCGGCTCGCTGGTCTCGCAATTCGGCGCCTATCTCGGCGGCCACTCCACCACCACGCTGCCGCTGACATCGGCGATCCTCGTCATCTCGATCGCCTGCGCCTCGACCATGGCCGTCATCGTGCCACGGCGAACGGTCGTGGTCAGCGAGGCACTGATGGAGCAGGCCGAGGAGGAAGAATCGGGGATGTTGTGAAGCGGTGTGCGAGTGCCACGCTGCATCTACCCCATTTCGCCCGTCATACTTCGCGAAGGCGGAGTATCCAGTATTCCAGAGGGCTGTTGTCCAACATAATCGCTCTGGGATACTGGATCACCCGCGTTCGCGGGTGATGACGGCGGTGAGTGTGTTGCTCACTCCCCGATCAGCTTCAGCCACTCGTCTTCAGTGAGCACGGCCACCTCAAGCTCGCGCGCCTTTTTAAGCTTGGAGCCGGCATCCTCGCCGGCGACGACGTAGTCCGTTTTCTTCGAGACCGACCCCGCGACCTTGGCGCCGAGGCGCTCGGCCATCGCCTTGGCTTCGTCGCGGGTGAATTTGGTCAGCGACCCCGTGAACACCACGGTCTTGTCAGAAACCGGCGAGCTCTTGCGGGGCTGCTCGGCAGGTTTCACTTCGATCTCGCGCAGCAATTCGCCAAGCGCCTTCACATTGCGGGGCTCGGCAAAGAACTCCACCACGGCGTGGGCGACGATCTCGCCGACGCCGCCGATATTGTTGAGATCCTGATACGCCTCGGTCGTGTTCTCTTCATCCTTGCTGCCCTTGGCGGCAGCCAGCATCGCCTCGCGAAAATTCTCGATCGTGCCGTAATGCCGCGCCAGCAGCTTGGCATTGCCCTCACCGACGTGACGAATGCCGAGCGCGAAGATCAAGCGGTGCAGCTCGATGCTGCGTCGGCCGTCGATCGCATCGAACAGATTGCGCACCGAGGTCTCGCCATAGCCCTCGCGCTGCATCAGCTTGCTGGTCGAACGACCGTCGCGCTTTTGCAGCGTGAAGATGTCGACCGGCGACATCACAAGACCGTCTTCGTAAAATTCCTGGATCTGCTTGTCGCCAAGGCCATCAATATCGAACGCCAGCCGCGAGACGAAATGCTTGAGCCGCTCTATCGCCTGCGCCGGGCAAATCAGCGCGCCGGTGCAGCGGCGTACCGCCTCGTCTTCCTCGCGGACCGCGTGACTGCCGCACACCGGACATGTCTCCGGAAATTTGTAAGGTTTTGCGCTGTTCGGCCGCTTGTCCAGGATAACGCTGACGACCTGCGGAATCACGTCGCCGGCGCGCTGCACGACGACCGTGTCTCCGACACGAAGGTCGACACCGTCACGAATCGGGGTTCCATCGTTGCCGATGCCTTTGATGTAATCTTCATTATGCAGCGTCGCATTCGAAACCACGACGCCACCGACCGTGACCGGCTCAAGCCGCGCCACCGGCGTCAGCGCGCCGGTGCGGCCAACCTGGATATCGATGCCGTTGAGCACCGTCGTCGCCTGCTCGGCTGCGAATTTGTGTGCGATCGCCCATCGCGGGCTGCGCGAGACGAAGCCGAGGCGATCCTGCCAGTCCAGCCGGTCGACCTTGTAGACCACGCCATCAATGTCGTAGCCGAGCGAGGCGCGCTCTTCGCCGATCTTGCTGTAGAATTTGAGGACGTCGTCGACATCCTTGCACAGCTTGGTCCGCGGATTAACGACAAACCCGGCCTTGCCCATCCATTCGAGCATGCCATGTTGCGTATCAGCCGGACGCTCGCTCATCTCCCCCCAGGTATAGGCAAAGAATTTCAGTGGCCGGGAGGCCGTGATCGAGACGTCCTTCTGGCGCAGTGAGCCCGCCGCCGAATTGCGCGGATTGGCGAATACCGTGTCGTCGGCTTCCGCCTGCTTCTTGTTCAGCTCGAGAAAGTCCTTCTTGAGCATGTAGACTTCGCCACGCATTTCGCAGGCCGCCGGAATATTCCGGCCCTTCAGGCTATGCGGAATATCCGTGATGGTACGGACGTTGGCAGTGACATCTTCTCCGGTGAAACCATCGCCGCGCGTTGCCGCGCGAACCAGTTCCCCGTTTTCGTAACGCAACGACAGCGACAGGCCATCGATCTTCGGTTCGGCGACGAGCGACGGAAACTGATCGGCATCGAGTTTGAGAAAACGCCTGATGCGCTCGACGAATTCGGTCACGTCCTCGTCGTTGAAGGCATTGCCGAGCGACAGCATGGGGACGGCATGTTGCAGTTTCGCAAAACCGCGCGCGGGCGCGGCGCCGACCTTTTGTGTCGGCGAATCTTTGGTGACGAGATCGGGAAACCGCGCCTCGATCGCCTCCAGCCGCTGGCGCAGCGCGTCATAGGCCGCATCCGATACGGTCGGAGCATCTTTCTGGTAGTAGCGCTCGTTGTGGCCTTCGATCTCCAGCGTCAGCCGCATCAGCTCGACCTTGGCCTGCGCCTTGGTGAGCTTTGTAATTTCGACGAGGGGTTTCTTCGCTTTCGCGGCCATGGTCGCGCCGTCGTTACGCCGTCGCCGCGCGAAGCAGCCGATCCGCCGCGGCCCGCGCCTCGGCGGTGATCTCCGCACCAGCCAGCATGCGGGCGATTTCCTCGCGGCGGTGATCGGCGGCAAGCGTGTTGACGCGGGTGGCGACGCGCTTGCCCTTGTCGAGCGCGTCCTTTGAAATCAGCAAATGATGGTTCGCGCGCGCGGCGACCTGCGGCGCATGGGTCACCGCCATCACCTGGACTTTTCCGGCAAGCCGCGCCAGCCGGGCACCGATCGCGTCCGCCACCGCGCCGCCAACGCCGGTGTCGATTTCGTCGAACACCAAAGTCGGCGCCGAGCCGCGGTCGGACAGCACCACCTTGAGCGCGAGCAGAAACCGCGACAACTCGCCGCCGGAGGCGACCTTCATCAGTGGGCCCGGTTTGGTACCGGGATTGGTCTGCACCCAAAATTCGACGCGGTCGAACCCCTGCGGGCCCGGCGACGCCGGATCGGATTCGACCTGCGTCATGAATTTTGCGCGCTCCAGCTTCAGCGGCGCGAGTTCGGCGTTGACGGCCTTGTTGAGCTTTTCCGACGCCTTGGTGCGTGCGGCCGAGAGCTTGGTCGCTGCGGCGCTATAATGTTTATCGGCTTCGGCGGCCGCCGCCTCCAGCTTCTTCAATTGACCGGCGCCAGCGTCGATCAGCGCCACGTCGGCCACGTATTTCGCGGCCAGCGCCGCCAGACCATCGACCGGCGTGGCGTATTTGCGTGCCGCCGCGCGCAGCGCGAACAGCCGTTCCTCGATCCGTTCGAGTTCACTGGGGTCGAAATCCGCCGCGATCAGCGCCGCCGTCAGATGCTGATCGGCCTCCTCGAGCGCGTTGATGGCGATATCGATTGCCCTCACCGCGGGCTCGACCAATGCAGGCGAATTGCCCGCCCGCCGTTCCAGCCGGCGAACCGCCGCCGCCAGCGCCGTCACCGGCGAATGATGGCCACTGACGGCATCCTGGGCTTCGCGCAGATCGGCCGCGATCTTCTCGCCCTGCATCATGGTGGTACGGCGTCCAGCCAGCGCGGTCTCCTCGCCATCCCTGGGCTTTAGCGCCTTCAATTCATCGGCGGCGTGGCGCAGATAGTCGGCCTCGCGCGCCGCGCGCTCCATCGCCGCGCGATGCTCGTCGAGCAGGCTATTGGCCGCGCGCCGCGCCTCCCACAATTTCTCCAGCGCCCCGACGTCCTTTTCGAGGCCGGCGAAGGCATCGAGCAACCGGCGGTGGGTCGAGGCATCGACCAGCGCGCGCTCGTCATGCTGGCCGTGGATCTCGACCAGCGCGGAACCGACCGCTTTCAGGGTCTGCACGCTGATCGACTGATCGTTGATGAAGGCGCGGGTGCGACCGTCGGCGAGCTGGACGCGGCGCAGGATCATCTCGCACGAATCGTCAGAGTTCGTGTCGTCGAGCCCGTTATCGCTGAGGATGGCCGCTGCCGGATGGCCCTTCGGCACATCGAATACCGCGGTGACCTGCCCCTGCTCCACGCCGTGGCGGACCAGGCCGGCATCGCCGCGGCCGCCGAGCGCCAGCGCGAAAGCATCAAGCAAGATGGATTTGCCAGCGCCGGTTTCGCCGGTCAGCACCGCGAGGCCACGGGAAAACTCGATGTCGAGCCGTTCGATCAGGACGATGTCACGGATCGAAAGACGGGCCAGCATGAAAGAACGATTCCTACCCGAGGCCTATCTTCCTGAAGGCCCTGGAAATGTAGGACCCCTGATTCTCGCTCGGCTCGAGACCGTTGGACTTTACAAGATTATAGGCGTCCTTGTACCAGCGGCTGTCAGGAAAATTGTGGCCGAGCACCGCGGCGGCGGTCTGCGCCTCGCCGACGATCCCGATCGCCATATAGGCCTCGGTGAGCCGGGCCAGCGCTTCCTCGACATGCCGCGTGGTCTGGTACTGGGTGACCACGGTCTTGAAGCGGTTGATAGCGGCGGTGTAGTCGCGCTTTTCCATGTAATAGCGGCCGACATTCATTTCTTTGCCGGCGAGCTGGTCGCGGGCGCCCTCGAGCTTGGCCTTGGCGCTGACGGCATATTCGGAAGTCGGGTATTTGCGGATCACCTCTTCCAGCGCGGCGATCGCCTTTTCGGTACGGCCCTGGTCGCGGCTGGTGTCCGGGATCTGGTCGTATTGCGAGGACGCGATCAGGAACTGGGCATAGGCGGCATCGGGGCTGCCCGGGTGCAAGGTGACATAACGGGTCGCCGAGCCGATGCAATTATCGTAGTCGCCGGCGTTATAATAGGCATAGGCCGACATCAACAGTGATTTGCGCGCCCATTCCGAATAGGGATGCTGGCGATCGACTTCCTCGAATTTCTTCGACGCGGCCTTCGGATCGCTCTTCTGGTTCATCAGGTACAAGCCCTCATTATAGAGCTTGTCCGCGGGCTCCTCGACGAAGGTGTCATCCTTCTTCGCAAACTTGTCCCACAAGGCCCCCGTTCCGCAGCCGCTCAAGGGGATCGCAAGAAGGGTCAGCCCCGCAGCCAGACGCAACGGGCGACCCAACCGATGGAAATTCAGGCCCAGGACATGCGGGCCCAGGACATGCAGGCCCAGGACATCCAAACGAGCAGCTAATTTGCGTAACTTGAGCGTCATACGCCGTGCCGACATAGATTTAAAACCTGACGCCTGTGATGCGGTGCCCGCCGCGCGCCATGACCGCGCCGACAAAGCGCAATCCATGAACGCATTGAATGTCGTGCCCGCGGCGCCATGCCATGCAACCGCGTCCCTATTTAACCGAAAATGGTCCGGTAACCAATCGGATACGCAGCTATTTCGCCCGGATTAAGGCGGCCGGGAGGCATTGCTGCCGGTTGTGGTTACCGGGCCAAAGCTCGCAAAGAATATGGGGGTCACGCCAACGCATCCGTCACAGCGTAACAGCCCAAGGATAGTCAAAATGTCTCAAGGGAAGCTTTAGGAGATCCTGGATCGCTCAGGACACATCCAACGGGACGGTCAGGACACATCTAAGTAGATGTGTCAGGACACATCCGGGCCGTAGGCGGGAGCCACCATGCCACCCACCATTCCGCTGCCAGCCTCGGCATAGGCGCGCGGGCGGCGAACCGCATCCGATTCCAGCACGCGCCAGGCGCTACGATCGGCCAGCAGCGCGGTGAGCACCGCATGGTTGAGCTTGTGGCCGCCACGCACCGAGCGGTAGGCGCCGAGCAGCGGCAGGCCAGCCAGCGCGAGATCGCCGATCACATCGAGCACTTTGTGGCGCGCGCATTCGTCGGAATAACGCAGGCCTTCGGTATTGAGCAGCCGCTCTTCGTCGAACACTACCGAATTCTCGAACGACGCGCCGAGCGCGAAGCCCGCGCTCCACAGCCGCGCGACATCGTTCATGCAGCCAAATGTCCGGGCGCGAGAAATCTCGCGACGGAACCGTTCGGGGCTGACGTCGAGCATGTAGCTTTGGCGGCCAATCACGGCATTGGCGAAATCAATCTCGACTTCGGCACGGAAACCAGCCGCATGCGGGCGCAATTCGCCTGATGAGTCACCCATCGTGACCTGCACCGGCTTGAGAACCTGGATGAAGCGGCGGGCCGCCGATTGCGTAACAATGCCGGCCTGATCGATCGCGGCGACGAACGCGGCCGCGCTGCCGTCCATGATCGGAACTTCCGGGCCATCGATTTCGATCGTGGCGTTATCGACACCCATGCCGCGCAAAGCCGCGAGCACATGCTCAGCGGTTGAAACCAGCGGACCGTTGCGGTCGCCCAGCACGGTGGCAAATTCGGTTGCGATCACGGATTCGGCAACCGCCTGAACTTCGCGATCGGTGCCTTCAAGTCCGGTACGGACAAAAATAAAACCTGCATCGACAGATGCAGGTCCAATGGTCAGGGTCACAGGTAAACCAGAATGAACGCCGACGCCCGTCACGGTGGCTTGCGACCGAAGCGTTGTTTGTCGGCTGAATTTCATTCCGAGATCGCCCACTACCGACTTACTTACCAACGAAACGGCGTGTTTCCCCATGCCGATTCGCCTTCAGTATCCCCAAGTCACGGGCAGACCATAGTCATTGCCCGAAAGAGCGCCAACTCACGCTTTTTTACCGATTGTTACCCTACCTCTGCCGTAATCACGCCAAAGGTTAACCAAATTCAGGCTCGGTGGGGAGCCCTATTGGCCCCTGCCATCTCACCCTAAAATGCATAATTAATCATTTAATATCAGGTGCTTGATAACCCCGCGCGCGGGCTTTTTCGTTGCATGGAAAAAGGCCCCGGTCTGTCCGACCGGGGCCTTTTATGTCGTCAGGATTGTAACAATTTTCAGTTCGACTGCCGGCGCAGGAAGGCCGGGATATCAAGATGGTCGTCGCCCTGTGGCGCTGCGGCAACAGGTGCGGGGCGACCATGGGTGTCCAAACCCTGCGGCGCGGGTCGCCGAGCGTATTCAGATACCGGTTCGTGAGTCGCGATTTGCTGCGCTACGGACCGTTGCGGCTTGCGCTCCGGCAGCGGAGCCATCGCCGGCCCCGAAGCGCGGGCTGCGATCGGCGGCTCGGTCTCTTCGTCGCGACGGCCGAGGCCGACATTGGCGAGGCGCTGCAGCAGCGACATCCGGACCTTTTGCGGATGATCTTCTTCGACCTCACCCCGGGCCTGCCGGATTTCGGCCTGGGCCGGCATCGGCAGATCTTCGAATTTCGGCATTCTCGGGGTCCGAGCCGGCGCGCGTTCGGCGGCCTGCGGGATGAAGGTCTCGGGGGTCGCGACTTCGCGCATCTCGACCTTCGGAATCTCGTGATCGGGGAACAGTGACGGCTTCTGCGCGATCGGGCGAACCGTGACATCACCGTAAGATGCGGGCTGCAGCGGCGCCTGGGTCTCCGGAGCCACCGCGGCGGCGATCGCGGCGAGCGCGGCCCGTTCGACACTGCCGTTCTGGCGCTGTAGCGCGGGCGCAACGGCTACCGGCGCAGGCGCGGCTTGCATCGGCGTCGTTGTTTCCAGCTTCTGGGCGCGTTCGGCCAGGCGAGCATTGTCGGCGCGCAGGCGGGCGGTCAGATCGGCCAGCCGGGAGTCCGGCGAGGCCGTCGAAGCAACCGCGTTGGTCGCGGGGACAGCCGGCGCCGCGGCGTTGCGCGAAATCAACGCCTGCTCGATGCCGGTGGCGACGACGGAGACGCGGATCACGCCGTCGAGGGTCTCGTCGAACGTGGCGCCGACGATGATGTTGGCGTCCTGATCGACTTCCTCGCGGATGCGGGTGGCGGCTTCGTCGACCTCGAACAGCGTCAGGTCCTTGCCGCCGGTGATCGAGATCAGCAGGCCGCGGGCGCCCTTCATCGATGAGTCGTCGATCAGCGGGTTGGCGATCGCAGCTTCCGCCGCGGTCAGCGCGCGCTTTTCGCCGGAAGCTTCGCCGGTGCCCATCATCGCCTTGCCCATTTCGCGCATCACGGCGCGGACGTCGGCGAAGTCGAGGTTGATCAGGCCTTCCTTGACCATCAGGTCGGTGATGCAGGCGACACCCGAATAGAGCACCTGGTCGGCCATCGCGAAGGCGTCGGCGAAGGTGGTCTTTTCGTTAGCGACCCGGAACAGGTTCTGGTTCGGGATGATCAAGAGCGTATCGACCACCTTGTGCAGTTCGGCGATGCCGGACTCGGCGGTGCGCATGCGGCGCGCGCCCTCGAAGTGGAACGGTTTTGTCACCACGCCGACGGTGAGGATGCCCATGTCGCGCGCGGTCTTGGCGATGACAGGCGCGGCGCCGGTGCCGGTGCCGCCGCCCATGCCAGCGGTAACGAACACCATGTTGGCGCCCGAGAGATGATCCCGGATCTCGTCGATGACTTCCTGGGCGGCAGCCGCGCCGACATCAGGTTGCGATCCGGCACCAAGGCCCTGGGTGACCTGCGTGCCCATCTGCACGATGCGCTGCGCTTTCGACATCGTCAGCGCCTGCGCGTCGGTGTTGGCGACGACGAAATCCACCCCCTGCAATCCGGCGGTGATCATGTTGTTGACGGCGTTGCCGCCAGCTCCACCTACGCCGAACACGGTAATCCGCGGCTTCAGCTCGCGAATATCAGGGACGTTGAGATTGATTGTCATGGTTGCCTCTCGATTACGCGCGCGTTGGTTTGCCCCGGCCGGCGGCCGCGGGAGTTGGTGAAATTCCAAGAAAAATTCCAAGGGGACGGAAAAGATTCATCAGAAGCCCTCGCGAAGCCATCGTCCGACCTTTCCGAAATAGCCGTCAGTCCCTGTCCTGAGCTGCCGCGTATGCCGCGGTTCGACGTGTTCAAGATGCGCATATTGCGGATAGACCAGCAGGCCCGAGGGGACCGCGAATGACGCGCTCTTCGCCTCGTTGGGCAGCCGGCCGAAGCCGAGCGGACGACCGATACGAACGGGGCGGCCGAGAATCTGGGTTGCAAGTTCGGCAAAGCCGGTGAGCTGCGAGGCGCCGCCGCTCAGGACAACCCGTGCCTTGGGCTCTGCCGCGAAGGGAGAATCCGCCAGGCGGTCCCGGACCATTTCAAAAATCTCCTCGGCGCGGTGCCGGACGATGTTCGCGATCGTGGCGCGAGACACGATCTGCGGAGCATCGCGCTCGTTGTCACCTGCCGCCGGCACGGACATCAATTCGCGCGCGTCGGATCCACCGGTCAGCACGGTGCCATATAACGTCTTGATTCGCTCGGCATCCGCAATGCATGCAGAGAGTCCACGTGCGAGATCCATGGTGATGTGTTGCCCGCCGACCGCAAATCCGCTGGCATGGACGAAGCGACCGCCGGAATAGATCGCGATGGAAGTGGTGCCCGCGCCCATCTCGACCACAGCGGCGCCAATATCGGCTTCATCGTCGGTCAGCACCGACAGGCCGGCCACATAAGGACCAGCTGCCATGGCCTCGACATTGAGGTGGCAGCGTTCGACCACCAGCATCAGGTTCTTGGCTACGGAGGCGTCGGTGGTGACGACGTTCATGTCGACGCCGAACTGCCGGGCCACCATGCCTCTGGGATCGCGAATGCCTTTGACGCCGTCGAGCGCATAGCCGACCGGCAGCGCATGCAGCACCGTGCGACCCTCGCCGGTGGCGTGGCGCATGCCGGTGGAGGTGATGCGGGTAACGTCCGCGGCGGTCACCGCGCCGCCCTTGATGTCGGCGGCGGCCTCGATCAGCTGGCCCTGCAACCGCCCGCCCGAGACTGACAGCAGCACCGATTCAACCCGAACCTTGGCCATCCGCTCGGCCAGCGCCACGGCGTGGCGCACCGCCTGCTCGCATTCGGCGAGATCGACCACCGCGCCGGCCTTGACGCCGCGCGACTGGATCTGGCTGTAGCCGATCAGCTCGACCGCATGGCTACGTCCGCGCAGGGCTTCGTTGGGCAGGCACGGCTTCAGCCGTGCGATCATGCAGGCGATCTTGCTGGTGCCGATATCGAGCGAAGCCACCAGAGCGGTGCGCTTCTGCGCCATCGGGCGCGTCTTCGGCGTCTGATTGCGATCCAGACCGGTCATGCGTCACCGGCCTTTTTCTTCGGCTTCTTGTCCTTGAACAGATCGTCGCGGGCCTTGGCCGCGTCGTCGGACAATTGCACGACCAGCCGGTCCGGCAGGCGCATGTCGACGGCGACGATATCGCGCGAGAACAATTTGTCTTCCTTGTCGAGCTTGCTCAGCGCCGCCAGCGCATTGCCGACGTCGTTTTCCGGCAGGCGGACGTCGAGGCCGTCCTTGAGCCGCAGGTTCCAGCGCCGCTCGCCGACGAAAATCGCGGCCTTGGTCACCGCCCGCACCTGCGGATAGCGATCGAGCAACGCCAGGAAATCCTTCGCCCTGGTATCGGCGCCCTTGCCGACCACCAGCGGCAGCGTGGTGAAGCGCCGCGTCACATAGGGTTCAAGCACCGCACCGTCTTCCGCGATGACCGCCAGATGGCCGTCCTTCTGCCACAGCGCGAACGCCGAGCGCTCGACGATATCGATCTGCAGCCGGCCGGGATAAAGCTTCAGGATGGTCGCTTCGCCGATCCAGGGATTGCCTTTGAGCTTGTCGCGAACCGCCTCGGCATCGAGGAACAACAGCGACGAGTGGCCATTGACGCCGCCGATCGCGAGCACCTCGTCCTGGGTCAATTGCTTGCGGCCGTTGATCGCGACCGTGGTGATGCGGAAGCCAGCGGAATTGGCCAGCGCGTTGCGCGTATCGCTCAGGGCTTGCGTCAACTCCTCGACATGATCGCCTTTGACGATGCCGAAGCCGGCACTGCCAAGCAGCAGCAGAACGGTGGCGGCGACGCCGGCGCGGCTCGGCAGATAGGTTTCGACAAAGGCAATCAGCCGGTTCGGACTAGGCTGGCGCTCAAGGCGGACGCGCCTGGCCAGCGCAGGCTTGTTGCGTGCGGGTTTAGCGGATTTGGCACGCACGAGCCGCGCGTCCAGCCACTCGCGCAGCAACACTGCCGCGCCGATGGCGGCCGCTTTCAGGTCAGCTTGGGGCCCCAGCGATCTCTGCGATCGAGCGAGGCGTCCTGCACCATCCATTGCACGAGCTCGTCAAAAAATGTTGTGCCCGCAAACGCTTGCGGGTGTCTGGCACCGTGACGTCCTGGTGATGCCGGGCGGTTCTTGACCTCAAAACGATGAGACCCGTTCCCTCGATGCGGTCGTCGAAGCGGAAATCCGCAACAGCTCACGCCCCGGCAGCCAAGCGCCACATGCGCCGCCAGCGTTAACCTTCGGACTTCCTGGTAAACAAAACGTAAAACCGGTGCGCTCAAGGTGCGTTTTGATCAACCGTGTGAGCCATTTGCCGCATATTCGCTAAAATTGTTGGAGGGAACCGGGACCGCCGGCTGCGCGCGCAAGCCGGAACCGGCCGCGGGGCTATCCAGACGTGCGTTTGATCGCCAGATCGATCTGGCCGTGCAGGAAATCGGCGAACGCGATGCCCTGCGCCTTGAGCGCCTTGGGATAGAGCGAGGCCGCGGTAAGGCCCGGCAGCGTATTGGTCTCGAGATAGATCGGCCCTTGTGCCGAGACAATGAAGTCGGTGCGGGAATAGCCGCCGCATGACAGCGCCCGGTGCGCCCGCAGCGCCTGGTCCATGATCGCGGCGCTGATGTCGGACGAAAAGCGGCCCGGACAAATCTCCTGGGTCGATTTGAGCAGATATTTGGCGGTGTAGTCGAAGCCGCCTTCCGCCGGGACAATCTCGATCGGCGGCAGCGAACACACCGATCCGTCCGGCTGCTCCAGCACGCCGCAGGTGGCCTCGATACCGGAGACGAACGGTTCGATGACATATTCTTCGGTCCTAGCAGCATTGCGGACCGCATCGAGGTCTTGCTTCGCATTGACGAAGATCAGGCCATAGCTCGATCCATCCTTGGCCGGCTTGGCAATCAGTTTGCCATGTTCGGCGAGCGCGGCCTCGATATCTTCCAGCGCGATGCCCTCCGGCGCCATCACACCCGCGAGCGAGGCGAAGCGTTTCGCGGCCACCTTGTCGAAGGCGAGATGCGACGCGGCCGAGCCGGAGCCGGTGAAGGGGATCCGGCGCATCTCGCACATCGCCTGCAGTTCGCCGTTCTCGGCCCGCCCGCCGTGCAGGCCAAGCACCAGCACGCGGTCCTCGGCCTTGGCCTTGTCCAGCGCCTGCTCGAACGCGACGCCGCGACTACCCGGCCTGAATTCATCCTCGAACGGCCGGGCATGACCGAGCAGATCCTGCGAGCGGACCTCATGGACGGTATCGGCGACATCCCAGAACCAGAGATCGGCATCCGGCAGCGCCCGGTGCAGCGCCTGCGCGCTCGCCACCGAAACCAGACGCTCCTTGTTGGTGCCGCCGAAGAGAATGGTAATCCGCATCAGCCCTGCTCGATTCCAATCCGCTTGATTTCCCAGTGTAGCTCAATTCCGGAATTTTGTTTGACCCGCGCGCGCACGGTCTCGCCGAGCGTTTCGATATCGTGGCCGGTGGCGGTGCCGGTGTTGATCAGGAAATTGCAGTGCATCTCCGAGACCTGTGCACCGCCGACCCGAAGCCCGCGGCAACCGGCGGCATCGATCAGTTTCCATGCGCTGTTGCCGGGCGGATTCTTGAAGGTCGAGCCGCCGGTCTTTTCCCGGATCGGCTGCGCGGTTTCGCGATGGGTTTGCACCTCGTTCATCCGCGCCCGGATCGCCTCGGGTGTGGCGATCGTCCCGCGAAACCGCGCCGCCGTGAAAATGATCGAGGGATCGACGCCGCTATTGCGATAGACGAACTTCATGTCGGCATTCGTAAAGCGATGTTGGCTGCCGTCGCGGCCGATACCGACAGCTTCGACCAGCACGTCCTTGGTCTCGCTGCCGTTAGCGCCGGCGTTCATGCGCAGCGCACCGCCGATACTGCCTGGAATGCCGAAGAAAAATTCGAGCCCGCCGATATGGGCCGATGCCGCGGTCTCCGCCACGCGCTTGTCGAGAGCGGCGGTACCGGCGCTGACAGTGTCGCCTTCGGCGCTGGTCTCACCGAAGCCGCGCGGGCTGAGCCTGATCACCACACCCGGCATGCCGCCATCGCGCACGATCAGATTGGAGCCGACGCCGACGACGGCGACCGGCAGCTCCTGCGGCAGGCTTTTAAGAAAATATGCCAGATCGTCTTCGTCGGCCGGCGTGAACAGCAGCTGCGCAGGACCACCAACCCGAAACCAGGTCAGTTCGGCCAGCGACTGGTTCGCCAGTAGCCGCCCGCGCAATTCCGGCATCGCGGCTTTGAGATCGGGCGTGATGTCCGGGAAGGTCAATGAAAACCTCTCGACTCGTCATGGCCGGGCTTGTCCCGGCCATCCACGTCTTGCAGACTATCAGTATGGCAGGCGGGTACGTTTATATTCTGACCAATCATCCCAACGGCATTCTCTACGTCGGCGTGACGAGTGATCTTATCCGCCGGATATTCGAACACCGTTCCGGATTCGTCGACGGATTTACCAAACGGTACGGGCTGAAGCGGCTGGTCTATTTTGAGCAGTTCGATGACATCCGCGATGCCATTCAACGCGAGCATAATATCAAGCATTGGTCGCGAGCGTGGAAGGTTCGCAAGATTGTGGCCGTGAACCCGAATTGGGACGACCTGTTCGATACCATCGTCCAGTAAAGACGTGGATGGCCGGGACAAGCCCGGCCATGACGAACTTAAATTCTGCGCGCTTCCCATCACCCCAGCGCCTTCAATTCGCCGGGCAGTGCGTAGGCCCATTGGGTGATGTTGCCGGCGCCGAGGCAGACGACGAGATCGCCGCTCGCCGCGAGTCCCTTGACCACGCGCGCCAGCTCGCCGGCATTCGGCAGCGGGATCACCTCGCGATGGCCGTGGGCGCGCAAGCCGAGCACGAAATGATCGCGATCGATGCCGGGGATCGGCGCCTCGCCGGCGGGATAGACTTCGGCGACGATGACCGCGTCGGCATCGTTGAAGCAGGTGCAGAATTCCTCGAACAGCGATTGCAGCCGGGTAAAGCGATGCGGCTGCACCACGGCGATGACCTTGCCGTTGGTGGATTCGCGCGCGGCCCGCAGGACGGCCGCGATCTCGACCGGGTGATGGCCGTAGTCGTCGATCACGGTGATGCCATTGGTTTCGCCCGTTTTGGTGAAACGCCGCTTGACGCCGCCGAAGCCTGCGATCGCCTTGCGGATAATGTCGTCGGACAGGCCGAGTTCGTGCGCGACGGCAATGGCCGCCGTGGCGTTGAGCGCATTGTGACGGCCGGGCATCGGCAACTGAATGCCGGCGATTTCATGCGTCGCGTCGGTCTTGCGGTCGCGGAACACGACCTTGAAATTCGAGCCGCCGCCCATCGGCTTCAGATCGACCAGCCGCGCATCGGCCTGCGGGTTTTCGCCATAGGTGATGATGCGGCGATCCTCGATCTTGCCGACGATGGTCTGCACCACCGGATGATCGATGCACATCACGGCGAAACCGTAGAACGGCACATTCTCGACGAACGAGCGAAACGCGTCCTGCACCGCCTCGAACGTCTTGAAGTGATCGAGATGTTCAGGATCGACATTGGTGACGATGGCGACGTCGGCCGGCAATTTCAGGAAGGTGCCGTCGCTCTCGTCGGCTTCCACCACCATCCAGTCGCCGGCGCCCAGCCGCGCATTGGTGCCGTAAGCATTGATGATGCCGCCATTGATCACGGTCGGATCGAGATCGCCGGCATCCAGCAAGGCCGCGACCATCGAGGTCGTGGTGGTCTTGCCATGGGTGCCGGCGATCGCCACGCAGCTTTTCAGCCGCATCAGTTCAGCCAGCATCTCGGCGCGCCGCACCACCGGGATGCGTTGCGCCCGCGCCGCCATCAATTCCGGATTGTCGCGCTTGATCGCGGTCGACACCACCAGCACATCGGCGCCCGCGACATTCCCGGCCTTGTGGCCGACGCTGACATTGATGCCCTTCTCGCGCAGCCGGGTCACGTTGGCGCCTTCGGACGCGTCGGAGCCCTGCACGGTGTAGCCGAGATTGCTCAACACCTCGGCAATGCCGCTCATGCCGATGCCGCCAATCCCGACGAAGTGGATGGGTCCGATCTCGCGCGGCAGTCTCATGGTTGCGGTTCCCCAACGTCATCGTCCGCGAAGGCGGACGATCCAGTATTACGCGAAGCCCAAGTTCAAATCAGTCTCGCGGATTACTGGATGCCCCGCTTTCGCGGGGCATGACAAGACTTTTTCGGTCATTCCGGCGCGCAAAAGCACGCACCGGTCGTCGTCAAATCCCGGCCACTTTTGCCACCAGATCGGCCAGCCGTTCCGCCGCATCGAGCCGGCCGACGGTGCGGGCGTTGGTGGCCATCGCGGTCAGGCGAGCGGGCTCGGCAGCGAAGGCGGCAATTTCCGCCGCCAGCCGCTCCGAGGTGAAGTCGCTCTGTACAATGCGGATCGCGCCGTCGGCCTGCGCCAGCACGCCGGCATTGGCGAATTGGTCCTGATCGATCGAACCCGGCAGCGGCACCAGGATCGAGGGGCGGCCGATGGCGGCAAGTTCGGCCACCGTGCCCGCGCCGGAGCGCGACACCACCAGATGGCTCGACGCCAGCCGCGCCGGCAGATCCGTGAAGAACGGCGCCAGCTCGGCCGATATTTTGAGCCGGTCATAGACCGCGCGCACCCGCGCCATATCTTCTTCGCGGACCTGCTGGGTCATGATCAACCGGCGCCATAATTCGGGCGCAAGCCGCTCGATCGCGCCGGGCACGATATCGGCCATCACGCGGGCGCCCTGGCTGCCACCGACCACCAATAAACGCAGCGACCCATTTGGCTCTGGGGAAGCGAATTGCACCGCGGCCGCGGCCAGAATGGCGGGGCGCATCGGCGTGCCGACGGTGGTTGTCTTCGGCGCCAGCGCCGGATCGCGATCGAGCACGCCGGGCAGCGAGGTCGCAATCGCGCTGACGCGGCCCGACAGCAAACGATTGGCACGGCCGAGCACCGCATTGGCCTCGTGCAGCAGTGTCGGCACACCGAACAACCGCGCCGCCAACAGCGGCGGCACCGTCGGATAGCCGCCGAAGCCGACCACGGCCGAAGGTCTCAGCCGGCGCATCAGATTGAGCGCTATGATGGTGCCGGCGCCCAGCATCGCGCCGGTACGCGCGAGAGCCCACGGGTTGCGGCCGCGCACGGTTTCGCTCGGCACCACATCGATGGTGTCCTTGGAGAACAAGCCGCTGTAGCGCAGCGCGCGCGCATCGGTCGCGAGCCGCACGCGATAACCACGCCGGATCAGTTCGACGCCGAGCGCTTCGGCGGGAAACAGATGCCCGCCGGTGCCGCCCGCGGCCAGCAGTATGAGAGGCGCGTTGTCCATGGGACGGTCTCTACAGATATTTTGCCGCCATTGCGAGGAGCCGAGTCGCTTGACGCGGTCATTCCGGGATGGACCGAAGGTCCAGACCCGGAATCTCGAGATTCCGGGTCCACGCGAAGACGCGTGTCCCGGAATGACTGTGAATGGATCGCTAGCTTGCGTTCACGCATAACCATGTGCCGCGGCCTGAGCGGCGCCGATCGATTCCACCTCGGTGCGCGGACGAATGCGGGTCAGCGCCAGCATCATGCCGACGCCATAGGCCAGCGAGACCATCGACGAACCACCGTAGGAGATGAACGGCAAGGTCATGCCCTTGGCCGGGATCAGTTGCAGATTGACCGACATGTTAATCGCGGCCTGCACACCGAACAGCACCGCAAGGCCGGATGCCGCGAACCGCGCGAACATGTCCTCGCTCGTATAGGCGCGCGACAGCGCGCGGATCACGATGAAGGCGTACAATGCGAGCAGCACCAGGCAGAGCACGATACCGAATTCCTCGGCACCGACCGCGAACACGAAGTCGGTGTGGCTGTCCGGCAGGCTGCGCTTGGCGATGCCTTCGCCGGGCCCGAGTCCGAACCATCCGCCGTTGTAAAACGCTTCCATCGCGGTATCGACCTGAAACGTATCTCCCGATGCGGGATTCATGAAGTGCTTGATGCGCGCGGCGACGTGCGGCACCAGCAGATACGCGCCGAACAATCCGGCGCTGGCCGCGCCCGCGAGCCCCGCGACCCAGATCATCCGCATCCCCGCGATGAAGAACAGCGAGCCCCACACCATCAGGATCAGCATGGTCTGGCCGAAATCCGGCTCCATCACCAATAGCGACACCAGCGTCATCAGCAGCACGATTGCCATCGAGGTCGCCGGCATTTCCGGCCGCCCGGTCGATTCCGCGAACAGCCACGCCGCCAGCACCACGAAGGCGGGCTTGGCCGCCTCCGACGCCTGGATGTTGACGCCGATGATCGTGATCCAGCGCCGCGCGCCCTTCACTTCGGGGCCGACCAACAACGTCATCACGATCAGCACGATGGAGATGGCAAATATGATCAGCGCGCTACGCCGGATCGCCCGCGGCGACAGGAACGACACCCCGATCATCACGATCAGGGACGGCACCAGGAACAGCACGTGTCGGTTGAAGAAATGGAACGGGTCGAGCCCGATGCGCGTCGCCACCGGCGGGCTCGCCGCCAGCGACAGGATGATCCCCGCCAGCATCAGCGCGATGATCGCCGCCAGTTGCAGGCGATCGACGGTCCACCACCATTCGCTCAAGGGGGTGCGTTGTTCACGGGAGAGCATGGGTGTTCCCTTTGGGCAGAGGCCTGTCCATTGGTCGCCGATGATGGTTTCCGAAGCGTTAACAGGAAGGCTATCTTTTGGCGGTGCGGCGTGGCGACTCAAGTCCGTCGTCCCGGCCCAAGGCCGGGACGACGGCTGAGATATGCGTCCGCATTCTCGCGACAGACTTCGCCCGAGTTATGCAAATTCATCGCCCAAAAAAACAGAGGGCGCAGGGAAGACCGGGTGCACGCTGCACCCGCGATCTCGTGTGCAAAAGCAAAGCAGAAAACGCACACGAGCATACAGGTTCAGCGGAGGCAGTCCGGCCTTCCCTGCGCAATGGTTTTACGGTTTCCTTCGTGCTCTCCCCGGTGACCGGCTTGTTTGCCACCGTCGCCGCGCTGAAACTTCAGCGCGACTTGACGCCAGCATCGGGGCGTCAGGACCACACGACTTCGCCGTCCGCGTCAGCGTCGCTCGTCTCGCGCGCCGTCGCGTCCACCGCATCCCATCCCAACGTTCGTGACGATGGCCAACGTCCCCTCGTGAGGGATGAGATGGCATGGAATAAGCCGGTGATTTGGGTCGGAAGGGAATGGAAATATTTTTCGCGGAGGGGCTGGACAGGCAGGTCGCCAGATTGCCCGTCGGGCAAATCACTTCGAGCGGGAAGTAGCCCGTTCGAGGAAGTAGATGGGGTAACGGGCCGCGGTCCGCCTTCCAAGCAAGCCGCGCTCGCTACGGCGCTATGGGTGGCGCGCTTCGC
>JBDTKZ010000025.1:0-106216 GCA_039935075.1 Bradyrhizobium sp.
TTCGCGTTGTTCCCGCGTGGGAGTCATGTCGTTCATTCCGCAGCCTCCTGGAATTCGACGCCATTGATCTTGGCGGCGGCGTACTGGATCGCCTTGACGATGTTCTGGTAGCCGGTGCAGCGGCAGAGATTGCCCGATATGCCCATCCGGATTTCGGCTTCCGTGGGGGACGGATTTTCCTGCAGCAGCCGCTGCGCCCGCACGATCATGCCCGGGGTGCAGAAGCCGCATTGCAGACCGTGCATCATGCGAAAACCTTCCTGCAGCGCCGACAGCGAGCCGTCGGCGTTGGCGATGCCTTCGATGGTGGTGATGTCGGAGCCTTGCGCCTGCACCGCGAACATGGTGCAGGATTTCACCGACATGCCGTCGATATCGACGGTGCAGGCACCGCAATGGGTGGTTTCGCAGCCGATATGGGTGCCGGTGAGAACAAGATTCTCGCGGATGAAATGCACCAGCAGGGTGCGCGGTTCGACGAGGCCTTCGACCTCGGCGCCGTTGACTTTCATGGTGACGTGAGTTTTTGCCATTCTATTCCTCCCTGAATGATCCATTCCTGTCACGGCCCTCATGGTGAGGAGGCGCGCTTGCGCCGTCTCGAACCATGAACGCCGCGCGTGTCGCTATCCTTCGAGACGCGCGCAACGGCGCGCTCCTCAGGATGAGGCCCGAGCAAAGGCGCGCTGCAGCGCCCGCATCACCATGATGCCGCCGACATGCTTGCGGTATTCGACCGGACCGCGGGCATCCGCCGCCGGTGCCATGATCGCGCTGGCGGCGGCGGCCGCCTTTTTCAGCGTGGCGTCGTCGAGTGCGGTGCCGATCACGAGCTTGGCGGCGGCGTCGGCCGACAGCGGCGTCTCCGACAGATTGGTGAGGCCGATCGCGCAGGTCGCGACCTTGCCATTGGCCTTGGTCAGCATCACCGCGGCAGCCGCAGTGGCGTAATCGCCGACCTTGCGCTTGAGTTTTTCATAGGCGTAGCCGTGACCGGCAGCAGGAACCGGGATCAGGATCGAGGTGAGGATCTCGCCGGGTTCGAGGGCGGTGAAATAGGCGCCTTGATAAAATTCGGAAGCCGCGATGTCGCGCACGCCTGACGTGCCCTCGAGCCGGTAGCTGGCGCCCAGGGTCATCATCAGCGCCGGCATGTCGTTGCCGGGATCGCCATTGGCGACATTGCCGCCGAGCGTGCCGCGGTAGCGCACCTGCGGATCGGCGATCAATAACGCGGTTTCGTGCAGGATCGGCAGCGATTGGGCGATTTCGCTGGAGGCCAGCAATTGATGCTGGGTGGTCATGGCGCCGATCACGATGGTGGCGCCGTCGCGGCGGATGCCCTTCAAGCCGTCGATGCCATGCAGATCGATCAGATGCTCCGGCGTCGCCAGCCGGAGCTTCATCATCGGCACCAGGCTGTGGCCGCCGGCCAGCGGCCGGGCCTCATCGCCCAGGGTCGAGAGCAACTTGACCGCATCGGCGACGGTCGCCGGCCGGTGGTAGCTGAACGGGCCAGGTATCATGGTCTCCTCCATCGTCTTCTGGCGCTCTTGGCGAGCACAGACGTTGCAGGGACGCTCATCCCGGGCGCATTCGCACGCAAGATGGCGGCGGTCGGCCGATCACAAGACCCGGAAATTCGCACGAGATGCGGCTTCTCGCGCACGAAATGCGTCAGGTTTGACGACCTAACGTTGGAAAAGCCTAAGCGTGACGCCCGGCGAGCCCCAGGCGCGCCTTGACCTCGGCGATCTTGGCGCGGCTGACCGGCACCCGGTGCGGCGACGGGCCATCGAGCTCGACCACCGCGCCGTCACCCTCCTTGCGGACGAAGGTGACGTGCGGGATCGCCACGATATGGCTGCGGTGGACCCGGACGAACAGCCCGGGATCGAGCTGCGCTTCGGCTTCCGAGATCGACCACGGAAACATCCGCTCGCGGGTGCCGTCATGGACCTTGGTATAATGAGCATCGGCCCGGACGCTGCGCACATCGGCGCTATCGATGAAATGGGTGCCGTCGGCACCCTCGACCGGAAGCCGCGGCGCCGGCGCGGCCCGCGGCGGTTGCCCTACTCCGCCAAGCGGCGTCGGCCGCAGCCGCGGGCCGGACGAAGAAGCCAACGCCTCGGGCGAAGAAAGATCGGCCGGATTGACCGCTTCCACCAGCGGCTCGCCAACACCAGCCGTCGCCACCGTCTTGCGGCGCGGATCCGGCACCAGCGACAGCAAAAAACCCGCGGCGATGACAAAGCAGAACATCGTCACCACCAGCGAGAGCGCCTGCTGCGACGCCGCCAGCCCTTCGCCATGGTGGTGCGCGGCGCCGCCGAGCGGCGCGAAATGCATGCCGTACATCGCGGTATAGTGCATGCCCGACACGGCGACCCCGAAGGCGACCGAACTTGCGATCAGGCGGATGCCCTCCTGCCGGGCCAGGAACGCGCGCAAGCCGCCATAGGCCGCGACGATCGCGACCGCCACCGACAACACGATCATCGCGGGGTCATGCTCGATGGCGAAATTGCCGGCGAGTCCATGGATACCGACATAATGCATGCTGGCGATGCCGGCCCCGAGCAGCACCGCCGACGACGCCACGCGCCGCAGCGAGGGCTCGCCGATGCTGACAAAAAACAGCGAGATGCCGACCACCAGCGCGCAGATCAGAAACGAGATGATGGTGGGAAGCACCAGATAGACCGCATCCGGCGGCAGCGGCTCGGCCAGCATGCCGACGAAATGCATGGTCCAGATACCAATCGCGAGGAAGCCCGCGGCGCCAGCCAGCAGCACGCGATGGCTCACGCCCGGCGTCCCGCGGATGCGCGCGGCGAGGCCGAAGCCGGTATAACCTCCCAGAATCGCGATCACCACCGAGAGCGCGACGAGATAGGGATCGTGTCCTTCGAACATGATCGTCTCGGCCACCCGTCTCCACGGATGTGCCTCCTCCCGCCGCCGAGTGTACAGGCGCGGCGGCGGAAATGACAATCGTTCTAAATAGTCAACGAGGTAACGGGTTTCGCTTTCACGCAACCCATCCCGTGTTTTTACACGATCCCCGCAGCGACCTGGCCGCGCAGCCGTTCCAGGCTGTGCAGCGTGTTGGCGCAGGCTTCCGCGACCTCGATGCCCTTGACGGCAAAATGCTTGCGGAAGAAATCGAAATGCGCGGCACTTTCGTGGAATTGCTGCGGCGTCAGCACCGCCGAGAAGATCGGCACTTCGGTTTTCAACTGCACGTCCATCAGCGCCTTGATCACGGTATCGGCGACGAACTCATGGCGATAGATACCGCCATCGACCACCAGGCCCGCCGCCACGATCGCGGTATAGCGCCGGGTCTTGGCCAGCAACTGGGCGTGCAACGGGATCTCGAACGAGCCCGGCACTTCGAACACGTCGACCTGGGCCGGCGCGATATGGCGTGCCTCGATCTCGGCCAGGAAGGCGAGACGGCATTCCTCGACCACCTCGCGATGCCAGGACGATTGCACGAAGGCGACCCGCTGCGGCTTGACGAAACGCGGATGCGCCGGCGCCGGGGGAAGATCCGGCGTTTCGGGAGCGTTGGTGGTGTGGGAGATTGCAGGCTCTTGCAACATCTGATTCATGGCTTTCCTCTTTCAGGACCAGAATCAGGGCATACGGAACGAGACGGCCACGCGCAAAGCGCGCGGGACCTTTCGCAACCGTTCTCTTTCATCCGGACTATGACCGTCGGCTTCGGAATCACACCGAATCTGCTGACCCTTCTTCGCCAGGCGTTTCCGGTTGGAAACTTCCAGACAAAGAAGGCGCTCGCGGGCTTGGGGGACTTCACCCTTACCGCCGGTGGGGATTTTCGCCCCGCCCTGAGAACATCGGCCGCCCGGAATGGACGACCTGACAGCGAATATGGACAAATGCCGACATGCGGGCAAGCGTCTTCGGCATGGGGAAATCGCATGTCCCCATGCCGCCGGAACAGGACGGTTCAGGCCGCGTGATCGGCCGCCTTCATCAATTCGAGGATCGTTTCAAGCCGAACGATCACGTCGCTGGTTTCCAGGAGGTGTTGCTTTCGATCGATCCCGATCGGCAGCAACGGAGCGACGGCATCGGCCAACCCGCCGGGCTCCTCGACGCTCGGTAGCCGCAAGCGGGCCTGCGGTCCCTGCGGAAGAGCGGACAAATCGACCTTGGCCCATAGCTGGTAGGCTTCAAGAACGGCGCGAAACAGAACCACGGCCTCCGCCGTGTGACCGCGGGTTTGTTCGAGCGGCACGACCTCGGCTGCGAGGCATTCTTGCTCGACCGGCCGGATCAGCGTGGTGCGCTCATGGCCGGAGACGAACAGCTTGAGGGTTCCGTCCAGCAGCGTCACGTTATGGATCACGCTCGCCATCACGCCGACCGGATAAAGGTCTTCGATCGCCGGGTCGTCATCCGCCGCCCGCCGCTGCGTGACCACAAGAATTCGGCCGTCCGTCGCCGCGGCGCGCTCGATCGCGCGCCTGGTCTTTTCACGCCCGACAAAGATCGGCACGACCATCTGCGGAAACACCACGAGATCCCGCATCGGGATCACCGGGACGAAAGATCCGGCCGATGTCGAGGGCGGCACGGTTGTCGGCGCCGGTTGGCCGGCAACTTGCTGGCTCGCCTCAATCTTCGCGGCCAGAAAATTCCAGTCGGGTAGACCGAAGGTTTTGGCAACCAGTTCCAGGCTTTCGCTGTGGGTAAGGGAGACGGATTTGGTCTTCAAGGCTTCGCGCAGGGTTTGCGCCATAGCTTTGGCATCGCGGAAATCGCGCATCGGATCGTCCTCTGCAGTGGCGAACGAGAAATGTCAGGCGCTTGCGTTACTGACTCGTTCGCTTGGGCAAAGGGTGCCGGAAGCGGCTCGATACGTTCACCGTACCCCGACGGGGCGCAAGCAGCGGGCCGTATCCACCCACCTGAAAATATGCGCCCTGGAAAAAGCCGCTGTCAATCATGGTTCCCGAAATTAACCATTAAGGCGGCCTGATTCGCACGCGGTGGGTGAAAGGGGCACGCCGGACTCGATCCGCGGGAATCCGATTCCGGTTTGTTCTCATCTTAATAATTAAGGCGCGCGATGATCTGTGGACGACGGCGTTTGTCTTGTGGACGGACTCCGGGGTCGGTTGCGCGGATTCCGCAAATCACATCAGTTGATCCTCGCAGGCTCCACGGTGTTGCCAGATGTTCCTGGGCGTTCGGGGGATTGCACTCGGCAGCGACGTCCCCCGTTTGAGCGCGCCGGGCCCCATGTGCGTATCAACACAATCAAGAAACAAGGTCGAGACGGAAATGTCCCTCCTCGAAGGCATCATCGATTCCCGGAACAACCCGCTCGCGGTGGTCGAGGATATCGCGGCCGATAATAACTGGTCGTTCGAACGCTCCGGCGAAGACGAAGTCACGATTGTGTCGAAGGGCGACTGGACCGACTATCAGCTCTCCTTCACCTGGATGAACGAGATCGAGGCGCTGCATCTGGCCTGCGCCTTCGACATGAAGATTCCCACCGCGCGCCGCGCCGAGGTGCAGCGGCTGATCGCCGCGATCAACGAGCAATTATGGGTCGGGCATTTCGACATCTGGACCCACACCGGCATGATCATGTACCGGCAGGCGCTGGTGCTGCCGGGCGGCATGACCGCCTCGACCGCGCAATGCGAGACCATGCTGGTCAGCGCCATCCACGCCTGCGAACGCTATTATCCGGCACTGCAGTTCGTGGTCTGGGCCGGCAAGACCGCCTCCGAAGCCATGACCGCGGCGATGTTCGATACGCAGGGCGAGGCCTAGGGCGTCGCTCTTGCGCCGCTCCACATTCGGCGTCGTCCCGGCCAAGCGAAGCGCGCGTCGGGATCCATACGCCGTGTCGCCCGTGTTCAAGCAAGATGCTTGTGGCCTCTCTTGCGTTTCACTAGAAACGCCAGGGGTTATGGGTCCCCGCGTTCGCGGGGACGACGAGAGTCTTTTTGATGGGTTCGCACTCCACCAATTCGCTGAAAGCCCTTTCAGGCACCATCGTGCTCGCCGGCGCGGGCAAGATGGGCGGGGCGATGCTGGCGGGCTGGCTGGCCGGGGGGCTCGACGCCATCCGCGCGGTCGTGATCGAGCCGCATCCTTCCGATGAAATCAAGGCCCTCGCCGCCACAGGCGTTCGCCTCAATCCGCCGGCCAACGAGATCGGCGCCGTCGAGACGCTGGTCGTCGCGGTCAAACCGCAATCGTTTCGCGAGGCCGGTGCAAAGCTGAAGCCATTGGTCGGATCGTCCACGCTGGTGGTGTCGATCATGGCCGGCGCCACCATCGCATCGATCTCGGAAGTCTGCGGCGGCGCGGTGGTTCGCGCCATGCCCAACACACCCGCCGCGATCGGCCGCGGCATCACGGTTGCGGTCGCGGCCAGCAACGTCAGCGCCGCGCAACGCGCCACCGCCGACGCGCTGTTGCGCGCGATCGGTTCGGTCGAATGGGTCGACGACGAGCAATTGATGGATGCGGTGACCGCGGTGTCCGGCTCCGGCCCGGCCTACATCTTTCTGCTCGCCGAAGAACTCGCGCGCGCCGGCGTCGAAGCCGGCCTGCCGGCGGAGCTTGCCACGCGATTGGCACGCGAAACCGTCGCCGGCTCCGGCGAATTGCTGCGCCGCTCGGAAGCTTCGTCGGCGACCTTGCGTCAGAACGTCACCTCGCCCGGCGGCACCACGGCCGCTGCATTGGAAGTGCTGATGGGACCCGACGGCATGCAATCGCTGCTGACCCGCGCGGTGGCGGCGGCGACAAGGCGATCGAAGGAACTGGCGAAGTAGTTCTTTCTGTTCGACCGCCAATTCAATGGAGACCGTCATCCTGAGGAGCGCTCCCACTTAGGAGCGCGTCTCGAAGGATGGCCGCGTACACCATCCTTCGAGACGCGCGCAAGAGCGCGCTCCTCAGGATGACGTTTGTATGTGCGGCTAGCTCACCTGAATGTGCGCCCGCGCCTACTTCCCGCCGCCAAATCGCGCGGTAAAGCTCGCGACCTCAACCAGGCCGCGGGCGTGGCGGCCGGTGCCGATGCGGCGCTTGTCGTCGAAGGCTTCAACTTCGAAGCGGATTACCCGCCGCTCGACCGCGATCACTTTCGCCGTGGTGCGGACCGTGACGCCGACCGGGGTGGCGGCGAGGTGGCGGATATCGACCTCGGTCCCGACCGTGACCCAGCCTGGTTCCAACGCAGCGGCAATGGCGTCGGAGGAGGCCATTTCCATTTCCAGGATCATCATCGGCGTCGCATAGACCATCGGCATATGCGGCACGAAATGCCCGACCGTGCGCTCGGGCGGCACAATCAGCGTGCGCTCGGCGGTCATGCCGACCTTGATGGTGTCGCGTGCGTCCATGATGCTCTCGATAATTGCCGTCATTCCGGGACGCGCGGCTTCGCGTGGACCCGGAATCCAGAGATGATCAGCTCGAGATTCCGGGTTCGCGCTTCGCGCGCCCCGGAATGACGGTGTTGTTGTTCGCGGCGTCTGCGCAGGGACGACGAAAGACTACTTCTTCGCCGCGGCCGCGCGTTCGACGAAGGTCTTGCCGCCCTTCATCTTGTGGTGCAGCGGCGCTTCGTTGATCTGGATCACGACGGCATCGGCATCGACGCCGAGGTTCTTCACCAGCGCCTGCGTGATGTCGCGCATCATGCCGGCCTTCTGGTCGTCGCTGCGGCCGGCGGCCATGCTTATGGTGATCTCAGGCATGTTGGTCTCCCTTTGCTCTTGCTAAATCGTGGTCGCCACGAACTCAGTCCTCATCCTGAGGAGCGGCCGCAAGGCCGCGTCTCGAAGGATGCCTATTGTCGCCATGGTTCGAGACGGCGCAAGAGCGCCTCCTCACCATGAGGCCTAATTCCACTTCACGTCATGGCGCGCCAGCACTTCACGTACTTTTGGAACCAGTTCATCCTCGCCGCATGAAAACTGCGCCGGACGCGTTTCGCGCCATTCCGCGTTGGAGGCGATCGCGGCGGCGGCCTTGGCGCCTTCGATCAAATCCTTGATCTGCACTTCGCCGCGCGCTTTTTCGTCCGAGCCCTGGATGATCACGCAAGGCGAATGGCGGCGGTCGGCATATTTGAGCTGGTTGCCCATGTTCTTCGGGTTGCCGAGATAGAGTTCGGCACGGATATTGGCATTGCGAAGCTGCGCCACCATCTTCTGGTAGTCGGCGACGCGATCCTTGTCGAATACCGTAACGACGACGGGGCCGAACCCGGGCGTGGTGTCGATCTTGCCCAGCATCGTCAGCGCCGCCTGCAGCCGCGATACGCCGATCGAGAATCCGGTCGCCGGCACCGGCTCGCCGCGAAAGCGCGAGACCAGGCCATCATAGCGCCCGCCGCCGCCGACTGAACCGAAGCGGACAGGACGGCCTTTTTCGTCTTTGGTATCGAGCGTGAGTTCTACTTCGTAGACCGGGCCGGTGTAATATTCGAGGCCGCGAACGACGGACGGGTCGATCACTATACGTCCCGTTCCATATTCAGCTCGGTCCGCAAGGCCGGCAATCTGCGCCAGTTCGTCGATCCCCTCTTGATACATCCGACTATTCGAAAATCGTCGATGTAGAAGCTCAATTGTTGCGAAGTTATCGACTGGACTTCCTTGAAATTCACTTCCTACCTGAAACCCATATAGCCGATCATCTGGCTTCGGGTTTCTTCGACGAGGATCCTCTTCGCGATAATAGGTCGGCGCGATTGAAATAAATTGGGCTAACTCGTGAATTTGAACGTCGTCTAACCCCGCTCCCTTTGTTACGTCGCCGCTTTCATCTTGTCTTCCTCCGCCCAGCAATTGGATGACGCCATCCAAACCCAAGCGATCCAGCTTGTCCAACGCGCGCAAAACCGTAAGTCGCTTGGCAGCAAATTCCTCGCCTCTAAGTCCAATTGCTTCCATGACTCCGTCTAGGACTTTGCGGTTATTCACCTTCACCATGTACTGGCCACGCTCGATGCCGAGCGCTTCCATTGTGTCGGCGGCCATCATGCACATTTCCGCGTCGGCAGCCGCAGCCGCAAGGCCAGACGGGGCCGTACCGATCGTATCGGCGTCGAACTGCATAAACTGGCGGAAGCGGCCGGGGCCGGGTTTCTCGTTGCGATAGACGTATCCGAAGCGATAACTGCGGTAAGGCAGAACCAATTTTTCGGTACCGTAATTCTCGGCCACATGCCGCGCCAGCGGCGCGGTCAGATCGTAGCGCAGCGAGATCCACTGCTCGTCGTCGTCCTGGAACGAAAACACGCCCTCGTTGGGACGGTCCTGATCGGGCAGGAATTTTCCCAGCGCGTCGGTGTATTCCATCGCCGGGGTTTCCACCGGCTCGAAACCGTAGCGCTCGTAGACTTCGCGGATCTTGTCGGTCATCGCCCGCGTCGCGGCGATCGCGGCGGGGCCACGGTCTTCCAGCCCGCGCGGCAGCCGGGCACGAAGTTTTTGCGGTTTTTTGGGTTTATCGGCCATGGCGGGTTGGTACCAGCGCAGGCGCGGCGCGGCAACCCGGTTCGACGTGCCGCAACGGCGCCTAGTGCCTTACGGGCTCCATCCGCGCGCGCATGGCGTCGGCCTCTTCGTTCGGCATCGACTTGAGGAGGAGTTTGATGGTCTCTCCGCCGACGATCTTTTCATTTCGGATGAACAACCAATCGGTGATATCTGCTTGTTTGAATTCGACCTGATCGCCCTCGTTCTTGCCGGGCAGATCGCTCGGCTGATTAGCGCACCGGCCGGAAAAATTGCCATCTGGAAGCTTCTCCACATCGCTTATCCAGATGTGCTCAAAGCGGTCGGGACCGACCGCAAATCGAACTTTCAGCCCATGTCCAGTTTCGGATGGCTTCGGCGCATCATAGGATGCCCAGAACGTGGGAAGCGTATCGCGAGCACGCGCGATCGCAGCGTTCATATCCGCATCGGCGGAGGTAACTTTGACGATCGGTGGGTCTTCGGCCATAGCCGTAAGCACTCCCTCACGAATTATATGACCTTCTTGATCCAGTTGTGCGGGTCGGGCGCGCGACCGTACTGGATGTCGACCAGTTTCTTGCGCGTGCCCATCGCGACCGGGCCGGCGGCGCCGCCCGAGATGAGAAAATCGCCGCTCGCGGAACAGACCTTGCCGATCGGCGAGATCACCGCCGCGGTGCCGCAGGCAAAGGCTTCCTTCAGTCTGCCGCTGGCGGCATCGGCGCGCCACTGGTCGATGGTGTAGGCCTCCTCGCGCACGCGGGTGCCGGAATCCTTCGCCAGCGCGATGATCGAATCGCGGGTGATGCCGGGCAGGATGGTGCCGAGCGGCGGCGTCAGCAATGAGCCGTCGTCGAACACGAAGAAGATGTTCATGCCGCCGAGTTCCTCGATGTAGCGGCGCTCGACCGCATCGAGGAAAACCACCTGATCGCAGCCGCGATCGATCGCCTCGGCCTGCGCGCGCAGGCTCGCGGCGTAATTGCCGCCGCATTTGACGGCGCCGGTGCCGCCGATCGCCGCGCGCGTATAATTCTCCGAGACCCAGATCGAGACCGGCGCGGGGCCGCCCTTGAAATAGGAGCCGACCGGCGAGGCGATCACCGAAAAGATGTATTCGGCGGATGGTTTGACGCCGAGGAAGACCTCGCTGGCAATCATGAAGGGACGCAAATAGAGACTGCCCTCGCCGCCGGGGATCCAGGCGCGGTCGATGCGCACCAGTTGCTCGACCGCTTCGATGAAGACCTGCTCGGGCACCGGCGCCATCGCCATGCGGTCCGCCGAACTGCGGAAACGCCGTGCATTGGCGTCGGGGCGGAACAGGTTCACGCCGCCGTCGTCGCGGGTGTAGGCCTTGAGGCCTTCGAAAATCTCCTGCGCGTAATGCAGCACGGCCAGCGCCGGATCGAGCGGGAAATTGGCCCGGGATTCGATCCGCGCGCCATGCCAGCCTTTGGCCTGATCGTAGCGGACCACGGCCATGTGATCGGTGAAGACGCGGCCGAAGCCGGGGTCCACGAGCTTTGCCGCGCGGTCCTTCTCGGGCGTCGGATGGGTCGCAGGCTGGATGTCGAATTTCAACCAGGCGTCGCCATCGACCTTATCGAACGAAACTCCCATCGGCTCTCTCCCGGATTGGCGCGAAACGCGCGCCTTGCGCCTTAGCGGTTTATGCCTTGGCGTCTACGCCTTGGCGCTGTTGGTTACGCTTGGCCCTCACCACCACCGGCCCCGCGGCCGATTTCCGTTGCCAACAGGTCGCAGACGACATGCTTTTGCGGAATGCTGAAGTCCAGTATGTTTGCCGAAATGCCGCTCGACAATCGCACGGTAGTCCAATTCGCGGCCCAAACCGCCATCGCTGGCTATTTCAGGCCGCCCGTTAGTTTGCCAATGACGAAACGACCTAAAGTTTCGTCGCGGCTGACAGTTTTGTAACATTGAACCCAAGATACGTCAATATGGCTGACATAAATTTCTCAGGCTCGTCGTCCGACCCTGACGTGAAGGGGCAGGATCGCACCGCCCCGCCGCGATCAGGCGACCTGCGCTGGGACATCATCGAGTTGTTATTCTTCGCCTATCGGGACTTCGTCGGCGACGCCGATCATGAGCTGGAAGCGTTCGGCTTCGGGCGGGCGCATCACCGGGTCATGCATTTTGTCCACCGCTACCCCGGCCTGAAGGTGGCTGATCTCCTGGACGTGTTGCGAATCACCAAGCAGTCGCTGGGGCGGGTTCTCAAGCAATTGCTCGATGAAGGGTATATCGTGCAGCGGACCGGCAATAACGACCGCCGGCAGCGGCTGCTTTTCGCTACCGCCAAGGGGGAGACGCTGGTCGCCAAACTCGCCGGGCTGCAGACCGACCGGATCACCCGCGCGCTGCGCGATATCAACCCGGCCGGCGTCGATACGGTTCGCCAGTTCCTGCGTGCGATGATCGATCACGACGATCCCGACAAGGTGCTGGAGGCGATCCTCAAAGCGCCCGACGCGGCGGCAAAGACAAAGGAATAGTGCCCGTGGCCCAGGCTGCAACCCTCGCTCAGGCACATAAGCGGCCGGCCGACGATGCGCCGCATCTCTTGCTGGTCGATGATGACCGCCGGATCCGCGATCTGCTGTCGCGCTTTCTGTCCGGCGAGGGCTATCGCGTCACCACCGCGGCCAGCGCCAAGGATGCCCGCGCCAAACTGCTCGGCCTGCATTTCGACATGCTGATTCTCGACGTCATGATGCCCGGCGAAACCGGCTTCGACCTCGCGCGCTTCATCCGCACCTCGTCGTCAGTACCGATCATCATGCTGACCGCGCGGCATGAAGCGGAAAGCCGGATCGAGGGCCTGCAAATCGGCGCCGACGATTACGTGGCAAAACCGTTCGAGCCGCGCGAACTTGTGCTGCGCATCGGCAATATCCTCAAGCGCAGCGCGCCGCCGCCGGTGGAAATGCTGGAGTCGGTCGCGTTCGGACCCTACGTCTATCATCTCGACCGCGGCGAACTGCGCCAGGGCGACGAGGTGATCCATCTCACCGACCGCGAGCGCGACATGCTGCGCATCCTGGCGGCGGCGCCGGGCGAAACCGTGCCGCGTGGCGCGCTGACCGGCGGCGACGGCTCGGTCAACGAGCGCGCGGTCGATGTGCAGATCAACCGCCTGCGGCGCAAGATCGAGCGCGATCCGGCCAGCCCCTTGTTCCTGCAGGCGGTGCGCGGCATCGGCTATCGCCTGGTCGCGTCGCCTTGATCGCATCCCAGATGATGCTGGCCATAAAAGAAGCTGCTTCATGAGCACGCTCGACACCGGCCTGACGCTGATCCGCACCGCCGCCGGCCGCGTTTCCGCGGTCAATAGCTGGATGGGCAATGCGTTCAAGGGCTGGATGCCGACCGGGCTCTATGCCCGCGCGCTCCTGATCATGATCGTGCCGATGGTGGTGCTGCAGTCGGTGGTGGCGTTCGTGTTCATGGAGCGGCACTGGAATACGGTGACGCGACGGCTGTCGGCCTCGGTGGTGCAGGACATCGCCGGGCTGATCGACGTCTATAACGGCTATCCGCAGGACAAGGACCGCGCGCAACTGCGGCGCATCGCGCAACAGCGGCTCAATCTGGTGGTCGATTTCCTCGCCGTCGGCGACATGCCGCCGCCGGGCCCGAAACCGTTTTTCTCGCTGCTCGACCAGTCGCTCTCGGTGCAGCTCGGCCGGCAGATCGGCAAGCCGTTCTGGATCGACACCGTCGGCAAGTCCAATCTGGTGGAGATCCGGATCCAGCTTGACGACACCGTGATGCGGGTTTTCGCCCAGCGAAGCGCGGCCTACGCCTCGAACTCCGAGATCTTCCTGTTCTGGATGGTCGGGACGTCGTCGATCCTGCTGATTGTCGCGGTCTTGTTCCTGCGCAACCAGATCAAGCCGATCCTGCGGCTTGCCGACGCCGCCGAAAGTTTCGGCAAGGGCCGCGAGGCGCCGAACTTCCGTCCCCGCGGCGCCCGCGAAGTGCGCCGCGCCGCGCAGGCGTTCATCGAGATGAAATCGCGCGTCGAGCGCTCGATCGAGCAGCGCACCGCGATGCTGGCCGGGGTCAGCCACGACCTCCGCACCATCCTGACCCGCTTCAAGCTCGAAATGGCATTGATCGGCGACAGCCCGGAAGTCGAGGGCATGCGCAAGGATGTCGACGAGATGTCCGGCATGCTGGAAGCCTACCTCGCCTTCGCGCGCGGCGACGGCGGCGAGCAGGCGCAACCGACCGACATGACCCAGGCGCTGGAGGAATTGCGCAGCGACGCCGAGCGCAATGGCCATGCCGCGACGGTGCAGTTCCGCGGCCTGCCCGTGGTCATCGTCAAACCCGCCTCCTTCAAGCGCTGCCTCGGCAATCTGGTGTCGAACGCGGCGCGGCACGCCGACCGGATCGAGATCACCGGCCATCGCGATCATCGTTATTTGACCGTGACGGTCGACGATGACGGCCCGGGCATTCCGCCCGACATGCGCGAGGAAGTGTTCAAGCCGTTCCTGCGGCTCGACGACGCCCGCAACCAGGATGAAGGCGGCACAGGCCTCGGCCTCGCCATCGCCCGCGATATCGCGCGCTCGCATGGCGGCGATATCATGCTCGGCGACAGCCCGATGGGCGGACTTCGCGCCACGGTACGAATACCGGTTTAAGGCCGCGCTTCAGATCGTGTCTTAACATTTGCCGCCGTTTGCCGCTGTCGGGTCGGCCCGGGGAAACGAGCGGAAATGCGCTACTTCGGCGTCTGCTTCGGCAGCAAGGCCTTCAGCTTGTCCACGTCGTTTTTCAGCTTGTCCATGTCGTTGATATTCATCTTCAGGCCGCCGGGCATGATGAAGTCGCCGGGCTTCTGATCCGCTTTGCAGGCGCCGAGCCACTTCGCCTCGATCGTGGTGGTGAAGTCGTGCGGCTGGCCGGCAGGGCCGTGCTCGCTGTGCGCGGCGAACTTGACCGTATAGGCGGAATTGAAATCGCCGGTGATCTCGGAATGCGATGTCCTGGTGGCGCCGCCGGCGGTACATTCGGAATCGGCCACATAGCCGGTCGCGGTCTTCTGAATGTCGCGTTTGGAACAGACCTGCTTCACCGCCGCGAACATCGTGCTCATCTGCTTGTCGATGGTCTCGTCGGTGCACTGCTGGATCGTCATCCCCGGCACCGGCGACCCGACGGTGGCCATTTTCATTTCCCACAGGCCGGCCTTGCGGATCGGCAACTCGTCCGCGCAGGCGCTATAGGCCGGCAGCACCGCCGCCAAACCGAGCGCCAGGCCCCATGAAACAAGCTGACGCGTCATATCGGGCCTTCCGGGTGGTTTTTTTTCGACGAACGGAGCCGTCGGCTCAGTAACGCGCGCGCAACGGCCGGTCGACCGCGGCATAGGGCATCCAACGGCAGGAGAAGGAAATATAGCCGCCGTAATGCGGCTCGACGGCGAGGAATTTCACCACCTTGCCGTAGGACGCGCAGTGATTGATCGCCATCGTGCGGATATCGTTCTCATTGGTCAGCGAGAAGGCGATGATGCCGCCGGTATCGTTGCCCTTGAACGGCGGCACGGTATCGGCCCGGGCCGGCGTCAACGCCAGCATCCCGCACGCAGCGGCCAGAGTCAGTGTCGCCAGGCTGGTGGCCCCAATCATTCGCATCGCAGACTCCATTTCGTTCCGGGGCACCATAAGGCGCATCGTCCCTGATGAAAAGAACGGCCGGGGCTTCGAGCCAGAGTTATCGGCAGGGTGTTGCCGCGTTGCACTTGACCTTGTGCGGGCTTCGCGGCACCGTCCGCGCCCAAGATCATCCGGCGGATTGCCCATGCACGACCTCTCCTCATCATTGAAAAAAAATAGCCGTAAAGCCGGCCTCGGCGCTGCGCTCGGCGTCCTGATGGGGCTGTTCGCATTCGGTCAGGCGGCCGAGGCGGCCAATCCGTTCGAGCTCAATTTCGGGCTGTCCGGCCCGAAATATGATGGCCGGGTCGCCCCTTGCGACGCGGCGCTGTCGACCATCACCTCGCAGTTCCGGGAAAAGGAAAGCTCCTTCTGGAATTCCGACCTGCAGATCACGGGTTTTGGCGCGATTCGCGAGACCGCGTTCCGGCCCTGGCAGTCCGACAACATTCCGCGCCGCTACTGCAGCGCCGAAGTCATGATCAGCGACGGCAAGCCGCGGACGGTGCATTACTCGATCATCGAGGATGGCGGGTTCGCCGGCTTCGGCCAGGGCGTCGAATGGTGCGTCACCGGGCTTGACCGCAACTGGGCCTACAATCCGGCCTGCCGGGCCGCCCGCCAGTGAACTCCGGCCCTGCTCTCCGGGTTCTCTGAGGCCGCCGTTTTTCCTGATGATCGATAACGATATGGAGGCCTTGATCGGCCTCCTGTTATTTTGTTCTTGAAATGTTCCGGTTGCCTGCTAGGCTTCCACACGTTCAGGGTATGGGAGCGTCATGATGTTTCATTTTCCGCGAATTTGGGTCTCGGGGCTGATCTCGGCCGGCCTGCTGATGTTGACGGCGCTGGCCGGCGCCGGCCCGGCGTCGGCGCAGGACCGCCGCCAGAACACCCCCGGCGAGTTTGATTATTACGTGCTGTCGCTGTCATGGTCGCCGTCGTTCTGCGAGGAATCCGAGGAGCGCGGCGGTGGCGGGCGGTCGCAGCAGGCGCAATGCGGCGGGCGGCCGTTTTCGTTCGTAGTGCACGGGCTGTGGCCGCAATACGAGCACGGCTTTCCGGAATATTGCGATCGGTCCTCGGAATGGCTTGATCGCAAGATCATGACCTCCATGCTGGACCTGATGCCGGCACCCGGGCTGATCTTCAATGAATGGAAGAAGCACGGCACCTGTTCGGGCCTCGACGCACGGGCCTATTTCGAGACCATCCGCAAGGCGCGCGCCGCGGTGAAGATTCCGGAAGAATATCTGCAGCTCTCCGAGGCCAGGATGGTGGCGCCGGCCGACATCGAAGCCGCCTTCGTCAAGGCCAATCCCGGGCTCACGACGTCCGCGATGGGCGTGACCTGCAACCGCACGCGGCTCAGCGAAGTGCGGATCTGCATGGGCAAGGACCTGCAATTCCACCCTTGCGAGGAAATCGAACGCCGCAGCTGCCGCCGCGACCAGGTGTCGATGCCGCCGATGCGGGGCGGATAGCCGCAACCGCTGTCATTCCGGGATGGCGCGTAAGCGCCAGACCCGGAATCTCGAGATTCCCCGATGTGCAATTGCACATCTGAGGTTCGATGCTTCGCATCGCCCCGGAATGACGTGCGATACTTTTGCGGGCCGATGTAATACCCCTAGCGTCATGAACTACCGTCACGCCTTTCATGCCGGCAACTTTGCCGATGTCATCAAGCACATCGTGCTGGTGCGCATTCTCATCCATTTGCAGGACAAGCCGGCGGCGTTTCGCGTCATCGATACCCATGCCGGCGGCGGGGTCTATGATCTCGGCGGTGACGAGGCGCAGCGCAGCGGCGAATGGCTCACCGGCATCGCGCGGGTGATGCAGGCGCGGTTTTCGGAAGCCGCCATGCCGCTGGTCACGCCCTATCTCGACATCGTCAGGGCGTTCAATCCGCAACGCGAACTCAAGGCCTATCCCGGATCGCCGCTGATCGCGCGCGCGCTGCTGCGGCCGCAGGACCGGCTGACCGCCTGCGAGGTCGAACCGAAGGCCCGCAAGCAGCTGATCAATGCGCTGCGCCGCGATACCCAGGCCAAGGTGGTCGACCTCGACGGCTGGATGGCGTTGCCGGCCTTCGTGCCACCGAACGAGCGGCGCGGCCTGGTACTGATCGACCCGCCCTACGAGGAGAAGGACGAGTTCTCCAGGATCGCCGACGGCTTCACGGAGGCCTTCACGAAATGGCCGACCGGCAGCTATTTATTATGGTACCCGGCCAAAAGCCGGCGGGCGACCGACGGCCTCGCCCGGCATGTCGCCGAGGTCGCAGCCAGCGGCCCCTCGCCGGGCAAATGTCTGCGGCTTGAATTCAGCGTCGCGCCGCAGACCGCCGATGGCGCCCTGGTCTCGTCGGGCCTGCTGCTGGTCAATCCGCCCTGGATGCTGGCGGCCGAGTTGAAGACCATCCTTCCCGAGCTGGAAAAGCCGCTCGGCCAGGGCGGCGCCAGTCGGTTCAGGCTCGAAGTGCCGAAGCCTTAAGTCCGCGCCCGCCCCCGTATTCGACCCGGTGGGGAAGTCCGATTTGAGCCGTAGGCATTTGACGGAAAACCGTATTATGCTCATGCCCATTGGGACTGGCTTTACGTTCCGCTTCCGCGAATGGTAGCGGCGGAGTGATTAGGCCTCGATTTTTTCAAGACGGATCGGCGATGCCGCCTAATCCGCAACGAGTGGCCAAGCTTTCCGGCAGCGATTGTCCGGTCGGCCGATACGCAGGCGCGTAACGGCGAAGCAATGCGGGGGAGTTTCCCGATGGCCATGACGGGGTTAGTCAAGTTCTTCAATGCAGAACGCGGCTATGGCTTCATCAAGCCCGATGACGGCGGTCGCGACGTATTCGTTCACGTCACCGCGGTCGAACGGGCGGGACTGAAAGACCTGGCCGAAGGCCAGCGCATCACCTTCGAGGTCGAGCCGGACAAGAAAGGCAAGGGCCCCAAGGCGGTCAATCTGGTGCTTTCACCTTGAGAACGTGATGCGCGCAAAAAAAAATCCCGCCCGCAAGCGGCCGGGAGGTTACGTTGGATTTTCTTGGTTTGATCAGAAATGATAATTCACGCCGGCGCGCAGCACGCCGAACTGGTAGCCATTTGAGACGCCGCTGATGGTGAAACGCGAATCCGAGAGATCGACATAGAGATATTCGATCTTGGCGCTCCAGTTCGGCGCGAAGCCGAACTCGGCGCCGACACCCGCGGTCCAGCCCGCATTGGTGTGGGATTCCGAAAGACCAAAAGTCTCGCCGCGCAGTTCGCCGAAGGCGAGACCGCCGGTGCCGTAGAACATGATGTTGCTGATGGCGTACCCGACCCGGCCGCGCACCGTGCCGAACCAGGGGTTCGAGAACTTCCAGGGCGCAAAGGTATCGTCGGCGCCGGTGGCCTGCAGGTCGCCTTCGATGCCGAACACCAGCGGACCGGATTGCCAGTTGTAACCGCCCTGAATGCCGCCCGCGACGCCCGACGGTTTGGGCAGCGCATTGTCGACCGAGCCCCAGGCGTAGCCGAGATTGCCGCCGAGATAGGGACCGGCCCAGCTATAGGCGTTGAGCGGCTGATTGACGGTGTAGGGCGCGCGTCCGTACGACATGTCGGCCGCCTGAGCCGAGACCGTGCAACCCGCGGCGATCAACGCGGCTGCGCCCCAAGCAATCCTGCTCATCTCAACTCTCCCGTACGCCACTGCCGCGACCATGGATTCGCCGTGCAACATGCGAATTCGGATGGTTACGAAATTCTGTTTTTCACTGATAAGATTTATCGAGAGTTTTAAGTTAAAGGGCTGTTAAGGCCCGCCGGCCGCCGATTCGCAGTCTTAAGAATGCGTTACCAGGGCGACCCCGGCACCCCGCGCACGCACCCACGCCGCGCGCCGCACCCATGGCGATGCCGTGGCCAAGCGCTTAGTTTAGGGCCCATGGATAGCGACCCGACGGACAGCCCCAGCAAGATGGACGGCACAACGGACAGGGAACCGGACCAGAACGGCGGCGGCGGTTCCGAGCTGGTTCCCGGACAACCCGCTTTGCCGCCGCAGGATCTGACCGCGGCCGATACCGATCCGGCGGTGGCCTCGGCCGAAGACGACGACGAAGCTCGGCTGCCGGAGTCCGACGAAATCTCGGAGGAGACCGGCGAGGCGATCCCGGAAGGCCGGCTCGCGGTCGGCCACGCCGCGATCGAAAACGCGGTGCGCCTCGCGCCGACATCGCCCGGCGTCTACCGCATGCTCAATGCGGTCAACGACGTGCTCTATGTCGGCAAGGCCAAAAACGTCCGCAAACGGCTGTCGTCCTATGCGCGGGTGTCGGCGCCGCTGCCGGCACGCATCCTGCGCATGATCGCGGCCACCGTGGCCGTCGAGATCATCTCGACCACGACGGAAACCGACGCGCTGCTGCTCGAGGCCAATCTGATCAAGCAGCTGCGCCCGCGCTTCAACGTGCAGCTGCGCGACGACAAATCGTTTCCCTATATTCTGATCACGGGCGATCATTGGGCGCCGCAGATCCTCAAGCATCGCGGCGCGCAATCGCGCCCCGGGCGATATTTCGGCCCGTTTGCAAACGCCGGCGCCGTCAACCGCACCATCACGGCGCTGCAGCGCGCCTTCCTGATCCGCTCCTGCACCGACGGCTTCTTCGAAAGCCGGACCCGGCCGTGCCTGCTGTATCAAATCCGCCGCTGCTCCGGTCCCTGTACCGGCGAGGTCGATTTCCCCGGCTATACCGAACTGGTGCACGAGGCCAACGGCTTCCTGTCCGGCCGCAGCCATCTGGTGAAAAAGCAATTGGCCGGCGAGATGGAGAAAGCCTCGGCCGAACTCGAATTCGAAACCGCGGCACTCTACCGCGACCGGCTCGCCGCGCTGTCGGCGATCCAGTCCCAGCAAGGCATCAATCCCCGCACCGTCGAGGAAGCCGATGTGTTCGCCATCCATCAGGAGGGCGGCTATTCCTGCGTCGAAGTGTTCTTCTTCCGCACCGGCCAGAACTGGGGCAACCGGGCTTATTTTCCCCGCGCGGAGAAGACCTTCACTTCGGAAGAGGTGCTGGCCTCGTTCCTCGCGCAATTCTACGACGACAAGCCGCCGCCGAAATTGATCCTGCTCTCGCACGAGATCGAGGAAAGCCAGTTGCTGGCCGACGCCTTGTCGGTCAAAGCGGGCTTCAAGGTGGAAGTCACCACGCCGAAGCGCGGCGAAAAGAAGGAACTGATCACCCACGCGCTGACCAATGCGCGCGAGGCGCTCGGTCGCAGGCTTGCCGACACCGCGACCCAGAGCCGGCTGCTGCGGGGCATGGTCACGACGCTCGAGCTGCCGCAGCAATTGCGGCGGATCGAGGTCTACGACAATAGCCACATCCAGGGCACCAACGCCGTCGGCGCCATGATCGTGGCCGGGCCGGACGGCTTCATCAAGAATCAATACCGCAAGTTCAACATCAAGTCGGAAGGCCTGACGCCGGGCGACGATTACGCGATGATGCGCGAGGTGCTGCAGCGCCGCTTCAAGCGGTTGCTGAACCCGCCGGCAGAAGGCGATACCAAGCCCAAACCCGACGACGATTCGTTTCCGCAATGGCCCGACCTCGTCATCATCGACGGCGGGCGCGGCCAGCTCAATGCGGTCAGGGAGATTTTCGAAGGCCTCGGCTTGACCCAGGTCTCGCTGCTGGCGGTCGCCAAGGGCCCCGACCGCGATGCCGGCCGCGAAACCCTGTTCATGCCGGGCCGCGAGGCGATCAAGCTCGAGCCGCGCGACCCCGTGCTGTATTTCATCCAGCGGCTGCGCGACGAGGCGCATCGCTTCGTGATCGGCTCGCACCGCAAGCTGCGCAAAAAGGACATTCGCGAGGCCGGTTTGCAGGAGATTCCCGGCATCGGCCCGTCACGGAAACGTGCCTTGCTGCATCATTTCGGAACGCTGAAGGAGATCGAACGGGCGTCCATCGCCGACCTCGGCAAGGTTCCCGGCGTCAGCGCCGAAAGCGCCCGCAAGATTTTCGAGTTTTTCCACGCGCGACCCAACTAGACAGGTGCTGGCGTTACATTTAGGTCATCTCCCACGGTTCACGTGCGTCACCCGGTTGACGTAAGTGCCTCAGCGGTATTGGTAAGACGGATGAACATGGCGACCACCAAAGCCCAGCCCAAGGGACCGTCGAAGGGACAGCCGAAGAGCCTGTCCCTGCCCAACATTCTGACCTATGCCCGGATCGCCGCTATACCGGTGGTGGTCGGTTGCGTTTTTGCAGAATCGATCATGGAAGGCCCGCTGTGGCTTCGCTGGATCGCCCTGGCGGTGTTTATCGCCGCTGGCGTCACCGACTACCTCGATGGCTATTACGCGCGGATCTGGGATCAGCATTCCGCCTTCGGCCGGATGCTCGACCCGATCGCCGACAAGCTGTTGGTGGCGTCCTGTCTTTTGATGCTGGCGGCGGATAACAGCATCCATGGCTGGACGCTGTGGGCCGCGATCGTGATCCTGTGCCGCGAAATCCTGGTGTCGGGCCTGCGGGAATATCTCGCCGCCTTGCGGGTCAGCGTTCCCGTGACCAAGCTTGCGAAGTGGAAGACCACCCTGCAACTGGTCGCGATCGGCTTTTTGATCGCGGGCGAGGCCGGCGAGCAGGTCCTGCCCGCGACCACGCTGATCGGGATCGCGTTGCTGTGGACCTCGGCGCTGTTCACGATCTACACCGGCTGGGACTATTTCCGTGCCGGCATTCACCATCTCATCGAGGAAGATGAGAAATGAAGGTCAAGTATTTCGCATGGGTACGCGAACGGATCGGCAAATCGGAAGAAACGATCGAGCCGCCGGCCGATGTGCGCACCGTCGATGATTTGATCGGCTGGCTGGCGCGGCGCGGCGAGACCTATGCTTACGCCTTCGAGACGCCGCGGGTGATCCGCGCCGCGATCGACCACGCCCATGTCAAACCGGACGCCATGATCTCGGGCGCCCGCGAGATCGCTTTTTTTCCGCCGATGACCGGCGGTTAAATCCCCTGATGACCGCCGCCCCCATTATCCGCGTCCAACAAGCCGATTTCGACATCGGCCATGAGATCGCGGCGCTGACCAGGGGCCGCATCGATATCGGCGCGGTCGTGAGTTTTTCCGGCATCTGCCGCGGCAGCGAGAACGGCGAGCCGATCGCGGCGCTGACGCTCGAACATTACCCCGGCATGGCGGAGGCCGAAATCAAGCGGCACACCGACGAGGCGATGTCGCGCTGGCCACTGACCGGTTTGACGGTCGTTCATCGCGTCGGCCGCATCACGCCCGGCGAGAATATCGTGCTGGTATTGGCGGCCTCGGCGCATCGGCAGGCCGCGTTCGAGGCGGCGGAATTCCTGATGGACTACCTCAAGGCCAACGCGCCGTTCTGGAAGCGCGAGGAAAGTGCGGTGGGGACGAACTGGATCGAGGCCCACGACCACGATGATGCCGCGGCCGCGCGCTGGACCAAATCCTGATGGCCAAGCGCGCAACCAAAGGCCCAACCAAGACTGCGACACGTAGCCGCGCCGCGACGAAATTTCCCAGGGTCGCCGCCGGCGAACTGCGCACGCTGCTCGATTTCGTCCGCTATGCGGTCAGCCGGTTCGCCGAGGCCGAACTGGTGTTCGCGCACGGCACCACCGATCCGCTCGCCGAGGCCGCGTTCATCGTGTGCGAGATGCTGCATCTTCATCCCGACCAGTTCGAGACCTTTGCCACCGCGCGCGTCACCGCGGCGGAGGGCAAAGCGATTCTCGAGGTGATTGCCCGCCGCGTCACCACGCGGAAGCCGGCCGCCTATCTGGTCAACAAGATCTATATGCGCGGCCTGCCATTTTATGTCGACGAGCGCACCATCGTGCCGCGCTCCTTCATCGGCGAATTGCTGGATTCCCATTTCGGCGGCGAGGGAAATGAAGTCGATGAAGCCGCCGGTGCGCTGATCGACGATTCCCTCGCGGTGGAGAGCGTGCTCGACCTCTGCACGGGGTCGGGATGCCTCGCGATCCTTGCCAGCCAGAATTTTCCCAACGCGCAGATCGATGCGGTAGATATTTCCCGGGACGCGCTCGCCGTCGCCGCGCGCAATGTCGGCGATTACGGCCTTGACGACCGCATCACCTTGCACCGCGGCGATCTGTTCAAGCCGCTCGGCAACAGGCGTTACGACCTAATCATTTCCAATCCGCCCTATGTCGATGCCGAAGGCATGGCGTCGCTGCCGCGCGAATGCCGCGCCGAACCCAAAATCGCTTTCGACGGCGGTCCCGACGGGCTCGATATCGTCAGGCGGATTTTGGATGAGGCCGGGCGGCATTTGATGCCGCGGGGCGGCCTGTTGTGCGAGATCGGCCGCGGCCGCGAAGGGGTGGAGGCCGCCTTCCCGCAACTGCCGCTGTTGTGGCTGGATACGGAAGATTCCGACGGCGAAGTGTTCTGGATCGCCGCCGCCGATTTGTGAGGCGGGCGCGCGGCTTGCGTGCCCCTAAAACCGCCTGATTGAGCGCAAATATAGCGGCCACCGGCGTTCCCGTAATGCGGTGAAGCTGATAGCCTGCGCGGCAACGCCATACCCCAGCAAGCAAGAGGCCCCCATGCTCGACAAGAGCCCCACTTCCCCCGCCGTCAACGTCCCGAACGACCTCGCCGCGCACTGGATGCCGTTCACCGCCAACCGGGCTTTCAAGAAGGCGCCACGGCTGCTCGCCGGCGCCAAGGACATGCATTATTTTACCGTCGACGGCCGCAAGATCATCGATGCTGCCGCCGGCATGTGGTGCTGCAATGCCGGCCACGGCCGCACCCAGATTTCCTCGGCGATCGCCAAACAGGCCGAAGCGCTGGACTACGCGCCGCCGTTCCAGTTCGGCATTCCGCAGGCGTTCGAACTCGCCAGCCGTATCGCCGACCTCGCACCGGCCGGCTTGGATCACGTGTTCTTCTGCAACTCAGGCTCGGAAGCGGCCGACACCGCGCTGAAAATTGCGCTGGCCTACCACCAGATCAACGGCCAGGGCACCCGCACCCGCCTGATCGGCCGCGAGCGCGGCTATCACGGCGTCGGCTTCGGCGGCACCTCGGTCGGCGGCATCGTCAACAACCGCAAGATGTTCGGCACGCTGTTGTCCGGCGTCGATCATCTGCCCCACACCTACGATCGCGACAAGCAGGCCTTCTCGATTGGCGAGCCGGAATACGGCGCCCATTTCGCCGACGAACTCGAGCGTCTGGTCAATCTGCATGGCGCTTCCACCATCGCCGCCGTGATCGTCGAGCCGATGGCGGGATCGACCGGCGTGCTGCCGGCGCCCAAGGGTTATTTGAAGCGGCTGCGCGAGATCACGCAGAAGCACGGCATCCTGTTGATTTTCGACGAGGTCATCACCGGGTACGGCCGGCTCGGCTTCGCCTTTGCCGCCGAGCGTTACGGCGTGCTGCCGGACATGCTGACCTTCGCCAAGGGCATCACCAATGGCGCGGCGCCGATGGGTGGCGTGCTGGTGCGCGACACCATCCACGATGCCTTCATGAGCGGTCCGGAGCACGCGGTGGAACTGACCCACGGCTATACCTATTCGGCGCATCCGCTGGCCTGCGCCGCCGCACTTGCGACGCTCGATATCTACCGCGACGAAAAGCTGTTCGAGCGCGCCAACAGACTGGAAGCGAAATTCGCCGACGCGGTGATGACCCTGAGGGGTGAGCCCAACGTGGTCGATATCCGAACCGTGGGTCTCACCGCCGGCATCGACCTCGCCCCGCGCCCCGATCTGCCGGGCAAGCGCGGCTTCGACGGGCTCAACAGCGCCTTCCACGACAACGACCTGATGCTGCGCGTCGCCGGCGATACCCTGGCGCTGACGCCGCCGCTGATCGTCACCGAAGATCAGATCGGCGAGATCGTCGAGAAGGTCGCCAAGGTCATTCGCGCGATCGCGTAAACGCGTAAGCGGCTTGGGTCCCGGCTCTGCGGAGCAGCGCAACCGGACGATGCTTCGCATCGCCCAGGCTGCGCCGCGTCCGGGACACGAGGGCGAAGGTGCGTGCCCCGGGGCGCAGCGCAGCACGAAGTGGTGCGCTGCTGAACCGGGGTCCATCGCGATGGCCACCTCCGCACGTTCCGGAACCTTCGAAACCACCGCACGTTCATCCCGCGCGAGGACCTGTTGTCCTCGCCGGAAGAGGAATCGCGGACATGTTGGCGCCTTCGAGCGATTTGCTGCGCGCTGGGCTCGGGCTCAAGCTCAACCAGATCAAGCGGGCGACTCGGTCGTACATGCGCGACCGCACCCATCAAGCGACCGGCAGCATTACATCCTATGCGGTCGCGGCCGGGCTGTTCGCCGCGTCGGGAATTTTCCTGATCGCGGCCTGTCTGGTCGGGCTCATTGCGCTGTTTCGCTGGGTCGAAATCCATTACGGAATGTTTCCAGCGTTCGGTGTGGTCGGTGCGTTGCTGCTCGTGATCGCGACGATCTGCGCGGCGCTGGCGGCCAGCCGGCTCAAGCGCCCGCCGCCGCATTTTCCCTCGCTGACCAGCCGGCTTCGCGTCGCCATCACGGCCAATCCGCTCCGAACCGCGCCAACCGAGGCGATCCAGGATACGGCCGCTTCCCTGATGGCTTCTGTGCCAGCCGGTCATGCCGGCGCGAGCCGCTTCAAGCCAGCCACACGGCTTCCAAGAGATAACCGCCAGGTTCAGGCCGGCCTGATTCTGGTGGCCACGTTGCTGGGCTGGGCCGCCGTAAGGCGCAAAAGCCAGAGCCGGCGAACCGACGCCTGATGTCCGGCCCACGATCCGGGACGCACGACAATCTGCTGCTGATCGCGGCCACGGCGATCGCCGTGCTGACCTTGCAACGCTATTTCCAGGCGAAGTCGCCGCCGTCGAGTCCGTCGGCGGAACCGGTCCGGTTGCATCAGCCACTCGCTTCCTCCGACACCCTCGCCGGCGAATTGTCCCGGCCCGGGCACGGGCGGTTGTCTCACACCCCCTTCCAGATTCCGTGGACCGGCTGGAAGGACATCCTGTGGCGCACCTATGTGCGGACCGGCGAAGACCGCCTGCTCGCCATTGCTGCCGGCGTGGTGTTTTTCGGCCTGCTCGCGGTGTTTCCGGCGATCACCGCGCTGGTCTCCTGCTACGGCCTGTTCGCCAATCCATCTACCATCGGCGCCAACCTGCAAACGCTGGCGATGATGCTGCCGGAAGGCTCATTCCAGATCGTGCAAGACCAGATCACCCGCGTGCTGACGCAGGGCAATACCGCGCTCGGCGCCACCTTCCTGTTCGGCCTTGGGCTTGCGATCTGGAGCGCCAATGCCGGCGTCAAGGCGGTGATCGACGCGCTCAATGTCGTCTATGAGGAACGGGAAAAGCGCAGCTTCATCCGGTTGAACCTGCTGTCGCTGGCCTTCACCACCGGCGGCATCGCCGCTCTGTTGCTGATGGTCAGCGCCGTGGTCGCGATGCCGCTGGCGCTCGACCATGTCGGCCTCGCGCCGGAAAGCCAGGCCATCGTCAGCCTGGCGCGGTGGCCGCTGCTGCTGGTCATTCTGCTAGCCGCGCTCGGCCTGCTCTATCGGTTCGGGCCAAGCCGGCGGCCGGCCCGCCTGGAGTGGCTGAGCGTCGGTACGCTGGCGGCGGCGCTGCTGTGGATCGCGGGCTCGTCCTTGCTGTCCTGGTATCTGTCGAACTTCGCCAATTACAACGCGACCTATGGCTCGCTCGGCGCCGCGATCGGCCTGATGATGTGGATGTGGATGTCGGCCATTATCGTGCTGTGCGGCGCCGAACTGAATTCGGAAATCGAGCATCAGACCGCATTGGACACCACCATCGGCCGCGCCAAACCGCTGGGCCGCCGCGGCGCCGTGATGGCCGACACGCTGGGATCAGCGGTTCCGGCCGTGTTGAAAGAACACTAGTCTTTCGAATCAACATTAATGCTAAGCTCACTGCGCCTGGGGGAGGCGAAACTGAGGTGAGCGAAGCTTTTTCGCGTTTCCCCATGAGCCAGTGACCATGGACTTGAGGGCCCCGCGCGCAACATGATCCGCATTTCGACGATTTTCATCGCCATCTGCATGGTGCTGGTCGCAGCCTCGCTTGGCCTCGTTCTGTATTCGGTGGCGGGTATCAGCGGGATGGAATCCGCGATCGTGGCGCTCACCGCGCTGACCTTCCTGATCCTCTACAACGCGGTATCGATGCGGCTGCGCGACCGTACCGACGCCGGCGGCCAGATCGCGGACCTGTCGCGGGGCACCGCCGACCTCGCCCGCCAGGTCGGCGAGATCGGCCGCCGCCTCGCCGCTGTCGAAGGCCGCGTCACCTCGTCGAATTCGATCGGGGCCGACCGCATTCAGGCTGTCGTTGGCGAGATCAATGAACTGGGCGGGCTGGTCAAGCAGCTCGCCGCCTCGGTCGCCAGCCATGACGACCTCCTGTCCTCGGGCGCGCTGACCGCGGCACCCGCGCCGGCGCAGGCAAACACAGCGGAAGATGCAGGGCAAAAGGAACTGCCGCAGTCGGGCGACGAGAACGGCACGACGGCGGACGCCGCGCCCGTCACGCCGCCCCCCGCTTCTGTCGTGGTCCCGGCGCTGCCCTCGTTGAGCCAGGCACAGATCCTCGTCGCGGTAAAAAACGCCGTCGAGGAAAACCGGCTCGATCTCTATCTGCAGCCGATGGTGACCTTGCCGCAGCGCAAGGTGCGCTTCTACGAAGCGGTGACGCGGCTGCGCGACGACAAGGATCAGATCATCACCGCCGACGATTTCGTCGGCATCGCCGAAGCCGCCGGACTGATCGGGCGGATCGATCACATGGTGATGCTGCGATGCGTGCAGGTGCTGCGCCGGCTGATGGTGCGCAACAAGGAAGTCGGCGTGTTCTGCAATGTCGCCCAAGCTACGCTCGGCAATCCCGCCACCTTCGCGCAATGCCTGGATTTCCTCGAAGCCAATCGGGCGCTGGCGACGTCGTTCGTGCTCGAATTCAAGCAATCGACGTTTCGCAATCTGGGCCCGACCGAGACCGAACATCTGGCGGCGCTGGCGCAGCGCGGCTTCCGTTTCTCGATCGACCACGTCACCGATTTGCGGCTCGAGCCGCGCGAACTCGCCGACCGTGGCGTCCGCTTCATCAAGGTGCCGGCCGCGCTGCTGCTCGATCAACGCCAGAGCTCGACATCTGACATTCATCCCTCGGATCTTTCCGATCTGCTCGGCCGCTTCGGTATCGACCTGATCGCGGAGCGGATCGAAGGCGAGCGCGCCGTGGTCGACCTGCTCGACTACGACGTGCGGTTCGGACAGGGATTCCTGTTTGCCCCGCCGCGGCCGTTGCGGCCGGAGGGGGCATCTGCTAACGGCGGGGCGCCTGCCGGCAAGGGGCAGGATTCAACCAAGGCTCCCGATTTCAAGGCTCCCGATTCCAATGGCTCCGGCAAAACAGCTTCCGTGGATGCATCGGCCATCGAATCTCCGCGCATATCCGGGGTCGCAGCACTTGCGCGCCGCATCGCCGGACCGGGCTGAGCGGTCGCCCGCGCGATGACAACCCTTCGCTTTGCCGAGCAATTGCGCGACCTCGTGGACGGCGTCGATGTCCTGCTCAGCGACATCTGGGGCGTGGTCCATAACGGCCTGGTGGCGTTTCCGGAGGCCTGCGAGGCGCTGCATCGTTTTCGTGAGCGCGGCGGCACCGTCATTCTCATTACCAACGCGCCGCGGCCGGCGGATTCGGTGCAGCGGCAATTGCGCAAGCTTGGCGTCGCCGACGACACCTACGACGCCATCGTCAGTTCAGGCGATCTGACCCGGCATTACGTCGCCGACCATCCGGGCCGAAAGGTATTCTGGCTCGGTCCGGAGCGCGACAATTCGATCTATCGCGGACTTGATCCGGTGCTGTCGCCGCTGGAACTGGCCGACTACATCGTCTGCACCGGCCCGTTCGACGACGAGACCGAGACCCCCGAAGACTATCGCGGCATGATGCTCAAGGCGCGCGAGCGCAAGCTGCCGCTGATCTGCGCCAACCCCGATATCGTCGTCGAGCGCGGCGACCGCCTGGTCTATTGCGCCGGCGCGATCGCCGAACTCTATCGCGAACTCGGCGGCGAGGTGATCTTCTACGGCAAGCCGCATCGGCCGATCTACCAACGCGCGATGTCGCTGGTCGCCGAGCGTCGCGGCCATGCGACCGACCTCAACCGCGTGCTGGCGATCGGCGATTCCGTGCGGACGGACCTGGCGGGCGCCCGTGGCTTCGGGATCGATTGCCTGTTCGTGACCCGCGGCATCCACGCCGAGGATTTTGAGGGCGTCGATCAACTCGACGCCGCCTCGGTGAAGGAATTGTTCGGCCACCCACCCCGCGCGCTGACGCGCGAGTTGAAGTGGTAGGCGCTAGAAATCTCAGCGCAAAGATGCCGTCATCCTGAGGTGCTCGCCATCTTCGGCGAGCCTCGAAGGATGCTCTTCAACATTGTGCTTGCGGTCATCCTCCGAGGCGCGCAAGAGCGCGCACCTACAGTGATAACGGCAAAGCCGTTACGCGGGGATGACGGCGAAGTTGTTGGAAGGAAAAACGCGCCTTACGCGCTGGCCATATCCGGGAATACCGCTTCGATCTTGGTCTTCAGCGTCGCGGCATTGAACGGCTTGACGATATAATTGTTCACGCCGGCCTTCTTGGCCGCGATCACGTTCTCGGTCTTCGATTCCGCCGTGATCATGATGAACGGCGTGGTGGCCAGATTGGGATCGGCACGCACTTCGCGGAGCAGATCGTAGCCGGTCATCGGCTCCATGTTCCAGTCCGAGATCACCAGCCCGTATTTCTTGCCGCGCATCTTGTTCAGCGCCGCCGAGCCATCGCTGGCATCGTCGATATTCTCGAAGCCAAGCTGCTTCAGGAGATTCCGGATGATGCGGATCATGGTGTTGTAGTCATCTACCACCAGAACCGACATCGACAAGTCAACCGCCATTGGATCCCCCACACGATACTAACGCCGAAATACAATCTGCCCATGGGACCGAAATGTCCCGCAGTTCGCCCCCAGCAGTAGCATCAGCCATTAAACAGCCCGTTAACCGGCTACCGGACCCACGCCATCCCGGCCACCGGCCAGGGCAGGCCCGAAGCCGGCTGATGGCTGGCTTGACTTCGCGGGGGCCGCCACGTCACGGTCGCGATCCCATCGACCTCTGCTGAAGAATCCCGAAAAATGACGTCCGACTTTATGGTTATCCGCGATTCAACCCCCGCAGCCGCGATTCCGCCAGGGACCGTGGTCGCGATGGGCAATTTCGATGGCGTCCACCTCGGCCATCGGGCCGTCATTGCCGCCGCGCTGGCGATGGGGCGCGCCCACGGCAAGCCGGCGCTGGCGGTGACCTTCGAACCGCATCCGCGCAGCTTTTTCAGCCCAAACTCGCCGCAGTTTCGGCTCACCGACGAGGCCGGCAAATTGCGGCTGCTGGCCGGGACCGGTCTCGCCGGCGCCGTGATCATGACCTTCGACAAGGGCCGCGCCGGAACCACGGCGCAAGATTTTATTCACCATGATCTGATCGAACGGCTCGGAATTAGCGGCATCGCGGTCGGCTATGACTTCCATTTCGGCAAGGGCCGGGTCGGATCGCCCAGCCTGTTGGTCAGCGAAGCCCCCGGGCTCGGCATCGAGGTCGATGTGCAGCCGCATGTCGACATCGACGAGCGGCCGGTTTCCTCCAGCGCGATCCGGATGGCGCTGGCCGAGGGCCAGATCGTCGACGCCACCGCGATGCTGGGCGGTCCCTGGTTCGTCACCGGCGAGGTCATTCATGGCGAGAAGCGCGGCCGCGATCTCGGCTATCCCACCGCCAATATCCGGCTCGACAAGACCTGCGGGCTCAAGCACGGCATCTACGCGGTGCGGGTCGGCCGCGGTGATGCGCGCCTCGACGGCGTCGCCAGTTTCGGCCGTCGCCCGACCTTCGACAACGGCGCCCCGCTGCTGGAAGTGTTCCTGTTCGATTTCAAGGGCGACCTTTATGGCACGACGCTCGACGTCGCCTTCATCGGCTTCATCCGCGAGGAGCTGAAATTCGATAGCATCGACGCGCTGATCCGCCAGATGGACGACGATAGCGCCAAGGCCCGCGCCGCGCTGGCTGCCGCGCCCGAGGCTTTCCCGAAGCTTGGAGCGATCGGTTGAACAAGACCGAAAAGCAAAAAATGCTGACCGGTGAATTATATCGGCCGGATGCAGAGCTTGGCGCCGATCAGGCGGCGACCAAGCAATGGCTGGTGCGTTACAATTCGGCGTTGGCGCTGCCGGTATCGGAACGCCACACATTACTGTCCGAGCGTTTCGCGCATGTCGGCAGCGGCGCCGTGATCCGCCCGCCATTTTTTTGCGACTACGGCTACAACATCAGCCTTGGCGACGGTGTGTTCCTGAATTTCAACTGCGTCATCCTCGATGTCGTTGAAGTTGTTATCGGCGACCGCACCCAGATCGGACCCGCCGTGCAGATTTATGCCGCGGACCATCCGCGCGATGCCGCGACACGGCGGAGCGGCGTCGAATTCGGCCGTCCGGTACGGATCGGGGCCGACGTCTGGATCGGCGGCGGCGCCATTATCCTGCCCGGCGTGACGATCGGTGACGGCGCCGTGATCGGCGCCGGCAGCGTCGTGACCCGGGATGTCGGGCATGGGCAGACGGTCACCGGAAATCCAGCCCGGCCGCACCGCCCAAAGGCGTCATCCTGAGGAGCGGCCTCCTAAGGCCGCGTCTCGAAGGATGGTGTTCGCGGCCATCCTTCGAGACGGCGCTAACGCGCCTCCTCAGGATGACGTGTACCCCGACAGCGCCCTTTGCGATTTCCCCGGCCGGCTGCTATGGAAAGCTCATGTTTGCGCGGCGCACCATAAGCATTAGCGGCCCGGCTTCTGCCTGAGCTTCGGCTCGGCGGAAAACCGGGACCTGCTTCATTCATCCGCGATTCCCTCGCGTATCTCGCGCCCTTCGAGCCAAACCAGAGCATTCATGTCCGACAAGCCGCAAAAATCCGAAGCCCAGAAATCTGAAACCCAGAAATCTGAAACCCACGACTATTCCAAAACCCTGTTCCTGCCGCAGACGGAATTCCCGATGCGCGCCGGCCTGCCGCAGCGCGAGCCGGACATCCTCAAGCGCTGGAACGAGATCGACCTGTACGGCAAACTGCGCAAGAGTTCGGCCGGTCGCGCCAAATTCGTGCTGCATGACGGCCCGCCCTACGCCAACGGCAACATCCATATCGGGCACGCGCTGAACAAGATCCTGAAGGACGTCGTCACCAAGAGCCAGCAGATGCTCGGTTTCGATTCCAATTACGTGCCGGGCTGGGATTGCCACGGCCTGCCGATCGAATGGAAGATCGAGGAAGAGAACTATCGCTCCAAGGGCAAGCAGAAGCCGGACTTTCGGGATTCGGCTGCGATGGTGGCGTTCCGCAGGGAGTGCCGCGCCTATGCCAACCATTGGCTCGACGTGCAGCGCGAGGAATTCAAGCGACTCGGCATCATCGGTGACTGGGATCACCGCTACGCCACCATGGATTATTTCGCCGAAGCCCAGATCGCGCGCGAGCTGATGAAATTCGCCGCCAACGGCACGCTGTATCGCGGTTCCAAACCGGTGATGTGGAGCGTGGTGGAAAAGACCGCGCTGGCGGAGGCCGAGGTCGAATACGAGGACTACACCAGCGATACCGTCTGGGTGAAGTTTCCCGTTCGAAAGGCAATGCTCGTCGGTATCCACGCTCAGGCTTCGGAGAAGGATCTTAAGGAGTTCCGCGAAGTTGTCGAAGATCTTAAGTCCAGTTACGTAGTGATCTGGACGACTACGCCTTGGACGATCCCAGGAAACCGCGCGATCAGCTTCGGAGAACACGTCCCGTACGGGCTCTACGAAGTAGTCGAGGCTCCGGCTGATAATTGGGCCAAGGTTGGCGAGCGCTACGTTCTTGCGACCAATTTGGCAGACGACGTTTTTAAGCAGGCGCGCGTCACACATTTCAAGAAACTTCGTGACGTGGAGTTTGAAGGTGGACCAGCCAGCATTTATCTTGAGTGCGATCACCCACTAAAAGCACTCGGCGGTTATGGCTTCGCAGTTCCCCTCCTCGAGGGAGATCACGTCACCGACGAGACAGGCACGGGCTTTGTGCACACCGCGCCGAGTCACGGCCGCGAAGACTTCGACGTCTGGGTGACCAATGCGCGTAGACTTCAGGAAGACGGTATCAACACCACAATTCCCTACACGGTGGATGAAAACGGGGCTTTCACAGATCAAGCGCCGGGCTTTGTCGGCAAGCGTGTCATCAATGACAAGGGCGAAAAGGGCGACGCCAACGAAGCGGTCATCAAAGCCCTATCGGATGCTGGAAATATCATTGCCCGCAGTCGCCTGAAGCATCAGTACCCGCATTCCTGGCGTTCGAAGAAGCCGGTAATCTTCCGCAATACGCCGCAATGGTTCATCGCGATGGATAAGCCTATCGAAGGGCTGAACGTCGGCGTCGATACCGTAACTCGGAAGAGTTTTACTTTGCGCCAGCTGGCGCAAGCTGCCATCGGCATGACGCAATGGGTGCCGCAGTCGGGCCAGAACCGCATCAACGGCATGATCAACAGCAAGCCCGATTGGGTGATCTCGCGCCAGCGCGCCTGGGGCGTGCCGATCGCGGTGTTCGTGCGCGAAGCCGGCGACGGTTCGGCTGAGATCCTGCAGGACGCGGCGGTCAACGCCCGGATCGCCGACGCCTTCGAGAAAGAAGGCGCCGACGCCTGGTACATGGATGGCGCGCGCGAACGCTTTCTCGGCTCATTGGCCAACGAAGCGTGGAAGAAGATCGACGACATCTGCGACGTCTGGTTCGACTCCGGCTCGACGCATGCTTTCGTGCTGGAAGACCCCGTGCATTTCCCGGGTCTCGCCGGCATCAAGCGCAAGGTCGATGGCGGCCGCGACACCGTGATGTATCTCGAAGGCTCCGACCAGCATCGCGGCTGGTTCCAGTCGTCGCTGCTGGAAAGCTGCGGCACTCGCGGCCGCGCCCCGTTCGACGTGGTGCTGACCCACGGCTTCACGCTCGACGAGAACGGCCGCAAGATGTCGAAATCGGTCGGCAACACCGTAGAGCCGCAAAAGGTGATGGCGCAGTCCGGCGCCGATATCCTGCGGCTCTGGGTCTGCGCCACCGACTATGCCGACGACCAGCGCATCGGCCCCGAGATCCTCAAGAACACCATCGAAACTTATCGCAAGCTGCGCAACTCGATCCGCTGGATGCTCGGCACGCTGCATCATTTCAAACCAGAAGATGCGGTCGCGGTCGCCGACATGCCCGAACTGGAACGGCTGATGCTGCATCAGTTGGCCGAACAGGCCGCCATCGTGCGCACCGCCTACGCCGAGTTCGACTACAAGACCGTGGTCGCCAGCCTCGCCGCGTTCATGAACACCGAATTGTCGGCGTTCTATTTCGATATCCGCAAGGACTCGCTGTATTGCGATCCGCCGTCGTCAACAGCGCGCAAGGCCGCGCTGACCACCATCAACATGCTCTGCGACGCTATCCTGAAATGGCTGGCGCCGGTGCTGTCGTTCACCACGGAAGAGGCGTGGCGGATGTACCGGCCGGACGCCGAACCTTCGGTGCATTTGACGCTGTTCCCTGAAGGCCTGGAGAAATTCCAGGACGAGCGGCTTGCCGCCAAATGGGAGATCATCCGCAACGTCCGCCGCGTCGTCACCGGCGCGCTGGAGGTCGAGCGGGCCGCCAAACGGATCGGCTCATCGCTGGAGGCCTCGCCGCTGATTTATGTTTCGGACAAAGCGATCTTCAACACGCTGTTCGATGTCGATCTGGCGGAAGTCTGCATCACCTCGAATTACGAAGTGCGAGAGGGCGAAGCACCGGCCGACGCGTTTCGTCTGGACGGGATTCCAGGCGTCGCCGTGGTGGTCGAAAAAGCCGTCGGCACCAAATGCGCGCGGTCGTGGAAAATCCTGCCGACCGTGGGCGAAGATTCCGAATACCCCGATGTCTCGCCGCGCGACGCCAAGGCCTTGCGCGAATGGAAGGCGCTGGGAGTGGCGGTTTGATATCCGAATAAACGCATGCACATCGTCGTCCCTGCGAACGCAGGGACCCATAATCCCTGGCGCCGATGACGAACAAAGGACGATGATCCAAGTTCTTCCAAAAACAATATCCTCCCGGCGTATGGGTCCCCGCGTCCGCGGGGACGACATCGCATTTTGCATTTTGAAGTGCCCATGACCCGCCACCTCCGCCCCGGCATCATCGCCGCCATCGTCGCGCTGGCGCTCGACCAGGCTTCCAAGCTCTGGCTGCTCTATGGGTTCGACATCGCCCATCGCGGCGCGGTCCGTGTGACGTCGTTCTTCGATCTGGAGCTGGCCTGGAATGTCGGCATCAGCTTCGGCTGGTTCCAGAACGACAGCCCCACCGCCCAGATCATCCTGATGCTGGTCAAGGCGGTGGCCGTGATCGTGCTGGCGATCTGGATGGCCCGGTCCCGGACGCTGCTGGCCACCCTGGCGCTGGGCCTGATCATCGGCGGGGCCATTGGCAACGCCATCGACCGCTTCACCTATGGCGCGGTACTCGATTTCGCCCTGTTCCACCTCCAGATCGGCGGAAATACCTATAATTGGTACGTGTTTAACCTGGCAGACGTAGCGATTGTTGCCGGTGTAGCGGCCCTATTGTATGATTCCTTCCTGGGGGTACCCGCCGCAAAAGCGCCCTGATCCCGGCTGATACGGGCACCCTGAGTGGAACATCGCTTGCAGGGGCGGAGCTGCGCCCGGTTGGCCCGGCTCTCGGAAATTTTGAACAGGAAGAGCGCCATGCGCGACACCAAAGCCAGCGACAGCAGAGCAAATGGTTGGTTTGTGCAGATTTCCTCTGATGTGCCGGTGCGCGCGCTTCGGATCGCCGCCGTTGCCCTGGCTGTCGGTTTCGTGATGATGACGGGCGCCGCCCGCGCCCAGGACGACGATGACGACGATCAGAGCTTCGAGGAAAAGATCATCGGCGGCCTGATGGCCGGCGTCGGCGCCACCAATATGGACAACCGGGGCATCGACTATCGCGAGCGCTCTCCGCTGGTGGTGCCGCCCAAGATCGACCTGCCGCCGCCGGCCACCGCTTCGACCGAAGTGAATGCGCCGAATTGGCCGAAGGACCCGGACATCGCGCGCCACAAGGCTTTGGTCGCCGCCCGCAAGAAAGAGAAGGTCAAGGATCTCTACGAGGTTGGCCGCCCCCTGAAGCCGAGCGAACTCAATGTCGGCAAAACGACCGCTTCGACGGGCGGCCCCGGCGAGCCGGTGCAACCGGGCCAGGGCAGTACCCTGCTCAGTCCGTCGCAGCTCGGCTACACCGGCGGATTGACCGGCATTTTCGGTGGCAACAAGTCCGAGGAGGCGCCGTTCAAGGGTGAGCCGACGCGGGAATCGCTGACCCAACCGCCCGTCGGTTATCAGACGCCGTCGCCAAACTTCGCCTACGGCACCGGACCAAAGGAATCGCTGAACAAGAATTTCAACGTGATGACTGGCAAGGACCAATAGCTGCGTCGGTCTCCAGTCTCCTGACGCTCACCGTCGGCAGCACGGCGTCCAGTGCGGCAGTTTTATCTCGAACGCTTCCGTTCGGGCCTCCAGACAGGTCATGATGCCCTCACATCGTCTTGCCGCTTCCGTTCTCGCCGCGCTGGTTTCAGCCTTCGCTTTCTCAACATCCGGCGCCCTCGCCCAGACCACCGTCACCTCGGACCCACCCGCGACCTTTACCCTCGGCAATGGCCTGAAGGTGGTGGTGATTCCGGATCACCGCACCCCGGTGGTGACGCAGATGATCTGGTACAAGGTCGGCTCCGCCGACGAGACGCCCGGCAAATCGGGGCTGGCGCATTTCCTCGAACATCTGATGTTCAAGGGCACCGCCAAGCATCCAGTCGGCGAATTCTCCCAGACCGTGCTTCGGATCGGCGGCAACGAGAACGCCTTCACCTCGACCGACTATACCGGCTATTTCCAGCGCGTGCCGCGCGACCAGCTCGAAAAGATGATGGAGTTCGAGGCCGATCGCATGACCGGCCTCGTTCTGAAGGATGAGAACGTGTTGCCCGAGCGCGACGTCGTGCTCGAGGAATACAACATGCGGGTCGCCAACAATCCGGAAGCCCGGCTCACCGAGCAGATCATGGCGGCGCTGTATCTCAATCATCCCTACGGCCGTCCGGTGATCGGCTGGCACCAGGAAATCGAGAAGCTCGACCGCGAAGACGCGCTGGCGTTCTACCGGCGCTTTTATGCGCCGAACAATGCGACGCTGGTGATCGCCGGCGACGTCGACGTCAAGGATGTCCGGCCGATGGCGGAAAAGACCTTCGGCGCCGTCGCCCCGCAGCCGGCCATTCCGGCGCAGCGCATCCGTCCGCAGGAGCCGACGCCGATCGCGCCGCGCACCGTGACGTTCGCCGATCCGCGCGTCGAGCAGCCCAAAATGATGCGCTATTATCTGGTGCCGTCGGCCACCACCGCCGCCGCGGGTGAAAGCCCCGCGCTCGACGTGCTGGCGCAATTGATGGGCGGCGGCAGCAACTCCTATCTTTATCGCGCGCTGGTGGTCGATCAGCCGCTCGCGGTCAACGCCGGCGCCGGCTACCAAGGCACCTCGCTCGATCCCAGCCAGTTCACGATCTCGGTCTCGCCAAAACCCGGCGTCGGCTTCGCGCAGGTCGAGCAGGCCGTCGACCGCGTGATTTCGGACGTCGCGCAAAACACCGTGCGCGCCGAGGACCTCGAGCGCGTCAAGACGCAACTGATTGCCGAGGCGATCTACGCCCAGGACAACCAAGCGGCCTTGGCGCGCTGGTATGGCGCCGCGCTGACCACCGGCCTGAGCATCGAGGACATCCGAAGCTGGCCGGACCGCGTTCGCGCCGTCACCGCCGAACAGGTGCGCGAGGCCGCGCAGAAATGGCTCGACAAGAAGCGATCGGTGACCGGCTATCTGATCAAGGATACCGCGCCCAAGCGCGAGGAGAAGCGCTCGTGATAAATCCTTTGGTTGGCGCACGGCGCATCGCATTCATCCTGGCCATCGGCTTCGCCTCAGCGCCGCTGGCATCGACCCCCTCGCACGCCGCGGCCAAGATCCAGCATCTGGTCTCGCCCGGCGGGATCGAGGCCTGGTTCGTGCAGGACGCCACCGTGCCGCTGATCGCGATGGAATATGCCTTCGGCGGCGGCGCCTCGCAGGACCCATCCGGCAAACCCGGCGTCGCCAACCTGGTCGCCGACCTGCTGGATGAGGGCTCTGGCGATCTGGATTCCAAGACCTTCCACGAACGGCTCGACCGCCGCGCCATCGAATTGAGCTTTACGGCGACGCGGGATTATTTCCGCGGTTCGTTGCGGATGCTCAAGGATACCCGCGACGAGGCGTTCGATCTGCTGCGGATGTCGCTGACTTCGCCGCATTTCGACAGCGCCGACGTCGAGCGCATCCGTTCCCAGGTGATTTCAAATCTGCAAAGCGAGAGCGCCAGCCCGACCGCGCTGGCCGGCCACAAGTTCCTGCAAATGGCCTTTGGCGATCATCCCTATGGCCGGCCATCCGATGGCACGCTGGAAAGCGTGCCGACGATCCAGATCGCCGACCTGAAGGACTACGTCGGCCACGTGCTGGCCAAAGATACGCTTAAAGTGGCCGTGGTCGGCGATGTCGACCCCGACACGCTGGGCAAGCTGCTGGACAAGACTTTCGGCAGCCTGCCCGCCAAGGCCAGCCTGACACCGATTCCGGACGTCGAGGCCGCCAAGCCGCCGCAGCGCGCGTTCATTCCGCTCGACGTGCCGCAGACCGTGGTGACGTTCGGCGGTCCCGGCATCAAGCGCCATGATCCGAATTTCATGGCCGCTTATGTCGTCAATCACATTCTCGGCGGCGGCACCTTGTCGTCGCGGCTCTATCATGAAGTCCGCGAGAAGCGCGGGCTGGCCTATTCGGTCTATGAATCGCTGGTGTGGATGGAGCACTCCGCGCTGTTCATCGGCAATACCGGCACCCGCGCCGATCGCGCCGGCGACACCGTTGAGGCCATCAACAAGGAAGTGCGCCGCATGGCCGAGGACGGCCCGACCCAGCAGGAGCTGGATGAGGCCAAGTCCTATCTCAAGGGCTCGCAGATGCTGGCGCTGGATACCTCCTCCAAGCTGGCGCAGGCGATGTTGCAATACCAGCTCGACAAGATGCCGATCGACTATATCGAAAAGCGCAACGCCGTCGTCGATGCCGTGACCCTCGATGAAACCAGGGCGGTCGCCAAGCGGCTGTGGGGCCAGGGCCTGCTCACCGTGATCGTCGGCCGCGCCCCGCAAGCCGCCGCCCAGCCCGCCGCCGCGACACCCCCGCCGACGAAGGCGGACTGAGCGTTCGCGGTTTACAGCTATCTCCGACCTCATCCCGAGGAGCATCGCGCGAGCGATGCGTCTCGAAGGATTGCTGCAAGCACTGAGTTGCAACGTCAGAGCAGAACATTCATGGTTCGAGATGGCGCTTCGCGCCTCCTCACCATGAGGGTCGTGCAACACGCAACGCCCTCATCCTGAGGAGGCGCGAAGCGCCGTCTCGAAGGATGTGGTACCCACTCATTTTCGAGGCTCGAAACTGCTCCCGGTGACGCCATGCTGCGGATTGCCCGCGATCTCTCCATTGACGAGAACGACATCGAGATCAGCTTCGTCCGCGCCTCCGGCCCGGGCGGGCAGAACGTCAACAAGCTCTCGACCGCCGCCCAATTGCGGTTCGATACCCGCCGGATCACGCTGCCCGAGGACGGGACGCTGCGGCTCAACCGCCTCGCCGGCCAGCGCATGACCAAGGACGGCGTGATCGTGATCCATGGCCAGCGCTTCCGCACCCAGGAACGCAACCGCGCCGATGTCGTCGACCGGCTGCTCGAACTGCTGCGCGAAGCCATGGTGCGGCCAATACCGCGCCGCGCCACCAAGCCGACCTTCGGCTCGAAGCAGCGCCGGCTGGAAGGCAAGAAGCGCCGCGGCGACGTCAAGGCAAAGCGCGGTACGGGCGGGTACGACGATTAAATCTCGCACTGCACGCCAAAGCGCGCGCAACGCTCCATCATAAAACAGCCGGCTACTACCACCGCTTGTTCGCACCGACCTAAGCTCGGCGGTATGAGAACAAAGCGTCCGATACTGGCGATGGGCTTTGGATTTTGCAGCGCGATATCGGCGTTCGGCGCCGCGTCGGCGCAAATGCCGTTGCCGACGGCAAAGCCGCTCGATGGGCCGGCGCTTTTCAAGCAGCAATGCGGCACCTGCCACACCACCGATCCCTCCGAGCCGTTACGCCAGGGTCCGCCGCTCGACAAGATCGTCGGCAGGCCGGCCGGCAAGGTCACCGGCTTCCACTATTCGCCTGGTTTCGCCAAAGCGGACTTCGTCTGGGACGAGACCCGGCTCGACGCCTGGCTGAGCAATCCGCAAGCGGTCCTTCCCGGCGCCGTGATGGCGTACCGGCAGCCCAAACCGGAGACCCGCGCCGCCATCATTGCCTATCTGAAGGAACTGAACTGATGGCCAGGCCGGTTCACTCGATGATCCGCGTTCTCGACGAGAAAAAATCGCTCGACTTCTATGCGCGCGCGTTCGGGCTCGAAGTCGCCGACCATCTGAAATTCCCGGATTTCGCACTGGTTTATTTGCGGCATCCTTCCTCGCCGTTCGAAGTCGAACTCACCGTCAACTTCGATCGCAAGGAGCCCTATTCGCTGGGCGATGGATACGGCCATCTGGCCGTTGTCGTCGACGATGTCGACGCCGAGCACACCCGGTTCGAGCGCGAAAAACTGTCACCCGGCCCGTTGCGGGATTTCAAGCACGACGGCGCGACCCTGGCGCGCTTTTTCTTCGTCTCCGATCCCGACGGCTACAAGATCGAAGTGATCCAGAAAGGTGGCCGCTTCGGCTAACGCGCTCAAAAAATATTCAATGGAGGAGGACGCCATGAGAGAAGTCGATCGTCGCGGCAAATATAGCCGGCGCATTTTCCTGCAAGGGGCCGCGACCGCGGTTCCGGTCACAGCCATAGCGGCGAGCGCCGGACTCAGTATCGAGGATGCATGGGCCGCCGACGCCACCGCGTTGACGCCACCCACCTTGAAGACGCTGGTGAAGGTCGCGCGCGATATCTATCCGCACGATTTTTTGGTGGACAGCTATTACATCACCGCGATCAAGCCGTGGGACGGCAAGGCCGCCAAGGATCCCGCGACCAAGGCGATGCTCGAAGACGGCGTTCGGCGTCTCGATCAGGACGCCAAAGACCGCCACAAGATGGCTTACGCCGAAGTGCCGTGGGAAGCCGACCGGGTGGTGTTGCTGCAGGGCATCGAGCAGACCGACTTCTTCAAGAAAATCCGGTCCGATCTTGTTGTCTCGCTCTACAACCAGGAAGAGCTGTGGCCGAAATTTGGCTACGAGGGCTCGTCCGCCGAGCATGGCGGTTACATCAAGCGCGGCTTCAACGACATCGATTGGCTGCCGAAAGTCTGAACGCTTCACGCAAAATCCGGTTGGCAAAATCAAGATTCTGGTGGGAGGACTTTTATCATGGCGAAATTCGATCTGAACGACGACAGCCTGGTCGTCATTATCGGTTCCGGCGCCGGCGGCGGCACCTTGGGCAACGAACTCGCGCAGAAGGGCATCAAGGTGGTGATCCTCGAGGCCGGACCGCGCACCGAGTTGCAGGACTTCATCAACAACGAATGGGAAAGCTTCACGCAGCTCGCATGGACCGACATGCGAACCACGTCCGGCGACTGGCGGGTGGCCAAAGATTTTGCCAATCTGCCGGCCTGGATCGTCAAGTCGGTCGGCGGATCGACGGTGCATTGGGCCGGCGCGTCGCTGCGTTTCGACGAGCACGAGTTTCGGATCAAAAGCACCTATGGCCACGTGCCCGGCGCCAATCTGCTGGACTGGCCGATCACATTGGCAGAAATGGAACCGTGGTACGCCAAGGCCGAAAACAAGATGGGTGTCACCCGCACCAACAACATTCCGGGATTGCCCGGCAACAATAATTTCAAGGTGATGGAAGCCGGTGCCCGGAAGCTCGGCTACAAGGAAGTCCACACCGGGCGGATGGCGATCAACAGCGAACCGCGTGACGGCCGCGGATCGTGCCAGCAAATCGGCTTCTGCTTCCAGGGCTGTAAATCCGGCGCGAAGTGGTCGACGCTCTACACCGAAATCCCCAAGGGCGAAGCGACCGGAAATCTTGAAGTCCGCCCCGGCAGCATGGCGCTCAAGATCGAGCACGATGCATCGGGCAAGGTCACCGGCGTGGTCTATGCCGACGAGGCCGGCAAGACCCAGCGGCAGAAGGCGCGCATCGTCGCAGTCGCGGGCAATTCGATCGAGAGCCCGCGGCTGTTGCTCAACAGCGCCTCCAGCCTGTTCCCCGACGGCCTCGCCAACTCTTCCGGCCAGGTCGGCCGCAACTACCTGCGTCACATGACCGGCAGCGTCTATGCGGTGTTCGACAAGTCGGTTCACATGTATCGCGGCACCACCATGGCCGGCATCATCCGCGACGAGGCCAAACATGATCCGTCGCGAGGCTTCATGGGCGGCTATGAAATGGAAACGCTGTCGCTCGGCCTGCCCTTCATGGCCGCGTTCCTCAACCCCGGCGCATGGGGACGTCCGTTTACCTCGGCGATGGAAGGCTATCCGCGCATGGCCGGGATGTGGCTGGTCGGCGAGGACATGCCGCAGGAAACCAACCGCGTGACGCTCGACCCCATTGCCAAGGACAAGTTCGGCATGCCGGTCGCCAGCGTGCATTACGACGACCATCCCAATGATCTCGCGATGCGCGAGCACGCCTACAAAAAGGGCGCGGCGGTATACGAGGCCATCGGCGCCACCGTGACCTATCCGACCACGCCCTATCCCTCCACCCATAACATGGGCACCAACCGGATGAGCGAGAAGGCGAGAGACGGCGTCGTCAACAAATTCGGCCAGACGCACGACGTCAAGAATTTGTTCGTCTCCGACGGCAGCCAATTCACCAGCGGTGCCGCCTGCAATCCGACGCTGACGATCGTATCGCTGGCGATCCGGCAGGCCGATCACATCGCCGGCGCAATGCAAAGGAAGGAGATTTAGTGGCGGGATGAGTTTTGTTTGAATCGGCGAGCGGGCAAGTTCATCACCTCGCCCCGCTTGCGGGGAGAGGTCGAAATTCGCGAACGCGAATTTCGGGTGAGGGGGCCTATCCGCGAGTCAGAACTCGATGCAACAGCCCCTCACCCCACCCTCTCCCCGCAAGAGTGGGGCAACGGAGGAGAGTCGTCATCGTGGTGGTCCAACCTCATCTCATCATGATCGAGCTCGCGGCGGGATGGCGTTGAGTTGAACGCCCGCCCGCGTGCCCAGAGAGCATGGCCGCCTCGGTGGTAGTTGTTGGGGAACGCCGAGATGAGCTATTGAGTGCACCGTAATTCGTAGGCGGATCAGATCTCGTAGGGTGGGTTAGGCGCAGCCGTAACCCACCATCTTTCCGCTCGCCGAAAATGGTGGGTTACGCCTACGGCTAACCCACCCTACGGGCTGTCACCGTAACTCGTCGGCTGCGCATGACCACGCCGGGATGTTTCCGGATGTATGCAGGGCAGCTCGCCAACTGAGGCAACCTCAAACTCCGAACGAATGCCGCATCTGGTTGACCATGTGCTGTAGTGCATAGGTGTATTTACCTTGAGCGTATTGTTGGTCTGCAATGTAAAGGGCCACAGTAATGCCGCCGGCGATCAATAATCCTTTCATCAGGATATCCTCCACGTTGCCCTGATTCACCTACCAATCCATGTGTAGTACGTCACGACAATCGCGATCAGGATCAGCGTCTGGGCGAGAAACCAATCGTTCTTACTCGATGAATCGGCCATGGCAAGGAAACGCGCACTGCAGGCCAATGTTCCTAGGCATGTCCGGATAGCGCTAGAAGTTACGGTGACAGTGCATTTAACTCTCGCCCGGATGGTCTGGACAATGCGCAAAGCCCTCAACGACCGATGCGCGCAAAGTCGCATTTGTTGAAGCGATGCCCTCTCCATCCCTTCACATCTCTCCGACATTTCTGATTTTCAGAAATCATCCTTGACTCCAGACCCAAATCACCGGCCCATTCTCTGCCGTCCCGGCCCTCTCAGAGGGGCGTATCATGATCGTCTTGAACGTTGGGCATGGGATGCGGTGGACGCGGCGGCGTTGGCGTGCCTTTGGCGCGGACGAACGGCGCCAATGCGGACGGTGAAGTCGTGTGGTCCTGACGCCCCGATGCTGGCGTCAAGTTTTTAAGAAGCAAAGCTTCTCAGAGATGACGGTGGCAAGAAAGCCGGTCACCGGGGAGAGCCCGAAATAAGCCGTAAAACCATCGCGCAGGGAAGGCCGGACTGCTTCCGCTGAACCTGTATGCTCGTGTGCGCTTTCTATCTGCAACTTTGCACGCGAGACCGCGGGTGCAGCGCGCACCCGGTCTTCCCTGCGCCCTCTATTTGGAGGGCGAATGAATTTGCAAAACTCGGGCGCAGTGTGTCGCGGGATTGCGAAGGTGTGTTCAGTTGTCATCATCCGCGAAGGCGGATGATCCAGTATTCCGAGGAGCCTATGATTGAACCAAGAACGCGCGGCGTACTGGATACTCCGCTTTCGCGGAGTATGACGGTAGTGGGTGGAGGATCGTCGTCAACCATCGCTTCTGCCCGGGGACTATTCCGCCGCGACCAACCTTGGCGTGCTGTCCTCGAGAAAATCCGGCATCGCAACCGCGGATTTCGATCGATAGATCAGGCACGAGCATCGCAACAGCGATGCGAAATTATGCACCTCGCCATGATGGTCGAGAACTTCGCTGTGAAGCCGGGTCAGGAATTTCGCCAGACTCATGTCTTCCTTGGCTGCGATTTCTTCCAGCGTATCCCAGAACGCCATCTCGAGCCGGATCGAGGTGCAATGACCATCGATGCGAAGCGACCTGGTCTGCGATTCATAATCCCGTTGCGGCTGATGCGCGAACAGCTGGCACATGAAATTCCTCCCGGTCGCTTTTATAGCTTTTCTAAACGATATACCCGGTCGGCACCGGTCACAATGTTCCCGTCATCGAACCGCCCGCATCCGAAGTCGGCACCGAACGAGCCGAAAACGCCGCCGTTTCGCGCTCAAACAGCGGGGAAAGACCCGGAAAAACCGTGGGTTTGCCGCCGCGGTGGATGGCCCGCCCTCCCCTGACCCGGCAAAAGCGCCTAGATTGACCGGCCAATCTCACGAGTCGCCTCAAGCCCAAGCTCACATTCATGCCCGTCCGCCAGCTTCCCGAACAGCTCGTCAACCGCATCGCCGCCGGCGAAGTGGTCGAGCGCCCCGCCAGCGTGGTCAAGGAGCTGGTGGAGAACGCCATCGACGCCGGCGCCAGCCGGATCGATGTCTTCACCGACGGCGGCGGACGGCGGCGGATCGGCATCACCGACGATGGCGGTGGCATGAATTCAGCGGATCTCGCGCTCGCGGTGGATCGCCACGCCACCTCGAAGCTCGACGACGAGGATCTCTTGCACATCCGCACGCTGGGATTTCGCGGCGAGGCGCTGCCCTCGATCGGCGCGATCGCGAGACTTGGCATCACCACGCGCCATGCGAGCGAGCCGCATGCGTGGTCTTTGTCGGTCGAAGGCGGCGCCAAATCGCCGATCATGCCGGCCGCACTCGGCCACGGTACCCGCGTCGAGGTCAGCGATCTCTTTTACGCCACGCCAGCGCGGCTGAAGTTTCTCAAGACCGACCGCACCGAGGCGGAGGCGATCCGCGAGGTGGTGCGGCGCCTTGCCATGGCGCGACCCGACATCGCGTTTACACTGGCAGGCGAAGAACGCGCGCCGGTGACCTGGGCCGCCGCGCTGCCCGGCGCGCCCGGACGGCTGACGCGCCTCGGCGATATCCTAGGTGCGGATTTTCGCAGCTCCGCGATCGAAGTCCGTGCCGAGCGTGACGGCGTCGTGGTCGAAGGCTTTGCCGCGGCACCGTCGCTGACCCGCGCCAATGCGCTCGGGCAATATCTGTTCGTCAACGGCCGCCCGGTGCGCGACAAGCTGATTTTGGGCGCGGTGCGCGGCGCCTATTCGGACTATTTGCCGCGCGACCGTCATCCTGTCGTGGCGCTGTTTGTGACGCTGGATCCGCGGGAGGTCGATGCCAACGTGCATCCGGCCAAGACCGAGGTGCGTTTTCGCAACGCCGGCCTGGTCCGCGCGCTGATCGTACATGCCTTGAAGGACGGCCTCGCGCGCGAGGGCAAGCGCACCGCGGCCAACAGCGACGGCGCCGCACTGGCCTCGTTCCGCCCGTCATTTGCGCCACGCCCGACCCATTGGGATTGGCGAAGCTCGCCAGCCTATCCGCCGGGAATGCCGCAAGGCAGCCCGCTATCGGCTTTCGGCAACGCGGCGGCGACGGCTTTTGCCGAGCCGGGCCAGGCCGCGTTCGATGTCGGCACGCCAACCGCCGACGTGCGCTTTCAGGAGACTCCATCCGCCGATCTGCTCGACCGGCCGCTGGGGGCGGCACGAACGCAGATCCACGAGACCTACATCGTGTCGCAAACCCGCGACGGCCTTGTCGTGGTGGATCAGCATGCCGCGCATGAGCGCATCGTCTATGAGAAGCTCAAGGCGTCGCTGGCGAAGAACGGCGTGCAGCGGCAGATCCTGCTGATCCCGGAGATCGTCGAGCTGGACGAGGCAACAGTCGAGAAGCTGGTCGACCGTTCGGAAGAACTGGCGTCGTTCGGGCTGGCGATCGATTCCTTCGGGCCAGGTGCTGTCGCGGTGCGCGAGACGCCCTCGCTGCTCGGCAAGGCCAATGCCGCCTCGCTGCTGCGCGATCTCGCCGAGCATATGGAAGAATGGGACGAGGCACTGCCGCTGGAGCGGCGGCTGATGCATGTCGCGGCCACCATGGCCTGCCACGGCTCGGTGCGCGCCGGCCGCCGCCTCAAGCCGGAAGAGATGAACGCGCTGTTGCGCGAGATGGAAGACACGCCGAACTCCGGCCAGTGCAACCACGGCCGCCCGACCTATGTCGAACTGAAGCTCGCCGATATCGAAAAATTGTTCGGGAGAAGGTGAGGCAAAGCATCGACAAAATGGCAACGTCATCCTGAGGTGCTCGCCGTCTTCGGCGAGCCTCGAAGGATGGCCGCAAGTATCACGCCGAACACCATCCTTCGAGGCTCGCTACGCTCGCACCTCAGGATGACGCCGTGCAGACGGCCAGTCACCGGCCTTTCAAAAACGTGAATTCCGTATCGTCATACGCCCGCCGCTCAAGTTCCTCGAAACCTTCCGGCGCCGCGAACGCCGCCGCCTTGGCTTCCTCGACCACCAAAATCGCGCGCGGCGTCAGCCAGCCACCATCGCGCAGTGAGACCAGCGCCTTCACCGCGAGGCCCTTGGCATAGGGCGGATCAAGAAACACCAGCGAGAACGGCTCGACCGGATGCGCGGGACCCAAATCAGTAGCGTCGCGGCGATAGACTTTGGTGACACCGCCCAAACCGAGCGCCTCGACATTGTTGCGCAACAGCGCGCGCGCCTCGGCGCCGTTGTCGACGAACAGCGTGAACCTGGCGCCGCGCGAGACCGCCTCGATGCCGAGCGCACCGGTGCCGGCGAACAGATCGAGCACCCGTGCGTCCTCGATCGGGTTATCGTAGGCATGGATCAGGATATTGAACACCGACTCGCGCAGGCGATCCGCGGTCGGGCGGATCTCGCGCGAGGATGGAGAGGCCAGATTGCGGCCCTTCAATCGTCCGCCGACGACGCGCATCGGTAACCTATTCGTCCTTCGGCTTCATATCGCGCTTGCCGTGATAGCCGCGCTGCGGGCGGCGCGGCGGGCCGTAGCCGCTGGATTCGGCTTCGTTGCGCGCGCGGGCTTCCTCGCTGCCGGTGCGTTGCACCAGCACGCGGCGGCCCTTGCGATCGGCGATCAACGCACTCTTGCCGGCCGGCTTGAACGGCTTCTTGGCCCGCGGGCCATCATCCGCATCGGCCGGTGGCGTCGATGGAGCGTCACCCGGCATCGGCCGGTTGAAATCCGCGCCAGCCAATGTGGCGATCTTGTCGCCGAGCTGCTCGCGCAGCACGCGGGTCTTGACCTCCTCGACCTCACCTTCGGCGAGTTCCGCGAGCTGGAACGGACCGTAGGAAATCCGGATCAGGCGGTTCACCTCGAGGCCGAGATGCGCCATCACGTTGCGCACTTCGCGGTTCTTGCCTTCGCGGATCGCGAACACCAGCCAGACATTGGCGCCCTGGTCGCGCTCCAGCGTCGCATCGATCGAGCCATATTTGACGCCGTCGACTTCGACGCCCTTCTTCAGTTCATCGAGCTGGCCTTGCGTAACCTCGCCATGGGCGCGAACACGATAACGCCGCAGCCAGCCGGTGTCGGGCAGTTCCAGCGCACGCGCCAGACCCCCGTCATTGGTCAGCAGCAGCAGGCCTTCGGTGTTGAAATCGAGCCGGCCGATCGAGATCAGCCGCGGCAGGCCTTCCGGCAGATTGTCGAACACCGTCGGCCGCCCTTCCGGGTCGGCATGCGTGGTCATCAGGACGCGCGGCTTGTGAAACATCCACAGCCGGGTGCGCTCGCGCGGCGGCAACGGCTTGCCGTCGATCGTGATGACGTCGTTGCCGGTGACATCGAGCGCCGGCGAGTTGATGACGCGGCCGTTGACGGAAACGCGGCCCTGCGTGATCCATTCCTCGGCGTCACGGCGCGAGGCCAGCCCCGCGCGCGACACCACTTTGGCAATGCGCTCGCCGGATTTTTTTTCGCGCGGCGGACGCGCCGCCGGACGGCGCTCGTCGGACGCAGGCCGCTCACGATAGGCACCACGCCCGCCGAATGCCGGGCGTTTGGCGAAGACCTTGCTGTCGTCCTCGTTGTCGCGGCGCGGTCGCTCCGCAAAGCCGTCTGACGATCGCGCTTCATTGCGCGGATGTTCCTGCCAGGCGTTGCGCTCCTGGCGCGGACGATCAAACTTGGGGCGATCACCTTGCGGACGATCCTCACGGGACCGCGAAAACCGCGGGCGCTCGTCGCCGCCCTCGCGGGGCTTGTCGTAACGGGGCTTGTCGAAGCGCGGCTTATCGAAATTCCGCGCGCCGTCACGCGGCGGGCGCGAAGGACGCGCATCGTCGCGCGGTCCTGCATCGCGCTTCTGCCACGGCTTGGAATCGCCACGTTCAGGACGATCTCCGAAACTCTTGCGCGGGCCTCGGTCCGGCGCACCGCGCGAAAACTTCTTGTCGCCGCCAAATTTTCGCTCGCCTTGCGGGCGATCGCCGTAAGGACGATCGCTACGCGGCCGGTCACCGTCTTTGCGAAAACCTTCGCCACGCGGCTTGAAGGGCCGCTTCTCGCCATCGCCATCGCGCGAGGCATAGGGCTTCTTGTCGCCGAATTTGCGGTCGGAGAACCGCGCCGCCGGGCGAGCATCGCGGTCCCCGCCGCGTGGCGTGTAGGGACGTTTTTCGCCGGCGGGACGATCGAACCGTTGCGGACGGTCGCCAGAGGGCCGATCGCTGCGCGGGCGCGGCGCATCGCCGTCATACGCACGGCGCGGCGGCCGGTCGTCATCGCGCTTGCCGGCGTAAGGCTTGCCCGCACCCGCATAGGGCTTCTTCTCGTACGGCTTCTTCTCGTACGGCTTCTTCCCGTAAGATTTGGCGCCATCCGGCTTGCCGGCATAGGGCCGGCGCTCGCCGCCGTCGCCCTTGTCGGCAAAGCCGCGCTTGGCGAATTTCTTCTCGGGTCCCCTCGCCGCGCCAGAACGGCCCTTGCCGTCGCCAGCGCGGCCCTTGCCGTCGCCTTGCCGATCACGCCGGCCGCGCGAGGAATCGTTGTTTTTGTCGCTGTCGCGGGGCATGAAGGGTCTCTACTCTCGGGGCATGAAATGCGAACGGATCGGCATAGCGACAAAGCGCGCGCTCTCTGTTCGAGCCGCATTCTCACGCAAAACCGGTATTCACGTTTGCTGAAGCTGCAGCTAGTAGCAGGTTTCTTGCGATGATACGAGGCATGGCAGCCCCTTCTTTCATGGATTTGGCCCTGAAAGCAGCCGAAAACGCCGGAAAAGCCGGCGAAGTGCCGATCGGATGTGTGATCGTGCTTAATAACGAGGTGATCGCGGAGGCCGGAAACCGCACCTTGGCCGACCGCGACCCGACCGCGCATGCCGAAATCCTCGCGATCCGGCAGGCCACCAGAGCCATCGGCAGCGAGCGGCTGGTCGATTGCGACCTCTATGTCACCCTGGAGCCTTGCACAATGTGCGCCGGCGCGATCTCGCTGTCGCGGGTCCGGCGACTGTATTACGGCGCGGCCGACCCCAAGGGCGGCGCGGTCGATTCCGGCGTGCGGTTCTTTGCCTCGCCGACCTGCCATCACGTTCCCGAAGTTTATTCGGCCGTCGGCGAGAGCGAGGCCGCGACGCTGTTGCGGGAGTTTTTCAAGGCGAGAAGGTAGAGGTCTCGGGGCGCAACGAGCCATGCAACCTCCGCCGTCATCATCCGCGAAGGCGGATGATCCAGTATTCCGAGGCGCCCGCGACTAAAGCGATGGCTCGCGGAATACTGGATACCCGCCTGCGCGGGTATGACGGCACTCTCCGTTGTAACGCTCCGCCTACGCCACAAAAAACGCCCTCAACAATTTCGCCGTCACATCCGGATTTTCTTCCGTCAGAAAATGTCCGGAATCGACCGCTGCGCCGGTGACATTGCTCGCCCATGTCTTCCAGGTGTCGAGCGGGGTCGCCGCGGCGCTGGCGATGCCGGCGTCGCCCCACAGCGCCAGCATCGGGATGGTGATTTTCTTGCCGGCGTCGTGGTCAGCTTTGTCGATGTCGTAATCGGCATAGGCGCCGGCGCGATAATCCTCGCACATCGCGTGCACGCGGGATGGATCGCGGAACGGCGCCAGATAATGCTCCAGCGCGCGCGGGTCGATCTCGTTGAGCGTCTGCGACTTGGTCTGGCTCGCCATCTTCTGCTTGAGGAAGTAATCCGGATTGCCGCCGATCAAGGTTTCCGGCATCGGATAAGGCTGTGCCAGGAACAGCCAGTGATAGATCTTCAGCCCATAGAGCCGGTTCATCTTCTCCCAGTAATTATAGGTCGGCAGGATATCCAGCACAGCCAATTGCGACAGTCGTCCCGGATGATCGAGCGCGAGGCGATAGGAAACGCGGCCGCCGCGATCGTGCCCGGCGAGCGCGAAATGCACGTGGCCGAGTTGCTCCATCGCCTCCACCATGGTCTGCGCCATCGCGCGTTTGGTGTAGGGAATGTGATCCTTGTCGCTCTCCGGCATATCCGACCAGCCGTAACCGGGAAGATCGGCGATGATCAACGTGAACTTGTCGGCCAGTTGCGGCGCCACCTGGTGCCACATCACATGGGTCGAGGAAAATCCGTGCAGCAGCAACAGCGGCGGCCCCTTGCCGCCGACCCGGGCGAAGATACGCCCGGATGTGGTGTTGATCCATTCGGACGCATATCCGGGAAACAAATCGGCTAGATCAGACATCTCTGGCACTCCTCGGGCCGCGGCACGCGACAGCGTCGTGACGGAACGACGGGCCGCCATTGCTTTAAACATTGTTTGACGTTGCCGCTGGCTGGCCCCGGGTTTATGCCATTCATCAGGCACGACCAACAACAGCCGAACGAGGAAACCACCCATGTCGATCGATTTCGAAGTCCCGGCAGAAGCCAAGGCGATCCGCGAAAAAGTGCGCAAATGGGTGCATGACGAATGTATCCCCGCGGAGAAGGAACTCGATACCAAGTCGCTCGCCGAAGTGCTGGGGCCGCTGCGGAAAAAGGCCCGCGCGCAGGGCCTGTGGTGCCCGTGGGTACCGAAGGAATATGGCGGCATGGGCCTCGGCCCGCTCGCCAATGCGCTGGTGCAGATGGAGCTTGGCGAGAGCATGCTGGGCGCGCTGTCGATGAACACGCAGGGGCCCGACGACGCCTCGATGATGACGATCCTTACCCATGGCACGGAATACCAGAAAGAAAAATTCCTCAAGCCGCTACTCAATGGCGAGAAGCGTATCTGCTTCTCGATGACCGAGAAGGCCGCCGGCGCCGACGCCACCGGCATGCAGACCACGGCCGTCAAGGACGGCAACGAGAATTACATGCTGAACGGCGAGAAGTGGTTCTCCTCTTCCGCCAGCGTCGCCGACATGGCGCTGGTGATGGCCAAGACCGATCCGAATGCGCCGCGCCACAAGCAGTATTCGACCTTCATCGTCGAACTGCCGAACCCCGGCTACAAGATCAAGCGCAACATCGCCAACATGGCGATCGAGGGCCCGCATGACGACGTGATCCACGGCGGCCACTCCGAAATCGAGATCAGGGATCTGAAGGTGCCGGCCGACAATCTGCTCGGCGGCGAAGGCAACGGCTTTGCCATGGGCCAGCACCGCCTCGCTTACGGCCGCCTTCGCCACGGCATGCACAATGTCGCCAAGGCCCAGCGCGCGCTCGACATGGCGGTCGCCCATATCACCAAACGCTCGACCTTCGGCTCACTGCTCGCCGATCGCCAGGGCGTGCAGTTCATGCTCGCCGATTGCGCCAGCGAACTCTATATCGGCCGGCTCATGCTCTTGCATATCGCCTACAAGGCGGAAAAGGGCCTGGACATCCGGCAGGAAAACTCGATCGCAAAGATCTTCCACGCCCATATGGTGCACAAGGTGATCGACACCGCGATCCAGCTGCACGGCGCGCTCGGCTTCAGCCAGGATACGCCGCTGGCGAAGTGGTATACCCAGGTGCGCTCGCAGCGACTGGTCGATGGTCCCGACGAAGTACACAAATGGAAGATCGGCAAGAACGTCATCAAGGCATTCCGCGAACACGGCACCACCGCCTCGGCGGCGGGCGGCGATTTGCTTTGAATAAGGTTCGTCATTCCGGGGCGGCGCATCGCGCCGAACCCGGAGTGACGGGCTGCTACTTACCCGCCTGCTCTCGCGCTACCGCCTGCCAGCCGATGTCGCGGCGGCAAAAGCCTTCCGGCCATTGGATGCGATCGACCGCTTCATACGCACGGCGCTGCGCTTCGCTGACAGTCTTGCCCGACGCACAGATATTCAGCACGCGGCCGCCATTGGCGAGAATCTGTCCGTCTTTCGCGACCGTACCGGCGTGGAAGATCTCGACGCCTTCGACCTTGGCGGCCTCATCAAGGCCTCTGATTACCGATCCCTTGCCATAATCGCCCGGATATCCCTTCGTCGCCATGATCACCGTCAGCGCGACATCGTCATACCAGCGCAGGCTGAAGTTTTTCAACTGACCGTCGGCGCAGGCGATCAGGGCCGGAACAACGTCCGACATCATCCGCAGCATCAGCACCTGGCATTCGGGATCACCGAAGCGGGCGTTGTATTCGACCAGCTTCGGACCATCCTTGGTGACCATCACGCCGACATACAGCACGCCCTTGTAGGGCGCGCCCATCGCCTTCAGCGCGCGCAGCGTCGGCATGACCATCTCGTCCATCACCTGCACGCTGATCGCATCGGTCATGACCGGCGCCGGCGAATAGGCGCCCATGCCGCCGGTATTCGGCCCGGTGTCGCCGTCGAAGGCGCGTTTGTGATCCTGCGCGGTCGCGAGCGGTAGCGCGTGGTCGCCGTCGCACAACGCGAAGAACGAGGCTTCCTCACCCTGCATGAATTCCTCGATCACGACTTCGGCGCCGGCGCCGCCAAAGCCGCCGCCGAACATCATGTCGACCGCGTCGAGCGCGTCCTGTTCGTTCATCGCGACCACGACGCCCTTGCCGGCGGCAAGACCGTCCGCCTTGACGACGATCGGCGCACCCTGCTCGCGGATGTAAGCCTTCGCCGCAGCGGCATCGGTGAAATGCTGATACTTCGCGGTGGGGATATGGTTGTCGCGGCAGAGCGCCTTGGTGAAGTGCTTTGAGCTCTCCAGCCGGCCGGCGGCCCTGGTCGGCCCGAATGCCTTGAAGCCGGCGGCGTTGAGATCGTCGACCATGCCGGCGGCGATCGGCGCGTCCGGCCCGACCACGACGAAATCGACCGCATTGCGTTTGCAGAAATCGATCACCGCGGCGTGGTCGGCAATGTCGAGCGCGACGCATTCGGCTTCGCGCGCGATGCCGGCATTGCCCGGCGCGCACCACAATTTCGTCACCAGCGGAGAGGCCGCGATCTTCCACGCCAGCGCATGTTCGCGACCGCCGGAACCGAGCAGGAGAATTTGCATGAATAGGAGCCAGATGGACGTTTATGTAACCGAGTCGGTCGCACAAAACGCCCTTGCTCCGCAAGGGGAGGACGAACTCCATCACCGTCATTCCAGACGGCGCGCCTTGTGCGCCGATCCGGAATCTCGAGATTATTCGGCGCTGGTACACTTCATCTCCGGATTCCGGGCTCGCGCTGCGCGCGCCCCGGAATGACGAACTTACCTTCCGCCCCCGGACGCCGCGATGATTTCCTGCAGCGTCGCGACGTGGCGGGCGAAGGCGGCGCGGCCGGCTGCGGTGGCGGTCACGGTGGTCTGCGGCTTCTTGCCGACAAAGGCCTTGTCGATCGCGACATAGCCGGCCCTGGACAGCGTCTCGATATGGGCGCCGAGGTTGCCGTCGGTGGCGCCGGTTAGTTTCTTCAGCTTGGCGAATTCAAGCCCTACGCTCGGCGGCAGCGCATTCAGCGCCGCCATGATTCGCAGCCGCAGCGGTTGATGGATGACATCGTCGAGTTCAGCCATCGGTCAAATTCGCCGCATCCAGAGCCCACCCAGGATCAGGCCGCCGCCATTGACGAACGCCATCCACAGCAGGAATGCCAGCCCACCGATGTAGAAATAGCCGATCAGGGTCAGCACGGTGATACAGATGCCGATCGCAATAAAGGCGTAACCGAACCACAGCCCTGCGATCGAATAAAACAGCATGAAATAAACAGGCCAAAAGGTTCCCTGCTGACGCGGCGTGAAATGGCCGAGTACCGTCGAGCAGAAATAGCCGAAGGCAAGGAACAACAGATACGCCACCAGCATCTGGACATTGAAAGTGCGCACGCCGGTGCGGGGATAGGTGAACGCGCCGGTCGCCAGCGTGCCGAGAATTCCCACCACGTCGACTGATATCCAGATCTGGTAGCCCTGCCATGGCCAAAGCCAGGTCGCGACATTGCCGGCGAACACCAGCACGCCCCACAAGATCATGATCAGGCTGGCGAGTTCGTAGGTCCGCGATTGACGAACACGGCGCACCATCTCGTCGATATCGGAGAGCGCCTCAGAAGCTTCCTTGCTGTCGATCATGCTGGTCTCCCTAATGGCAGGGTTCATGTCCCCGCTATCCCGCGCGTGGCGACGTCCTCGGCGATCGCCGACACCGCCTCCGGCGCACTCAAGATGCTCATGTGATTGGCGCCATCGACCAGCTTGACGTCAACCGCGGGCGTAACGCCGCTTACCGCCTCAGTGTACTTGTCCGCAATCATCAACTCGTCGTCGGTGCCGGAGAAGATCGTCAGCGGCCTGGTCACAGCCGCCAGATCGGTCCGGTAGCCGCGCGTGGCAAAATTGCGCCTCAGCCGCTCGGAATAGACCGGCACCAGGAATTTTCCGGAGCCGGATGGTACCGCAAAGGCCAGCGTCGGCAACGCGTCGCAACAGTCGACGCCGATTTTACGCAGCATCCCAAGCGCAAGAATGCGCGGGATATCGCCGCTGGCCCAGCCACCGGAATTCGGCCGGTTGGTCGGGGCGTCGTAGCCGAGATAAGGCGCAATCAACACGGTGCGGGCGAACAGGCCCTGGATCGGCGATCCCGCCACGCGGAGCGCGAAGCCGCCGCCGGCCGAATGTCCAAGCAGCGTCAATGGCGCGGTAGGATTGGTCTTGCGCACCACCGCGACGAAATCGGCAAGATCATCCTCGAGCTGGCCGACATAACCGATATCGCCCCGCGTCCCGGATGCACCGTGACCGCGCACATCGACCGCGAAACTCTCAACCCCTCGCGCGGCCAAGCCATCCGCCAACGCATGAATGCTCGTACTCGACCCGGAAGAGCCGTGAACCAAGATGGCAACCCGCCCAACCGCCGCTCCGCGCGCCGGATAATGGCGGTAGGCCAGTTCAGTGCCGTCGCGCGCCTGAAAAAGCTCGAACCGCGGCATGGTGCTGCGATCCACGGCGCGCGCTGTTTCGGAGATGGAGCGCAGCTCCGGAGGCGGCGTGAGCGGCGCGGCAATCAGGGCGGTAAACAGGACCGCGACCGCGCCAACCCCGCACAGCAGCCATTTCAGGGCGTTAAAAGACCCGCTTATCAGCCATTTTGACATGATCTGCTCCTCATCGCGGGTGACGGATTTTCCTTCAATAGAGAACTCTATATTACAGAGTATATGATTGTACAACTCGAAATTGGCGGGGATAGCCAAAACTCCCTACCTTGCGCGAAAGTCTGAAAAGCCCGAATCGATTGCCGATGCCGCCAGCCGAAAACCTGATCAATTCGCCAGAATTCACCGTCTCAGAGCTGTCCTCCGCGCTGAAGCGGACGGTGGAGGACGCCTATGGCCATGTCCGGGTGCGCGGCGAAATCTCCGGCTTTCGCGGGCCGCACTCTTCCGGACACTGCTATTTCGCGCTGAAGGACGAGAGCGCCAAGATCGAGGCGGTGATCTGGAAGGGCGTCCACGGCCGGATGCGCTTCAAGCCGCAGGAAGGCCTTGAGGTCATCGCCACCGGCAAGCTCACCACCTATCCGGGCTCGTCGAAATACCAGATCGTCATCGAAGCGATCGAACCCGCCGGCGTCGGCGCGCTGATGGCGCTGATGGAAGAGCGCAAGCGCAAGCTCGGCGCCGAAGGATTGTTCGACGAAGCACGCAAGCAGCTATTGCCATGGCTGCCGGAAGTGATCGGCGTCGTCACCTCGCCGACCGGTGCGGTGATCCGCGATATCCTGCATCGGCTGCAAGACCGTTTTCCGCGCCGCGTGCTGGTGTGGCCGGTCAAGGTGCAGGGCGAAGGCTCGGCCGAGCAGGTCGCCGCCGCCATCCGCGGCTTCAACGCGCTGCCCGAAGGCGGCAAGATTCCACGCCCCGACGTGCTGATCGTCGCGCGCGGCGGCGGTTCGCTGGAGGATCTCTGGTCGTTCAACGAAGAGATCGTGGTCCGCGCCGCCGCCGAGAGCATGATCCCGCTGATCTCGGCCGTGGGGCACGAGACCGACATCACGCTGATCGATTTCGCCGCCGACAAGCGCGCGCCGACGCCGACGGCCGCCGCCGAAATGGCGGTGCCGGTGCGCAGCGAATTGATGGTCGAGGTGTCGACCCTGGCGCGCCGCGTGATGGTGTGCTGGCAGCGCGCGCAGGAAGCCCGCCGCAATGAATTGCGCGCCGCCGCGCGCGCGCTTCCCGCCGCCGGCGAACTGCTGGCGATCCCGCGGCAGCGGCTGGATGGCGCCGCCAGCGCCCTGCCCCGCGGGCTGAAGGCCAATACCCACGCGCATTTCCGCCGCTATGCCGCCAGCAGCGCGCGGCTAACGGTGCGGGTGCTGCGCGGGCAAGTGGCGCAGGCGCGCCAGCGCCTGACCGCATCGGGCGAGCGCATCACCCATTCGGCGCGATCGTTGTTGCGCAGCCGGCGCGATCGTTACGCCGGTCTGGAGATCCGGCTGAAGGCCTCGAAGCTCGCCAACGCCCAGGCGCAACGGCAGGCCATCGCGCGCCAGCGCGAACGCAACTTGCGTCTGGCCGAGCGCGCGCACCGCGCGCTTGCGACCCTACGGCAGCGGCTCGAGGCGCGCGTTGCACATAGTGGCCAATTGCTCGGCGCGCTGTCGTATCGCGGCGTGCTCGCGCGCGGCTTCGCGCTGGTGCGCGACGAACAAGGGCACGCGGTGCGGGCCGCGGCCTCAATCGGGCCGGCCGCGCATCTCACCCTCGAATTCGCCGATGGCCGGGTCGGCGCCACCGCGGACACCGACCGGCTCCCGGCCACCCGAACGACAAAGCCGGTTGCAAGCGAGCCGCGAGAAATGGAAAAGCCAGCCGCGTCCAGGCGCGTCGCCAAACCGGTCGATCAAGGCAGCCTGTTTTGAGTCTGCCCGCCCGCAACTATTGAAAGCCAGCAAGGCGACGCACGCGATGAAACTGGCGAAGCCGCAGGTCGATATCGGCCTTTCCACCAACAATCCCGATCCGATGCTGGCGTTCTGGCAGGGCACGGTCGGCCTCAAGCTCGACCATGTGCTGCCGATCCGGCGCGGCCAGAACCAGCATCGGCACGATGCCCTGGGTTCGGTGCTCAAGATCAACCATCATGCCGATCCATTGCCTGCAACTCCGCCGAGCGGATATCGCGAATTGATCATCGCCCAACCGGCGCGCACGGCGCCGCAGCCGTTGCAAGACCCCGACGGCAATCGCGTCTGCCTGGTTCCGTCAGGGCATGACGGCGTCAGATAGATCGGCATTCGCGTCGCGGTGCGCGATCTCGGTGCCCATCGCCGCTTCTATCGTGACGCGCTCGGTCTGGCGGAAGAGGTTCGTCCATCCGGCGTCGCGTTCCGCGCCGGCGAGACACTGATCATGCTGGAGCAGGATCGCCACGCCAGCATCGACGTTGGCATCCGCGGCAAGGGCTGGCGCTACATCACGTTTCAAGTATTCAGGGTGGACGAGGTCCATGTCGAAATTCTCGCGGCCGGAGGCCGCGAAGCGCGGGCGCCCGTCACGCTCGGCACGACAGCGCGAATCTCGATGGTGCTCGACCCCGACGGCAACTGGATCGAGCTCTCACAGCGAGCCTCGATCGTCGGCGCGATCAGCTGAGCGACCATCACCGCGCCAACCATTCCGCGACGCGCTTTTGCGAATCGGCGCGCGCTTCAGCATCGGTGCCGATATGGCCGCGTTCCGGCACCGCGGCATCGGCGCCGCCGCCGACCGCATGCAACGGAAGATTGGGGCGATCGAAATCATGCGGGGCGCCGGGGTAGATTTCGATCCGGGTCAGCGCGCTGCGACCGCGCGCGCCGTCGACCATCTGGCGGCAGGCGGCAGGCGAACTGATATCGTCCTTGGCGCCGATCAATAGCAGCGTCGGCACGCGGGCGCTCCAGCCGAGTCCGGACGAGATCCGGCAATCCGGATAGAACGCAATCGCGGTGCGAAAATCCGGCTCGGTGCTGCGCGAGGATAATTGCGGGCGCACCGCCCACAGCAAGGCGCTGGCGCCGTTCGCCCATCCGATCAGGCTGATGCGATCACGCGCGGCCCAGGGCTGCTGCACCAGCCACCGCCGCGAGGCGATGATATCGGCCACCCGCTCGCGGCGGGCGAGCACGTGGCGCTCCTTGACGCGGCATTGCGGACCGAGTTCGCGCGAGCCGTAACTGTCCGGGAGCAACACCGCATGACCGGACTTCACCAATTGTTCCGCCCAGTCGCGATAGCGCGGCAGCACCGGTTCGGAATGGCCGCCCAACCCACCGCAACCGTGCAGCGCGATCACGGTCGGAAACGGACCATCGCCGTCCGGCTTGTAGAGCTGCGCGTGCAAGGTGCTGGTCCCTGCGGGAATGTCGACCTGATGCGGCGCAGGCAACGGCGCCGCCTTCACAACGGCGGTCACGGCAAACAGCGTCAGGAAGCTGATTACTGACAAAAGGCGCATCGGGATTGCCGGATCATCATGGTGCTGGGAAAACAGCGCCCCATGGCTATACGGTAACATGCGCTTCCGACGGAAATTCATCACAAATCGGTGGGTTTGACCGGCGGACATCTAGACCTATTTATGATAGACTTCACGCTTAAACCTCTCATCCGGTCGGAGGACCGGGCCCAGTCGGAGTACAACGTGCTTAATAAATTCGGCCCCTCGGGTCACGGCGAAGCGCAGGTGCAATATCTGGACGGCGATTTCCGCGTGATCTCACCGGGAACCTATGTGCGTTGCGCCATCACCGATGCCCGCATTCCGCTCGACGAATTGAAATATTGGAGCGTCGACCTGCAGGAGGCCTACGCCGTTCCGACCGCGGTGCTGCAGCGGCATTTTCCCGGCGCGTTGAAGACGCAGAGCTGAGCGCGCGGGCAAATCAATTGCGCGCCTGGTATTTCCTCTCCCGCGCCCTGAACAGCCGGTCCGACACAAACGACCGCAACCTTGCCGCATCATCGAATTCGAGCGTGACCTGAAACGCTGTGATGTCGGGCGCCGCGGCTGCAGCGTCCTCGCCGCCGCGCAGCCGCGCCAGATCCTTCTCGGTCGTGACCAATGTCAGCCCGTCGCGGCCGGCTTCCGCGATCAATGCCTCGATCTCCTGGACCGAAAACGGATGATGATCGGCGAAGACCCGCTCCGTGACGACATCGACCCCGGCGCTACGCAGCGTCCTGAAAAACCGGTTGGGGTCGCCGATCCCGGCAAACGCCAGCACGCGCTTGCCGGCAAATAGCGCCAGCGATTCGGCCGTCGGCTTCAGATGCGCCGGGAATACTGGCCTGGCCTGCGCGGCAATGGCTGATGCCACCGCGCCGGCCGCGGCTCCAGCGCCGATCACGATCAACGCGTCGGTGCGAACCAGTTGCGGCGGCAGCGGCGCCCGCAAGGGGCCCGCGGGAAACACCCCGCCATTGCCGATACCGCGATCGCCATCGATGACGATGATCGAGGCATCCTTTGCTATCGCCGGGTTCTGAAAGCCATCGTCCATCAGGATCACACTGGCGCCCTGCGAGCGCGCCAAGGCGATGCCGTCTACTCGATCGCGCGCGATCACCACCGCGACCGTCTGCGCCAGCATCAGCGGCTCATCCCCGACATTGGCCGCGATGTGCCTGATGGGATCGACCTTGACCGGTCCGCGCCATTTTCCGCCATAGCCGCGGCTCAGCACCACCGGCGTCTCGCCGAGTTCGCGCAGCAGCCTGGTCAGCGCCAGCACGGTCGGCGTCTTGCCGGCGCCGCCGGTGTGATAATTGCCGACGCAAATCACCGGGATGCCGGCGTCAAAGCCGTCGCGCTGCATTCGCCAGGCCGCCACCTGGCCGTAGATGGCGCCGAGCGGCATCAACAATCGCGAGAGCAAGGATGGCGGCCGATACCAGAAGGCCGGCTCACGCACTGGCCGCTCCCATTTCGAGCCGTAGCTGCAGCAGATATGGCTCCAGCGCGGTCATCGTGCGTTCCAGCGCGCCGCCAAGCTGCTCGACCACCCGGGTCGACGCCGCAGCAGAGGTTTCGCGCGCCACCGGATCGGCCAGCAACTGGCCGAGCTGCTTCACCAGCGCTTCCCGATCATCCGCTTGCCGGGCGCCGCCGGCATGATCGAGCGCCTCGTAGACGTCGGTGAAGTTGAAAACATGCGGACCATGAACGATCGAGGCGCCGAGCTTGATCGCCTCGATCGGATTTTGTCCGCCATGGGGAACGAGCGATCCCCCCATGAACACGATCGGCGCCAGCCGGTAAAACAGGCCGAGTTCACCCATAGTGTCGGCGACATAGATATCGGTCGCCGCCGTCGGCAGATCCTCGTGCGAACGCAACCCGGCATGCAGGCCGGACTCGGTGATCGTGCGGGCGATGGCCTCGCCGCGGTCGGGATGCCGCGGCACGATCACCGTCAGCAATCGCGGAAAAAATCCGGCGAGCGTCTTGTGCACCTCCAGCAGAATCTCTTCCTCGCCGGGATGGGTCGATGCCGCGACGATAATGGGCCGGCCGCGCGTCACCGACATCAGCCGCTCCAGCTTGGCCGCATCGGCGGGCGGCGCCGGAACATCGAGCTTCAGGTTTCCGGTGGTGATGACGTTGCGGCTGCCGAGCGCGGCGAAGCGCTCGGCGTCGACTTTCGATTGGGCCAGACAGACATCGAAGCGGCCGAGCAGGGCCGCGATCGTCGACGTGATCTTGCGCCAGCGCGGAAATGAGCGATGCGACATCCGGCCGTTGATCAGGACCATTGGCAGCCGCCGCGCCGCGCTCGACAAAATCAGATTCGGCCACAGGTCCGATTCGATAAAGAGCGCAAGCGACGGCTTCCAGTGATCGAGAAAGCGCGCGACATAGCGCGGTGAATCGTACGGCACATATTGATGGATGATATCGGCGGGAAAGCGCTTGGCGACGATCGCCGCCGAGGTCACCGTGCCCGAGGTCAGCAGGATGCGGATATTGAGCGCCCGCAATCGTTCGATCAGCGCCGCCGCCGCCAGCACTTCGCCGACGCTGGCGCCGTGAATCCAGACCAGCGGCCCATGCGGCCGAACGCCCTCGCTCATGCCGCGGCGCTCGCCGACCCGGGCCGGATCCTCCTTGCCCTGCTTCAGCCGCCGATTGATCAGCGCCGGCGCCAATGGCACGGCCGCCGCCGACAGCCGCTGGTAGAGCCGCAATGTCATCGGCAACGAGCTAGCCATGGCCTGCCATTTCCGAACGGCCGACCTGGGCATAGGCCCGGGCGGTCACTTCATTCAGCACGGTCTCAAGTTTTGCGCGCAGTCGCTCCATGGTCTCGGCATCGGCGTCCGGCGGCACAAAGATCGTTTCAATGCCCACCAGGGCGCCGCGCCCGAACGGCAGATTGATGGTGGTACGGTCCCAATTTTTCAACTGGATGAAACGGCTGGTCGCCATCGCGAACGGCATGATCGGTCGCCCTGATGCCTTTGCCAGCATGATGATGCCAAGACCGACGACGCGCGAGCGTTTTGGCACATCCGCTGTCAGCGCGACGTTATAGCCGTCTTCGAGCGCGCGCACCATTTGCATGAAGGCGCCGACGCCGCCCTTGCGGTGAAACGCCGAGCCATGATCGCCGGAGCCGCGGATGGTGCCGATCCCGAGCCGCTCGACGGCAAGCGCGTTGAATTCGCCGTCGCGATGCAGCGAAATCAACACCTTGGCGCGGTGGATATCCCTGGTCTTGATGAACGGCGTCAGGAAATGCTGACCGTGCCAGAACGCGAAAATCGCCGGCATCTGCGGCTCGACCTTCGCATAGACATCAGGCGGATCGAGGCTGAACCGGTTGGTCCACCACACCAGCCGCAGATATTCGGCCGCGAGGAACCCCGCGGCGCGCTGAAACCAGCTGCTCCGCAGCGTGTTACGAATCAGCTTTTTCAATTCAATGGCCGGACTTTTCGTCCTGCCCCGGATCGAGCAGCCGATGCAGATGGACCACGAAATAACGCATGTGGGCGTTATCCACGGTCTGCTGCGCCTTCGCCTTCCAGGCCGCGAAGGCGCTGGCGTAATTGGGAAACACGCCGACGATTTCGACCTGATCGAGATCCTTGAACGTGATGTTTTCGAGATCGGTCAATTCGCCGCCGATGACGAGGTGGAGCAGCTGCTGCGGCGCACTATCTGGCATGATTTGTTTTCCCAATGTGGCGCCCGGCCAACAAGATTTCCGACGTGCCGCGAGGGCGTTCAGGGCAACGGCCGATTTCGGAAATGCTCGACAATGCTCGCATGACGATCGCGTCCCGCTGCCACCAGCACCCCGTGCGTCACCTCCCGGCGATTGTACAGGATGGTATCCCCCGAAAGCGCGGTCATATTACCATTCGCTTCCTGCACGATCAAATTGGCCGCGGCAAGGTCCCAGTCGCGGCTTTGGCCGCCGGCAAAGGCGGCGTCCAGCCGTCCTTCGGCCACCCGGCATAACCGAAGCGCCAATGAGCCGATTCTCGGATAAAGCGAAATCTCGCCCGGCCCCCGGTTCAACCGTTCGACCAGCGGCTTCGGACCGGCTATCCGGGAGAAATCCAGCTCCGTCCCCGCGGTCGCGCGGACCGGCAGATCGTTGAGAAATGCGCCGCCACCGCGCGCGGCAAAGAAAAACTCCTCGGTGACCGGTGCGAACACCGCCGCCAGCAGCGGGGACGCGCCCTCAACCAATGCCACGCTGACGCACCAGTCTTCGCGGCCGGCCAGATACGAGCGGGTGCCATCGATCGGATCGACGATCCAGACCAGTGGCTTGCCCAGCCGCGCCTCATCGTCGACGCTCTCTTCCGACAGCCAGCCATACTCCGGCGTGGCCGAGCGCAGCCTGCTCTCGATCAAATCGTTGGCCGCAATATCGGCCTCGGACACCGGCGACGATGCGCCCTTGGTCCAGTTCCTGAGCTCGGTGCGAAACATCGAGCGCGCTAGCGCGCCGGCCTCGCGCACGGTTTCGATCAACAGTGCGGTGTCGCGCACCAGCCTGTCGCGGGAGCAGGTTTCGCCGTGGACGCGACCAGCGCTAGCGTCCGCCAAGCGTCAATCCTTCGATCCGCAGCGTCGGGGCGTTGACGCCATAACGAAATTCCAGATCGTTGGCCGGCACCATCGATTTGAAGATATCGAACAGATGGCCGGCGATCGTCACCTCGCTCACCGCATAGGTGATTTCGCCGTTCTCGATCCAGAACCCGGAAGCGCCGCGGCTGTAATCGCCGGTCACGCCATTGACCCCGGAGCCGATCAGATCGGTGATGTAGAATCCCTGCTTGATGTCGGCGATCAATTCGGCCGGCGTCGGCTCACCCGCTTCGAGATGCAGATTGTACGATCCCGGCGAAGGCGACGACGAGACGCCACGCTGGGCGTGGCCTGTCGTGGCGAGGCCAAGTTCGCGCGCGGTCGCGGAATCCAGTAGCCATGAGGTCAGTACCCCCTCGTCGATGATCGCGAGCTTCTTGACCTTGACGCCCTCGGCGTCGAAGGTTTGCGAGCGCAAGCCGCGCACCCGCAGCGGATCGTCGATGATGCGGATGTTCCTGGCGAACAATTGCTGGCCAAGACGGTCTTTGAGGAAACTGGTCTTGCGGGCGATCGACGCGCCATTCACCGCGCCCACCAGATGACCGACGATCGATCCGGAAACCCGGGGATCGAAAACGACCGGGACCTTGCAGGTCTCGACCTTGCGCGGATTGGCGCGCGCCACGGTGCGCTCGCCGGCTTTGCGGCCGACACTCTCGGGCGATGCCAGATCGGACGCATGTGGTGCTACCGTATAATCATAGTCGCGCTCCATCCCGGTGCCGTCACCGGAAATCGCGGTCATCGAGATGCTCTGGCTCGATCGCAGATAAGAGCCGTGGAAGCCGGTCGAGGTCACCAGCACCATGCCGCCAATTCCGGATGTCGCCGAACCGCCGCCCGATTTGGTCACGCCCTTGACCGCGAGGGCAGCAGCTTCCGCCTCGCAGGCGCGCCGTTCGAGTTCGGAGGTCGAGGGGACCTTCGGATCCAGCAGATCGAGGTTCGGAAATTCTTTCGCCAGCAGCGCCGGATCGGCGAGGCCGACATATTTGTCATCGGGTGCAACGCGCGCCATCGCCACCGCGCGTTCGGCCAGTTTCGCGACGCCATCGCCGCTGACGTCGTTGGTGGAAACCACCGCCTGGCGCTGTCCCACCAGCACCCGCAATCCGACATCGTCGCCTTCGGAGCGTTCGGACTCCTCGACGCGCCCGTCGCGCACCTCGACGCCTTGCGAGACGCCGCGCACCGCGACCGCGTCGGCGGCATCCGCGCCGGCGCGCTTGGCGGCCTCGACCAGGCGCTGCGCCAATGTACTCAGCACGGATTGATCGAACAGATCGGAAGCCGCGGCATTCGATGAAAGCGGCGACGCGGCGGATGGTGAAGAGATCACGAACGAAATCCCCAAGGTTGAAGCTGAATGGAAGAGGGCCCGGCACAGATCGGCCGATCCATGAGATGTGCCTGATTCACAGGGATTTCAAGCATTTTTGTGCGCCAAAAACCGAAGATTCTCCGAATCCACGCAAGGTCTCGTCAATCATGTGAGCCAAGGTCTTGTCAATCATGCGGGCGGGTGACGCCCAGTTAACCAGCCTTTTTAAGCCGAAACGGCCACCGCTCTGGCATGCTCTCACCCATCGACCGGGAACATAATCCTGGCGGGGAGAATAAAAGCCGTGAGGCGTCAAACAGCAACAAGCGGGATCAATCCCGCCGGGTCGAGCCGCGCATTGCGGCTCGACCCTCTTTCCCTGCCCGTCAGCTTCGACGCGCACGATACCCGCGCCGACGGCGGCGTGCGGCAGATCGAACTTCATCGCGAACGCGTCGTGTTGCGCCGGGCCCTGCATGGCATGCGGATGGCGGTCAATATCAGCGTCAGCGATTTTCTCGGCGTCGCATTGCGCTGTAACGACGATGCCCAGATGCTGGTGCTCGCCCATCGCGATCCATCCTTGACGATCCCGCTCTGCGTCAGTTCCGACCGCGAGGAAATCGCAACCGCCTGGCAGATGTGGAGCGAGATCTTCGCGCTTCCGCAATTGCCGGAGGAAAAGGTATCCGCGCCGGCGGCGCGGCGCCGGCGTCACAACGCGATTCAAGCCCGGCGTCCGAAATTCCTGGTACGGCGGCGCCGCGGCGACCTGCTCAATCCGGCGAATCGTCATCAGGACGAACGCGAGATCATCGCGAGGGACTGATCCTGGCGAAACACCACGAACGTCATCCTGAGGTGCGCGCTCTTGCGCGCCTCGAAGGATGGCCGCAAACACCGCGTTGAACAACATCCTTCGAGGCGCGCCAAAGGCGGCGCGCACCTCAGGATGACGGCGCCGTTGTATCACCAACCAGCGCGCACTTCCGCATTCTCGCGACACGATGCGCCCGAGTTTTGCAAATCGTTTCGCCCTACAAGAGAGGGCGCAGGCGACCCTCAAGAGAGGGCGCAGGGAAGACCGGGTGCGCGCTGCACCCGCGGTCTCGTGTGCAAAGACAGTAAAAAGGGCGCACACGAGCATACAGGTTCAGCGGAGGCAGTCCGGCCTTCCCTGCGCAATGGTTTTACGGTTTCCTTCGTGCTCTCCCTGGCGACCGGCTTTTTGTCACCATCGCTGCGCAGAAAAGCTTCCGCACAACTTGACGCCAGCATCGGGGCGTCAGGACCACACGACTTCGCCGTCCGCGTTAGCGCTGTTCGTCAAAAGCGCCTCCGCGTCCATTGCATCCCATCCCAACGTTCGTGACGATGGCCAACGTCCCCTCGTGAGGGATGAGACGGCATGGAGTAAGCCGATGATTTGGGTCTGATGTGAACTAAAATATTTTTGTCAGCGGGGCTGGACAGGATTCGGTGCGGGCAAGTGATTTGCCCGTCAGGCACTAACCCGCCCGCATCACCGCATCGACCAGCAGTCCCGCGAACAGCAACAAGCCGGCGTCGCGGTTGGACTTGAAGACGCGCAGGCATAACGCGGTATCGGAAATATCGAGCCGCGCAATTTGCCAGGCCAGATGCGCGGCGAACATCGCAAGACCGATCCAGGCGAAAGCGCCCGCGCCGGTCAACGCCAGCGCGATTCCAATCAAAATCACCGCGAGCGCGTAAAACGCCACCAGCGCCGGACGCGTGCGCGCGCCGAACAACAGCGCAGTCGATTTGATTCCGATCAGCGCATCATCCTCGGCGTCCTGATGCGCATAGATGGTGTCGTAGCCGATCACCCAGGCGATCGAGCCGGCATACAGCCATAGCGCCGCCGCATCGATCCGCCCGAGCAGCACCGCGAACCCCATCAGCGCACCCCATGAGAACGCCAACCCGAGCACGATCTGCGGCCACCAGGTGATCCGTTTCATGAAAGGATAGATCGCAACGATCAGCAGCGAGGCGATGCCGGTAGTGATCGCGAAGCGGTTGAATTGCAGCAGCACCGATAGTCCGATCAGGGCCTGCACCACCAGGAACGTCACCGCCCGCGGCACGCTCACCTGCCCTGCCGGGATCGGCCGCGACCGGGTGCGTTCGACCAGGGCGTCGAGCTTGCGATCGGTGATGTCGTTCCAGGTGCAACCGGCGCCGCGCATCACGAACGCCCCGACAAAAAACAGCGCTACGACGAGCGGCAATCGCTTGATCTCGTGGAGAACACCGGAGGCCAGCGCCGCCGACCACCAGCACGGCATCAGCAGCAGCCAGGATCCGATCGGCCGGTCGAACCGGGCCAGCCGCAGATAGGGCCGCGACCATGACGGCGCGCGGGTATCGACCCAGTTGCCGGTGGCATCAGCAACGCGGGCGGCCACGCCACTCATCTCACCCTAATGTCCTGCTTGCGAATTCGCGACGCACCGGCGAGCGACGTCACATCGACGCCCGCTCATCGCGTCAGCACGTTGCCGTTCAGCGTATCGAAGGTGCTACCGCCCTTCCTGGTCTTGGTCGCTTCGGGCAACGCCGCCGCGGAGCCGAGCACTTCGCTCAGGCTCGGGCCGGCCGCTGGCCGGCTCTGCGCCTGCTGAGCCGCGGCACAGACCTTCTGCAGCATGCTTTCGGAATTCTTGTGACCGCCCTTGAGCTGCTCGAGCACCTGCGGTGGAATCCCGCACTTCGCCGAGTGGCTCTCGACAAATTTGATCATCTTGAGTTCAGCCTGGCCGTAGGCCCCGATCAGCTTGCAGGCCTCGTCGGGCGGCGCATGCCGGTCGCTGGCCGCCTTGATCAGCTTGCCGCGTTTCTCAGCCTCGTCGCGCAGCGGAGTGAATTCTCTCATGCAGTCCCCGCCACCGCCTTGCGTTGGCGGCGCCGGCGGGCGCTCGAAACCGGCACCGGAGAGCGGCGCGGCGCCGTTGACCGGGAAGGACGTGTTGGAGGGCGCGCCAATCGACGCAACCGGCGCCGACCCGTTCACCGGCGGGAACGCCGGGTCATTGGCGACGGGTGCATTGCCCCTGACGGCAGGCGCAGTGCCCCTGAGCGGCGGAAATGCCGGATCGTTAACCGTGCCGGCGGCATTGGCGGGCAACGGCGCCGGAAAGGCGCCCTGCGCCAGCGCCTGACCGGCATGGGCCGTAACGAGCGCGACGGCGAGCGGCACAATGAAGCGACGGATGATCAAAGCTGCTCCTCTGGCAAGTTCCAATGATCCCCAAATCTTCCAGAGACAGTCTTTCCAATGAAAGACGATTCCGATGGGGCTATTTACGATTCTTGCCTGCCCTTAACAACCCGGGGAATTGGGCAAGAGCGCGGCGTAGGGCCGCGCCGGAGGCCAAAAATAGCCTTCGGATTCCGGCGCTTTAGTCTAAAAGCGGCGTCCGGAACATTAAATATGCCTGAAATGGACTTTCGCGCCCCCCGGTTGTTCGTCGACGCCGCATTGGCCGCGGGCGCAACAGTCGCGCTCGAGCGCAACCACAGCAACTATCTCGGCAACGTGCTGCGGCTTGCCGCGGGCGACACCATTTTGGTGTTCAACGGGCGCGATGGCGAATGGCAGGCCTCGATCGGTGGACGCAAGCGGCCGGACAGCTTGACCGTCGTCGCCCAGAGCCGGCCGCAGGATCTTTTGCCCGACCTCGCTTACGTGTTTGCGCCGCTGAAACACGCCCGGCTCGATTACATGGTGCAGAAGGCGGTCGAGATGGGCGCCTCCTCGCTGCAGCCGGTCTTGACCCGCTTCACCCAGGTCTCGCGGGTCAATAGCGAACGGATGCGGGCCAACGTCATCGAAGCCGCCGAACAATGCGGCATCCTGAGCGTGGCCCAAGTGGCCGAACCAATGACGCTCGATCGCTATCTGACCCAACGCGACGCTCAGCGTCTGCTGGTGTTCTGCGACGAGGCCGCCGAGGTCGCAGACCCATTGCAGGCACTTCGGGGAGAAAAAGCCGCTTCCGGCGGGATCGACATTCTGATCGGTCCGGAGGGTGGATTTGCCGAGGAAGAGCGCGCCATCCTGCTGCGGCAGCCACGAACCCTGCGGCTCTCGCTGGGGCCAAGGGTGCTGCGCGCCGATACCGCGGGGGTGGCCGCGCTGGCGCTGGTGCAGGCCGCGCTCGGCGACTGGACCTGATAGGGCCGATGGATTAAGGGCCGTTATTGGCATTTTGGCCGGTCATTAAGCCATCCGGCCGATCCCTGTCGAAACCCCGCCCGGGCCATGCTAAGGGCTGCGCCAGAACCACTTGGAACCGGTTTTTCCGGATAATTGGACGCCAAAATGACCACGACCACCGCCGGAACCGCCGCATGGGCGGACGCGCTGCTGCTGTCGTTCGCGCAGGCCGGCTACATCAGGGCCGAGCCGGCGATCCTGCAGCCGGCGGAACCGTTCCTCGATCTCTCTGGCGAGGACATCCGCAAAAGCCTTTACCTGACCACCGATGCCGGCGGCGAGGAATTGTGCCTGCGCCCCGACCTCACCATTCCGGTGGCCTGCGATTATCTGGCCTCGGACCGCGCCGGCCAGCCGGCGGGCTTCAGCTATCTCGGGCCGGTGTTTCGCTATCGCGGCGGCCGCTCCAACCAGTTCCTGCAGGCCGGCATCGAATCCTTCGGGCGCCAGGATCGCGCCGCGGCCGATGCGGAGATGCTGGCGCTGGCGTTGGAGGCGACCGCGGCGGTCGGCCTGACCGACGTCGAAATCCGCACCGGCGACGTGGCGCTGTTCAATGCGCTGATCGATGCGCTCGGGCTTTATCCGGTGTGGCGGCGGCGGCTGATCAAGGATTTCAACCGCAAGGTCAGCCTGGCGGAAGATATCGAGCGGCTGACGCTCGCCACCGCGCCCGGCCGCAACGAATATGAAGGCGTGCTCGCAGCGCTGGCAGGCTCCGACCGCAAGGCGGCGCTGGCGCTGGTGACCGACCTGATGTCGATCGCCGGCACCACCAATGTCGGCGGGCGTTCGGTTGCCGAAATCGCCGATCGCTTCCTCGAGCAATCGACCCTGAAAGGCGGCGCGCTGCCGGGCGACGCGCTCAAGACCATCAAGCGATTCCTGGCGATCGCAGGTGATCCCGACGAAGCCGTCGCGCAACTGCGCGCGCTGGCCGACGACGCCAAACTCGATCTGGCCGCCGCGATCGATCAGCTCGAAAGCCGCATCGGCTTCATGGCCGCGCGCGGCATCGCGACCCGCTCGGTACGTTTTGCGACATCGTTCGGGCGCGGCCTCGATTATTACACCGGCTTCGAGTTCGAACTGCACGGCAAGGGCAATGGCGTCGAACCGCTGGTGGCGGGCGGACGGTACGATGGCCTGATGACCCAGCTCGGCTCGGCTGTGCCGATCCCGGCGGTCGGATTTTCGGTGTGGGTCGAAACCCTCACCCAGCTTGGTCAAAAGGCTGCCGCGGGCAGCGTCAAGGGGAGCGCATCATGACGGCGCCATTCGTTCTGGCGGTTCCGTCGAAGGGCCGCCTGCAGGAAAACGCCGAGGCGTTCTTCGCCCGCGCCGGGCTTGGGCTGGCCAAGCCGCGCGGCGCCCGCGACTATCGCGGCACCGTCAACGGGCTCGACAATGTCGAGATCGCCTATCTCTCGGCGAGCGAGATCGCCTCGCAGCTGGCGCGCGGCATGGTGCATCTCGGCGTTACCGGCGAGGACCTGGTGCGCGAGAGCATCGCCGACGCCGACAAGCGCGTTCTGCTGATCGAACCACTCGGCTTCGGCAGCGCCAATGTGGTGGTCGCGGTGCCGCAGGCCTGGATCGACGTCCGCACCATGGCCGATCTCGACGACGTCACCACCGGCTTCCGCGCCCAGCATAACCGGCGGATGCGGGTCGCGACCAAATACATCAATTTGACCCGGACCTTCTTCGCCGCGCATGGCGTCGTCGACTACCGCATCGTCGAGAGCGCCGGCGCGACCGAGGGCGCGCCCGCGGTCGGCACCGCCGAGATGATCGTCGATATCACCACCACCGGCGCGACCCTGGCCGCCAACGGCCTCAAGGTGCTCGACGACGGCGTGATCCTGCGCAGCCAGGCCAACCTCGTGGCTTCGCGCGACGCCGACTGGTCGGACGAGGCCCGCGAGACCGCGCGCGTCATCCTCGACCACATTGCCGCGCGCGCCCGGGCCAGCAAATACCGCGAGGTCCGCACCCGCTTCAAGGAATGCACTGCAGCACTTCTGACCGAAGCGCATAATCGCTTCGGGGTGGTCTCGCCGTTCGGCGGCCCGACCTCATCGGGAATGCTGACGCTGCATTGTCCGCCGGCCAAACTCTATGCGCTCGGCAGTTTCCTGCGCGACCACGGCGCCGATACGGTGTCGGTGGCGTCGCTCGACTATGTGCTGGACCGCGACAATCCGCTGTTTGCCAAACTCGAGGCGTTCTTGCGGCAGTAAGGCGCAAGCCGGCGGCCGATCCCTGTGGCGACAACAACAGGCGATTGCCATATGCTGCTTTTTCCTGACGTTGAGACCTGATCGATGATGCTCGGTACCGATGTTTCTGGCCTGTCCACCACCGCGGTCAATGCCGCGGCGCAGGGGCTGTCGATCGTCGTGCCCGTGTACAACGAGGCCGCTGGCCTTGCCGCGCTGCATGCGCGGCTGGACGAGCTGGCGAAGAAGCTGCGCGACCGTTACCGCCTCGGCTGCGAGGTGGTGTATGTCGACGACGGCAGCTCGGACGGCACGCTCCTCATCGCGCGCGGACTGGCCGCCGATACGCTCGACGTCCAGGTGGTGTCGTTGTCGCGCAATTTCGGCAAGGAAGCCGCCTTGATGGCGGGGCTCGACCACGCCCGGCGCGGCGCCGTGCTGTTCATGGACGGCGACGGCCAGCATCCGGCGGATCTGGTCGAGAGGCTGGTCGGTCACTGGATCGATGACGGCTATGACGTGGTCTATACCGCGAAAGCCAATCGCGACAATGAATCGTTCCTGCGCCGCCTCGCGGTGCATGGCTTCTATTCGCTGATCAATTGGGGTGCACGGCAGAAAATCCCGGAGGATGCCGGCGATTTCCGCCTGCTGTCACCGCGCGCCGCGGCCGCCCTCAAGCAACTCCCCGAGCGCAACCGCTTCTTCAAGGGCCTCGCCAGCTGGATCGGTTTTCGCCAGATCCGCGTCGATTACGAGCCGGCCGCCCGCGCCCATGGCGTCACCACGTTCAGCGCCGGCCGGCTGCTCGGGCTTTCGATCGAAGGCCTGACCTCGTTCTCGGTGGCGCCGTTGCGGCTGGCGAGCCTGCTCGGCGCCGTGCTCGCGACCATCGCCTTCCTGTTCGGCCTCTCGATCCTCTGGGAAACCTGGATGAGCGGCAAGTCGGTCCCCGGTTACCCCTCGCTGGTGGTCGGCCTGATGACGATCGGCGGCGTGCAGCTGATCATGATCGGCATTGTCGGCGAATATATCGGCAAGATCCTCTCCGAGCTGAAAGCGCGTCCGATCTATTTCGTCGCCGAGCACAGCGAGAAGCGGGCCGCGGCGGACAGCAACGGCACCGCCGGTGAAAGGTCCGCGGCCGAATGAACGAGGCCGCGACGCCGCGACGGTTCTGGCTGTGCGCCGACGATTACGGCATCAGTCCCGGCGTCAACCGCGCCATTCGCGACCTGATCGAACGCGGCCGTCTCAATGCCACATCGGTGATGGTGGTGGGAGCCGCGATCGGCCGCGACGAGGTCAGTTCGCTGCAGGCCGCCGCCGCCACAAGTCCGCGTTGCGCGATCGGGCTGCACGCCACGCTGACGGCGCCGTTTCGTCCGCTGACGATGCATTTTCAACCCATCGAGGGCGGGCAATTTCCGGCCTTTCCAAAGCTGTTGCGCGCCGGCCTGCTGCGGCGGCTCGATCCGGAAATCATCTGCGCCGAAATATTGGTGCAGCTCGCCGCGTTCAGCGAATTGTTCGGCCGACCGCCCGATTTCGTCGACGGCCATCAGCATGCGCAATTGTTTCCCCAGGTCCGCGACGGCTTTCTGGCGGCGGTCAAGCAAGCAGCACCCGATGCCTGGGTACGCCAGGGCGGACGCGAGCTACCGTTGGCAGAGCGGCTTGGCGCGCCCAAGGCGCTGGTGCTCGATCTATTGAGCGCGCAGTTTCGCAAGCGCGCGAGCCGCGCCGGCATCGCGTTCAATCCCGGATTCGCCGGCGCCTATGATTTTTCGAAAGCGACGGATTTCGGCGCGCTGATGGGGCAATTTCTCCACCAGCTGCCGGAGGGCGGCCTCGTAATGTGTCATCCCGGATTCGTCGACGACATCCTGGTCAGCCTCGACCCGCTGACGACCCAGCGCGAACGCGAATATGGGTTTCTCGCCGGCGAGGATTTTCCGCCGTTGCTGGCCCTGAATAAAGTTACATTGGGCTGATATCGCTGAGGAAAATAGCCCGGTCGTTTTGTCGCATACCGAAATTTAATCAAGCCGGACACTACTTGCGACACAAACGCCGCCTACATCTTCAGCGCGCTTCGACATTCATCCGACGCGACGGAGAACGCCATGACACCGCAAGAACGCCAACTGGTTGACGATCTTTTTGCCCGGCTCTCGAAGGTCGAGGGCGCGCCACGCGATCCGGACGCGACCGCTGCGATGACGCAGGGCCTGCGCGTGGCACCCAATGCCGTCTATGCGCTGGTGCAGACCGTGCTGGTTCAGGACGAAGCGCTGAAGCAGGCGCACGAGCGAATCGAACAACTGGAATCCGCCAGCGCGCCACCCGAGCCGCAACCATCCGGCAGCTTCCTCGATTCGATGCGCGACGCGGTGTTCGGGTCAAGCGGCTCGCACGGCTCGGTGCCGAATGTCCGCGCGCCCGAGATCAACAACCGGGATACCGGCGGTCGCCCGGTCTGGAACAGCGGCCAAGTGATGCAGCAGGCGCAAGGCCCGGGACATTACGATCAGGGCCCGTATGGGCAGCATGATCAGGGCTACGGCCAGCAGGGATCTGGCCAGCAAGCCTATGGTGGCCAAGGCCCGATGGGCGGCATGTTCGGCGGCGCGATGGGCGGCGGCGGCGGTTCATTTTTGGGCACCGCCGCCGCGACGGCGGCCGGCATGGTCGGCGGCTCGCTGTTGCTCAACAGCTTCCGCGGCATGATGGGCGGCGGCAACCGGCAGGCGTTCGGCGATAGCGCTGCAATCGGCGGCAAATCGCCATGGAGCGACCTGTCCGGCAGCAATCTCGCCCGCGATGCCGGCATCAACGATATCGGCTCGAAAAACCGGGATCTCGCTGCCCAGGACCGGGCCCAGGACGCCGAGCAGGATCGTGAGGACGATAACAGTTCGCGTGCCGGATTTTTCGACTCCGCCTCAAATGACGACGACGGCGATCACGATTCCGACGGTTTTGATGGCGACGGCGGCAGCGACGACGTCTGATACCTTCGCCAGCCCTTGAATAGAAAACGGCCGCTCGACAGTCGAGCGGCCGTTTTCGGTTATAGCCGAAGCGAAGCTCAGATCACCACGACCTTGGCGCCGACATTGACACGGCCATAGAGGTCGATCACGTCCTGGTTGCGCATCCGGATGCAGCCCGAGGAGACGTTGGTGCCGATGGTCCAGGGCTCGTTGGAGCCGTGGATGCGATAGAGCGTCGATCCCAGATACATCGCGCGCGCGCCGAGCGGATTTTGCGGGCCGCCTTCCATATGCCGCGGCAGATCCGGGCGGCGCACCAGCATTTCCGCCGGCGGGGTCCAATCCGGCCATTCCTTCTTGGCGGAGATCGTCTTCACGCCCGACCAGGTGAAGCCGGGCTTGCCGACGCCGATGCCGTAGCGCAACGCCTTGCCATTGCCCTCCACCAGATACAGAAACTTGTTGGGCGTATCGACGACGATGGTGCCGGCGCCTTCCCTGCCGCTGTAATCGACCATCTGCTTCTCGAATTTCGGATCGAACGGATGCTGCGTCGGATCGGCGGCTTCCTGCTGCGGATCGGCCTGCTGCGAATTGCCCTGATACATGTCGCCCTGCTGCGGCAACAGCGCACGCCGCGGTTCATAGGACGGCTGCTGCTGGTAGACTGGTTGCTGCTGGTAACCTCGACCCTGGGCCTGCTGCTGGTCGCCGAACAGGAACTGGATAAAGCCGCCGCCCATATTGGAACGTTCGGCGGAGGCTACGCGCACCGGCGCAGGCTGTGCTGCCTGATTGCCGTAGATCACATTGGGTTCGGGAAGCGCCGCGTCGATCGCGGCAGCCTGAGGGGTTCCGGCAACGAGGGAAGCCGCGCCGGCGAGCAGCGCAAGGGTCATTTTTCTGAACATCGACGTACTCTGTACTGTTTCGTCACTGTTTAATTTCTGGCAGCCGCCTGGACAGCGCCCGCCGCACGCCATCAATACAAATCAAAACCTAATCGGTTTGGTAAACAGAAACGGCGTTTCGATTCACCACGTCGTCAACCGGACGCCGTTTTGTCCGGTAGCGTTTATTTTCGATGAATGCCGGCCGCACATGGTTAATCGCAGGTTTGCGCCGGACGAAGGCCGGGCCCGCGACAGGTTCCGGCGTGAACTCCACGTTAAATCGCATCTGTTTAAAAGGAAGCAGTGCAGTTCAGGAAGAGCCTCATGCCGATTCATCGCAGACGTTTTCGTATCGAAGAAGTAGTTACCGGCGACATGCCGATGCCCTCCGTCGCCGATGCTGATGTCGGTCCCATGCATCGCGAGATCATGAGCGAATTACGCGCCATCCGCAGTCAGATGGCCGCGCCCAGCAGCACGGTAAAAGAGATCGGCGCATCGGTCGAACGCGAGGTCGCCGACGCCCATGCGATGCTCGAAACCTATCGGGCGCAGATTGAGCAATGCGAGAAACTCAAGGTGGAACTTGACCTGATCTACGACGCCATCAACCGCACCAAGCGCGAAATCGCGGTTCTGCACGGCAAGAGCTTCAGCGGCGAGGAAATGGCCCGCGTCAATGGCGAGCTCGGCGCCGTGGTCGGCGGCACCGAAGAGGCCACGCAGCAGATCCTGGAAGCCGCCGAGTCGATCGACCAGGCCGCCAGCGCGCTGATGAAAGTGAATTCGCCCGATCAGCAGAAGCTCTTGAGCGAGGAAATCCAGGAGCGCGTCGTCTCGATTTTCGAGGCCTGCAATTTCCAGGATCTGACCGGCCAGCGCATCAAGAAGGTGATGACCACGATGAAATTCATCGAGAATCACATCACCGTCATGATGGACATCTGGGGCGGCGTCGATGCGATCAAGGCCCATGCGCCGCCGATCGTCGATAGCCGCGAAGGCGACGACAAGCTCTTGAACGGGCCGAAACTGGACGACGATCCGGGCCACGCCTCGCAGGACGACATCGACGCGCTGTTCGACTGAGTTTTGGACGACGGGTGGCGACACCCGGCGTCGTCACATCCCAAATGCAAAAACGCCGGCTTGACGCCGGCGTTTTCTGTTTTTCTCAACCGTCATTCCGGGGCTCGCGAAGCGAGAACCCGGAATCCAGAGATGATCGTCTCTAGGTTCCGGGTTCGATGCTGCGCATCGCCCCGGAACGACGATCATTAGATGTTTGTAATTCAGCTCACGCCCGCGGAGCACAACGGACATAGACCATGTTGCCGTAGCGGGTCGCCGCATCCTTGTCGAGAAAACGCGTGACCATCACGCGACCGTCAAAGGAAACGATCTCGCGGTCCTGTTCGCCGCCGGCCGGTCCGGCCGGCCCGATATAATTCTTGCCGCTCGGGCTGCCCTTCAGGTCAAGCTCCTGCGGCGTCGCCTGATCGGCCAGATGCATGACCACGCCGCCATGGGTCCCCGCGCCGATCACGTAGGGCTGCTTGCATTGCCCCTTTGCCGCGGCCTCGGTACGCGCGCGGTCCTTGGGGTCCTGGAACGAGGCGAGGCCCCAGCGGCCGACGATTTCGTCGGCGCGGATGCTGGCCGGCATTTCCGGCGCTACCCCCGGTTCCGGCGCCGCGGTCGGGGAATTCGACGTCAGGCTCATGCTGCCGCATGCGCCGAGAAACACCGTCAGCCCACAGGCAATCCCCAGATTGGCAACCGCGCGCGCACTAAGTGACCTGACCATGGCATCCCCCGCATTCAATTCGTGGCCGCTCCCGACCCGCAGCCAAGCGTAAAACTGCTTTCGGAGCAATGACGTCCAACGAATTACGCTGGCGCCCCGATTTGGTTTCCTCCGCAGCATCCTATATCGGCCTAACCAAGGACTTAACCGCTTTGCTTGACAGGATCGGCGTCACGCCATATTCCCCGGCGCACAATTAGCACTCCGTGAGCCCGATTGCTAAGGGGGATATGAACGGTCCGGCGCCTTCAGGACGTCGAATATGTCTCTTATTCCAAGCCGCTCTATTCCAAGCCGCTCTCGATGGCAAACCAGACTTCAGACCAAACCTCCAAAAGGAACCGTGATGGCTAAATCCAAATTTCGTCCGCTGCATGACCGTGTTGTGGTCAAGCGCATCGACGCCGAAGAAAAAACCAAGGGCGGCATCATCATTCCCGACAGCGCCAAGGAAAAGCCGTCGCAGGGCGAAATCACCGCCGTCGGCCCCGGTGGCCGCGACGAAGCCGGCAAGCTGCTTCCGATCGACCTCAAGGTCGGCGATCGCGTCCTGTTCGGCAAATGGTCGGGCACCGAGATCAAGCTCGACGGCGAGGAACTCCTGATCATGAAAGAATCCGACATCATGGGCGTGCTCGCGTAAAGCGGGCGCAACTCACACGCCATCCTCACCCTGAGGAGGCAGCGCAGCTGCCGTCTCGAAGGGTCCGGAAGTTCATCCACCCATCCTTCGAGACGCGGGCAAGCGCCCGCTCCTCCAGCGATAACGCCGGAGGCGTTATGCAGGGATGAGGCTTATCCAAGGAGTATCCAAAATGGCCGCCAAGGACGTTAAATTTTCCGGAGACGCGCGCGATCGCATGCTGCGCGGCGTCGATATCCTCGCCAACGCCGTCAAGGTGACGCTCGGCCCCAAGGGCCGCAATGTCTTGATCGAAAAGAGCTTCGGCGCCCCCCGCATCACCAAGGACGGCGTCACCGTCGCCAAGGAGATCGAACTCGAGGACAAGTTCGAGAACATGGGCGCGCAGATGCTGCGCGAAGTCGCCTCCAAGACCAACGACACCGCCGGCGACGGCACCACCACCGCCACGGTGCTGGCGCAGGCGATCGTGCGCGAAGGCGCCAAATCGGTTGCCGCCGGCATGAACCCGATGGATCTGAAGCGCGGCATCAACATTGCCGTGGCTGCCGTCGTCAAGGACATCGAGAAGCGCGCCAAGCCGGTCGCGGCCTCCTCCGAGGTCGCCCAGATCGGCACCATCTCGTCCAATGGCGACGCCGCCATCGGCAAGATGATCGCACAGGCGATGCAGAAGGTCGGCAACGAGGGCGTCATCACGGTTGAAGAAAACAAGTCGCTCGAAACCGACGTCGACATCGTCGAGGGCATGAAGTTCGACCGCGGCTACCTGTCGCCGTACTTCGTCACCAATGCCGAGAAAATGACCGCCGAACTCGAGGACGTCTACGTGCTGCTGCACGAGAAGAAGCTGTCCGGCCTGCAGGCGATGCTGCCGGTGCTGGAAGCGGTGGTCCAATCCGGCAAGCCGCTTTTGATCATCGCCGAGGACGTCGAAGGCGAAGCACTGGCGACGCTGGTGGTCAACCGCCTGCGCGGCGGCCTCAAGGTCGCCGCCGTCAAGGCGCCCGGCTTCGGCGATCGCCGCAAGGCGATGCTGGAAGACATCGCGATCCTGACCGGCGGTCAGCTGATCTCCGATGAACTCGGCATGAAGCTCGAAAGCGTCACGATCAACATGCTGGGACGCGCGCGCAAGGTGGTGATCGACAAGGAAAACACCACGATCGTCAGCGGCGCCGGCAAGAAAAAGGATATCGAATCCCGCGTTGGCCAGATCAAGGCGCAGATCGAGGAGACCACCTCGGACTACGACCGCGAGAAGCTGCAGGAGCGCCTGGCCAAGCTCGCCGGCGGCGTCGCGATCATTCGCGTCGGCGGCGCCACCGAGGTCGAGGTGAAGGAGAAAAAGGATCGCGTCGAGGACGCCCTCAACGCGACCCGCGCAGCCGTGCAGGAAGGCATCGTGCCGGGCGGCGGCGTGGCGCTGCTGCGCGCCAAGAAGGCGGTCGGCCGCATCAGCAACGACAATGCCGATGTCCAGGCCGGCATCAACATCGTGCTGAAGGCGCTGGAAGCTCCGATCCGCCAGATCGCGGAAAACGCCGGTGTCGAAGGCTCGATCGTGGTCGGCAAGATCCTCGAGAACAAGTCGGAGACCTTTGGCTTCGACGCGCAGACCGAGGAATATGTCGACATGGTCGTCAAGGGCATTATCGACCCGGCCAAGGTGGTCCGCACCGCCTTGCAGGACGCCGCCTCCGTGGCGGGCCTGCTGGTAACGACCGAGGCCATGGTCGCCGAACTGCCCAGGGAGCCGGCTCCGGCGATGCCGGGCGGCGGTGGCGGCGGCATGGGCGGCATGGGCTTCTAGGCCCGGCGGTACCAAATACAGCCAATCGATCAGAAGGCCGCCTCCGGGCGGCCTTCTTTTTTCGCGAATGCTAATGTGGTTTGCTACTGAAGGATTCGGCCGGTTTCGGGAAGGCGCCACAACGGCAGCCCGAATTGCCCCTTTGAGGAATCGGATATGCGCGCGCTGCTGCTCTGCCTGGTCGGACTGATGACGGCCTCCTCGGATCTTGCTTTCGCCGACATGAAGCTTTCGACGAAAGCAGCGGCCGGCGCCAACGAGGTCAGGTATTTCACCTCCATCGAAGGCTTGATGGACGGCAATGCCGACGTCGTGCTGAAGGAGACCCGTCAGGGCAAGAGCGTCTCCGCGGCCGTGCTTGACGTCTGTTATCCGGTGGCGAAAGGCTCCGATCGCAAGGATCGCTTCGTCGCCAACCTGGCGGTGAACGGTCAAACCCTGACCGGCAGCACGCAGAGCCTCGGCGAGAAACTGCCGGTTACGGTGAAACTGGTACGCCGGCCGACCGGGGATACGTTCGAGTTCAAGGGACAGATCAGCGTCGGCCAGGCCGTGACGGAGGTCGCTTCCTCGGATAATTCCGACCTGAGCGAAAAGGAATATCTCGACAACCAGTCGACCGATGACGGCATCACCGCATCGCCGAAGGATTTTACCGAAGTTTCTCCGGAAGCCGTGGCGGTCAAGGTGAAGCTGGATGCGGTGGCGGATTTCCTGAAAGGGCTCAAGGGCCAGGATCTCGAGGTGACGCTGAGCGGCCTCACGGTCACCTGCGACGCGCTGCGCGCCGGCGAGCAGACCGTCAACATCGCGGTCGATCCGGACCGCGCGGCGGCACTGATCGCCAAGGCCAAATCTGCGCCCGGCGTGGTCACGGCGGGATGGACCTCCGGGGCGATGGAAATGGACCGCACCATCCGCTTCGCGGCCACCGGGTGGCGCGATGGCGACAAGCTCAACAGGGACAAGCTCGCCACCGCGATCGCCAATGTGCTGGGCAAAACGCTCGCGGCAAAATCGGCCTCGTCGGCATGGAGCCCCACAACCGGGAAGCTGAAATTGAGCTTCAAGCGCCCGAACCAGGCTTTGCCCGCGCTCGACCTCACCGACACCATCGAAGTCACCGCGCTGGTGGCCTCCGACCGGCCGGGCGCGTCCGACCATCTGATGCTGTGGATCAGCGCGCCCTCGGTCTCGACCGCCGACGAAAGCACCGGCCCCAAGCTCAATCTGGCCGACGAGTCCGGCAGCGACGAGGAAGGCGAGACCAAGGACGACAACGGCTCGGTCGACGCCCTGGCCAGGGAGTTCAAGGGGCAGCGCTGGGACGCCGACAAATCGGTCTGGAAATAGTCCAGCGTTCGCGGATCCGGATTTCGCGGGTCCCGGCCCCTCGCTCCAGCGCACCCTTTCCATGCAATCGCGCATTTGACATGCCGCGCCGCAGCGGCAATGAACAGGCCTTATTGTAAGGGCCTGCAAGGTTTCAGATTTGATGGCGCGCTATGACGTAGTGGTGATCGGCGCCGGCCTTGGAGGCTTGACCGCCGGTGCGATCCTGGCGCGCGAGGGCCGCAAAGTCCTCGTCATCGAACGCAGCAATTCGGTCGGCGGCGCCGCATCGAGCTACAAGTCCGGCGACCTTTTTGTCGAGGGGTCGCTGCACGAGACCAGCGATCCGCATGACCCCCGCGATCCCAAGCACGATGCGCTGACCCGCGCCGGCGTCATCGACGCGGTCAAATGGATTCCCTCCGAAATGTTCTACCAGGTCCGCGGCGGCCCGCTGGCGCAGCCCTTCGTGATGCCGGACAATTTCGACCGGGCGCGGCGCGCATTGAGCGAACGCTTCCCGGAAGCGCGGGCCGGCATCCACCAACTGCTCGGCGACATGGAGCGCGTGGCCGCGGCAATGGGCCGGCTCTCGAAGAGCAGTGGTGCGGCCAGCCATCCGCGCGAAAATGTCCGCGCGCTGTTGCAACTGGTTCCCGCGATCGGCGACTGGAAACTGTCGCTGTCGCAAAAGCTCGATGCGGTTTTCGGCGACCATGAAGCCGTCAAATGCGCGCTGGCCGCCAATCTGTCTTATTTTCACGATGACCCGGGAACGTTGTGGTGGATCTTCTTTGCGATGGCGCAGGGAAGTTACCTGCAGAGCGGCGGACGCTACGTGCAAGGCGGCTCGCAGCGGCTTTCCAGTGCGCTCGCCCGCGCCATCAAGGTCGCCGGCGGCGAGGTACTGGTGCGCCGCCTCGTCACCGGCGTCGCCCTGGATTCGAACGGCCGCGTCTCGACCGTCACACATACCGCGCGCGACGGCAGCGACCCGAAACAGGTCGAGGGCCTGCGCATGATCAGCAACGCCGCGCCCGAAACGCTCGCGGCCCTGATGCCTGCAACGGCCGCCAACAAGCTCAGGGAAAGCTACGCGCGGCAGTCCCCCTCGGCCTCGCTGTTTGCGTTGACACTGGGATTATCGAAGCCGCCGCGCGAATTCGGCATCAAATTCTATTCCACGCAAATTCTGCCTGATGACATGACGCGGCTGTCGGACTACGCCAGGGGCGCCACCGTCATGGCGAGCGAGCCCGGCGACCGGATGCCTCCAATGTCGGTGGTCGATTACGCCGCGATCGATTCCGGCGTTCCGACCCCGCCGTTCGTGCTCTCGGTGCTGGGACCGGACCATCTGTCGAACTGGGACAGTTCCGACATGGACGCCTATCGCGACAAGCGCGGCCGCTGGCAGCAGGCGATCGTCTGCACCCTCGACCGGATCTATCCGGGCCTTGCGGAAGGCATCGTCGCCTCATCGTTCAACAGCGCGTTGTCAGTCCGGCAATATCTCAATGCACCCCACGGCGCGGTCTATGGATTCGCGCCGTCGCCGCAGCCAACCCAGCGTATCCCGCGGCGCTCGCCGCGCACGGTGGTGCCGGGGCTGTATCTGGCCTCGGCCTATGCCGGCTTCGGCGGCTATTCCGGCGTGGTGCAATCCGCCGGCGCCTGCGCCGATATGATCCTGCGCGAAGGTTAGCTAGCGCATGGTCGAGGCCATGGTTGCGCTGTTTCGTGCCCGCCTTTATGTTCCGCCTCGGCACATACTGTCCCGCAACCGATAGGATCGCGCTATGTCGACCGCGGGCTTGGCCCCTCTGGACGAATCCATCACGATCGAGGAACTCACCCGCGATCCCTATCCGATCTACCGGCGCCTGCGACGCGAAGCGCCCGTATTGCGTGTCAAATCCGTGGGCCGCACCTTCCTCACCAAGGCCGCCGACACCAAATACGTGAAGGACAACGCGGCGTTGTTCAGCTCCGACGATCCGAACACGCCGATGAAGCGCGCCTTTCTCGCGCATACGCTGATGCGCAAGGACCACGACGAGCACCGGGCCGAACGCATGGCGATGATGCCGGCCGTGATGCCGAAGACGATCGAATCCGTCTGGGCGCCGCTGTACACGAAACTGGCCGCGGCCTATCTCGACCGGTTGCCGCGCGGCGAGGTGGTCGATCTCTTTCCCGCGCTCGCCGGACCGCTCGCGGCGCGGATTCTGGCGCATGCGATGGGCGTTCCGGACGCCAGCGATGAGGACATGCAGCGGTGGTCGCAGACGCTGATCGACGGCGCCGGCAATTTCGGCTGGACGCCGGGGCCTTTCGATGCGAGCGACATCGCCAATGCGCAGATGGACAAATGTATCCGCGCCAACGCCGAACGGGTGCGAGCCGAAGCAGATTCCTCGGCGCTCGCCTTCATGGTGAACGCGAAGAATCCGATCCCGGAAAGCCAGATGATCGCCAATGTGAAGATTGCGATTGGCGGCGGCATCAACGAGCCGCGCGACGCCTTGCTGACGATCCTCTACGGCCTGCTCACCCATCCGGATCAGCTTGACGCCGTGCGCTCGGGCGGCAAATGGCGTGCCGCCTTCGAGGAAGGCGTGCGGTGGGTGGCGCCGATCCAGGCGAGTTCACGGCTCGTCATGGAGGACACGGAGATTCGCGGCTGCTTGATCCCGAAGGGCGACACCGTGATGACGATCCAGGCGTCGGCCAACCGGGACGAGGACGTGTTCGAAGATGGCGAGAACTACAACGGGCTGCGCGAGCCCAATCCTCACCAGGCCTTCGGCAACGGCCCGCATCATTGCGCGGGCGCGCATTTGTCGCGGCGAACCGTCGGCGCTATCCTGCTGCCAATGCTGTTCGAACGCTTCCCCAACATGACCTTGCCCGATCCCGCCAGCGTGCGCTGGCACGGATTCGGTTTCCGCGGCCCGCTCAATCTGCCGGTTCTGCTGCAATAGAACCGGCGCGAGGGAGAGGCGTTTATTTTGCCTCGTCCGCTGCCGTCAGTTGGTATTGATGTGGAAGCGCAGCGGTTTCGCGCCCGTGAACGAGACGAGATCGTTCTGGCGTTTCCAGTTGGTGGCCGCACTCAGGGTTGCGACCAGATCGTCGTCGATCGCGGCCCGCTCCGGCGAGCAGGCCCGCTCCGCCATCGGACCGGGCACAAAGATCACGGTATTGCCCGCGACCGAAAACTGGCCGGTGCCGCTCTTGCACCAGAGATCGAGCCTGGCTTCGCCATTGTCGCCGATCTCCAGGGTCGGAAGCCGCTTCGTGCCCGGCTGATTTGCGGTATCGAGCGTCATCTCAAATCCGAATGGAAACTCCTCCTGGGCACAAGCCGGGAAGGCGCCAAGCCCGCCGACAACCAATGGCAGTGCCGCCACGATCCGTCGCAAAAACCTTGTCGTTGAAAACATGTCGCCTCTCAAAATAGCCAGCCCGTCGAAATAACCCCGCCTGTTACCGCGCGCTTTCTAATCGACAGGCGCGGCGTTGGCCAGATTGGCGACAAGCAATAACCGGAAAGTCGGAAGACAAATCCCCGCGGAACAGGTTCCGCGGGGATTTTTATCGATACGCCGGTGGAGGCGGCCTCTTACTTCACGACCATCAGCGTGAACGGATAGACATAGGCCTGCAACATGATGAAGAGGCCGACGAGACACGCCAGCGTGATCGAGTGCTTGAACACGAAGCGCAATATCGTGCTCTCATGGCCAACCCAGTTGGTCGCGGTCGAGGCGACGACGATCGACTGCGCGTCGATCATCTTGCCCATCACGCCGCCGGATGAATTCGCCGCTCCCATCAGGATCGGCGACAGCCCCAATTGCTGCGACGTGATCTTCTGCAGATTGCCGAACAGGATATTCGACGACGTGTCCGATCCCGTCAGCGCGACACCCAGCCAGCCGAGCAGTGTGCCGAAGAACGGGTAGAGCACGCCGGTCGCGGCAAAGGCGAGACCAAGGGTCGCGTCAACGCCGGAGAGCCGGGTCAGCGTACCGATCGCCAGCATCGCCGAGATCGTGATCAGGGAATACGCACACAATTTGATCGTCCGTACGTATTCGGAGGCGATCTTGGCCGGCGACAATCCCATGATCAAACCCGCGATGATCGCGGCGAGCAACATCCCGCTTCCGGTAAACGACACATAGGTGAACGAGAATATCGCGGATTCCTTGGTCGGCGCCGGGACCACCGGCGCAACCTTGTTGATCATGTTGTGCAGTTCGGGGACCGCGTAGTTCCAGGTGAAGCTCGGATTCACCGCGGCCTTGAACCAGCCCGTGCCCCAGATCAGCAGGATGATGCAGAGAATGATCCACGGCAGCAGCGCGGTGAACAGCTCCGCCGGTGTCAGCGGCGTCGGATCGATCAGCTTCGCCGGCGGCATCGTGCTGGCGGATTCATCATTGCCGCGCAGCGCCGGCGACAACCACAGCACTTTCGGCTGCCAGACCTTGAGGAACAGGATGAGGCAGCCCATCGAGATCAGCGATGCCCCGATATCGACGATCCAGGGGTTGATGTAGTTCGAGATCAGGAATTGCGGGATCGCGAACGACAGGCCGGTGACCAGAATGGCCGGCCAGACGTCCTTCATGCCTTTCCAGCCAGCGAACGCCCACACCACCCAGAACGGCACGATCAGCGAGAAGATCGGCAACTGCCGTCCGACCATCGCGCCCAGAAGATAGGGATCGATGCCGGTCACCGAAGCGAGGCCCTGGATCGGGGTGCCCAATGCGCCGTAGGCCACCGGCGCCGTATTGGCGATCAGCGACAGGCCGGAGGCCGCCAGCGGCGAGAAGCCGAGACCGATCAGGATCGCACCGGTGATCGCCACCGGCGTACCGAATCCCGATGCCCCCTCGAAGAACGCACCGAACGAAAATGCAATCAGCAGCAATTGCAGTCGCCGATCCGCGGTCACCCCGCCGACGGCGCGCTTGAGCGCCTCAAACCGGCCGGCGGTCACGGTGAGCTGGTACATGAAGATGACGTTCAGCACGATCCAGCCGATCGGGAAGAAGCCCGTGACGATGCCGAGCACCGAGGCGCGGATCGCCATGTTGGCCGGCATCGTGAAAAGAAAGATGGCCACCAGATTGGCGAGCACCAGCGCCGTGATGGCGGCGATATGGACCTGGACCTTGCCGCTCGCGATCAGAACAAGCAGCGTGACGACGGGTATAGCGGCGGCGATGGTCGAAAGCGCCGCGTTGCCGAATGGATTATAGACTTGATCCCACATTGAGCTTCTCCCCCACGCCATTATGCGGCGCCCCGGCCCGCGTGGACGGTCGGAGCTACCTGGCGTGATCGCAGGAGTGTCTCGGCAATGCGCGAAATCGGCAGCGGGTCTGGTCCGGTAATGCCAGTATCCGCTCACAACCTCGCGAAGTAGGAAGGCCCCCGCCCCTCGCCGTTGCCCGCATGCTAGGGTCTCCTCGGAGGCGGCGACAAGCGAACCCTGACCGAACGGTCTACGACTTTAGTATAGCGCTGCCGATTTCCGAGCTATTTCAGGTCTTTGACACCACGTTTCCGGAGACGATCATCTGTGAACAACATTCGTTCGACACTCGCAACGGTGTGGCGCATCGCCGTGCCGTATTTCCGCTCCGAGGACAAACGGGCGGGCCTGACGCTGCTCTTCTCGGTGATTGCCATCGAGCTCGCACTGGTCGGGACCAGCGTTCTCGTCAACCAGTGGCGCAATCGCTTCTACAACGCGTTGCAGGAGAAGGACTGGAACGGCTTCGTTCGGGAAATCCTTATCTTTTGCGCGCTGGGCGCGATCACCGTCGGCCTCTCGGTCTATCAGCTCTATCTCAACCAGTGGCTTCAGATCCGCTGGCGGAAATGGATGACCACGAAATATCTCGGCAAATGGCTGCATGGAGCCAACCACTACCGCATGCAGCTTCAGGGCGATGCCGCCGACAATCCGGATCAGCGTGTCTCTGACGACGTCAAGCTGTTCGTCGATCGAACGCTCAATCTCGGCGTCGGCCTTTTAAGTTCGGTGGTGACGCTGTTCTCCTTTGTCTTCATCCTGTGGGAGCTCTCCCAGGCGGCGCCGCTGACCCTTTTCGGCATCGGCATTCCCGGCTATCTGGTGTGGGGCGCGCTGATCTACGCCGGCTTCGGTACGGCACTGACCCAGTGGATCGGCTCGCCGCTGGTCAAGCTCGATTTCGAGCAACAGCGCTTCGAAGCCGACTTCCGTTTCAGCCTGGTACGGGTACGGGAAAACGCCGAACAGATCGCGCTGTTGCGAGGCGAGCGCGCCGAACGTGAAGGGCTGTCGGAACGCTTCAACCGGGTGGTCGGAAACTGGTACAAGATCATGGGCCGGACCAAGCGGATAACGGCATTTACCTCAAGCTATGATCAGGCCGCGGTCGTTTTCCCGATTATCCTCGCAGCGCCGGCTTTTTTCGCGAACAAGATCCTGCTCGGCGCGCTGCTGCAAACTGCCGAGGCCTTCGGCAGCGTGCAGGGCGCGCTGTCGTTTTTCGTTTCAGCCTACCGATCGCTGGCAGAATGGCGCGCGGTCGTTGCCCGTCTCAACGGGTTTGAGATGGCCATTGGCAGCGCGGAAGCGCTGGCCGGCGGCACCAATTCGATCAACATCGTGTCGTCGATCGGCAAGGATGAAATCGAACTGCGACAGCTTCTGGTTCGCTTACCCGACGGCACCCCGCAGGTCTCGGCCGAGAGCTTTAGCCTGCGCGGCGGCGAACGCACTTTGGTGGTCGGCCCGTCAGGTGCCGGCAAGTCGACGCTGTTTCGCGCTATCGCCGGCATATGGCCGTTCGGAAGCGGTGCGATATCCATTCCGGCGGACGCGACGCTGATGATGTTGCCGCAGCGACCGTATTTCCCGCTCGGCTCGCTGCGGACCGCGATCACGTATCCCGCGGCGGCTGGCGCTTACAGCGCGGACCAGGTCGGCGAAGCCCTGGTCGCGGTCGGACTGCCGCAACTGGCATCGCGCCTGGAAGAGGAAGCACACTGGAGCCGGATGCTGTCGCTGGGCGAACAACAGCGCCTCGGGCTCGCCCGCGCGCTGCTGCTCAAGCCGCAATATCTGTTCCTCGACGAAGCAACCGCCTCGCTCGATGAAGCTTCGGAGGCGGTGCTCTATCGACTGATCGAGCAGAAGCTGCCGGCCACCACCATCGTATCGATCGGCCATCGCTCGACCTTGGAGGCCTTCCACCAGCGCCAGATCGTGCTGAGCCGCGACGGCGATCGATTCGCATTGCAGAACCGGAACGAGACTTCCGCGCCAGCTTAGAGCATGATCCGGAAAAGTGGAAACCGGTTTTCCCTCGGGACAAACGCGGAGCGTTTGCCCGGAGATCATGCTCAAACGATAAGATGACCGACGAGCATGATTCAACTTAGTTGAAGCATGCTCCAGAACCCGAATTCCGCAAAAAAAAGGGGCGGCGGATTGCTCTGCCGCCCCTTCAGTAGTCGGGAGAAAGCTTACTTCAGGTTGGTCATCGCGGTCAGGTCAGCCGACAGCTTGACGATACCGGCCGCGCCGCACCAGTTCGAACTTGCACCGGTCGGATTGATCGAGGTGACGGCGGTGGTTCCACTCGCATTGAACGCGCTGGTAAAGGCGTTGCAATTGCCCTTCGACAGGTCGCTGTCGGAATACCGCAGGTCCAGCGTAAAGACCTTATAGGTGAAGCCGATGCCAATGTTCCAGGTGTCATAGTCGGCATACTTGATGCCGTTCGGGAAAGGTCCGGCGAAGCCGGGATTGGTAAACGTCGTGCCATAGAAGCTGTCCGACGTTCCAAGCCACTGCCGTCCGAACTCACCGGAGACGTACAGGCCGACGCCGCTGCTACCGAACACCGTGCTGGGCGCGGTGTACTTGCCGGTGATCGACGAATAGTTGCCCCAGGCACCCGAGTTCAGGAAGTTCGGCGAATAATATTCGTTCAGGCCGAACGCCCAGTTGTCGTTGATGGTGTAGTTGAGCTTGCCGTAGACTTCGAAGAAGCTCACGTCACGCTTCATGACGTTGCCGTTTGGAAGGAAGTTGACGAAGCACTGCGGGCTAATCGCATTACCGCCAGCATCAACCGCCAGGCCGCCATTGCCGCCATTGTAGCAAGTTCCACCCGGATACAGGTAGCCCCAGACACCGAAGTCGAACGCCGCAGCGCCGAAGGTCGGGCGGATACCGCCGTAGACGTCGACTTCAGCCGCGGCGCGGTTGGCGAAGGAGATGCTCTCGGTCGAGGTACCGATGTAGAGCTGCAGGTCCTTGTTGACGTTGTAGCGCGGCTCGAAATAGGCCGTCACCGAAGGCATATGGTTGGACTGGGTGACGCCGCGGAAGATGTAGTCGTTCATCACCGCGCTGCCGAAAGCGATGTCCCAGGGATCGAACGCTGCCGGCGGCGGCGCCTTGACAGCCTTCAAAGGCATATCAGCCGCGAGAGCAGAACCCGATACCATTGCCAGCGCCGTTGCTAACAAAGCCAACTTCTTCATGACGATCCCCATCACATTTCAAGGTCAGTCCGATTTCGGCGCCCCCCAGGGACAAGCGATAACCGGCTGCAGTTCAATTCCTTAACGTGTCGCCAATCTGGAGGGGCCGGCGCGTTGCGGGAAGCAAAAAGGGCAGGCATCTGCTGACTTTTTAGGCGTTACGATCGTTTCAGGAAAATGTTGTCGCGGGGTGTTGCATTCAGACAACAACTTTACTCGCTTCATGTGCTGCCTAACGGGCATATGAGCGGTTTTTCCCCGAAGAAACCGAGGCCTTCGCAGCTGCGGCGAATCAAACATCGCGGCGGCGCTGCAAGCCTCGACCGCGGAATCCCATCGCACGCAAAAGGCCGCAGCGACGGACGCTGCGGCCTTTGCGATCCACGATAATTGGAACCGGTTCGCTAGTTGTCGTCCTCGCTCGGGGACGACGGATTGGGCGAACTCATGCTGCCCGAATGTCCCCATGACGGGGCGGGGCTGGGCGCTGCGGGAGCCGACGAGGGACCGGCCCAGCTTGGCGCTGTCGGAGCTGGCGCCGGACTCGGCGCGGCCATCGGCGGTGCGGCCGGCGGCTTGGGCACCACCGACTTTGGGGCCACGGGCTTGCGAACTGCAGGCTTCGGCTTCGGGGCAACAGGCGCGGCGGGTTTCGGCGCGGCAACGGCGGCCGGTGCCGCGGGCGCCTTCTTCGCTGGTCTCTTCTTGGCGCTGGCTTTTTTGACTGACTTCTTGGCCGATTTTTTCGGGGCTGCCGCTTTGGACTTCCTGGCAGATTTCTTGGCGGACTTCTTGGCTGATTTCTTGGCGGACTTCTTGGCCTTCTTCGCCGACTTCTTGGCGGATTTCTTCGAAGCCTTCTTCGCCGACTTCTTCGAAGATTTCTTGGCGGACTTTTTCTTCGCCGTCAGAAGTTTCTTCTTTTTACTCTTCTTAGCTTTCTTATTCTTTTTTCCCTTAGCCATCGTGACCCTCCTGTTGCCGCCGATCAAAGTCTGCGATCACCGCTCAAACGACCACCAATCAAACCCTCAAATCATCTCCGCTTCGCGCCGAGCCGCCCGTCAACTTGGCCCTGGCCGGGGCCCGCCCGTCGCCCAATCGAGAAGCTCAACTGTATGCACCACGGGAACTGACGTACCGCCGGCAATCTGCACCATGCACCCGATATTGCCCGCGGCGATCATGTCCGGCTTGACCATCGCAATATTGGCGACCTTTCGATCGCGCAATTGGTTGGCAATGTCAGGCTGGAGAATGTTGTAAGTCCCCGCCGAACCGCAACACAAATGACTCTCGGGGACATCTTTCACCACGAATCCATTCTTGGAAAGCAATTCTTTCGGAAGCCCCGTGATTTTCTGTCCGTGCTGCAGCGAACAAGCCGAATGATAGGCGATGACGAGATCGCGGTGTTGCTGATGCGCCGGTTGCAGATCGATGCCGCCGAGATATTCCGTGATGTCCTTGGCCAAGCCTGAGACTTTCGCGGCGGGGCCGGCGAACTCGCGATCCTCGCGCAGCATGAAACCGTAGTCCTTGATCACCGTGCCGCAGCCCGACGCCGTCACCAGGATGGCGTCGAGACCACCGGCCTTGGCCTCGTTGAGCCAGGCCGTGACATTGCCGCGGGCCCGCGACAGCGCGTCGCCGTCACGACCGAGGTGGTGGGTTAATGCGCCGCAGCATTGCTCGTCCTTGACCAGCACGACTTCGATGCCGTGGCGCGTCAAAAGATTGATGGCGGCCTGGTTGATGCGAGGCGCCAGCACCTGCTGAGCGCAACCCTGCAGCAGCGCGACACGGCCGCGCCGGTCGCCTTGTGCCGGAAACACGCTGCCGGCCGCCGGTCCCTTCGCCGGCAAGCGGCCGGGCGCCAGCGCCAGCATCGCCCTCAGGCGCCGCCACAGCGTCGGCGACGCCGATGCAACCTTGGGTTCCGGCAGCAAGGCGGTGAACGGCCGGGCCAGCCGCGCCAGGATCATGCCCGCCCGGAACAGCGCCGGCCGCGGCAACACCAGCGCGAGCAACGCCCGCAAGGCACGTTCGGGCAGCGGCCGCGTATAATCCCGCTCGATCCTGACCCGCGCCTGATCGACCAGATGCATGTAATTCACGCCCGACGGACAGGTGGTCATGCAGGCCAGGCAGGAAAGACAGCGGTCGATGTGCTTGACCACTTCCTGGGTCGGCGGCTTGTCCTTCTCCAGCATCTCCCTGATCAGGTAGATGCGGCCGCGCGGGCTGTCGAGTTCGTCCCCGAGCAGCACATAGGTCGGGCAGGTCGCGGTGCAGAATCCGCAATGCACGCAGGCGCGCAGGATCTTGTCGGCTTCCGCGATATCGGGATCGGCGAGTTGCGCCAGGCTGAATTCAGTCTTCATGTCAGGGATCCCCTCACCAGCCGGCCGCGGTTGAGGATACCCTTCGGATCAAAACTCTGGCGGACGCGTTCGCCGAGCGCCGCAACGCCGTCCGGCAGTGGGTGAAACACATCCACGTTGCGGCGTACCTCGTCGGATGCACGCAGCAGCGTGGCGTGGCCGCCGGCGGCGTTGACGCGCTCGCGCACCAGGGCGGCCTGGGCATCGGGCTTGGGTGGCAGGGCCGCCCAGATCAGGCCGCCACCCCAATCGTAGATCACGTCGCCGCCGGTATCGCGCGCCAGCCGCTCGCCGAGCGCGCCACCGGACGCCGGCGGACAGACGATGCGCCACACCGGCCAGGCCCCAAGAGAGCCGCCGGCCGCGAACGGCTGCACGTCGCGCACGGCCACCCAAATGGCGGCCGAGGCCTCATCTTCGACCATTTCCGCCGCGCCAAACGGCGCGAGAAGTTTGACCAGCGTGGCAGCGCGATGCGCAACCGACGCGGCGATCCCTTCCAGCCGCAGCAAGGTGACGGCCTGCCCCGGCGATCCCAAACCGCCGAGGCCACCCGCGGAGGCCCGGAACGCCGAATTCGGCACATGCGCCGCTCCCGACACGTCGAACGGCGAGCCCAAAGCTGCGGTCATCGCGCGGTTCGCCGTGATGTCATCGAGCCCGCGCAGCGCCAGCGTGCACTCGCTCTCGGGCCGCGGCATCACCTTCAAGGTCACCTCGGTCATCACCGCCAGCGTGCCCCAGGAACCTGCCAGCAGCTTGCAGAGATCATAGCCGGTGACGTTTTTCACGACCTTGCCGCCGGCCACGAAACTGTCGCCGAAACCCGACACCGCATGCGCACCCAGCAAATGATCCCGCGCGCCGCCGGCCTTGATGCGGCGCGGACCCGCGAGACCGGCGCCGATCATGCCGCCGATGGTTCCCAGATCCGGCGTGCCCAATAGCGGCGCGGTATTCATCGGCTCGAACGCGAATTGCTGGTTTTTGGAGTCGATCAGCGACAGCACATCGGCCAGCGGCGCACCGGCCTGCACCGTGATGATCAATTCGTTCGGCTCATATGCCGTCACCGCGTTCAGCGTCGACAGGTCGAGCAGCGCGTTGGTCGCCATCGGCTGGCCGACCTGTCGCTTGGTGCCATGACCGACGATTTCCAGCGGCTGCTCGCTGGCAATCGCCGCGCGCACCACCTGCTCGACGTCGTTGGCGTCCCGTACTTTCAGAGTATCCACGTTGCCCACATCTACTTGCTTTTGTCATCGTCCGCGCAGGCGGACGATCCAGTAATCGCAGACGCCACAGATAAAAATCGACGACGCGGAATACTGGATACCCCGACTGCGCGGGGGATGACGGTTGAAAAATCAGCGAGGTCCGACATCAGAATCGCGGGAGATCGGGGAACGCCAGCTTGCCGCCATGCACATGCACGCGGCCAAGCTCGGCGCAGCGATGCAGCGTCGGAAACACCTTCCCCGGATTGAGCAGCCCTTGCGCGTCGAACGCGCATTTCAGCCGCTGCTGCTGGTTGAGGTCGACCTCGCTGAACATCTCCGGCATCAAATCGCGTTTCTCGACGCCGACGCCGTGTTCGCCGGTCAGGACGCCACCGAGCTCGACGCAGCAACGCAGGATATCGGCGCCAAAGGCCTCGGCCTTGTCCATCTCGCCGGGCTTGTTGGCATCGTACAGGATCAGCGGATGCAGATTGCCGTCGCCGGCGTGAAACACGTTGGCGACACCAAGGCCGTATTTCGCCGACAGGTCGCGGATCCGCGCCAGCGCCCGCGGCAGCGCGCCGCGCGGGATGGTGCCGTCCATGCAGAGATAATCCGGCGAGATCCGCCCCACGGCCGGAAATGCCGCCTTGCGGCCGGCCCAGAACAGATTGCGTTCCTGTTCGGAGGTTGAAATCTGGCACGTCGTCGAGCCGCAGCCGAGCGCGATCTTCTCGACCCGGTTGATCAGTTCGTCGACTTCGACGCCGGGACCATCGAGTTCGATGATCAACAACGCCTCGACGTCGAGCGGGTAGCCGGCATGCACAAAGGCTTCGGCGGCGTGGATCGCCGGTCGGTCCATCATCTCCATGCCGCCCGGAATGATTCCGGCGCCGATGATGTCGGCGACGCATTTGCCGGCGGCCTCGACCTCTGCAAAGCCGACCATCAGCGCGCGGGCGGTCTCAGGCTTCTGCAGGATCCGCACCGTGACTTCGGTGATGACGCCGAGCAGGCCCTCGGACCCCGTGATGATCCCCATCAAATCGTAGCCGGAGGTCTCGGGCGACTTGCCGCCGATCTTGAGGATTTCGCCCGTGATCAGCACGATCTCGCAGCCGAGCACGTTGTTGGTGGTCATGCCGTATTTCAGGCAATGCACGCCGCCGGAATTCTCCGCGACGTTGCCGCCGATCGAGCAGGCGATCTGCGACGACGGATCGGGCGCGTAGTAAAATCCGGCATGCGCCACCGCCTGGCTGATCGCGAGATTGGTCACCCCCGGCTCGGTCACGACCACGCGGTTGTCGAAATCGATCTCGCGGATCCGCTTGAACTTGCTTAAGCCCAGCAGCACCCCATCGGCCAGCGGCAGCGCGCCGCCGGACAGCGACGTGCCGGAGCCGCGCGGCACCACCTTGATGCCCTGCTCGAAGCAATATTTCAGCACCCTTGAGACCTGCTCGGTGCTGTCCGGCAGCACCACGACCATCGGCGGCTGGCGGTAGGCCATCAGCCCATCGGATTCATAAGGCAGCATCTCGGCCGGCGTATCGATCACGCCCTCGCCAGGCACGATGGCGCGGAGTGCCGCGACGATCGCATCGCGTCGTGCCAGGACCGCCTGATCCGATGCGGGCATCATGATGGTCATGACGTGTTCCTTGAGACGTGTTCCCGGAGCGCGCGGCCGACGTGGCGGCGCATCCGCTGTGGTCGATTTGTTATGCCAAATCAAGCACGTCTGAACTGTTTTGGGTAGCTCTCCAAAGGGAGAGTGGACCTGAAGGCCGCGACCGACTAACGCCCTGCGGGCTCCGGGCAGGCTCCGCGACATCATGCGGACCGAGCCCGCGGCGATTCACGCCGACGGCATCACCGCGCGAAACTCGACGCCGTGCAAGTGAATCGTCGGGGCCATTCCGAAATGGTTGCCGCCGAACACCTTGAGGCGGCGGTCGAGTTCATCCTTTGGGATATCGAGCGGAATGTCGCAGATCGTGCGATAATTGCGCCGGGAATATTTCTTCGGCCCCCATTGAATCGGAAGCGCCGGCGGCGACGCGGCATCGGTGGCGAGCGACTTTGCCATGCGCCAGAACAATCGCGCGAGATTCGCATAGGCCAATCCCTCCAGGCCGAGCACGGAGATCTCGGCCGGAATGGCAAAGCGCGCGACATCGAGGATCGGGCCGGCATCGACCTGCTCGACCATCACATGCGCCGTCGCGCCGAATTCAGTCGCGTGATCGTACAGCGCGAAATGCGCGGGCGCCCAGCCGGGGTATTGCGGCGGACCGGGATGAAAATTGAAGGCACCGTAGCCCAGACGATCGAGAATCCCCGAGGGAACGATGATCCATGTGGTGAACGCGATCAACCGGGCGCGCGCAAGCCGCTCCGGACTCAAGCCGTCGAAATCGGCCGGGCTCTTCACTACTATTACTGTGAGCTGCGGATTGTGTCCCAGCAGCGCGTGCGGCAGCACCGATTGCTCGGCCTCGCCGCACAGCAGAATGATCGTATCGAACATCGCGCGCCTCACCCGCGCCCTCGCACGACGATAGGATCGGCAATCTTAACGAGATGTTTTTTCACCCGCCGGGATGTTGCCGGGTATTGCAAAACGCCACGCCAGAAAAATCCGGAAACAAAAATTCAGTTCGCGGCCGCCGCCGCGGTATTGTGCGCGATCGTGCCGATCATGGCATCGATCTCATGCACGATCAGATCGGGCGCGGCGTAGGGCACCATGTGGCCGACACCAGGTAACATGATCAGCTTCGCGTTCGGCACCGCGGCAACGAACGGCCGCGAGTGGATATCCGGCCACACGGTCTTGTCGGCATCGCCCGAGATCACCACCACCGGCGCCTTGATATCGCGGTAGCGCGGCGCCTGCTCGGCGACGGCGGCCTTCAGGGTCACGAGGTCCCAGGCATTGGCGAGGAATTCGCGCGGACGCAGCAGCAACGGCGTCGCGGTCTCCTGAACAAAGTCTGCCGGCATGGTCTGCGGCAGGAACACGCTGCGCGCGCCGGGTTCGGTCAGGAAATATCCGAGCGGCAAGGTGATGGTATAGGCCAGCAACGGGCCGATCACTGGGGTGGTGACGACCTTGTTGTACCAGCCGACGCCGCCGCGCCACGGATACGCCACCGGCGCCAGCATTACGAGCCCGGCGACGCGCTCCGGATCATCCAGCGCCATCCGGGCGCCCAATGCGCCAGCCCAGGAGTGGACCACGAAGATCGCTTTGCCTATTCCGAGTTGCTCGAGCGCCTGCTCGATCATCCGGCCCTGAATGGCCGGCGTCGAATCGGCGAGATGGGCGCGTGTACTCCAGCCGTGACCGGGACGATCGATCAGGATCACCCGATGGTTTTTGGCGAGCAGATCGCCCAGCGGATGCCGCATGGTCTCGAGGTTCGAACTCGCCCCGTGGATCATCACGATCGGCGGCGCGGTGTCGTCGCGCGGCCCGATGTCGAGCACGTTGAGCGCAGCACCTGACACCTCGATTATCCGGCCCTGCTCCGGATAGGCACGCTGCAGTGCCAGCACGCCGGCCTGCGTGACCAGCGCCAGGACCACCAGCGCGATCACGACAACGACAAAACTCATTTGCAATTTTCTGAAGATTTTGGTCCTGAAGATTCTGGCCACCAAGGAGTTACGGTTTTACCGGGCAACGGTTTCGCGGCCAATGACCTATCGAGCCCTCAGGCACGGCAGCTGCTCAAGCCGAAACCGAGCCGCCCCAATCCCGGCAGCTTGATCGCCGGCCGCCGCAGATCGATGCCGATCACGGCGCCGAGAAAGTTGATTTCGATACCCTCGACCCAGCCGACGGTGAGGCCGAGATAGCCGCCCAGCGACACCCGAAGGCCGGTTCCCGATGGCGTCCAGCCAAACGCCTCGCTGTCGTAGGGAAAATCCTTGCCGATCGCGGTCGGCGGCAGTGCGGCCTGCAGTTCGGGAACCGCGGTTATCACGGCGGTGACGAACGTATTGGAGTTCGGTCCGGGCCAGGCCCGATAGTCGCCAAGGGAACGCCACTGATAGCCTTCCACCGCGGCGCTGATTTTCGGGATCATGCCCGAGGCGGCCTCGCCATCGGCGGCGGCGATGGTTTGCGGGGCGACGCCGAACCACCGCCCGTCGGGCGCAAAGCCGTTGATGCGAACCGGCTCACCCCACGCCGTATAGTCGTATCTGGTATAGCTCGATGCGTTGGCCGCTTTGACCACGATCCAGCAATGCACCGCGAAGATGCCCCGCCAGCGCACCGTTCGCGCGGCATAGATCCGCACCACCGCATCCGGGTGTTCGGACGCTGCCGGCAAAAGACCGGAGCTGGAGCGATCGGCGGTCTGCCAATGGCCCGAACGATCCCCGAAAAGGTACTTGGTTGCCGATATCATGATCGGCGTCACCAGCAAAAACAGCAGGATTATCAATGTTTTTCTCACCCGGAGGGACTCGTTCGACGGGCTTTTTTCACATCACCGTCACTGACGCCTTCATATAAAAGTCGCCGGCGGCTTTGCCATGTGATGCGCGCGCACCACTAAAATGGCTCGTCCGCCGCGTTGTCCACGCTATCCACAGGAACGCGGATCGAACGTCACGATTCTCCCATGATTGTTCGGAGATATTCCAAGGCAGAAGTGGAGAGTATGATGGGTTATGTATCGAATGAAATCGCCATCGACGAGATCGTCGCCAGTTGTGACGGTGACGTCCGCGGAGCGCTCAAGGCCCTGCTGCTGGTCAATGAGCATCTGGAAGCCGAAATCGTACGGCTCTATGCGGCGGTGAGCCGCAACGGGTCGTTCGAACGCGGCGGCGGCGCCTTGCACTAGCGAGCCTCGATTCTAGAAAGCCTTGGTTTTAGAAACCTTTGCTCGGACGGAAGGCGCTTTTGCGATCAGATATCGCGGCCTTCGACTTTCTCGGTCAGCGTCTTGACCAGTTCCGGCACCTTATCGAGGTAGGGATTGACGGCGAGCGCCTTGCGGAAGGCGTCGAGCGCGCGTTTGTCGTCGCCGAGATCCTGCATGATCATGCCGAGCCCGGCCAGCGCCCCGAAATGACGGGGTTCCCGGACCAGCACCTGCTCGATATCCTCGAGCGAATGGGTGTAGTCGCTCTGCAGATAATACACCGTCGCCCGCCGGTTCCACGCCTCGATATAGTCGGGCCGCAGCTTGACGACGGCATCAAGCAGTTTCAGCGCGACGTCCATCTTCTGGGCGTCCATCGCAGCCTTGGCACGCACCATCAACAGCGCCGCGGTGTCGCTCGGCGTCTGCATCCATAGCGCCCAGATCCGAGCTTCGACATGCTTGGCGCTGGCCTCGTCCGGCGCCACTTTCAGGGCGCCAAACAGGAAATCCAGTCCGCGGGTGCGGTCGGCGCCGATCTTCGGCAGCTTGCCTGGGGCTTCCGGCAATTTCTTCTGCTGCTTCGCCGGTGCGGCACCCGCGGCCTGCGCCAGCGCGGCAACCGGCACGGCCGCGACCACGGCCGCAACAAGCAGCGCGGACCTGGCGTTTCGCGGGCGAAGGAATCTCAATGCCATCGTCAAAGTCTAGACGCGGCAAAACCGTCTTGCAAAGCAGCAAGATGTGAACAGCAGGAATTTTTGCAGCGGATACGCGGGTCGAGCCGGAGTTCGCCCTGACGACTTAGCCCTGACGTGCCTTGAAGCGACGCTGGACCTTGTTGATCACGTAAACCCGGCCCTTGCGGCGGACCAGACGGTTGTTGCGATGACGACCACGGAGCGATTTCAGCGAGTTACGGACCTTCATGGGAACAATCCTGATGCTTCGAAAGGCCGTGACGAGAGGCCGAAATTGGAGCCAAAGTGGCAAATGGGATTAATCCCGCCAGCGGATTCCGCCCGGGACGGCCGGTTTCTAAGCCATCGCCCGGGTCACTGTCAATCGAAACTGGCGGCCTGAAGGCACGTGAATCCAGCGCGCGCTCGCCCTTCCGGATCGGAAATCCTGATACTGTTTAATGGCTTAAAGCCAATCCCGGGGTTCCGGCATGGCCGTGACAACGGACAGGTTCAAATTGGCCGGGTGCCAGACCTTATCTGTGTAACGGTCTTATCTGGGTGATGGCGACGCCGGCGATGGCGAGCAGCCCACCGACGATCAACTTCGGGGTCATGCGGTCGCCCAGGAACAACACGCTCGAAATCAGGGCGAACACAGGAACCAGCAGGCCGTAGGGTGCAACGCGGCCCATGGAGCCGCGGGCGATCAGCCAGAACCAAAGGCCAAACCCCAAAATGCCGCCGATGAAAATGGTGTAGGCGAGCGCCAGCCAACCATTTTCATCCGCCGTGACAAGGCTCGTCGCTTGTCCATGTTCAAGCAGCAGCGACATCAACATGACCTGCGGCACCGTGAGCAGGGACGCCCACCCCATCAGCATCAAAGAGTCAAAAGGGCCGTAGCGCTTGGTCAGGACGTTGGACACCGCGAACGCGAAGGCGGCCCCGACCACCAGCAGCAGCGGAAGCGCGTTGGCCGACAGGCCAGGCCCCGCGGCCGACACGACCACGCCCGCGAATGCAAGCACCACTCCAGCTGAGGTCACCAGAGACGGTCTCTCGGCGAGCAGCGGCCACGCCAACAGGACGGTGAAGGGCGTGGCGAGTTGAAATGCGACGGCCGACAGGCTTCCCGAGCCGAGGCGAAGGCCGACATAGAACAGCCCGAAGTTCAGTCCGCCAAGGAAAAACGAAATGGCTGCGATAGGGCCGAACTGTTGCCGTGTGGGCCTTTTGACGAACGGAATCAGCAGCAGCGCCATCGCCAGGAAGCGCAGTGCGAGGAAGAACAGCGGTGGAAACTCCGTGACGCCGACTTTGATGGCGACGAACTGACAGCCCCAGAGCAAGGGAACGGCCACCGCGCAGACGACCTGGATGGCGGACATCGCATCTTTCTTTTCAAGACCGTTCGGTCCAGATATAGGCGCGGCAACGGCGGAAGTGTTCATGGGTTATCTACCTGATGAAGCGATCGAGAAAAGCGTCGACGGTGGCTTGCGAAATGATCCGTGTCGGCGCCGTTTTACCGACCACCCGCATGCCCTCGACGAAACAGACGAGAATTCGGGCGGCACTTAAAGGCTCGACACCATCGGTCAACTTGCCCGCCGCCTTCGCACGGGAAAGTGCATCAGCCACCCTCGCCTCCATGGCCTTGAAAAAGCTCGCGATGCGACGATCGACGTCGGCATCGCGGCCAGCCAGTTCCATGGCGGTGGCGACCAGCAGGCATCCGCGCCGGCCATTGGCACCGCTGTTGCGGTCGACGTAGCCGGCAAGGTAGGCCCGCAGGCCGTCGACCGGGTCTCTGCGGTGGTCGAGTTCGATATCCATCCGCGTCAAGGCAATGGCAACGTAGCGATCGAGCGCCCGCAGGAACAGCGAGTGCTTGTCACCGAAAGCAGCGTACAGGCTGCCCCGCGAGAGCTTCGTCGCCCGAAGCAGGTCCGGCAGCGCCGTGGCGTGATAGCCGCGCGACCAGAACACCCCCATCGCCCGTTCGACCGCGGCCTCCGCGTCGAAACTTCGCGGGCGGCCACGGGGCAAGGGAGCTGGGGTTTGGCGGGGCATGGTCGATATATAGACCGATTGGTCTTTAAATGGAAGAGGGCAAATAACGAGCGTGATGTCAGCACACTTCTCGCTATCCCTGGCGGTTAACTGTGGAAATCGACGACTTCGGCCATTGAAAATGTTCACTTTTTGTTCTAATAATAGGTATGACTGATGCTACAGACAATCTCGAAGCGGAGGCAGACCCGGAGAATCCGGTCTCTGTGAACGGCGAGCCAGAAGGCCCGCCGGTTTGGCTGCGCGCATCTCTTGCGGACCTGGTCGATCTCGATTTCGAGACGCCGATTATTGGATCACAGTCCGCCGATAGCAACGAACTCGGCCAGCAATTTCGGGCTGCCATAGAAAACATCGCCGGCGAGGAAAGTCCGGCGACGCCGGCCGCACGCGTCTTCAGCATGCTCACGGCCGTGATGGGGATGTTTCTGAAGGCTCAGGAGACCAATGAGCCGTTTGGTCCGATGGTTGCCTGGGCTGACGGACGGAGGTCGGCCACGCCAGCCGATTTTCGCGGCGAGCCTGCCGAAGCACTGGCGGCGATGGCGGAGCGGGCGAAACACCCAGTATTGCGGGCGCGGCTTGCGGATGTCTGCTGGTTGCTCGACCGAAAACGCGTATCGCTCGGAATGCTGGCGATTTCCGCCTATGTCGAGATCGTAAAACAGGTCGATGACGGCGCGCTCAAATTCCAGTTCGATAAAGATCAGGGCGCGCTGAAATTTGAGGCGCGAGATTTACTTCGGCGAGCCTTGTCAATCGCCCGTGGGCGAGGCTTGGACCCCTCTTCAGCCACGCCCGTCCGCGAATTCGTCGCGGAGCTACGCAGGAGGTCATTTGATAAGCGAATAGCGGTACCCGCCCTCTGGTTCGGTCATCTGGATTTAGATTTTAACGTTTCCGATCCCGGCGAAGTTGGGAAAGACGTCGAGACCCTTGCTTCAAACTTGACCGAGACCGACGGCCACACGATCGTCAATCTTTGGCGAATGGCATCGCGAGCCTTCCATTTAGCAAAGAAGGATAGCGACCAGCATCGCTCTCAATCGGAGGCCGCCGAGCAGCTCGCGCGAATGGCCGGGCAACAGCCGCTTGCCATGTTGGGGGCGAGCATGCTCGCTGAGGCCATTGCAGAACTTCACGGCGTTCCCGGCAAGAAAGACCGGCGCAAGGAATTGCGGCATCGTCTCGTCGATGTTCAGGCCGGAATTGCGGATGAGATGTCGCCGTTCTCCATTCCGATGGATCTCACGGAGATTGCGAGGCTCGCGCAACAGCACGTGGGGCAGCACCTGAGCCTGCGGGACAAACTATTCGTCTTCGCGGCGTTGGAGCGATCTCCCGATCCTGCCGCGCTAGCGGAAGCTGCGGCATCATCGATCCGCGAACATCCCTTCTCATCCCTGTTCAACGCTACGCACCACGACAGCGAGGGTAAAATTATTCATCGCAGTGATGGCGCCGGATTTGGCGACGGCAAAAGTGGCTCTGCGATCGAGCAGAAAATCGCGCAGGCTGAGCGCGTTCGTCGCCATATCGTCGCCGCCGGAAAAATCGAAGCTACAAGGCAGGTGATCGCGACCGACCATTATCTGTCTGACGATGCGTTCGTGAATCTGCTGCTGTACAGCGCGTTCGTCCCGAGGGACACCGTTGCGACCTACAGTCGTGGCTTCCTTCGTTTTTTTCAGGGAGATTTCACCAGCGGCCTCTACATTTTGGCTCCATTACTGGAAAATTCTTTGCGTCACGTGCTTAAAAATCACGGACACGATGTGACAAACTTTGACGACGCCAAAAAGACGCAACAGGATCGGACGATATCGGCATTGTTTGATCAAATGCGCCGGGAACTGGATTCGATTTTTGGTGCCGCCATTACGACGGACATCGAGAATGTATTTCTCAAAAAGTCGGGTCCATATCTCCGCCATTCGTTAGCGCACGGGCTACTGCCAGACGGAGCCCCCTATGGCGTCGATGCGATTTATGGTTGCTGGCTCATTTTCCATTTGTGCATGCTACCTTTGTTTCCGATCCGGACGCAGCTGATGCTCCCGTTTGACGATGCGGCGCAGGATCAAGCGGCCGCCCCTCCTGACCCTGCAAGTGGCGATTGACGGGATCGAACCAATGCCGACACGCATCGACCGTTACTCGCTCGCTACCGTTCCTATCGAGCAATTCTTCAATACGACGAAGCTCGGTGAAGGCACTGGCTTTATTTGGCAGTATCTCGGACGATTCTACCTTGTTACGAATTGGCATGTGATTTCCTGTCGCCGGTTTCCAACCGGCGAAAATCTTCTTAAGCACGGCGGGAGACCTAATCAGCTGCAAGTCTTGTTCAACGTCCGCATAGGTGATTTCGGCAAGCAGCATCATACGATTCACATCCGCGATACGAACGGAAATCCGTCGTGGCTTATTCACCCCAGCCGAAACGTTGATATTGCGGTATTGCCCCTGCCCTATGACGGTAAAGACATTGTCTTCTCGTTAAACCCGATCAATGGACAGGCCGATCCAGACCTCTTCGTCGGCGTTGGCATGGATTGCTACGTGCTCGGTTACCCGTTCGGATCTGCCCGACCCGGCTTTCCGGTCTGGAAACGTGGCAGTATCGCGAGCGAGCCTGATCTCGCGCGTCTGACGACCGACTACATCCTTGTTGATACGGCTTCACGTCCAGGCATGTCGGGCGCTCCTGTGATCGTTCGTAGCTGGGGCTTTCACCTTTACGATGATGGATCGAGCACGACGGATGAGTTCGCACGAAGCAAGTTTATCGGAGTTTATTCGGGACGGCTTGTGACGAGATTCCGCGAAGACGCACAAATCGGTATGGTGTGGACGGCGTCTCTGATCGATGAGATCATTATTGGGGGCCGGCTCGATACAGACTGAAGCTCCCCTACTTTCGGGTTTGAATAGGCAATCGCGGCTTCATGACGCTCAGCCCACTTGACACCTTCGGAAAGCCCTCTGCAGCCACCCACTCGCCAACGCCTTGACCGGTTAAACGGGCATCCGCACAAACGGCACGCGGAATTAACTATCCCAGCACGGCGTTCACTAGATATTTCGACTTATTACGTTTCGCCGCCTTTTAAGGCGGCCTTACGTCGCGCCATTTCCTGTTCAGCTTGCACGAGAACAGCATAAAGCAATCGTGCGCGCATTCTCTCGCGACTCATTGGCTGACAAGGACGAACTAACGTTATCGGCCGCGACCAATTGACCCGTCGGGCAAATCACCAAAAGCTGTCCAGCCCCATTTGAAAAAATATTTCTGTTTTCATCCGACCCAAATCACCGGCTTATTCTTGGCCATCCCACCCCGAGAGAGGGGCGTATCATGATCGTCACGAACGTGGGGCGGGATGCGGTGGACGCAACGGCGTCAGGTGCGCGAAGGCGCGCTGGACGAAAGCGCTTGTTGCGGACGGCGAAGCCGTGTGGTCCTGACGCCCCGACGCTGGCGTCAAGTGCGCGATGATGTCTGCGCATCACGTAAGTGATGTCGCTTCGCATCACGCGGATGATGGTGGCAAGAAAGCCCGGTCACCAGGGAGAGCGCGGAGTAAGCCGTAAACCATCGCGCAGGGAAAGCCGGATTGATCCGGTTGAACCTGTGGCCCTACCCCGTGCTTTTTTTGCACGGACCCACGGGTGCGATCGGCACCCGGCTTTCCCTGCCTCCCTCTTGGGATGGCCCTGCTCCTTCCTGGAGCGAACCGCTTTCAAAACCCGGGCATATCGCGCCGCGGGACCGCGAAGTCGTATCCAGTCGCGATCGCATCGAGATTGAGCGAATTCGCCTCGATCAGACCGCTTGCCAAATTCGTTATATGGTATAATCAATTTGCCGGACGCCATCATCACGCGACGGGGGATACGCAAAATGCCCAAATTGAAACTGCCCAACATCGAAGACGTCGTGGCGATCGATATCCATACCCATGCGGAAGAACCCTGCGGCATGCATGGCGACGACGGCTATGACGATTTCCAGGCGCAGATGGCCGACTATTTCAAGTCGCCGCACAAGCATCCGCCGACCGTGCAGGAAACCGCGGCCTATTATCGATCCAAGAACATCGCCGCCGTGATCTTCCCGGTCGATGCCGAGCGCGAGACCGGTTTCCGCCGCTACAACAATCACGAGATGCTGGAGGCGGCTTCCGAAAACCTCGACGTGCTGATTCCCTTTGTCTCGATCGATCCGCACAAGGGCAAGCTCGGGGTGCGCGAGGCGCGCCACC
>JBDTKZ010000026.1:0-35182 GCA_039935075.1 Bradyrhizobium sp.
GCGAGCGCCCACAGGCTGGCGACGACCTCGCGCAACGCGGCGTCGGTACGCGCGGCCTCGAGTTGCCGCGCGACGCTGTGAAGGCCGAGATACTGGCCGGTCTTGGGCATAAACAAATCAGGCGCAATCATCAGCGCATCGAGCGCATCAAAGACCTGCGCATTTTGATTGGCGTCGAGCGCCAGGATGCGGCGCTGCTCGATCAGCGCCCGCGCCACGGGCTTGGTGAAGAGACGCTCGGGCAAACGCATGTCGAAGGGTTCGCTGTGGCCCTCATTGCCGGCCTCGTCTTTCGCCGTCAGCATCAAGGTCACGTCGGCGCCGGCATAGGGATCCTCGCTGAGGTCCTTCACGGTCTGTCCGACGCCGTTGCGGGTTCGCACGTTCGGCAAGGTCAGCGCAAATTGCGGTGGATCGAACAAAGGCCGCGCCTCGGCCGCGTCCGCCGCCCGTTCGCCGCGTCGCGCCGTGAAATGCGCATGCGCTTCGGTGACGCCGTAATCGTCCTCGATCTTGTAGGACATCTGCAGCGAGCCGTGGGCCTGACGCTCCGGGTCCTTGGCGAGCGCAATGGTCGGCGCCCGGTCGGGAACCGCCGAGAATTTCCATTGCGGTTGGCCGGACGGGGCCCGGACATGCGCGGTGCCATCGCCCACGATGGTAAAATGCTTTTCGTTGGTGCCCTGCGGCGCCGCCTCGGCCGGCACCGCTTCGGTCAAACTGCCGGATACCGCGACATCAAGCGCGCCGCCGCTGGAACGCACGATCAAGGTCGAGCCGGCCGGGACCGGCAGCGGTCCGGCCGCATTGTTGGCGCCCGCGGGCGCGTCCTTGTTGGCCGCCGACAGGATGACCGGCGGCTTGCCGGTGTAGACCGGCGGCGTCACCCAGGCATCGACCCTGACATTGGCCGGCGACAGCACGCCGTTCCAGTCGAACGCCGCACCTGTGCGCATCAGGCGCTCGTCGCCCGCCGCCACATAGGTCGCCACCATCAGCACCGCGACCAGCGCGCGCAGCGCCCAGGGGTCATGGATCGCCAATCGCGGCGACGGCAGTCCGGCGCGGATACGCTTGATCGAGGCCAGCGTGCGCTCGCGCTGCGCCTGCCACAGCGCGCGTGCGACCGGGTCCTGCGTCACCAGCGTATCGGTCAGCGTGGTCGCCGGGCGATGGCGGATGCCGGTGCCGCGGTCGAGCCGGCTCAGCGCCTCGTCGCGGCTGGGCCAGCGAAACCGGAACAAGGGAAACAAGGCGCCCAGCGCCAGCAGCACGAACAGGCCGAGCCCGATGGCGCGGGCGATAAACGGCACCACCAGCCACAGGCCGGCCCAGGACACCACCAGAAACAGCCCGACGACCGTCAACAGCCGCGCCAGATGCGGCCAGCTTCGCTCCCACGCGATGGCGTATTTCGCCCGTTGCAGGGCCTGCGTCAGCTGCAGCCGGGAAATGGCATCGGGGTCGCGCGCTGGCTCTGGCAGGTCAGGGGTGGCGCCGCTCAATCAAGTCTCCGTGCAACTCGTAAGGGGGTACCTGGCACGGCATCCTAGCACGGCGGCAGCAATGAGGCACCCGGTCCGTTACGGGTTCCCACACCCCAGAACGCGCATAACACGAAGGCGTGACTGCGACGGCGTGACCTCGTAACGTCGCCCGATCCGACGAGGAAACGGTGAAAAAAAGGAAAAGCGATGGACAAGAAGACCTACGAAAAGGGACTGGAAGTTCGCAAAGCCGTGCTCGGCGAAGCCTATGTCAACAACGCGCTGAAGAACGTCGATGATTTCAACCGGCCGTTTCAGGAAATGCTCACCGAATATTGCTGGGGCGCGGTCTGGGGCCGGGACGAACTGCCGCGCAAGACCCGCAGCATGCTCAATCTGGCGATGATTTCGATTCTGAACCGGCCGCACGAGTTGCGGACCCATCTCAAGGGCGCCCTGACCAACGGCGTGACCCGGGAGGAGATTCGCGAGATCTTCATGCAGGTCGCGATCTATGCCGGCGCGCCCGCCGGGGTCGACAGTTTTCGAATCGCGCGCGAAGTATTCGCGGAAATCGACAAGGATTAAATCTCTATCCTCATGGTGAGGAGGCGCTCTTGCGCCGTCTCGAACCATGAGGCCCGTGGCCATCCTTCGAGACGCGCGCAAAAGCGCGCTCCTCAGGATAAGGGCCGTTTTCTGGAAATCCACTAAAGGACAACATCATGGATATCGGATTCATCGGCCTCGGAAAAATGGGCTTCCCGATGGCGCGCCGGCTGGTTGAGGCCGGGCATCAGCTCGTCGTGTTCGACACCCGCAAGGAGATCGTCGACAAGCTGGTTGCGCTCGGCGCGCAGGCGGCTTCGTCACCAAAGGATATCGCCGACCGCGTCGAGACCGTGATGGCCAGTCTGCCATCGCTGCAGGCCTCGCTTGACGTCGCAACCGGCGCCGGCGGCGTGATCGAAGGCAAGCGTGTCAAGCGCTTCATCGATCTTTCGACAGTGGGCTCGCACATGGCCGTCAGGATTCATGACCTGCTGGCGGCCAAAAACATCGTACAACTCGACAGCCCCGTCAGCGGTGGCGTCGGCGGCGCCGAAAAGGGCACGCTCGCGGTGATGGTGTCGGGCCCGCGTGCCGATTTCGAGGCTGCAAAACCAGCACTCGATATCATCGGCAAGGTGTTCTTCATCGGTGAAAAACCGGGCACCGCCCAGACCATGAAGTTGACCAACAATCTGCTATCCGCCACCGCGGTGGTGGCCACCTGCGAAGCCGTCACGATCGGCGTCAAGTCGGGGCTCGATCCCAACGTCATGATTGACGTGATCAATGCCGGCTCCGGCATGAATACCGCGAGCCGCGACAAGTTTCCGCGCGCGATCCTGCCGCGCACCTTCGACTTCGGTTTTGCCACCGGGTTGATGGTGAAAGACGTGCGGCTTGCCCTCGAGGAGGCGAAGGCGCTCGGCATGTCGCTGGAAGTCGCCGAAGCGGTCGGACGGCTCTGGGAAGTGATCATCCGCGAAATGGGCCCGGAGTCCGACTTCACCTCCGCGATCAAGCCGATCGAAAAAGCCGCGGGCGTGGTGGTCGGCGGTGCCAAGGGTGGCGCAACGGGGAAGTAAAATCACAGATCTCGTCGTCCCGGCCTCCGCGCCGGGACCCATACGCCGTATCCTATCGAGAGAGCGATGAGGCAGACACCTTCTTTACAGACGAACGCCAGGGGTTATGGGTCCTGGCTTTCGCCAGGACGACGGAGCAACTCACAACCACGGCGCGGGCCTGTCCATCGCGATCAGGTCCTCGACCTCGATGCGGGGCCGCACCACGGCGTATTGGTCATCCTTGACCAGCACTTCGGGAATCAGCGCGCGGGTGTTGTAGGTGCCGGACTGCACCGCGCCATAGGCGCCGGCGGTCATGATCGCCAGCAGATCGCCGGCCTTGGGCTCAGGCAGCGTGCGGTCGAGCGCGAGATAGTCGCCGGTTTCGCAGACCGGCCCGACCACGTCGGCCAGGATGGTAGGCGTCCCCTTCACGGCCTCGCGCACCGGCAGGACGTCGTGATGCGCCTCGTACAGGGTCGGCCGGATCAGATCGTTCATCGCGGCATCGATGATGACGAAATTCTTGGCGTCGCCGGGCTTCACGTAGATCACGCGGCTGACCAGGATGCCGGCATTGCCGACGATCATCCGGCCCGGCTCGAACATCAGCGTGCAGCCGAGATTATGCGTGACCCGCTTGACCATCGCGGCATAGGCGTCGGGCGCCGGCGGCGCCGCGCGATCCATGTAATAGGGAATGCCGAGGCCGCCGCCGAAATCGATGTGCGAAATGGTGTGGCCGTCGGCGCGCAGCGTCTGCACGAATTCCGACAGGATGCGGAACGCGGTTTCCATTTTCGATAAATCAGTGATCTGGCTGCCGATATGCATGTCGGTGCCGGTCACCTCGATGCCCGGCAGTTTTGCCGCCCGGGCATAGACCTCACGCGCCCGCGCGATCGGGACGCCGAACTTGTTTTCGGACTTGCCGGTGGCGATCTTGGCGTGGGTGCCGGCATCGACGTCCGGATTGACCCGCACCGAGATGCGCGCGATTTTGCCGCTCTCGACCGCCAGCCGCGACAGCAATTCGAGCTCCGGCTCGGATTCGACATTGATGCACAGGATATTGGCGGCCAGCGCCGCGCGCAGTTCGGCTTCGGTCTTGCCGACGCCGGAAAACAGGATCTTCTGCGGCGGAATGCCGGCGGCCAGCGCCCGCTTCAATTCGCCGCCCGACACCACGTCGGCGCCGGCGCCAAGCTTCGCCAGCGTGCGCAGCACCGACTGGTTCGAGTTGGCCTTCATGGCGTAGCACACCACCGCCTTCTCGCCGGCGAAGGCTTCCGAGAAAACCCGGTAGTGACGCTCCAGGGTCGCGGTCGAATAGCAGTAAAACGGCGTGCCGACCGCCTCAGCCAATTCGATCAGATTCACCGCCTCGGCGTGCAGCACGCCGTTGCGATAGTCGAAGTGATTCATGGTGAGCGGCTCGGTTGGATCAGTTGCTGTTCAGGAGCGGATCAAGAATGAACGGTTTCTTGGGACCTCTGCCGGCGACCGGCGGCGCATCGCTGCCGTAGCCGGGATTGAACACGCTCGGCGTCGCCGCCTGCTGGGCCTCGGTGTCGGTTGGCGCCACATTGGACGATTGCGACCCGGTCGGCGGCAAGTCGAGCGGGCCCTTGCGCCCGCACCCCGTCAACGCCAGCACGGATGCGGCGAGCAGGACGACGGCCCATCTCGAAGAACTAAAATCACGATTCACGGCGGTATCCCCAAGGCGGCGGCACCATACAAAGATTGCCCTGCTCTGGCGAGACCCGGACGGTGATGAAATTACAGCGGAAATCGCGGCTCAGCCCAATTTTCGCTCTTTTTCCAGTCGCTTGAGCCAGGCCTTGGCCTGCGCCAGCACGTTCTTCGGCGCGGTGCCGCCAAAGCTGGTCCGGCTCTTCACCGAGGATTCGACCGACAGCACCGCCAGGGCATCCAAGGTTATGCGCGGTTCGACCGCCTGCATCGCCGCCAATGACAGTTCATGCAGGGCGATGCCCTTTTTGGAAGCCTCGGCAACGATCCGCCCGGTGACGTGATGGGCATCGCGAAACGGCATTTTCAAGGTCCGCACCAGCCAATCGGCCAGATCGGTGGCGGTGGCATAGCCCTCGCCCGCGGCGGCCTTCATCCGCGCCTGATCCGGCACCAGATCGAGCACCATGCCGGTCATCGCCCGCACCGCCAGCGACAGCGCGCCGAACGCCTCCATCGCGCCCTGCTTGTCCTCCTGCATGTCCTTTTGATAGGCCAGCGGCAGGCCCTTCATCACGATCAACAACGCCGTCAGCGCGCCGATCACCCGTCCGGTCTTGGCGCGAACCAGTTCGGCGGCATCCGGGTTGCGCTTCTGCGGCATGATCGAGGAGCCGGAGGTGAACTTGTCGCTCAGCCGCACCAGCCCCACCAGCGGCGAGGTCCAAATCACGATCTCCTCGGCAAAGCGCGACAGATGCACCGAGGTGATCGCCGCCGCCGACAGCGTTTCCAGCACGAAATCGCGATCCGAGACCGCGTCGAGCGAATTGGCCATCGGCCGGTCAAAACCCAAGGCCTTGGCGGTGGCGTTGCGATCGATCGGGAACGAGGTGCCAGCCAGCGCCGCGGCGCCGAGCGGCGATTCATTGAGCCGCTTGCGGGCGTCGGCAAAACGGCCGCGATCGCGGGAGGCCATCTCGACATAGGCCAAAAGATGATGCCCGAACGTCACCGGCTGCGCGGTCTGCAGATGCGTGAACCCCGGCATCACGGTGCCGGCATGTTCCAGCGCCCGTTCCACCAGCGCGTACTGGAACGCGGCCAGCGCGGCATCGGTCGCGTCGATGGTGTCGCGGACGTAGAGCTTGAAATCGGTCGCAACCTGGTCGTTGCGCGAACGCGCGGTGTGCAGCCGCCCCGAGGCGGGCCCGATCAGCTCGCCGAGCCGGCTCTCGACATTCATGTGGATGTCTTCGAGCGCCCGCTTGAAATCGAACGATCCGTTGCCGATCTCTGACAAAATCGTGTCTAGACCCTTGCCGATATTTTTCGCATCGTTCGCGGTAATGATGCCTTGCGCTGACAGCATCGCAGCGTGGGCCTTGGACGCGGCAATGTCCTGGGCATACAAATGACGATCGACGTCGATGGAGACGTTGATTTCCTCCATGATCGCATCGGGACGTTCCGTGAACCGGCCGCCCCACATCTTGTTGCTCATGATTTGTTGCTCACACCTTGCCGCCTGTCGTCACGCCCGCCAACGATGACGTCACCGCCGCAATCGACCCGCATAACCGGCTCTGCATAGCCGTATCTGATACAGGATGACAAACGATATGCCTGAAGACCCCTCGCCCCACTCGGTCGCCACACGCCGGATTCCGATCGCGATCGGAGCCGTGCTGATCGGGGCGGCGATTGGATTTGCCGGGGTATACGGGATTGGCGGATTGCGGCGCAATACCGGCGGCGATCCGGCCTGCCGTCCCGCGGTCGCGCTGTCGAGCAAGCTGGCGCCGCTGGCGCAGGGCGAGGTGGCGGCGCTGACCATGGCGACGACGCCGTTGCGGCTGCCGGATCTCGCCTTCGAGGACGCTGACGGCAAGCCGAAAAAACTCTCGGACTGGCGCGGTCGCACCGTGCTGGTGAACCTGTGGGCGACCTGGTGCGTGCCCTGCCGCAAGGAGATGCCGGCGCTCGACAGTCTGCAGACCAAGCTCGGCGGGCCCGATTTCGAGGTGGTCGCGGTCAATATCGATACCCGCGACCCGGAGAAGCCGAAAACCTTCCTGAAAGACGCCCATCTGACCCGGCTCAGCTATTTTACCGACCCGAAAGCCAAGGTTTTTCAGGACCTTAAAAGCATAAACCGGGCGCTGGGGATGCCGACCTCGGTGTTGGTCGACGGCCAAGGCTGCGAGATCGCCACCATCGCGGGGCCGGCCGATTGGGCCAGCGACGACGCGGTCAAGCTGATCAAGGCGGCGTTGAAGCCGGCAACGGCAGGTTTCTAGGCGCTGATGTTGAGGTTGCCGCCGACGCCGGCGGCAAGATTCGCGGTCGATGGCGCGCCCAGCAACGTCTGGACCGCGGATTTCTCCGCATCGGCATTGGACTTCATGATCGAAGTCGCAACCTGAGCTTGGGTGTTGCCAGCCTGCATTGCAAGAATGCTGCTGACCATTGCCATCATATCCATACGCAAAACTCCAACGCCGGTAACGTAACCGGCGAGGGTAAAGTTCGAATTAAAATTGAGGTCAGGCGGTCGCTGCGAACGCCGCGCCGAGCGTGCGCAAGGCGCGGCGGGCTCTGGCGTCGGATGGTCTCGAATACAGGATCACGTCACGGGACGGCAGCGGCGGCAGGCCGAGCCGAGGCCCGAGGTCGATGGTATCAGGCGGCGCCACCCGCCGCGCCAGCGCGGCAATGGCAAGACCCGCGGACAGCGCGGCACCGATCGTCGCGACGCCGCCGCCGACAAAAACCTCGATCCAGGGCACGCCCGCCGTATCCAGCGCATCGACCGCCATCGCCCGCACACTGCAAGGCTCCGCCTGGGTCGCCAGACGTAACGGCTCATCGGGATGACGATCGAAGTCAGGCGAGCCCATCCAGCCGAATTGCGCTTCGAACAGAACCTCGCCGTCGCGGCGCCTGGCGTCGTGCCGCAGCGCGATCGCGGCATCGAGTTCGCCACCGTCGAACGCCTCCAGCACGGAACGCGAGGCATCGATGTGAAGCCCGATCACCAGGCCCGGATCTGTCGCGCTGATGCGCTTGAGCAGGGCTGCCAAACCTGTACCGACGATATGGTGGCTGATGCCGACGATCAGGCGGCGATGCTCGACCGCGAACGCCCCGATCGCCTGATGATGCGCGGCGACCAGGTGGCGCGCCGCGCCGAGGAAAGCGCTGCCTTCCTCCGATAATCGGACCATCCTCGGGGTTCGATCCAACAAGCGCCGGCCAAGCCCATCTTCCAGGCGCTTGATCTTCAGGCTGACCGCGGACTGCGTCGTTTCCAGCGCCTCGGCCGCCCGGGTGAAGCTGTTCAGGTCGGCGGCCAGGACAAAGGCCTGAACCGCCTCGATATCGAGTGCTTTCATCGCCATTCATTTAAAAATGATATCATTGAAATACAATTTCATAGTATTTTTAAATGTCAAGCAGCACCTACAATCAAATCCTGACGAACCGATCAACCAACAGGTGACCAACATGCCGCTGACCCGGGTTTCACTGCGACGGGGCAAGCCCGCCGCCTACCGCAAGACCATTCTTGAAAGCCTCTATCAGGCGATGCGGGAGACTTTCGATGTCCCCGAAGGCGATCGCTTCATGACTATCTCCGAGCATGACGGCGATGATTTCGTCTATGGCGCGGATTATCTCGGCATCCGGCGCAGCGACGACCTGGTCATCATCCAGATCACCGTCAGCAACACCCGCCCGGTGGCACAGAAGCAGAAGCTCTATCGACGCATCGTCGACCTTCTCGCCGAAAGTCCTGGCCTGCGCGCCGAGGATGTCTTCATCAATCTCGTCGAGGTGCTTCCCGAAAATTGGTCGTTCGGCCATGGCGAGGCGCAATACGTCCGATGAGTATCGCACCCGTGTTTTCGCCTGCTGTGAGCGGTATCCAGCCGTCCCCTGCCTCAATCCTGCGACGCCGCGCGCGCGAATTGCGCGCGGCCGGCCGCGAGATCATCGAATTATCCTCCGGCAATCTGGACTTTCCGACGCCGGATCACGTGATCGCGGCCGCGCATGAAGCCGCCTTGCGCGGCGAGACCCGTTACACCGATGTCGACGGCACACCGGAACTGAAGCAGGCGGTGCGCGCCGCGTTGCTGCGCAATCACCGTCTCAGCTACGTCCAGGACGAAATCATCATCTGCAACGGCTCAACCCAGGCGCTGTTCAACGCGCTGCTGGCGACGCTCACACCCGGCGATGAAGTGATCGTCCCCGCGCCCTATTGGGCGCCCTATCTCGACCAGGTGCGGTTGCTGGGCGGCACGCCGGTGGTGGTGCCCTGCCCGCAGAACAACGGCTTCAAGCTACGCGCGGAGGATCTGCAGGCCGCGATCACGCCGCGTACCCGCTGGCTCATCATCAACAACCCCGTCAATCCGTCCGGCACGCTGTATCGCCGCGAGGATCTGGTCGAGATCGCCGCCGTGCTGCGCCGCCATCCCGATATCTGGATCATGGCCGACGGCCTGTATGAGCATATCGTGTTCACTACGGATTGCGCCGTTACGCTCGCCGAGATCGCGCCTGATCTCAAGCCGCGAACACTGACCGTCAGCGGCATCGCCAAAACCTACGCCATGATGGGTTGGCGCATCGGCTACGCCGCCGGTCCATCCGCCTTGATCCGTGAAATGATCAAGATCCAGTCGCAGACCACGTCCTGCGCCTCCTCGATCAGCCAGGCCGCCGCCATCGCGGCGCTCGATGGCCCGCAAGATCTGCTGTGGGAAAGAATTTCGATCCTGCGCGACAGGCGCGACCGCTTTACGGCCCTTGTGAACGATTGCCCCGGGCTGAGCTGCGCCGCGCCTGAGGCGACGTTCTATCTATTGGTCTCCTGTGCCGGCGTGCTCGGCAAGCATTCGCCCGATGGCACGGCCATCAGCAACGACCGCGACTTCGCGAGCTATCTGCTGCAAAGCGCCGATCTGGCGGTTTTTCCAGGCGAGGATTGCGGACTGTCGCCCGCGATCCGCGTCAGCTTCGCCAATTCGCATGCGGTGATTGAAGAAGCGGGCCGAAGATTGAAGGTGGCCTGCGAAGCGCTGTATTGAGGCGTTATCGCCTCGCCTCCCGAAAACTAGCGCGTCGGGACCGGCTTGTCGCCGCGGTAATCGTAGAAGCCGCGCTGGGTCTTGCGGCCAAGCCAGCCGGCTTCGACATATTTCACCAGCAGCGGGCACGGCCGGTATTTGGAATCGGCCAGCCCCTCGTGCAGCACCTGCATGATCGACAGGCAGGTGTCGAGGCCAATGAAGTCAGCGAGTTCCAGTGGCCCCATCGGATGATGCGCGCCGAGCTTCATCGCCGCATCGATCGCCTCGACGTTGCCGACACCTTCATACAGCGTGTAGATCGCCTCGTTGATCATCGGCAGCAGGATGCGGTTGACGATGAAGGCCGGAAAATCCTCCGAGACCGCGATTTGCTTGCCGAGCCTGGTGACGAATTCCTTGGCCGCCTCGAAGGTCGTATCGTCGGTGGCGATGCCGCGGATCAATTCGACCAGCTCCATCAACGGCACCGGATTCATGAAATGAATGCCGATGAAACGCTCGGGGCGATCGGTCGATGCCGCAAGCCGCGTGATCGAAATCGACGAGGTGTTGGAAGCGACGATCGCCTCGGGCTTCAGCACCGCGCAGACATCGTGGAAAATCTTGCGTTTGACTTCTTCCTTTTCGACCGCGGTCTCGATCACCAGGTCGCAGTCGGCAAGGCCATCCATGGTATCGGCCGAGACGATCTTCTTCAGCGCCTGCTGGCGAGCGTCCTCGGTGATGATCTTCTTGACCACCTGGCGCGAAAGATTGCCGTTGATGGTCGCCATCGCGGACTTCAGCCGTTCGGGCGACACGTCGTTGAGCACGACGTCGAGCCCCGCCAGCGCCGCCACATGCGCGATCCCGTTGCCCATCTGGCCCGAACCGATCACGCCGACCTTCTTGATCACTACCATCTTGTCATCTCACCCGGGCGACGCGCCACCCGCGCGCCTGCCCATCCCTTGCATAACACCGTCCGCAATCCATTGATCCGGCCGGCGGCTTGATAACAGTTACTTTCCGAGCGCCTCGGTCAGTTCAGGCACCGCCTGATACAGATCCGCGACCAGGCCGTAATCGGCAACCTGGAAGATCGGCGCGTCTTCATCCTTGTTGATCGCGACGATCACCTTGGAATCCTTCATGCCGGCGAGATGCTGGATCGCGCCGGAAATACCGATCGCGATATAGAGTTCCGGCGCCACCACCTTGCCGGTCTGGCCGACCTGCCAGTCGTTCGGGGCATAGCCGGCATCGACCGCGGCGCGCGATGCACCGACGCCGGCGCCGAGCTTGTCGGCCAGCGGCTCGATATATTTGGCGAAATTCTCGCGGCTCTGCATTGCGCGGCCACCGGAGACGATGATCTTGGCCGAGGTCAATTCGGGGCGGTCGCTCCTGGCGACTTCCTCGCCGACAAAGCTGGACAGGCCGGGATCGGCAGCGGAGGCGGCATTCTCGATCGCAGCGCTGCCACCGGTGCCGGCCGCGGCAAACGTCGAGGTCCGCACCGTGATCACCTTCTTGGCGTCCTTGGACTTCACGGTCTGGATCGCGTTGCCGGCATAGATCGGCCGCTCGAACGTGTCGGGCGCAATGACCTTGATGATTTCAGATACCTGCATCACGTCGAGCAAGGCCGCGACACGTGGCATCACGTTCTTGAAACGCGAGGTCGCCGGCGCGACAAAGGCATCATAGCCCGGGGCCAGCGCCACGATCAGCGCCGCCAACGGCTCGGCCAGATCATGGGCATAGGCATCGCCTTCGGCCACCAGCACCTTGGTGACGCCGGCGAGCTTGGCGGCCGCCTCGGCCGCCGCCTTGGTGCCTTCGCCGCCACCGGCCACGAGGACATGAACCTCGCCGCCCAGCTGGCTGGCCGCGGTCAGCGCCTTGTTGGTCGAGTCCTTCAGGGTCGAATGTTCGTGTTCGGCAATCAACAGCGTCGTCATTTAGAGAACCCCGGCTTCATTCTTGAGCTTCGATACCAGCTCGGCGACGTCCTTGACCTTGACGCCTCCCTTGCGGCCCGGCGGCTCCGTGGTCTTGAGGATTTCCAGATGCGGCGTGAGATCGACACCGTAATCGGCCGCACTCTTGTCGGCGATCGGCTTCTTCTTGGCCTTCATGATGTTGGGAAGGCTGGCGTAGCGCGGCTCGTTCAGCCGCAGATCGGTAGTTACGATCGCCGGTCCCTTCAGTTTCACGGTCTGCAAGCCGCCGTCGACTTCGCGCGTGACCTTGAAATCGGATCCGTCGACCTCGAGCTTGGAGGCGAACGTGGCCTGCGACCATCCGAGCAGCGCGGCCAGCATCTGGCCGGTCTGATTGGAGTCGTCGTCGATTGCCTGCTTGCCGAGGATCACCAGGCCAGGCTTCTCTTCGTCGGCGATGGCTTTGAGAATTTTCGCAACCGCGAGCGGTTCGACATTACCTTCCGCCTTGACCAGGATGCCGCGGTCAGCCCCCATCGCGAGACCGGTCCGGATGGTTTCCGACGCCTGCGCGGGTCCGATCGATACCACCACGACTTCGGTCGCCTTGCCGGCCTCTCTCAGCCGCAGCGCTTCCTCGACGGCGATTTCATCGAACGGATTCATCGACATCTTGACGTTGGACAGTTCAACGCCCGTTCCGTCGCTCTTGACGCGGACTTTGACGTTGTAGTCGACCACCCGCTTTACCGGCACCAAAACCTTCATCGATCCTCTTTCGCTTGTATTTCAGGTTTGATTACTTGTTCGATCACTGGGCGCGGAACCTAAAGGTCCGGTCAACCCCGGTCAACGCGCGAAGCCCAAAAATCGCCCTTAACGGCCTCTGCACCGAGCGCAGGAGCCGGCCCCTGATATCGGCGCCAAACAAGGCGGGAACCGGCTTTCGAGGAACAAACGGCTTGGTTTGTCCCGAGATCATGCTCCAACGCAAAGATACCGCAAGGGCCGGATAACCGCCTGATTCAACCTTATTAGACGGGACCCTAGCGGTTCTGGCCGGGCACCCACAGCACGTCCCCGGCGCCGTTATCGTTCACGGTCCGGCTGGCGACGAACAGGAAATCCGACAGCCGGTTCATATACTGGATCGCAGGTTCGCTGACGGGCTCGTTGGGTACGGCTGAAAGTTCCACCATCAGCCGCTCCGCCCTACGGCAGATGGTGCGCGCCAGATGCAGATGCGCTGCCGCGGGCGTGCCGCCGGGCAGCACGAACGAGGTCAACGGCGCCAGCCGCGCGTTCAGGGTGTCGATGTCATGCTCCAGGCGTTCGACTTGGCTGGATAGCATCCTTAAGCGTTCCGCCTTGCCGTCGCGCTGGGGCACTGCGAGATCGGCGCCGAGATCGAACAGATCGTTCTGGATCAGGCCCAGCATCGCATCGAGACCGCGCGTATCCGCCAGATGCAGCCGCACGATGCCGATCGCCGCGTTGGTCTCATCGACGGTTCCATAGGCGGCGATGCGTAAATCATATTTCGGGCGCCGCTCGCCATTGCCGAGCGCGGTGGTGCCGTCATCGCCGGTGCGGGTGTAGATACGATTGAGGACGACCATCTCGGGCTCCGATGTCTCGAACTAGATCTAACGCCCCATCGCCCAAACCGTCAGCATGGTGATGACGATGGCAACGAATTGCAGCAGCACCCGCCACTGCATCAGCTTCTGCGACCGGCTCGGCGAGCCGCCCCGCATCATGTTGATCAGGCCAAGCAGCAGCACGAACGCGACGGCGGCGACGGCGACGGGGAGGATTAACTTGCTCAGGATTGCAGTCATGATGGCTACATAACACCACGCCGGGCGCTCCGCCACGCCGCGGTTGCGCCGGCTGCAACCATCTGGCTTTTGGCCCCGTATTATCAGAAGGTGGGTTCTCCGAACCGTTCTTCCAACTCAGGTGAAATGTGGGGCCTGTTCGCTACGTCTATGTGGTCGCGATGGACGCGTTTTACACGTTTCTCGCCGATGACGGCTGGGCGATCGCCAGCCACATCGCGCTGTCGACGCTGATGGCGCTGTTTCCGTTCCTGATCGTGCTGACCTCGCTGGCGGGCTTTTTCGGTTCCAAGGAACTGGCCGACCAGGCGGTGCAGCTGCTGCTGCAGACTTGGCCCAAACAGGTCGCCGATTCGCTGTCGAGCCAGATTCACGACGTGCTGACCACGACCCGCGGCGGCGTGCTGACGGTCGGCGCCGTGCTGGCGGTGTACTTTGCCTCCAACGGCGTCGAGGCATTGCGCGTCGCGCTCAACCGCGCCTATGCGGTGCCCGAGCCGCGACGCTGGTACTGGCTGCGGCTGGAATCGATCGGCTACACCCTGATTGCGGCCTTCACCTCGCTGGCGATGGCGTTCCTGATCGTGCTCGGCCCGCTGATCATCGAGGCGGTGCGGCGCCACATTCCGTTGATCGTCGAGACCAACGAGTATTTCCTCAACGTCGCGCGCTACGGCATCACCATCACCGCGCTGATAACAGCGCTGTTTTTCCTGCACGCCTGGCTGCCGGCGGGCCGCCGCAGCTTCCTGCAAATCCTGCCCGGCATCGTCTTCACTTTCGTCGCATCGATCGTCTCGGGCACCGTGTTCGGCCAATATCTGGCGCGCTTCGCCAACAACTACGTCACGATGTACGCAGGACTGGCGTCCGTCATCATTGCTCTGGTGTTTCTGTATTTCATCGCCGCGATCTTCGTGTATGGCGGCGAACTGAACGCGGCGATCATCAAGTCGCAGCTGCCGAACGGCGCGTCGCTTCAAGCAGCGCAGTTGCCAGGGCGCGCGGGCTCACAGGCTTGACCAGAAAGGCGTCCGCGCCGGCCGTGCGTGACGCCGCTTCGTCATCGCCGCGGCCGGATAGCCCGATGATCGCGATTTGGCTGAGCGGCGAATTGAGGCCGCGAATGCGCCTGATCGCCTCGATGCCGTCGATCCCCGGCAACACCATATCCATCAGCACCGCGTCGAAATCGCCGCGCGCGATCCGTTCGACCGCGGCCTCGCCGCGCCCGATAAATTCGGCATGATGGCCGAGTTCGGTCAGGATGGTGTTGAGCACCACGCGGCCGAACGGATTGTCCTCGACGCTGAGCACCCGCAACGCCGGCGTCGACGACGGCACGACGGCCTCCGCGCCACCCGCCGCCGATTTCGCCGGCCGGGCGCGGTTCAAGCTCACCGTCAGCGTGAAGGTGGTTCCGCCGCCACGCCGGGGCGTAATGACGATATCGCCGCCCATCGCGCGGGCGAGCTGTTTGACCGACGACAATCCGAGCCCGGCGCCGCCGAAGCGTGAGGCGATGCTGACATTGGCCTGGGAGAACGGCCGGAACAGCCGCTTGATCTCGGCGAGCGTGAGGCCAATGCCGCTGTCCGAAACCGCGAAGGCAACGCCGATCTTGCCCTTGATGCCGCGCAACATCGACACATCAAGCGCGACGCCGCCTTGTTCGGTAAACTTCGCCGCATTGTCGATCAGGTTTTCCAGCGCCGCGCGCAGCCGAACGGGATCGCCGACCACCAGCACCGGGAGCTTCTCCGAAATATCGACCGCCGATTGCAGGCCTTTTGCCGCCGCACGACCGGCCAGCGAATCGCCGACGTTGCGCGCCAGCGCCCGCAGGTCGAACAAATCCTGCCGGACACCGCCTGCGGTCCCGGTCTTCGCGGCATCGACAAACAGCGTGGCGAGGCTGGCGAGATGTTCGGCGCCCGCCTTGATGGTATCGACCCAGCGCCGCTCGCGCTCGTCGAGGTCTGACGTCGCCAACAGATCGCTGATGGCCAGAATTCCCGTCAGCGGGGTGCGGACCTCGTGCGCGAAGGCGGCGAGCGCCGCTTCGACGATCCCGGCGGAGGCCGTCTTGGCTGTTGCAGTCTTGGCTGTTGCAGTCTTGGCTATGGCAGTCTTGGCTATGGCAGTCTTGGCCGCACGCTTGCGCCCTCCGCGCGCGGCAGCGCCCGGAGCAAGCTTTTTGGTCGCCCGCTTCTTTGGCGGCCGTTTGATGCGCTGTGTGCGCGGTCTCGACGCCATGATTCCCCCAACCCGGCCGGGATAGCATGGCAGGCTGGCCGGACAGAGTCACGGGGCGAGGAAATTTCTGCACTATTAAGAGCTTGCGACCGATTCCGAGGGGCTAGCTAGGACAGGCCGACCAGCCGGCGTATGTCGGCCGGCGTCGCTCCCGCAACGCGAAGCTCGCGCAAGCCGGTGGCGCCGGTTGACTTGGACAGCTTCTGCCCGGTGGCATCCGGGATCAACCGGTGGTGCCGATAGGCCGGTTGCGGCAGATCGAGCAACGCCTGCAGCAGCCGATGCACGCTGGTCGACCAGAACAGGTCCTGGCCCCGCACCACCTCGGTCACGCCCTGCAGGGCGTCGTCGATCACCACCGAGAGGTGATAGCTGGTCAGGGTCTCCTTGCGCGCCAGGATGACATCGCCCCAGGCTTCCGGATGCGCGGCAACCGCACCACTCTCCCCCGCCGGACCTAGCCCCCGCTCGCTCCAGGCGAGATCGCCTGCCCGCGCGATCGCGGCCGCCATGTCGAGCCGTAGCGCGTAAGGCGCGCCCGATTGCAGCCGTTCCGCGCGCGCATCCGCCGTCAGCAGCTTTGCGGCACCGGGATAGATCGGCGCTCCGTCGGGATCGCGCGGCCAGCGGCCGCTGCCTGCAGCATTTATTTCGCCATCGGCCTCCCGCTGCCTCACCAACCCTGCGATCTCCGCCCGGGTTTCAAAGTTCGGATAAACCAGCCCTTCGGCCGATAATCTTTCGAGGGCATCGCGATAGAGCGCAAAATGCGATGATTGCCGCCGCACCGGTTGTTCCCAGGCGACGCCGAGCCAGCCGAGGTCCTGATAGATCGCGGTCTCGAATTCCGGCTTGCACCTGGTGGCGTCGATATCCTCGATCCGCAGCAAGAAGCGCCCACCCGCCCGGCGCGCCAGGTCAAAGTTCAGCAGCGCCGAATAAGCGTGGCCGAGGTGCAGATAGCCGTTCGGAGACGGCGCAAATCGGAAAACGGGTGGCGGCATTGATCTCTTTCGCGCGACATGATGATTTTAAGGCGCAATGACCGTTCATCTCAACACCCAGGCCGACCTCGAAGACGCCATCCACGCGCTGGTCAGGCTGGACCCGCGGCTGAAACCCGTCTTCGACCTCACGGGGATGCCGGCGCTGCGCCAGCGCGAGCCGGGGTTTGCCGGACTTGCGGCGATCGTCACGGGCCAGCAGCTCTCCACCGCGAGCGCGGCGGCGATCTGGGGCCGTCTCAGTGCCGCGTTCGATCCGTTCGACCATGATGTGATCCGCAAGGCCCGCGCCGGTCGCCTCGGCCGGCTCGGGCTGTCGGCAGCCAAGATCAAGACGCTCAAATACATCGCGCGCGAACTCGCCGCCGAGCGATTGAATCTCGACGTACTCGCCAACGAGGATGCCGACGCCGCGCACCACACGCTGACCGCGCTGCATGGCATCGGCCCGTGGACCGCCGACGTCTATCTGTTGTTTTGTCTCGGGCATGGCGACGCCTGGCCGGCCGGCGATCTCGCGGTACAGGAAGCCGTCAAGGTCGGCCTCGGGCTAAAGACACGCCCGACGCCGAAGGAAATGGGACCGCTTGCGGAGCCCTGGCGGCCGCTGCGCGGCGCCGCGGCGCATCTGTGGTGGAGCTATTATCGCGTGCTGAAAAAGCGCGAGGGCGTGATCGCAAACGGGGCGAAAGCGAACGGCGTTTCAAGCGAGACGAAAACGAACGGCGTTTTAAACAAAGTTGCTGTTGCAAAACGGTCATCGACCAAAGCAAAGATCGCGGCAGGAAATCCACCACGTCAAAAGCGGGGATCGAAACCATGAAAGCCACCGACTTCGTCGTCGCTCGCAATGATCTGCAGCATTGCAAATCCGTCGAGACGCAACTGCCTGATGCCGCCGCGCTGTCTGACGATGCGCTGCTGGTAAAGGTCACCCGCTTCGCGTTCACCGCCAACAACATCACCTACGCCGTGCTCGGCGACCAACTGAAATACTGGCAGCTGTTTCCGGCGCCCAGGGATTTCGGCAACATTCCGGTCTGGGGTTTTGGCGAGGTGATCGGCTCGAAGCATCCGAACGTTGCCGCGGGCGAAACCCTGTTCGGCTATTTCCCGATGGCGACACATCTCGTCATCGAAGCCGCCGATGTCAGCAAGCGCGGCCTGCGCGATGCCGCCGCGCACCGGCAGGGCGTCGCACCGGTCTACAACGCCTATGCCCGCGTCAGCGGCGATCCCGCGTTCGCGGGGCTGCAAGGCGACTATAAGGCGCTGCTGCGGCCGCTGTTCATGCTGTCGTTTCTGGTCGACGATTTCCTCGCCGAGAATGAATTCTACGGCGCGCGCAGCGTGCTGCTTTCGAGCGCCTCCAGCAAGACCGCGTTTGGCCTTGCGCATCTGCTGCATGCCCGCAAGGACATCAGGGTGATCGGCCTGACCTCGCCGCCGAATGTGGATTTCGTCCAATCGCTTGGCTGTTACGACGAGATCGTCACCTATGATCGCGTCAACGCGCTGCCGTCGGACGCCGCGGTGGCGTTCGTGGACATGGCCGGCAACAGCGCGTTGCGCGAACGGCTGCATCGGCATTTCGACGACCGGATGAAATATTCCGGGCGTATCGGGCTCACGCATCGCAGCTCGTCGCCGGACGAGCCGGAACTGCCCGGTGCGAAGCCGACATGGTTTTTCGCGCCAGACCAGATCCGCAAGCGCGCCAAAGAGTGGGGGCCGGGCGGCGTCGACAAGCGGTTCGGTGCGGCATGGACAGATTTCGCGCCGAAGCTGGACCAGTGGCTCCGCGTGACCGAAGGTCACGGACCAGCCGCCGTGCAAGCGGTCTATCTCGATACCCTCAACGGCCGCGTGCCGCCGGATCAGGGCCATATCCTTTCGCTCTCGGAATAGGCGGCATCTGTTCGCGCGCTTTCTGCGCCGTCCCGAATGGGTATAGGGTTCAGGCAGGGAACCCGCCGCACAGATGGCCGGTAAAGAGAAACGCGCATGCTCGATAAAACCGACGATATCTCGGTAGCCGCCGACAATTGGCTGGCGCAATTCGAAGCCGCGCTGGTGACGCCCGATCATGGCTCGCTTGAAGCCCTGTTTCATCGCGAGAGCTATTGGCGCGACGTGCTGGCGCTGAGCTGGAACATCCAGACCATCAACGGCGCCGCAGGGATCCTGAAGGAACTGCGAGCCCGCGCGCCGCGCATGGTTCCATCTGGATTTGCTGTCGATCCGGACCGCCGCGCACCGCGTCAGGTGATGCGCGCCGGCACCAATGCGATCGAGGCGATATTCAAATTCGAGACAAGTGTGGGACGCGGCAGCGGGATCATCCGGCTGATCCCGGATACCGCCGACCACAACCGGCTGAAAGCCTGGACGTTGCTGACGGAGCTTGGCGAGCTCAAGGGTTTTGAAGAACAACTCGGCGTCGAGCGGCCGCGCGGCAACGCTTATTCGCGCGATTTTCGCGGCCCCAACTGGCTCGATCTGCGCAGGGCTTCCGCCGGCTATGCCGATCGCGACCCGACCGTGCTGGTGATCGGCGGCGGCCAGTCCGGGCTGTGCATCGCCGCGCGGCTGAAGCAATTGAATGTCGATACCCTGATCGTCGATCGCGAGAAGCGCATCGGCGACAACTGGCGCAAGCGTTATCACGCGCTGACCCTGCATAATCAGGTTCAGGTCAATCATTTGCCCTACATGCATTTCCCGCCGAACTGGCCGACCTATATTCCGAAAGACAAGCTCGCCAACTGGTTCGAATCCTATGTCGAGAGCATGGAGCTGAACTTCTGGACCGAGACCGAGTTCGAGGGCGGCAGCTATGACGCAGAGCAGGGGCACTGGACCATCACGCTGCGTCTCGCCGATGGTGCGACGCGCACCATGCACCCGCGCCATGTTGTGCTGGCGACCGGCGTCAGCGGCATTCCAAGCGTGCCTGAGATTGCCGGCCTGAAGGATTTCCGCGGCAAGGTGATGCATTCCAGCCAATATGACGACGGCGAAAACTGGAAGGGCAAGCGCGCGATCGTGATCGGCACCGGCAATAGCGGCCACGACATCGCACAGGACCTGCATTCGAGCGGCGCCGACGTCACGCTGGTGCAACGCAGCTCGACCCTGGTCGTCAGCATCGAACCGTCGGCGCAACTGGTGTACACGCCCTACAATGACGGCACGCTCGAGGATAACGACCTGATCGCCACCTCGATGCCACTGGCGCTGGCGCGCAAGAGCCACGCGATGACGACGGAAAAATCCAAAGAACTCGACAAGGAATTGCTCGAAGGCCTGGCAAAGGTCGGCTTCAAGCTCGATTTCGGCGAAGACAACACCGGCTGGCAGTTCAAATACCTCACCCGCGGCGGCGGCTATTATTTCAATGTCGGCTGCTCCGACTTGATCGCCAAAGGCGACATCCGGCTGAAGCAGTTTGCCGATATCGACGGCTTCGTCGCCGGTGGCGCAAAGATGAAGAGCGGCGAAACCGTCGCCGCCGATCTGGTGGTGCTCGCGACCGGCTACAAACGCCAGGAAGAACTGGTGCGAAAGCTGTTCGGCGATGACGTCACCGATCGCGTCGGCATCATCTGGGGTTTCGGCGAGGAGCAGGAACTGCGCAACATGTACACCCGCACCGGCCAGCCCGGCCTGTGGCTGATCGCCGGCGGGCTCGCGCAATGCCGGATCGGCTCCAGGCATCTGGCGCTGCAGATCAAGGCGATCGAGGAAGGACTGCTGGCGCGCGACGCGCCGCCTCACCGTTCCTCATGATCGAGGATTTCCCGGACCACGAAGGTTTCCGCGTGGCGCCAGGCCTTGTCGTTGTCCCCGCGAAAGGTAACGAGACGATTGAAAACGACGTTGCGCGTTTTCACGTCGATAATGTCGAACTTGGCCCATTGCACCAGCGTGCTGACCTTGTGAAAGCTGCTGACCAGAAGATAGCCGGCGCCGGCCGCTAGAGCCTTGTCGAGCAACTGATCGGCATCGATGTCGCCAATCGAACAGGCATTTGGCGGACAACCGAGGTTGGCGTTTCGCACCTTTCCACTCGCCGCTAAATCCGTGCGCAACGAGGCTTCGAATTCTCGCAAGCGTCGGAAATGATCGGCGCTTTGATCGATCACCTCACCCGAGGTATCGATATACTGGATTTCGGCGACCGCCATGATGGGCGCCTCGCTTTGGCCTTCCCCTTTACCCGCTCCTTGGGCCTGGCTTTGCCGAACCGGACCGGCGCAGAGAACGGCGGCGGCAACCAGGACGAGGCCGATGGATCGTCGCTTTGTCGGCTTTTTCATTGGGACCAGGTGCCTTTCCGGATTTGCTGGTGGAGTTCGTTGGTTGCATCGTCAGGTAACGCTGCTCTGCGGAGCCGGGATCTATCGGCTACAACTGGGCCCCGGATCAGCAGCGCATCACTTCGTGCTGCGCGGCATCCGGGGCACGTGGTTCTCATCATCGCGGCATTCAGCCTGGCGATGATCTCCTTTGGCGCGTTCATCCCTGAATTCAGCTTTGTCGTCATCGTAGAGCTTCTCGCCATGAAGTCACGCCGATTTCAAATACGGCTCCGCGATCTCGCGGCACGTTACGCCCGAGCTTTGCAGGAAAAGCCCGCCCTCTCCAAATAGAGGGCGCAGGGAAGACCGGGTGCGCGCTGCACCCGCGGTCTCGCGTGCAAAGGCAGACAAAAAAGCGCACACGAGCATACAGGTTCAGCGGAAGCAGTCCGGCCTTCCCTGCGCAATGGTTTTACAGCTTATTTCGAGCTCTCCCCGGTGACCGGCTTTCTTGCCACCGTCGCCGCGCGGGAATGACCGCCCGACTTGACGCCAGCATCGGGGCGTCAGGACCACACGACTTCGCCGTCCGCCTTGGCGCTGTTCGTCAATAGCGCCGCCGCGTCCACCGCATCCCGACCCACGTTCGTGACGATCGCGAAACGCCCCTCGTTTGGGACGGGATAGCCAAGAATAAGCCGGTGATTTGGGTCGCTTGTGAAGCGTTATTTTTTGCGCGAGGGCTGGACAGGGCAAATCAGATTGAATTGCCAAGAGAATTCGGCTGCGCGCGCACGCGCCAAAAGCCCGTGTGCCGAAGCTATTGCTCCCAATCACACCGCCTGTCTCACGCGATAGCAGATTGCTCCCACCGCGACGGAGCGGTAACAAGCCGCTACCCGTGAAGGCGAAATAGAGGGCCGCAGCGGCGCCTTCAAGCGCAGAACTTCACCAAGGTTACGACGAACACGAAGCCTGTCGTTCATATTTCTCGGCCAGCTGCACAAGATCGGCTGCGAGATCAGGGTCTAGCGTTTCGCGAGCGAGCCGGCGACATCGCTCGGCCCTTTCAAGCAAGCGGTTATTTTCTTCTTGCTTGTTCAGCGATTGCGTCATGGCCACCTTGTATAGATCGCGGTGATAATCACGATTGCCAATCCGAGCGCGCCAAGCACGCTCACCAATGTCTTTTCCTGGTCGGTCCAGTTCATCGACTTTTCGCTTACCGTGGTGCCGTATTTCTTCCACCAATCGGCTGCTCCGGGGATCCAGGCCCGGAACCGGGCTCGCCGATCGGCACGCCGTTGGCAGCATGGCCGACGCCGACGCCTGGCGCACTCACTGTGCCGGATGATGGGCTGGACGGCTGGGTGTTCGCGCCCGTGACGGCGTTATGAGCCGCGGACGCCGCCGGGTTTCCGTTCGCGCCTTGCTGATTTTGGCTTCCCGGTTGCGAGGAAGACGAGCCATTTGAGCCGGCGCCCATGGCACCCGAGCCGTTGGTTCCACCCGAGGATGCTCCGGCAGCACCGGCAGCGCCGCCGCCCGCACCACCGCCCCCGCCTCCTTGAGCCAAAGCCGGTGACGTGCAGGCAACGGCAGCCGCGACCAGTATGGCGAGTTTTGACGAGGGCATGATCTTCTCCCTGGGTTTATGTGCAGGGACAATCTCAGCGGATGTATTTGGTTTCCTCGTCGCCACAAAAGGGCACGGCAAGATTTAAAGGCATCTGCAGAGGGGTGCTGACTGAGGCGCGATTCAAAATGCAGCGCGGAGGAACCTAACTTCCCGCACTTGGTTGGCCTGACAATTCTCTCCCTGACAAGGTCATTCAAAATGTATCATCACGTCAAAAAGCTTATGTTTACGGTCCGGGTGGACGAGCCCGATCCCCGCTTCGGCAACATGCTCCTTGAGCAATTCGGCGGCGCGAACGGTGAGCTGGCGGCTGCCATGCAATACTCCATCCAGGGCCTGAACTGCGAAGATCCTGACCGCAAAGATCTCCTTATGGATATCGGCACCGAAGAACTCAGCCATCTTGAAGTGGTCGGCTGTCTGGCCCGCCTCCATCTCAAGCCGATGAAGTTCGACCGCGAAGCGGCCGAGGCCGACCCTCTCATTGCGATCGCGGGCGGCGGCGGTGTCAATCTGTTCAACTCGCAGGGCAACGCGTGGACCGCCGACTATCTGAAAATCACCGGTGAGCTCGACGTCGATTTGCGCAGTAATATTGCTGCGGAAGCTCGGGCGAAAATCGTTTACGAGCGCTTGATCAACTTCTGCGACGATGCCGGGACCAAGGACGCCCTGCAGTTCCTGATGACCCGGGAAATCACGCACATGAAGGCCTTCTCGGCCGCGCTGGAAAGCATGAAGAAGCCTGCATTCTCGATCGGCAAGATCGCGCCGACACCCGGCCTCGTAAATCAGTTCTTCAACGACTCGACGGGTGCGGGAGACGAGGGCGAACTGGATACACGTGGCCCCTGGAATGAGGGCGGAGATTGGGAGTTCGTGAGTTCCCCGGCGCTTCAGAGTTCGCAATCGGGTGAGGCATCGCTGATCCGAACCGAAAGCTCGCCTCCAATTGCCGCCGGAGGCATGGATGATCTGCTGATCGACGAGTTACGGGACATCCTTCATGCCGAGAAGCAGTTGCTGAAGGCCTTACCGAAAATGGCGAAAGCCGCGAGATTCGATCGTCTTCGTGAGTTGTTTGAGGTTCATCTTGCCGAAACGGAGCGACAGGTCGAACGGATTGATGAGTGCTTTTCCCTGCTTGGCGCAACCGCTCGGGCGAAGCCCTGCAAGGGCATGATGGGTTTGGTCGAAGAGGGACAGGAAGTCATGGAGAAAGGCGAGAAGAAGGAAGATGCTGCCGCGGACCTCGCTCTTATCGGAGCGGCCAGCGGGTCGAACACTACGAGATTTCCGGCTACACCACTGCCAAAAATCTTGCACAGCAATTGCGCCACGGCGCCGTAGTTTCTTTGCTCTCGGAATCTCTGGCCGAGGAGGAGAATGCAGATCAGTTGCTGAACCAGGTTGCTCGCACACTGATGCCTGTCGCTAAAATGCCGTCTGCCATCGAGCAGGGTGAGGACGCACCGGCCTGAGGCCGCTGATCAACGGTGCCCGGTTCGACCAGACCTGTCGGGCCGGGCTAATTCCGCCAAGCATACCGGTTGCCTCCGAGAGCCCCAGACCGAGGAACGCTGGTCGCCGCGATGAAGCCGGCCCGGCAACTCTATATCTGCATTCACCTCAACATGTGGCTCTCATCGCCGAGGCTGCAACCGTCGGCGTGAGTCTGTTCGCCCGAATTCATTCCAGACCTGCCGTGCATCATGGCCGCTCTCGGCGCTCACGCACCGTGTTTCGCCGATTCGCTTCCGCAACGTGGAACGCGCCGTTCCCGCCGGTGTTGGGTTCGAAAGGAGTTGCTCGATGTCTTATTCATTACCCTGCAAATTGCTCGTCATCGCGGCCCTGTTCTCCCCACTACCCGTTCTTGCGCAGAGCGGCGGAGGAGGAGGTGGCGGCGGATCCTCCGGGGGCGCGTCGGCGGGCGGCGCCTCTGCCGGTGGCGCATCGACAGGCGGCGCATCCGGGACAGCGGCGGGCGCTGCCCGTGCCGGTTCGGCTGGAGCGGGCACCACGGCCGTCAATGGCGTCACGGGCCCAGCGAATGCCGCAGGCCTCAACAACTCCGGCAATGATCCGAGCGGTGCAGGCAACGCTTCAAACCCATCCAATACGCCGGGTACGAACTCGGTCGGAACGGCCAACTCGTCGGGATCGCCCTCGGGCACCGCTGCAGGCGGTGCGCCAACAGGTTCCACAACGGTCGGCACGGCAGGTAACCGGGCCGGTGGGGCAGTCGGAGGCCGGATCGATGGCACCGTCACCCAAGGGCCGGCGAAGCCCGGCGATGATGTTATCCGAGCGGAGGATTCACATGATTCCAACGTCGATAAAAAGATCAAAGGCATTTGCAAAGGATGCTGAAGTCCACGCCAACCTGAGGAGCTGTCCATGAGCAAAGAGAAACCGAATGATGATCCCCGCCAACGCACCGATTGGAAGACGACAAAACAGACGGATGAACCCTGGAAGGGACCTGTCGAGAAAGAACAGAAGACAAGCGTAACGCAAGAGGACCTGGAGCGTTGGCATAGAACGAATACCAACTAGCGCGGACGTCATTTTGGCAGTCAACGAACCGGTCGCGGACAATGCGAAGGATGCGGTGAAGACATTCTCCAGGTCGACCAAGGGAAAGGCCGCCAAGGAATTCAAGGGCGTTCGAGAGGCTTGAACCACCCCCCTGACGGAAAGAAGCATCAATGCCGAAAGAAAACGATTCAGAAGGACAGCAGGATCAAGGTGGCAAGCACGGCGGTCAGGCTGGGATGCCACGACCCGCGTCCGGCGGCCCTGCCGATCAGGGGATTGTGCGGGACGAGCGCGGAGAGGAACAACCTCGGGACAAAGAGCGAGCGCGGCTGGTCTCCCGTAAGGGTAAGGCGGACGAACCGCCGTCCCAATAGGCCCGGTGGCTTCGACGTGGATAGATCGACACGTACAGATTTTCTTAACCGATACTAGATTTCGCCGACCGCCTCGCGCCGCCGTTGCTCGGATTCTTCGGCATAGCGCTTCACCGCGTGGGCTTCGCTCAACACACCGATCGGCCGGTGCTGGCCATCGGCCTCGACCACGACGAGTTGCTCGGCTTCGGCGGCGTCGAACACGGCGATGGCCTCCCGGATGTTCATGATCGGGTGCAGCACCACATCGCGATAATGCAGGATGTCGATCAGGCCGTTCGGCGCCTCGAGATCCGGCGCGTGCGCTTCGGCCACCAGCGCCAGCCCGACGTAGCGGCCGTTGCCATCGATCGCGATCACATGGGTCTTGGACCCCAGCGGAAACTTAGCTCGAAATTGCTCGATCGGCATGTCGGCGTCGACGGTGGTGACGTCGGAGCGCATCAGGCGCCGCACCGTGAGATCGCGGATCCAGCCGACATCGGCCGCGCTGCGGATGGTCTCGCCGCGCAGATGCAGGCGCCAGGTCGCGAACGAATAACCGAACAGTTCGCGGGTGATCTGGGTCGAGATCATCACCGCGACCAGCACCGCGGTGGTGAGCCAGAGATTGCCGGTGGATTCCAGCGCGATGAACGACATCGTCAGCGGCCCGCCGATCACCGAGGCCGACAACGCGCTCATGCCGACGATGGCATAGACGTTGGGATCGAGTTTCAAGGCCGGAAAGATCGCATCGATACCGCCCGCGAACAAATGGCCGCCCAACGCGCCGAGAAACAAGGTGGCGAAGAACAATCCGCCGCGAAAGCCGCTGCCGAGCGATATGATCGAGGCCAGTGCCTTCAGCGCGAACATGGTGGCGACGACGAGCAAGGGGATCGAAACAAAGCCGGCAAAATGCAGCGCGCCGTGTCCCGACGACATCACCTGCGGCGACGCCAAAGCGAGCAAGCCGACACAGATGCCCCCGAGCGCCGGGCGCAGCGGCATCCAGATCCGGGTCTTGGCCAACAGCGCCTCGCACAGGGCGACGCCGCGCATGATGGCGATGCCGACCAACGCCGCCAGAATCCCGAGCAGTGCGGCGATCGCAAGGTCGCGCCCCAGCACATCGCCGACCGGACCGACGCCGACCCCGAGCGCCAGCGGTGAAAACGCATGGGTGACGAAATAGCCGGCGACCGCTGATACGCCGACCGGGGTCAGGCTGGCCGGCGTATAGCCGCCGATCACCAGTTCGAACGCATAAAAGGCGCCGGCCAGCGGCGCGCCGAACGCACCGGCAATCGCGGCCGCGGCGCCACAGCCGACCATGATGCGCTGATCGCCGCGGCGGAGATGGAAGCCGCGCCCCAGCGAGGCCGCGAGCCCGCTAGCCAACTGGGTGTAGCCCGCTTCAAGGCCGACCGAGGCACCGACACCGCTGGACCAGATGGTCTGCAGCGCCACGATCACGCTGCCGCGAAACGACATGATGCCGCCATGCAGGGCGTTGGCCTCGATCGGGTCGATTTCACGTGCCGGGCGCCACCGCAACAACAGCAGGAAGGCAATGCCGATCAACAGCCCGCCAAGGCTCGGCACCAGCAACGCGCGCAGCGGCTCGATTCGGAACTGGCTGGACAGCCGGTCGCCCCATTCGAGGTTGAAAAATGCAACATGAAGCGCTTCGACCGCGGCGGCCATCGCGGCCACCACCAGCCCGCCGATGGTTCCGATCAGCGCCGCCAGAACCACCAGGCTTGTTTCGTGCGCGCGGACGAACGCGCGCAGCCGTTGCGGCGCCTCAAGATAACGCGAGGGTGTGACCATTTCGCTGACCCGTCGACGGCCGAAAGCGTCCGTCCGCCCCCGTTTAGCTGTGTTCGCGCCGATCACGCAATCGGGAGCCTTGTCGGAGTCTTGCCGGAATCCTGCCCTGATCCTGGCCGGACCTTGCCGGGGCCATGGCGGATAAGGCTGCCAACGCTCTTCACAATCCCGTCACGCTGCCTGTAGTATGTCAACGTAAGCTGCTTCGCAGCCAAATCGGGGGCCAGGAGCGTTACTTGAACGCACATGTCTCGCAGGGTGGTTGGCCGGTACTGGTCCTGAATGCGGACTTCCGGCCGCTCAGTTATTATCCATTGTCTCTTTGGTCGTGGCAGGACGCGATCAAGGCGGTGTTCCTTGACCGCGTCAACATCGTTGAGCATTACGATCGCGCGGTGCGCAGCCCGAGCTTCGAAATTCAGCTACCGAGCGTGGTATCGCTGAAATCCTTCGTCAAGCCGACCACGCATCCCGCCTTTACCCGGTTCAACGTGTTCCTGCGTGATCGCTTCGTCTGCCAATACTGCGCGGCGCCCGACGATCTGACCTTCGATCACATCATCCCGCGCAGCAAGGGCGGCCAGACCACGTGGGAAAACGTGGTCGCGGCCTGTTCACCGTGCAATCTGCGCAAGGGAAACCTGACGCCGCAGCAGGCGCGGATGTTTCCGAGACAGCCTCCGTTCGCGCCGACGGTGCATCAATTGCACCGCAACGGCCGGTTATTCCCGCCGAACTATCTGCACGATAGCTGGCTCGATTATCTGTACTGGGACACAGAACTCGACCCATAGCGTGCTGCGGCCACCGACGCTGCTATCGTGGGACTGCGCCCGAGCGTGGCCAGCGCCGGTTTCCACGATCCGCCGATCCGGGAGTTCGCGACCTCCAGCCAGTCCGATAAGGCCGTTGAAATCCCGACCGCGAATGCCAAGATAGGTGGCGTGCCGCCGGACAGACGTTTATTCCGGCTGACACGTCAACTGGCTGCGCCAGGCTTGGATCCGGCTGCGCCAGGCTTGCGCTGATTGAACAGGAGAGCCCGAATGCCCTCTTTAACGGAGTGGAAAGTGCCGCCGACAAACCAGCCTCGCGCAAGCGACTATGCCTTCGATCTCGACCGGGTGCTCTCTTCCGTGATCGGCCTGCATTCGATCGTCCCGAGCGATGCTTTCAGCGCGGACAATCTGGGAACCGAACGTGCCGGCAACGGCGTGCTGATCGATGACGGGCTGGTGCTGACCATCGGCTATTTGATCACCGAGGCCGAAGCCGTCTGGCTGCATCTGGGCGACGGCCGCGTGGTGCAGGGACATGCGCTGGGATTCGATTCCGAGAGCGGCCTTGGCCTGGTGCAGGCGCTCGGCCGCATCGATCTCGATCCGGTGCCGCTGGGTTCGTCGGCGACGGCCGCGATCGGAGACCGCGTGGTGTTGGGCGGTGCCGGCGGGCGAACCCGGTCGGTCGCGAGCCATATCGCGGCCAAACAGGAATTCGCCGGCTACTGGGAATATCTGCTGGACGAGGCGATCTTCACCTACCCCGCGCACCCCAATTGGGGCGGCGCCGGGCTGTTCTCCAACCGCGGCGAATTGATCGGCATCGGATCGCTTCAGCTCGAGCGTGAGCGCGAAGGCAAGAGCGAACATGTCAACATGATCGTGCCGATCGATCTGCTCAAGCCGGCGCTCGACGACTTACGAAAATTCGGCCGCATCAACAAACCGGCGAGGCCGTGGCTCGGCATGTATTCGGCCGAAATCGAGAACAAGATCGTGGTGGTCGGCATCTCCGCCAAGGGACCGGCGGCGCGTGCCGAACTCAAGGCCGGCGATGTCATCCTGGCGGTGAACGGCGAGAAGGTCTCCAGTCAAACGCAGTTCTACCGCAAGCTCTGGTCGCTCGGCCCCGCCGGCGTCGACGTGCCGCTCACCGTCTACCACGAAGGCGTCACCTTCGATGTGGTGCTGGCCTCGACCGACCGCGCCAAGCTGCTCAAGGCGCCAAGACTCCACTAAGATCGGCTTCACTGAGATAGACGGGAAGCGGGCCATGAGCGAGGCCGTGGTCGACGACATCGTGGCCGTGCTGCCGCCCTTGCTGCAGTCGCTTGAAGCGCTCGGCTTTGTCGCGCGCCATCTCAACCCGCCCGACTTCGATCGGGTGATGGACGCCGCGGGAACACCCGATCAGGCGCTGCAGGATGTTCTGATGCGGCTGGCCAATTGGCCGAGCGAATTCGCCGACATCCAGGGCTCCCTTCAAACCGCTGGTGACGCAGCGCTCGCGGCGTTCGCGGGATTGCGCGCCGTGCAGAACGGCAATGGCGATCTCGTCGCGGTGTTTCGCGCGCTACGATATTTTCCGCGCGCACAGGAAGCGCTGTATCCGCTGGCGACCAAATTTCCGCCGGTCAGCAGTTTCTTCGTTGATCCTGCGTTGCGCGAAGATGCCAATCTGGAAGCGCGGCTCGCAGCACCAGCACATCAAGATACCGGCATCATCCACGATCACAACGAACCCGGCAGCCGCGGCGGCTTCTCACTCTATGTGCCGGAATATTATTCGCCCGACCGCGCCTGGCCGCTGGTGATGGCATTGCATGGCGGCAGCGGCAATGGCCGCGGCTTCCTATGGAGCTGGCTGCGCGATGCGCGCAGCTTCGGTGCCATCCTGGTCACGCCAACGGCGATCGGTAATACCTGGGCGCTGATGGGCGACGACGTCGATACGCCCAATCTTGCACGCATCCTGGATTCCATACGGTCGCGCTGGAACATCGATTCGAAACGATTGCTGCTGACCGGCATGAGCGATGGCGGCACATTCAGCTATGTAACGGGGCTTGAGGGCACCTCGCCGTTCACGCATCTTGCACCGGTATCAGCGACCTTCCATCCGCTGATGGCGGAAATGGCTGACGCGGATCGGCTGCGTGGATTGCCCATCCACATCGTCCATGGCCGGCTCGACTGGATGTTCCCGGTGCAGGTGGCGCGGCAAACCCGGCAATTGCTCACCGCCGCCGGCGCCGACGTCATTTATCGCGAGATCGACGATCTCAGCCACTGCTATCCGCGCGAGATCAATCCGGCGATCCTGAACTGGCTGAACGGCACATCATCGAAAGCCGGCCGGGCCTGAACCTCAATTGCAGCCCATCGATCAGGGAACCTGCCCCGCTCAAGTGCGTTGTCCGGCGTCACTGGAGGATTGGTCATGCAGACGTTTCTGGGAATGATTTTGGGCGCATTGCTGCTGGTTGCCGGCGTGTATATCCACGATTCGATGGCGACTTCGACCGTGGCCAGCGGCCAGGTGGCGCAATCCAGCCGCACCATCGTCAACTGGGATGTCGCATCGAGCGATTGGGACAGCATGAAGACCCGCGCCCATGAGGATTGGGTGAGGATCTCTTCCAAATAAGCGGTCGGAATAAACCGTCGACTGTTTCGCGTGCGCAGGCGCCTTCCACCGGAGGCGCCTGCTTTGTTGTTCGGGCAGACTATTTCTTGTTGTCCGTCGCCGCCTTGCGCGCATCGGCGATCACCTGACCGAACTCTTCCATGGTCAGGATGCCGGGCACGCGGAATTTGCCGACGATAAAGGCCGGCGTGCCCTTGAAGCCGAACGCCTCGGCCTGGCTGTTGTTACGCGCGATGATGGCGTCGATCGCCTTGGCGTTGGTCGCAAGATCGCGATTGAGCCGATCCATGTCGACGCCGACGCCCGACAGCAATTCCTTGATCCGGGGCTCGGTCAGCCTCGAGCTGACGCCCATCATGGCCTCATGCACCGGGATGTATTTGTCCTGATATCGGCTGGCGAGCGCCATCCGGGTCGCGACCACCGAAACCGGCCCGAGGATCGGCCAGTCCTTCCAGATCAGGCGGACCTTGCCGTCGTCATGCACGACCTGCCGCAGTTCGGGTTCGAGCTTGCGGCAATACGGGCAATTGTAGTCGAAATACTCGACGATCGAGATATCGCCGTCGGCGTTGCCCGCCACCGGAATATCCGGATCGCGCAGCACCAGGGCTTCCGTCAGCACGTTTTCCGGCTCGCCTTCCGCCCACGCCTGCCCCGGCGCGAAAGCCAACCCAAACGCTACCGAGCCGGCCGCGACCGAGCCGGCACCGAGCAGCGCCAGCGCGTCGCGCCGGGATCTGGCCGGATTTGGCCGGGCAGGGTCGATCAATACGGACATAGCGGTCTCCGGCCAGCGTGAGGGGTAGTCAATCTACGTTTCAAAATAGGGATAAGTTACGCGCCAGCATATAGAGCGCCACGGCAATAATGCCGGCCGCGAACACGATGTTGAGCGCGCCGCGCTTGGCCGCAAGCCCCTTCGCCGACCGGGTGCCGAGCAAACCGCCGACGATGCCGCCGGCGATGAACAATCCCGCCAATGGCCAGGACACCAGGCCGGACCAGGCGTAGCTCGCAGCAGTCGTCAGGCCGAACGCGGTGACCGCCACCAGCGACGAGGAGACCGCGTTCATGATCGCCATGCCGGTCGCCAGCATCAGCGCCGGCACGATCAGGAAGCCGCCGCCGATGCCAAAAAAGCCCGACAGCGTTCCGGTCGCCAGACCAAGGCCGACGATGGCGGGCATGTTGGCCCAGCTGACCCGCACGTCCGGCAGGCCGATCTTCGATCGGCTCTTGAGCATCAACAGCGCGATCACCAGCATGATCAGCGCGAACAGCGCCAGCAGCTTCTGGCCGTCGAGCATCTTGCCGAAGATTGATCCGACGAAGGCACCGATGATTCCAGCCGCCGCAAAGGTCAGTGCGCAGGACCAGCGCACGGTGCCGCCGCGGGCGTGATTCGACAGATTGAAGGCGGCATTGGCGGCGACCGCGATGGCGCTGGTGCCGATCGCGACATGGGGGTCGGGCACGCCGACGACATAGACCATCAGCGGCACCGCCAGGATCGATCCGCCGCCGCCGACCAGGCCGAGCGAAAATCCCACCAGCGATCCGGACGCCAGCCCCAGCACAGCCTGCATCGCGGAAATCATCACGCCGAAGTCTCGGTTGCGCCGGCGCGATGCCAGAGTTGGAAATGCCAAGGCTCGAGATGCCAAGGCTGGAAATGCCCAGCCTGAAGGTGCCGGAGCATGATCCGGAAAAAAGGCTGCCGATGCTCCCCAGAGATCATGCTCAAACAATGGTCCCGCGCGATCAGCCAAAATGCAAACACGGGCATAACAACGATGTCATGCCCGTGTCCATCAAATCCGAGCCACTTCGCTCGAAAACGCTGTGATTACGCGCCCTTCAGCTTCTTGTTGCACTCGCTGTAGTAGCCGCCGCCCTTCATGATCCATTTCAGGCCGCCATTGCCGTTGCTGGCCTTGTTGGCGTTGTATTGATCGTCACAGGTTTTGAAACGGGCCTTGCCGGCGGACAGGCTGGAGTATTTCGGATCCACCGCGGACGGGAACACGGCGTTACCCACAGCCATCGGGGCGGCTGGCGCGGCCGGTGCAGCGGCCATCGGCTTCGGCGCCGGGGCCGGTTTGGCTTGGGCGGCAGCCGGTGGCGGCGCTGCGGGAGGTGCGGCCATGGGCGTTGCATCCGCGCCGCACTGGGCCTTGCGGAAATCATTCCATTTCTGGCCATTGAGCGTGCCGGCGGTCTTGGCTTCCTTGTATTTGGCACTGCATTCCGTCGTGCTCAGCGCCTGAGCCGGCGAAACCGCCGCGAACGCTGCAAAACCCGACATCGCAACAGCACATAACAAGACTTTTGCTTGAACGGTCATCCTCGGTCTCCTTGGGACATGACGAACTTGGGACATGACGAATGGGTGGCAAAACAGGCTGAACACCACCCCCCATCCTATCCCAGCGACGGCAGCTGACAACGGAGCGGCCCATCCCCCAGCTTAAAATATCGTGGCGACGAAATGGCCGGCCGGGCCACTTCATTCATCCACGGTTCAGCATCGCGAGCCGACCTTGCGCCCCTCTTCAACCTGAGGTGCTCCCATGATGACCCTGTCTTCCCGCGCGGCCGCGACCGCCATTGCCTCCCTGCTCCTGATGGGCTCCGCGTTCGCGCAAACCGCCGCGCCGGCCGCCCCCGCCGCTACCACTGCTCCTGCCGCCAAAATGGACAAGAAGCCCGTGGTTCACACCGCGGCTTCGCTGGAATGCTCCAAGGAGGCCGACGCCAAGGGACTTCACGGCAAGGAACGCAAGAAATTCCGTTCGGATTGCAAGAAGACCGCTGCCGAAAAGAAGTGATCCTGCTCCCGCTGTGTTTTCGGCGGGATAGAACTCACCGGGAGCGAGCCTGGCTCGTCTCCTGGTCGAACTTGTCTTCCGGTCGAGCCTGGCCAAAGGCGCCGCATTGCCAGAACCTGCATTGCTGCGGTCGCGTTGGCGCAATTGTCCCGGGTATCGGGATTTGACATAACATGGCGTGAGCCGACCTCCTGCATCATCAGCGGCGATTGCCATTCCCAGCCGCACCCAGGCCCTCAACGTGCTCGAAACGCTGGCGATCGGCGCCGGCGGCGGCGGGCTGTTCTTGTGGGGACATCTGCCGGGCGGGCTGATTTCCGGCGCCATGATCGCAGTCGGCCTCGCCGCGATCGCCGGAAGGCCGCTGCGGATTCCCGCGCTGCTGACCCAATCGGTGCTGGTGCTGCTGGGGATTTCGCTGGGTTCGCTGGTCTCGCAGCAACTGCTGCAACACGCCGGCTCCTACCCCCTGACCATCGCGCTGCTGGCGGCGGCGACGTTCTGCTCGACCTTCGGCAGCAGCCTCTATCTGCAGCGCGTCCATGGCTGGGACCCGACCTCGGCGTTTCTGGCGGGCGTGCCGGGCGCGCTGTCGCAAGTCACGATCCTGGCCGCCGAGAAAGGCGCCGACGTGCCGGCGATCGCGGTGGTGCAGACCATGCGGGTGATCATTCTCACCGCCGCATTGCCGATGCTGCTGACCTTGACCGGCCTTGCCCCGGCGACGCCGCCGGCCACCACCATCGCGATCGCCTCGCCGGTCGCGCTGGCCGAGTTGATCGCCGCATCGGTCGCGGTTTCGCTGCTGCTGCGCTGGATCAAATTTCCGGCGAGCTGGATGTTCGGCGCGATGATCGCGTCGAGCGTGCTGCACGGCGCCGGAGTGGTCGAGGGCGGCTTGCCGCCATGGGTACGCGGCGTGGCCCTGATCGGCATCGGCGCGCTGATCGGCGCGCGGTTCGCGCGGATGAAGCCCAAAACCCTGCTGAGCCACGTCAACGCGGCGCTCGGCTCGTTCGCGGTCGCGATCGCCATTACCGCCATCTTCGTCACCGTGATCGCCTTCAGCACCCATGTGAGATTTTCCGACGTCATCGTCGCCTTCGCGCCGGGCGCGATGGACGCCATGCTGGCGCTGGCGCTGACCCTGCATATCGATCCGATCTTCGTCGGCGCCCATCATCTGTCGCGCTTCGTGTTCGTCACCATCGCGATGCCCGGCATCGTGCATTTGTTCGGACGAACGCAGGACGATGTGGATGATAGGGTTGCAGTCACTCCACACACCGCCGTCATCCCCGGCCTTGTGCGCAATTGCGCACCAGGACC
>JBDTKZ010000027.1:0-30059 GCA_039935075.1 Bradyrhizobium sp.
AACTCAGCCTGCTGCTTGCGCTCGGCCGCTTCGACGAATTCAACACGCGCCATGACGAATGGCATGACCTGATTGCTCTGGAAAAAGAACGATCTCTGCTGGCGGCTGTGCGACAACGGCTTGGCTCGCCGCGGATGGAGGTTTTCCGGGAGCAAAAAATATTCGGTATCGGACTTTCAAAGACCGGCACGACGTCGCTGTCCAGCGCGCTCACCATGCTCGGCGTCGATAATGGCCATTATACAAATCCGCTGACGCGGCAGCTCCTGTCCGACGTTGACTTTTTCATGCTCGGCGGAGCCACGGATACGCCCGTCACGGTGGGCTTTGAAAAACTCTATTATCAGTATCCAAACGCCAAATTCATCCTGACGACGCGGCCAATCGAGGATTGGGCCCGCTCGATGAAAGCCAACTACGCTCATCCGAAATTCACCCGCATCACGGCGAGATTGAAGGGATTTCCGTACGGGCTGCTCGGCGAAGCGGTTCAGGTTGGCCTCTATTTACACCGCGACCAGTTCGAGGGAGCCTTTCTCGATCACGAGCAGCGGGTTCGCCGCTTCTTTGCTGACAAGCCGGCTGATCGCTTTCTCATCTTCAACATATTCGAGGGGCAGGGCTGGACGGAGTTGTGCGGGTTCCTTGGGAAACCAATTCCCGAGACAGATTTCCCTTGGAGCAACCGTACCCGTTCGTAACGTCGCTGAGCACGCCTTGGGGACGGGCTTCCCTTTTGACGAGCTACGCAGCGATTGAACCTTGGCGAGCTCTGGCAAGACCAAGGGACCGGCACGCCCGCGGCCTAAATCCAAGGCGTCTCCGTTGATGAAAGGACGCCAAGACCATGAACACGCGGGCCAGTATGACGGCGCTTGCCGTCGCCTTCCTCTTCGGATCCGCCGTGTGGCCCGCGACGGCTGCCTCCGACGATGCGCAGAAAATCGACAAGATGCGCGCGGCGATCGCCGCCAAGGCCGAAACGGCGATCGAGAAGCAGGGTGGCTCCCGCCTTCTGTTCAAGGTCGATGCCGATGCCCTGCGCGACGTGATGGTGACGGGCCTGCGGGACGATCTGTATCGCATCGTGCGTGAGGGTCGCATTCCGTTTTCTGGCCTGACGATACATGACGGTGGCGTCGACGTCCGGATTGCGGACCCCAAAAATCGCCAACTGGTCGTGAGCAAGCTGATGCCGTCATCGGGAAGCACGCTGCCCCGCGCCTCTACGATCAGCGTCGCCGATGGCGGCGATGGTCTGATGCGGCTGACTCCGACGGACGCCGGGTTCGCCGAGCGCCTGAGCGAACTGGTCGGGCAGTCGCTGGAGATGATTGAACAAGGCCTGCGCAGCAGCCATACGCCGGCCGGTCTGCAGCCCGACGGCTCCGACCGCATTCGCGTGCTGTTGCCCGGTGTCACGGATCCCGAACGCGTGGCCGCTGACTTCAGCAGGAGAGCGCACGTCGCCTTCCGCATGGTTGACGTGTCGATGAGCGCCGAGGAGGCCCCGAAAGCCCCACCGGCGGGATCCGAAGTGCTCCATGACTTCAAGACCAATGCGCCCTATTTGCTGCTGAAAGAAATCGCCATCGAGGGCGACGACATCGTCGATGCCTCACCGGGGTTCTTGCCCAACGGCGACCAGCCGATTGCGTCGTTTCGGTTCAATGCGCATGGCGCCCGACGCTTCGCGGAGATCACCGCAGCCAATATCGGGCGGGCATTCGCCGTCGTGGTCGACGACCGTGTGCTGTCAGTGGCCGTCATCCGGGAGCCGATCCTGGGGGGCTCAGGCCAGATATCGGGCAACTTCACGCTGGAAGACGCCAACATTGTCGCCATGCTGTTGCGCTCCGGAACGCTGCCGGGGCGTTTGAGCATCGTCGACCAGCAGGTTGTGCAACCCGCCGGTACTGCCGCAAAGTAATAGTCGGCGAAAGTGACCCCCGATCAGACGAATTGCAGCTAAACTCGGCGGCCAGACGGGATATCAAACGACATCAGGAGACTTCAGATGTTTATCGCTATGAACCGCTTCCAGGTGATCAAAGGGTCCGAAGCCGCATTCGAGAATGTCTGGTTGTCGCGCGACAGCCATCTCGACAAGGTGCCGGGCTTCGTCGAGTTCCACCTTCTCAGAGGCCCGGAAGCCGAAGATCACACGCTGTATGCGTCGCACACAGTTTGGAAGAACCGTGCCACCTTTGAAGCGTGGACCAAATCGGAAGCGTTCCGTGCCGCGCATGCCCGCGCCGGCAGCAACAAGCCGCTCTACCTTGGGCATCCTCAGTTTGAAGGCTTCGAGACGGTTGATGCTGTGCGAGACGACAATATGGCGGCGAACGGATAGATCAGCTCACATCCTAACAGGGCCTAATTCGATTTCGGCGGCGGCCTTTGCTGTCGCGGCAAGGCATAGTGGATCGTCAGCAGGCTTGCCTTGCTGTCATCGAAGATCAAACGATCCGTCGTTGTCATTTCGGCGCGCATCGCGTTGCAGCAGAAGGTCATCCATGGATCAAAAACCGGCAGCTTGCTGATGGACCAATACAGCTCGCCACACTCGATGGTCAGGTCTTGCCGGCCCTGCGCGCTCGCCAATTGGAGCCGGGACCTGATCTCTTGCCGGAAATGATCCGTTGAAACCATAAAACTTCCGATCGCCGAAACCCTTCCGAAAAAGGGATCAGCCGGCCAAGGTTGAAGTTGAGAAAATGTCCCTCGTCATTTCCGACGTCAGGCGTTCCGATCATAGAGAAATGCCGGCCCAAAGATACCGCTAATAAAGCGGATTTGGCCGATGTCTCGCCTCGCTATTGGGCGAGCGCGTTCCTATATGCCTGATATCACCGCTCGCCCTCGGCTGTTATCGGTGACTGAGAGCATTGCGCTCCCGCCTCAACAAAGCAGGCGGTAGATGGCATGGCGAATACAGCAACCATCAGGAACGCAAACGGACTTCCCGCGACATTCGCGGGATCGAAGACCGGGCAGGATGACGCCCCGTTTGTTTTCATCAAAGTCGGCGACGAAGAGCGTCGCATGCGATGGGCCGAATGGGACGCGCTCCCGGCCTGGACCGGCCCCCGTCCTGCGCGCGTAGCCAAAGACTGATCGCAGCGTCTTTGCGACCGCGAGGCCGCACGGGCAGTTGTCCGGCTTCAGTACGTTGCGCCAGAGCCGGGAGGCTGTCTTGACGATCGAACATGCTATCGTCCGAACCAAGCCGAAGCCGTGGGGTAGCACTGACCTGCGTCCGTGGAGCCATGCGCCGACGATAGGCGGCCCGATCGGGGAATTGTGGTTCGAGCGCCCGGGCCCTGCTGCGCCCGAGACGGCGCTGCTACTCAAACTGCTCTTCACCACCGAGCCGCTATCGATTCAAGTGCATCCGGATGATGCGTTTGCGCGGTCGATCGGGCTTGCCAACGGCAAGACCGAAGCATGGTACATTCTCTCCGCCGTGGCGGGCGCCAAGGTTGCGGTCGGACTGAATTATCCGCGCTCCGCCGCCGAGTTGCGAACCGCCATCGCCGACGGCTCGATCGCCAACATCGTGCATTGGCATCCGGTGCATCAAGGCGACGTCATTTTCATTCCCGCCGGCACCATCCACGCGATCGGCGCCGGCATCGTTCTCGCCGAAATCCAGCAGCACAGTGACGCTACTTTCCGGCTGTTCGACTATGGACGGCAACGCGAGCTGCACATCGAAAACGCCGTTGCGGTGGCAACGGCCGGGCCTCGCGAAGCTCAATCGCCTCCCGAACGACGGAACGACGCGCGACTGGTCCTCACGGTCAATCCGCATTTTGTCCTGGAACAGATTGACCTTGCTCCGAGTTCCGTCTGGATGCTCGATGCACCGAAGGAAACCTGGCTGCTGGCGATCGAAGGTCACGCCCAACTCGGCGCGACGAAATTGTCGCTGGGGGATGCTGTGTTCCTGCAAGCGGACCATGCCGACATCGAGGTCGGTGCGGACGGATTGAAAGCGTTACTGGCCTATCCCGGCCCGGCCCTAAACCCCGATGCGCTGACCGAGTGCAGTGCTGCGGGCCACTTACCACATGCGTCTTCGGGCGCCCCGCTGGCACCGGCTTCCCCAGGGCATGCCGCGCTCGAACAACCGGAGGCGCCAAATTGGTAGTCGTAAATCGTATCGCGTTCATCGGAAACTCGCTGCCCCGCCGCTGTGGCATCGCGACCTTTACCACCGATTTGCAGTGCGCCGTCGCGGCCTCGCGAGGCGATCTGGAAACGGTCATCGTTGCGATGACCGATCACGGTCAGGTCTACGATTACCCGCCCACGGTCGGCCTGCAGATCGCCGACGATCGGCCCGACGACTATGTCCGTGCGGCCGAGTACCTCAACAGCGGCGGGTTCGAGGCGGTTTCGCTGCAGCATGAATTCGGCATTTTCGGCGGCGAAGCCGGAGGCCAGATCGTGACCCTGCTGTCGCGCCTGACCATCCCGATCGTGACGACGTTGCATACGGTCCTGTCCGAACCGACAAAGGCCCAGCGCGGGGTCATCGCGCGGATTGTCGAGGCGTCGTCCAAGGTCGTGGTGATGGCCGAAAAAGGTCGGGAGCTGTTGCGCTCGGTCTATCAGGTCCCCGACGAGAAGATCGAAATCATCCCGCACGGCATCCCGGAATTCGCCTTCGTCGAGCCTGACGCAGCCAAGGCAAAACTCGGCTTCAGCAACAAGTCCGTGATCCTGACATTCGGCCTGCTGTCGCCGAACAAGGGCATCGAAGTCATGATCGACGCGATGCCGTCGATCCTGAAAACCCGGCCCGACGCCGTTTACGTCGTGCTCGGCGCGACGCATCCGAATCTCGTGCGCGATCAGGGTGAAGCCTATCGCGAGAGCCTGGTTGCGCATGCGCGCCAGGCCGGCGTCGAGGATCACGTGGTGTTTCTCGATCAGTTCGTCGATCAGAGCACGCTGCTCGATTTCATCTCGATGTCCGACGTCTACGTGACGCCGTACCTGAATGAAGCCCAGATGACGTCGGGCACGCTGGCCTATAGTTTCGGGCTCGGAAAGGCCGTGGTTTCCACCCCGTATTGGCACGCCCGCGAACTGCTCGCCGATGGCCGTGGCATCCTGGTTCCGTTTGGCGACGCGGCCGCGCTCGGCCTTGAAATCGCAAAGCTTCTGACCAACGACGTGCTGCGGCAGGCGATGCGCAAGCGCGCTTATTCGAGCAGCCGCTCCATGACCTGGGAACGCACCGCCGAGCGCTATATGTCGGTATTTGAAAATGCCGGCCGCCGGCATCGGCTCAAGACCATCGCGCGCTCGGATACCAGCACGCTGCTGCGCGACAGCCGCGCGCCACCGGAAATGCAGATCGATCACTTCCTGTCGATGTGCGACGATACCGGACTGTTTCAGCACGCCGTTCACTGCGTGCCGGACCGCGCCCACGGCTATTGCGTCGACGACAACGCCCGCGCGCTGCTGGTGGCCTGCGCTCTCAACGACCCCGGCGAACAGCGGTTGCCCGAAGTTCTGACGGCACGATTTGCCGCCTTCCTCCAGCACGCCTGGAATCCCGGCACGCAGCGGTTTCGCAATTTCATGGGCTTCAATCGTTGCTGGCTGGAGGACAAGGGGTCGGAGGACAGCCACGGACGAACGCTCTGGGCTCTCGGCGTATGCGCGCTCACCGATGTCAATCTGTCGCGGCGATCATGGGCCGCGTCGCTGTTTTCGGAAGCGCTGCCCGCGGTCGAAGGCTTTCGCTCGCCGCGGGCGTGGGCCTTTGTCCTGCTCGGGCTCGACGCTTATTGCACCGCCGTTGTGGACGACTTCCGCGCGATCCGGCTCCGTACGCTGCTTGCCGATCGGTTGATCTCGATTTTCGATGTGGTGGCAACCAGCGACTGGCTTTGGTTCGAGGACGGGCTCGCCTATGACAACGCCCGATTGTCGCAAGCGCTGATCGTGACCGGCACCGCCACCAAGACATCGCGCTATGTCGATACCGGTCTGAAGTCGCTGCGCTGGCTTGTGACCCGGCAAACCTCGGCGAAGGGTCAATTCCGGCCGATCGGCACCGCGGGATTTGGCGACCGGCGCCAACCGCCCCGGCCGTTCGACCAGCAGCCGCTGGAAGCCACAGCGACCATCGCGGCCTGCCTCGCCGCGTGGCGCGCCGATCGTGATGTCGAGTGGAAAGCCGAAGCCGCGCGGGTCTTCGCCTGGTTCCTTGGCAGCAATGATTTGTCGGTCTCGCTGGTCGATCTGGAATCCGGAAGCTGCCGCGACGGCCTGCATCCCGACCGTCCCAACGAAAACCGCGGCGGAGAATCCGTGGTGTCGTATTTGCTCGGCCTTTCCGAGATTCGACAAATCGCCCGTTTGAGCGAAAGCCGCGCCAAGCCTGCTCCGCTGGTCGCTTGACGGCGCCGACAACCATTCCTTCCCCTAACCTGCCAGAGGCCGCCTTGTCGGAATTTCCCTTTCTCAATCGCCAGGCCCTTCACTTGCGGCCGGATCCGACCCGCGTGATCGTTCGGCCGTTCAAGCCGGCAACGGAGCCGCGCGACCTCAACCCGACGGACAAGACCCGCGCCAACCATATCGTCGAACGGGTACTCGCGCTCGACCCCGAGACAGCGGACCGTCAATTGGCCGACGTTCTGGAGAATTTTCTCGGCCGTCACCGCAATTTGTTGCAGACCTTCGAGGCCCGCGCCGCGGAAATGGAAGATGCGCTGGCCGACCATGTCGTGTTCACGCAGGTGCAGCGGCAACTCGTCGGCGCCTATTTTCTCAACGAATATTCGTTCGAGGCGTCGGCCCTGTTCAATCCGAGTATCGTGGCGCATCCGGATCAATCCGGAACGTCGCCAGGCAGCCTTCGCTTCATCCTAAGTCTTCGTGCAGTCGGCGAAGGCCATGTGTCCTCCCTGACATTTCGCTCCGGGCTTATCGCGGCCAATGGAACCGTCAGCGTCGACCCGACCGCGCGTCTTGCCTCCAGCCCCGATATCGTCAGGCTGACATCGGGCGCCGGCGGCGACGATATCGACGTCAGCTTCACGGCCGGCGAAGATATCAGCGAGCGGGTGATCTTTCCGGTCACCGAAGCGCAGTCGAACGGGATCGAGGATGCGCGCTTTGTGCAATTCAGCGACGCGGAGCGGAAGACCTACTACGCGACCTACACCGCCTATAGTGGACGGGCGATCCGATCGGAGCTGATCGAGACATCCGACTTTATGTCGTTCCGGCTGTCGACCTTGAAGGGCAGCGCCGCGCGCAACAAGGGCATGGCGCTGTTCCCGCATAAAATCGACGGCAAATATGCGATGATCGCGCGCCAGGATAACGAAAACCTCTATCTGATCTATTCCGACGATCTCTATACCTGGGATGGCGGCCAGCCGATCCTGAAGCCTCGCTACCCCTGGGAATTTGTGCAGATCGGCAATTGCGGATCGCCGATCGAGCTCGATGAAGGCTGGCTGCTGCTGACGCATGGCGTCGGCCCGGTGCGAAAATATTCGATCGGGGCGGCGTTGCTCGATAAAAAGGATCCGTCGAAGGTGCTCGCCCGCCTGCGCGAGCCGCTGTTGCGCCCCGACCCTTCCGAGCGCGAAGGATACGTGCCGAACGTCGTCTACACCTGCGGCGCGATGCGGCATCGCGACAAGATCATCTTTCCGTATGCGGTCTCCGACACCTTCTGCAATTTCGCGACCATCGAGATCGCTTCCCTGATCGCGGCGATGGATCGGTGACGCTAACGCGTATAGGCGCTGGATAAGTTTCGCCCGGATCAACACCCATAGTGGTCAATTTTATACAGAACGGACCTGGCATTTGGGTGTAGCTTCGATATCTCGGATGTGACGGGCCGCAACGAAGCGGATCTACCAGCGATGTCGGTTCGGCCGTCTCGACTTTAAAATACTTGTATTCGTGAGGGTCGAGACACGGGCGTTCACCCGCGGCTGAGAGGCGCAGCGTTGTCGCTGCGCGGCTCAAATGGCAGCCTTTTGAAATAGCAGGAATTCAGCATGTCCCAATGGGGTCCACGGCTCGATTGGCGGCACTTGCAAAACTGGCTACCCGGGTTTCTTGGAGTCGCTGCGGCCGTCTTGTTGGTGGCTATCGCCGCCAATTCCCCGACGCAGAGCAATTCAAAGCAGGCTCAGTCGCCGCCACCGCAATCTGCCGCGTTGCCAACCAAAGGCCAACCAGGCGCCAACCCAACCCCTTCGCGACCGGCGGCGCCTCAAACCGCGTCGATCGGAGCAGATGCAACCAAAGCGCCACCGACGGTCGCTACCGTCGCCACCACCGGTGGCGCGACCAAGCCGGCGCCGATGCACCATCCGATGGTCGAGGCTCAGGCCGTTGCCGCGCCTGCCGCCGTTCAAGGTTCTTCAAAACCGGACAAGGAACCGCCAAAAGCCGCCGCCGCGGCCGATGCCGCCAACCCGCCGGGCGATGCCATCGCGGGTCGCCAGGTCTTCAAGAAATGTCAGGTGTGCCACTCTTTGGAGCCAGGAAAAACCATCCTGGGTCCAAGCCTGGCCGGGATCGTCGGCCGCAAGTCGGGCGCCGAACCTGGTTTTAGCTATTCGCCGGCGCTCAAGCAGGCTGCGTTGACGTGGGATGCGGCGACGCTCGATGCCTATTTGATGGATCCGCAGAAGATCGTGCCGGGCAATCGAATGCCGTTTCCCGGCCTCAAGACCGATCACGACCGCAAAGACGTGATCGCGTTTTTGGCGGCGCCTGCCGCCCCCGCGGCTGCGCCGACCGCAGCGAAAGCCGACACACCATCCACTGCCGCGGCAGCAGCGCCGCAGGCCGGATCAGGCAGCAACGCGGCCTATCTAACGGACGCGAAGTACACGTTGCGCACAGGGATCGCCGAAGGAAAAATGGTCTTTCTGGGCGTCGGCGGTTCTATCGATGGCAAGGCCAATCCGGTTCTGAACGCCGCCGAAGGACAGATCGTGGAACTCACCTTGATCAATGGCGAGGGCACCGAGCATGACATCGTCTTTCCCGATCAGGACGCCAAGTCGCCGCGGGTCAATGGCAAGGGCGCCAGCACGACCATCGTCTTTCGCGCGACGAAATCCGGAGACTTCATCTATTTCTGCAGCGTCCCCGGTCATCAGTTGGCGGGTATGCAGGGTCAGTTCCTGGTAACGCCCACGCTGGCGCCGCAGACGCTGGTCGAAGCCGACATTTCTCGCGAACCTACCGATCTTCCTCCCCCGATCGGCAAGCGAGACCCCCAGACCGTCAGGCTGGATCTATTCACCGTCGAGCAGGAAGGCCGGCTCGCGGAAGCAACCACATTCGGATACTGGACTTTCAATGGCAAAGTACCGGGACCGTTCGTCCGCGTTCGCGTGGGCGACACAGTCGACGTTCATCTGAAAAATTCAGCCGACAGCAATATGATCCACTCGGTGGATTTTCATGCGGCAACGGGACCCGGCGGAGGTGCCGCGGCTTTGCAGGTCGATCCGGGCGCCGAAAAATCGATGACGTTCAAGGCGCTTATTCCCGGCCTATACGTTTACCATTGTGCGACGCCCATGATCGCCGAACACATTGCCAACGGCATGTATGGAATGATCCTGGTCGAACCGGAAGCGGGACTTCCGCCGGTCGACCACGAATTTTACGTGATGCAGGGCGAGATCTACACCGAGGCGGCGTTCGGTCAACATGGCAGCCAGGAGTTCAGCGTGGAGAAGCTGTTGAATGAACGGCCCGAGTATTTCGTATTCAACGGCTCGGTAGGTGCGATTTCGAAACTGCATCCCTTGCATGCCAAGGTCGGTGAAACGGTCAGGCTCTTCTTCGGCGTGGGCGGGCCTAATTTCACGTCGTCATTTCATGTGATCGGCGAGATTTTCGACAAGGTCTACAATATGGGAGGCCTGACAAATCCGCCGCTGGAAGGCATCCAGACCGTTACGGTGCCGCCCGGGGGCGCAGTCATCACCGAGTTCAAACTCCACGTGCCGGGAAATTACACCATCGTGGACCACGCACTGGCCCGGGTGGAGCGAGGGCTTGCCGGCCTTTTGATCGTCGAGGGCACGCCGAATCCGGATATCTACAACGGCACCGTGATGCCCGGCATGGGGCACTGAATCTTTACGTGGCACCGTTTGGCGCCGCTTGTCATGGCTGATCAGCCCGTAATTCAAGGTGTCGTTAATCGATCAGGGGTCGCACCTTCAACATGAACATGATGCGACAAGCCCAACCCCATGCTTCAATATCTTCGACACTCGTTCCTGCTACCCGAAGCTCACCGCTGCGGTGATCGATGGCTCCATTGACCCAAGCAACAGCCTGATCATGCGTAATGGGATTGCCGAGCGAAGCGACGGCGAGCTTCGCCTCGCGCGTGCCCCACGCATTACCCGATTGACGTATCTTTTGCTTCATCATGTTCCTTTCGAGAGTCAGCCGCATCGCGAAAGCGCCCGGCCGGATATTCGAAGCGCTGCATGTTCAAAGGACGTTTATCAGCGCTGGAAGGCAAATGAATGGCCCCGCCTCCGGTTGTTGTGGCCGCGCAGCAACTAAACTTTTGTTCCTGCAGCGGAACCGCTCATTGCCATTTACGTCAGCCCCGGCGTGTTCTTAGCTTGCGCACCGGGGCAGGGGATATTTTTTAAACAATCAATTTTCGAACCCGGACGCCGCAGTGCGCGAATGCCTGCGGCATTTTCTATGGCGTCGGCCTTGGCCGAAACTGGAGGACGTTGGAACTTCAGCGCGTTAGCTAACCGCGGCGCGATCCCGGTTTCGTTGTCCAAAAGAACGGCCCCAGCGCGGGGGGAGCAACTGAGGCCGTCTTTGGATTATGCCGGGGGCGGCCCGGCACGATCATTAAATCGCCGATCCGGCGGATTGTTCCGGGCCAAGTCCAGTCTAGCCATTGCAGCTCTCAAATCATCGGCACGTCGGCGGATTTCCTGATCACCTTGGCATCTCTGAAACCGCCCATCGCGGGATCAGCAGTGCGGCTGAATGCGACGGTGCCGAGGTGACCTTCTTTTTTGCGTGTCAACGCCCCGGCGCGCATCTCGGCCGCGTTGGGATTGAAGCATTCGGTTGGCTCGCCAGCCGCGATGCCGTCATCACCGGCGACGACTGGTAGCGCGACGTAATCCATCAGGGTCGCCTATGGCAGGAAATCACCAACCCCCAACAATGCCGGTTACGGAAGCAACTAAATCGACTGCCGAGCGCGCCGTGCAAGGAATGCGGTAGCAAGGGACGGACACCAAAGGCGGGAACTGAGGATCACGTGCCTTGCCGATCCCGTCGCTACCGGAACAATCCGCCAATCGCGCCGCCGATGGCGCCAATTGGACCGCCAATACCGCGGGGACGGTGGGCACGACCCCCATGCCGATGATGATCCTGATAGTTGGATTTCCCGGCCTCGCTCGCAAAGCCGGTTTCTTCCAGGAGAGCCGTATGCTGCGCGGTGTTAAGGAAGCCGGTTTTGGGATATCCGCGTTCGTCCTGCCAGCGTGTGATGGCGGCCCGGGTCGATTGATCGAACTTTCCGTTGAGCTGGGTGTCAAATCCGAGCGTGTTTAGCTGCCGCTGCACTTCGCGGCGCGTTATTCTGGTCAGACCTATCTGGTCCTCGGTTTGTAGAGTTGCTTCGTCGGAAACAGCCGCGGTATCGAGGGACGCCAACTCCCGGGGTGTGGTGCTCGGGCCGGCTTTGGCAGTATTGGCGCTGGCTAAGATCCCAAGGATTGTCGCCGCGAGGATCAGCGCACGCATGACCCATCGTTCCTGACCTATAGTCCAATTTATAAAACCGGTCATGTCACGGCCTGCAGTTCAAACGCCGACCGACTTCGGTCGCGCCGCACCTGTGATCGTCGCTTGGCAACCGCTATCGAAGGTACTTGTTCCCAGCATGTCGGGTCGTTTGTTTGCCGGGTCGCACGCGCGGCAAGCATTGTCTGTCGTGCATATTGACATCGGCGGCGCTCACCAACATTACGATATCCGCTCGACTGGTGCAGCGCCGTTAACGCGTTTTCGACCGGCGGGCGTAGTCAAGCCGCGGTGGTCGCATTGGCTCGCAGGTTCATTCGACAGGACGAGGTCAGGTAAGTATGCTGACAGCACTCGAACTTTGGAAACTACTGAGCCGACGTCACGCGCCACACGGTGTCGCCGAGGTCATCTGCGATCAACAAGCCGCCCGCTGTATCAACCGCCAACCCAACAGGGCGGCCTCTGGCTTGTTCGTTGGCGTTGAGAAAGCCGGTCACGACGTCTTGCGGCGGCCCATTGGGCCTGCCGTCCTTGAACGGCACAAAGACCACGCGATAGCCGTTGAAGGGATTGCGATCCCAGCTGCCGTGCTCGCCGATGAAGGCTCCGCCCTTGTACGATGAAGGGAGATTGGCGCCGGTATAGAACGCCATGCCGAGCGGAGCCACGTGAGAACTTAACGCGTAATCCGGTGGAATGGCTTTCGCCACCAGATCAGGCCGCTGCGGCATCACCCGCGGATCGATGTGCTGTCCATAATAACTGTAGGGCCAACCGTAAAAGGCGCCGTCCTGAACCGAGGTCATATAGTCCGGCACGAGGTTGGGACCGAGTTCGTCGCGTTCATTGACCACCGCCCACAGCTTCTTGCTTTGCGGCTCCCACTGCAAACCATTCGGATTGCGCAAGCCGGTAGCAAACAGGCGGTGCGCGCCGGTCGCACGGTCGATCTCCCAGATCGCGGCGCGTTCCATTTCAGCCGGCATGCCGTTCTCGGTGATATTGCTGTTGGATCCCACGCCGGCATAGAGCTTGGAGCCGTCAGCGCTCGCCAACAGGCTCTTGGTCCAGTGATGATCGATCGGTCCCCCGGGCAGGTCAGTCAGCTTGACGCCTGGAGCGCTGATCTTGGTGTCGCCGTCGTGATAGGGATACCGGATGATGGCGTCGGTGTTCGCGACATAGAGATCAGACCCGACCAGCGCGACGCCAAACGGCGAATTGAGCTTGTCCAGGAAGACGCTTCGGGTCTCGGGTTTGCCGTCCTTCGCGTTTCTGATGAGCGTGATCTGATTGGCGCCCTTCACCTTCGCGCCGCCAAAGGATTGCACCCACCCCATGATCAGATCCTTGGGCCGGTTGACCGGCGCCGGTGGACCGCTGGTTTCGACCACCAGTACGTCGCCGTTGGGAAGAACATACAGCGAGCGGGGGTGGCCCAGGCCGGTGGCGAACGCCTCGATGTGCAGGCCGGCAGCCACCGAAGGTGTTTCGTGTCCCCAGGATGTAGTCTTCGCTATTTTCATCGGCGGCAGCAAATATTGCTGCGGCTCCGGAAGGGCAGGATTGGCGCCGATCTGGGTTTTGACGTCGAAACTTTCGTCGTCGCAACCCGCCAAACCCAGTGTCGAGATCGCCGTGCAAATCAATGCCAGGCGCAATGAGATTCTTCGTGGACGTGAGTGTAATTTCGTTTGCATCAATAGGGCACTCCAACGCGCCGCCGATAGGCCGCCTCGCCGCCCATCCAGCCCGTGATCATCATGATCAAAACGACAACGCCGGACAGGATGATGCCGGTCGGGACCACGGCGGTGTAGCCGTCGCGGCTGTGGACGAAAACGTTGAAGAGCGAGAGCACGATGACGAGCGCATTGCCCAGGACATAGGGCCAGGCTGGCCGGGATGCGCGGCTATTTCGGTTGGTGATGAAATCGATCAGCGCTGCGATCACGACCAGACCCGCCATCACCAGCCCGGCCGTCAGCAACCAGACCGAGAATGTCTCCCAGATGAATGACATTGAGCGCCAATAGACGAAATCGGTGATAAACGCGCCGACGAAGCAGACCGCTGGAAAAGAGACCAGCACGGTATGCATCGGATGCGCGCTGATGTCGGAGAGCGACGAGGACAGGTTTCCAGTTTCGCTGCTCGTCATTTTCGTGTCGGTCGCCATGGCTGCCTACTTCTCTTCTTCCAGGGTCACGGCAACGGCACCGGCGGCCGACAAACGGACCTTGTCGCCTTCGACGCCGGCCACCAGACCGCGATCGATGTAATGGTGATGACCCTTGTGGCTGCCTTCTCCGCTATCCTTCCTGGTCAACTTGATGCGGTCGCCCTCGACCTTGTCCACGGTCCCGACATGCACGCCATCGGCGCCAATGACTTCCATGTGTTCTTTGATCCCAGTCATGATCGACCTCAAATTTTGACGACGCCGACATATGTCAGCGCCCTGATTGCAGCGGCAGGCACGCAACGCGCGACCAGCACCGGCAAAGCCGTTCGGCCGAGCAAACCTGCTCGCGCCTCGAGGGCGGTTCGACGATCTGATCGCCCTTGTTTTCCATCCGAACTTGCGCGGAACCAATCATCTGGAACAGAATGAGTTCCATGTGATCGAACCCATGTAGGGTCGAATTCGACGGCTTTCTGCGATGTCGGAATTATTCCCCGTTGAGCGCGAGCGCTTGCTGTCCGCGCTCGTAATTTTACGCCACGCCGTCCGGATCGTGTTTTCTCGATATCGTGATGCGCCTTGGGGTTGGGTTTTCATCCATGCGGGATGGTTGCGCCGGCCGGGCGCCGCGCAGCTCGGCCAGAAGCTGGCGGGATTCCTGCAAATCCCTGCTGTCGTGGCCTTCGGTGAACCAATCGTAGACCGGCGCCAGCACGGCCAGCGCTTCTGCCCGATCGCCGCGATCGGCCAACAGGCGCGCGAGCGTGGTCGCAGCGCGAAGCTCCCACGATTTCGCGCGCTGCTGGCGAGCCACCGTCAGGGCCCTGCGCAGGGTCGCGGCGGCTTGTTCGTGCTCGCCTCGCAAGATCAATATCCACCCTCTCAGGCGCAGCACCTCGGCAAGATGCGAGCGCTCCTCGCCGGCTTCGATGCGAGCGACGCTCTGCTCGATCAGGGTCCAGGCGCCCTCGATGTCCCCGGACAATGCTTGCCCCTCGGCGCGCAGAGCCGTGAGATACCAAACCCAGATCCGGTGTCCGGTCTGCATTAATCGCCCGATGCCGCGATCAAGCTGCGGCAGCGCCTCGGCCAAACGCCCGGCGCGGAGCCACGCTACGCCACGGCTGATCTCGGCCATGATTTCGCCGAGCAAGGCGATGCCGCGCTCCCGCCCGATGCGTTCGGCCTCTTCTGCGCGCCGCAGCAGCGCATTGGAATCGCAGAGATAGTCGAACAGCTGCGCGCCGAGCGTCAGCGCGAAGGCAAGGTCGAACGGATGGCCCCTGCGACGGGCGTTGGCCTCGGTGGCTTCGTTCGCCGCCAGCGCTTGATCGGGATAGCCCATCATCCAGAGAAATTGCGCGCGATAGATGCCTTCTCCGGTCAACGGGTCGGTGTTGGTGAGGGCCACCAGACCCCAGTGCCGCTCCGGATCGTAAAGCTGGTGTACCGCATCGCCGGAGCTGCGCGCCGCGGCGAATTCGCCGAGCCAATATTGGCAGCCGGACGCGGCGCGGTGTCCGATGATTTCAAGGCGGTCGTCGCCGAGCTCTGCGCCGACCTTCAGGAGGCGGTCGGCCCAGCGCAGCGACTCCGCCAGCCGGCCCATGCACATATGGTGCACCGACAACGCGTTCAGGATCGGCAGATAGGCTGAGCTCTGCCTGAGCGACTGCGCGAGCCTCCAGGCCGGTTCGAGAATAGCGCTGACCTCCGGCTGCCCCCAGCCTTGATGCGCCACGATGGTTGGCCCCAGCGCGGTCCGCAGCGAGATTTCCATGCGGTCGCGGCTTTTGGACGGCGGAAGTTTCGACAATGCCGACATGCCGGTCCGCAAATGGTTGATGGCTTCGGGCAGCGCAAAACGCTCGATCGCGGCTTCGCCGGCCCGCAGCCACAGCGGCGCGGCGACCGCATGGCGCTCCGCCGCGGCGTGATGAAAGGCGAGCAACTCGGGCGCCTGGTCGCGGGTTGCCGGCCAATTTTGCTCCAGCAGATCGGCCAGATCCCCGTGCAGTTGCCTGCGTCGGCTTTTCAGCAGCGATTCATAGGCGGTGTCCTGAACCAAGCCGTGGGAGAACGTGTACACCGCATCGGGAATCTCGCCATGGCAGGTCACGAGCCCGGACGCCGTCAGGTGCCGCAGTCCGTTGCCGAGCGCGTCCTCGCTCATCAACTTCAGCCCGGCGATCAGCTCGTAGCTGAACTCGCGGCCGATCACCGAACCCACCTGCGCGATCTCCTTGCTCAGCGCGACCCGATCGAGACGGGCCATCAGCGAGTCGCGCAAGGTTTCCGGGATCGCCACCTTGGCCGACGACCCGGCATAAACATAACGGTCGCCCTCGACGATCAAATCGCCTGACTCCAGGATGGTCTTGGTCAGCTCTTCGACGAACAGCGGAACACCGTCGGCTCGGGCAACGATCTCGGCCCCGAGGCCTGGCGGCAACGTCTTGTCGCCGACGACGTTGGCGACCATCGAACCGCTCTGCGCCGGCGTGAACTTGGCCAGATCCATCACGGTGACGGCGTGGTGATCGGTCCATGACGCGCGGAATTCGGAACGCGCGGTAATCACCAGCAGCGCCGGGATATCGGCCAGCGCATCGACGAAGCGTCCGAGCAGATCCAGCGTCGTCGGGTCGGCCCAGTGGGCGTCCTCGAACAGAACCAATGTCGGTCCCGCGCGTGCCTCGGCCCGGATGATTTCAATCAGCACCCGCATGGTGTCTTCTTTGACGAGCCTGGGAGAAAGCAGAATCGCGCCGTAGCGCTTCTGGTAAGGGATCGACAGCAACGCCGCGATCAACGGCATGTCGCCTTTGGCGAGGCCGAGCCGGTCGACCAGAAGCGCCTCGAGCTTGTCCAATCGGGCTTCCGCGTTGGTGGCCTGAGTTGGCAGCAGCGCCCGCTCGAACGACGCGCGGATTGGATAGAAAGCGCTGTTGGCGAAGAACGGCGAGCATTGAAACAGTTGAGTTTGGCTGGGTTGGCTCCGCAGCCGTTCGCGTAGCGCACTGACCATTCGGCTCTTGCCGATACCGGCTTCGCCGCGCAGCATCATCGCCCGCCCGGAACCTGTCGCGCAGACCTGCCGCCAGCCGTCGAGCAATGCCGCGATTTCGGCTTCGCGCCCGACGATCGGCGTCAGACCTCGCTGGGTTGCGGCTTCGAAGCGGCTTTCCGCCTGGCTGACGCCCCGTACGCGGTAGACCCTGGTGGGGCCACTGACACCCTTCAGCTCCTGCTCTCCGAGGTCTTCATATTCAAAGCCGCCGCCCGCCATCCGGCGGACGCTTTCGCTCACAACAACGGACCCCGGTTTGGCGACGGTCTGAAGGCGAGAAGCGAGGTTCATGGTTTCGCCGAACGCGTTCCGTTCGCCGGAGGCGACGACAATGATGCCGGAGGCAATACCGATGCGAACCTGCAGCCGCCCGACGCCCTTGATGCGCAGCCGTGCGATGGCCTCGACGATATCCAGCCCGGCGCGGGTGGCGCGTTCGGCCTCGGATTCGTGCGCCAGGGGAAACCCGAAGAAAGCAACGACGCCGTCGCCCAGCGTCCTGAAGACATAGCCTTCGTAACGATCGACGCAGGTGGTGCAGGCGTCCTCATAGGCGCGAATGATGATCTGCTGCGTCTCGGGGTCGAACTTGTAGGCAAGCTCGGTGGATCCCACCATGTCGCAAAACAGCACCGTCAACTGGCGGCGTTCACCGGTCGCCGTTCCCTGTGCGGCGGATTTGTCGAGCGCCTTTTCCTCACCGAACAAATGGAGGATTCGCTTGCGCGGTCCGAACGGCAGACCAAGTTCCCTGAGATCGCTTTCGGTCAAAAGCCTGAGCGTGGCAAGATCGACTTCGTTCTCCGTGAGCAGATCATGGAAGCGTTCCAGATCGTGGGCCTTGAGCCATTCCAGAAGGGAGAGCGATTTCATCAGGGCGACTGCCTCGGTTAGGCTGCGCAACATGCCGTGCCTGGCGAACCAGCCCACCAGCATCTTAGCGACTCAACCGAGCTTCCCGGAAGGGGCTAAAGTTGGTCAATTGCCCGTCGGTTCACCCCGAAGGCCAGCGTGCATGCGATATGAGCCTCGAAGGGGCGCACGTCTCGCATGGTTCGAAAGACCAGGAAAATCCCTTGGGTCTGCGCTCTCACGAGCGCGCCAGTCATGCGCAGGCTCTCTACGAACGACGCCATTCGCGGAGGTGGCGGCCCTGGTGCAGCGAGCGGCTAGTTGGAAGCCGTCTTGGCGATCATATTGATGACCTGCACACGGCGGTTGATGGCATCCATCGGAGCGTTTGAATCCTTGGGCTTGGTCTTGCCATAGCCGACCGTGACCAGATTGCCGGCCGGGATATCAAACTTCTCGACGAGATAGCGTCTGATGGAATCGGCACGCCGCTCGGAAAGGTCCTGATTGTAATGGTCGCTTCCAGCAGCGTCGGTATGGCCTGCCACGACGAACGTGGAATCCTTCAGGCCGGGATCGGACAGCGCTCGACCGAGGGCCTGCACATTCGGCAGCGATGCTTTGCTGATGTCGGCCGAGTCGTAGTCAAAATTGATTTCCAGATCTATTTGAGGTTTCTGGACCGCGATCTCTGAAATCTGTTCGCGTTCTCCGGAAGAAAGCGACCGGGTACGACGATTGCGAACCTGATCGAGGAATTGCGTTTGTTGGGCCGTCGCGACAGGATCCGGGCGAGGTTGCGATAGGCTACGTGTCAGCGGTGTGGGTTGAAGAGCATTCACGATTTGGTTGGAACTGACGGCTTCGCCGGCACAGGCGCTGCCAATCGTCACCGACCACAGCAAGCTGGCGATCAAAACCGAGCGTTCAGGTTTGGACTGGAAAGGAATAAAAGCCCGGCTCATGGTTACCCCGCTGACCGATATCCTTAACCGCATTATAAAGTCGGCGATGTTCTCGTATATCGGATTGAGGTCCTAGGACCTTTGGCTCGATTGCGTGTATTGGTTGCTCAGGGAAAACTGCGGCCATGAAGCTTTTGATCATCGACGATCATCCCGTGCTGCGGGACGGTCTCGCGTCGCTCCTGAAACAGGCGGGGCCGGACACGGTCATCGTCGAGGCTCCGGACGCGCGGCAAGGCGTCAGCATGGCCGAGCGGCTGACCGACCTGGATCTCGTTATTCTTGATCTGTCGATGCCGGGAATGCCGGGCTTCGAGGCCTTGTCCGAACTTGGCCGCAGGCGGCCCGACCTTCCCGTGATTGTGCTGTCCTCTTCCGAGAATCCCAGGGACGTCCGCAAAGCGTTGGCTTCGGGGGCCTTGGGCTATGTCCCGAAGTCGGCGAGCCAACACGTATTGCTCGCGGCGATCAGATTGGTGCTGAATGGAGATCTGTACATTCCGCCGCTGATACTCGATCCGGTTGCCGGCGATGCCCGGCAGCAAGTCTCGGAAAGCGGCCATCCCGGCACGCTTACGCCACGCCAGATTGAGGTGCTTGCGTTGATAAGCGAAGGCAAGCCGAACAAGACGATTGCAACGGAGCTGGCGCTGTCGGAAAAAACGGTGAAGGCCCACATCACCGCGATCTTCAAAACACTGAATGTCGTCAACCGCACCCAGGCCGCGGCCGCGGCCCGTGCGGCAAAGATCATCTGACGTTTGATTCCTTGCCCGGCTCCGCCGATGCAATCAGGTTCACGATCGCCGCACGAAGTTTTCCATTCGGCACCGGCTTGTGCAGGAGCAACAAGCCGCTTGCCTGGGCTTCCACGAGGCGATCGGCGGCGGTATCGCCGGTAATCAGCATCGCCGGTATGGCCTCATTGCACTCGGCTTGAAGCTCCTTGATCACTTCGATTCCGTTTTCTCCATTTCGAAGCCGGTAGTCGCAAATAATGACCTTGGGCGTTTCGCGGCACTCTGCCAGCTCGGCAAGCATCTCGGAGCCCGACCCCGACACGATAACGGAATATCCCCAGCCTACCAGCAGACTCTGCATGGCATCCCGGATCGCAGCTTCGTCGTCGATCACCAGGACCAGACCGCGCGCGGCATCGACCGCAACGTCTTCGACCTCTATTCGCTTGAAAACGAGCACGTCCGCTTTGGGAACGTTGACCGAAAAGCAGGAGCCCTTTCCCGGTTCGGAGCGCAAGGTGACCTGACAACCGAGCAGATCGGTCAACCGGCGGACAATCGCCAGGCCCAGGCCGAGGCCCATCGACCTGTCGCGCTCGGGGTTCTGCAGCTGGAAGTATTCCTGGAATATCCGCTCTCGCTGAGGCAGCGGTATGCCCGGTCCGGTATCCCAGACTTCGACGCGAACCTGATCGGCTTGCCGACGGCAGCCGACGACGACTTTCCCTTTCGCCGTGTGGCGGATTGCATTCGAGACCAGATTGCGAAGGATGCGCTCCAGCAGCAACTGGTCGGTGTGGACAATCAAACTGCTGTGACAGCAAACGAACGAGATCGATTTTGCGCGAGCCTCGGAAGCGAGATCATTGCAAACCCGATCAAGCGCCGACTGGATCAGGAAAGTGTGCGGTTCGACATGAACGACACCAGCGTCCAGCTTGGAGATATCGAGAATGGCGCTGAACAGGCCATCCATCGCGTTTGTCGACTCTTCGATTCGTTCAACCAGTCGGGTTCCTTCCGCGGGGAGCGGAAGTGCCCGCAAGGCTCCGACGAAGAGGCCCAGCGCGTGAACGGGTTGACGCAGGTCGTGGCTCGCGGCGGCCAGAAAAGTCGACTTGGCAAGACTTGCCTGTTCGGCCAGTTCCTTTTGCCTGAACAGGTCGTCGGCCAGCTCATCTGTTCGGATTCGCAGGGTAACGAGCTCCTTGAAAGCCTTGTTGGCTCGAAATCCAAGACTGCCCATGGCGAAGATAAAAATCAGCATGAGGATCAGCATGGCATCGGCTTCGGGGAAGACGTCTCGATACCGAATGCCCCAGAAAATGCTGGGAATGGTTGTCGGCAGAAACAAACAAAAGAAAGCAGGCAGATAAGAACTGAATGCGGGAATGGCGCCGCCCGCGATGTTCAGTGTGACGACCATGACCAGCATCTGGGTTGAAAAGTGGTCGCTGTTGCCGATGAGGGAGACGGAGCCCCATCCCCATCCGATTCCCTCGGCCAGGCTGATCACGGTGAACCAGGCTGCCCAAACTCTCCAATCCGCATCGCCCGGACGGGCGCGGATGTAGCCAATTCGCAAGGCAATATGGGCAGCGGCACAGGCTGCAATATATAGCGTCCAATAGACCGCTGTACTCACGTCGATCGCGCCCAGACGGCAAACGGCGACGGCAAGTACCGCCGCACCGGCGGTAGCGCCCAGCACGCCCAACGTCACATTCTGAAAAAGCGCCGCAATTTGTTCGGCGCGGATTCGATCCGCCAATGCAAGCGATGGGGACACAAGAGACCTGAGGAAAAATAGGACCTAAGGAAAAATATGTTGCGGCATGACATCATGGGCTGCAGAAAATTGAAGCGCAAGCGGATGCTGGTCTCAGCTAAATCGATCCAGGCGCGCAAGGTCCTAGGACCTTGGTCCGATGGTGGCGACTTTGACTCATTGAACGGCCGCGAACGGGTAAGATTGATCTGCGCGCCCATGCGATTGTCATCGCACGCGAAAGCGCAGTTCTAACCCGTCTCGATCGGCAGCGAAGCATCCTTGGCCCACTCGCCCATCGAACCATCATAGAGCGTGAGATCGTGATAACCGAGCCGATGCAGCACGAACAAATCGATCGTGGCGGAGATGCCGCCGCCGCAATAGGCCACCACGCGCTTGTCTTTCCGGAAGCCTTGCGCGGCGAATTTCGCCTCGGCGTCGGCGAGCGGAACGAAGGTCTTTGTTTGGGGATCGAGCAAGGTCGCGGCCGACACGTTGCAACTGCCGGGAACGCGGCCGGGCCGGCCGTAGCGGCTCGGCTCCATGCCCTTGTGGAATTGCGGGCCCAGCGCGTTGACGACGACGGTGTTGCGGTCGGCGCTGGCGGCGAGGACGTCGTTCTTGCCGACGAAATATCCGTCTCGCGGTTTGGCGATGAACGTCGCCGGTCGATATCCTTTTGTGGGACCCACCTCAACAGCGCGGGCTTCCGCTTTCCATGTGTCGAGACCGCCGTCGAGCACCGCGGCGTTGTCGAACCCGAGCGATTGCAACATCCACCAGAATCGCGTCGCCCACATCGGGGTGCCGATGCTGTACAGCACGACCTGACTGTCGGTCGACACGCCGTGACGGCCGAACGCGGCCTCGAGTTGCGCTACAGCGGGCATCATGAAGTGAAGCTGGGTATTGGGATCGGAGAACTCGCCCTGCAGGTCGAGAAAATCCGCGCCGGGAATGTGCCCGGCTTCGAACGTGTGCCGTCCGGGGACGGCAATGTAAGGCGCGTCACTCTCCGCAGGCGCAGCTTCGAGGTAGGTTGTGCAATCGAACAGCCTGATGTCGGGCCGATCGAGCATGCCGGCGAGTTCCGCTGTCGTGATCAGCCCGTTTTGGCCTGCCATACGCCGCCTCCCTGTTGTTTGTCTGATGTTAGGATCGGATACCCCCAAAGAAAAGGCAGCCCTCGATTTGGTCGCTCCCCTTTCAATCCAGCGATTCCTGTCCAATATAGCGGGTGGGGACCGCTTGGCCTTTAGCCCGGCGTCCGCCTGCGGTGGACCGGATAAGCCACTGAAATAAAATAGGAAATTCCCGTCTCCGTGAGGCGCGAGCGGCTTCCGCCGTTCCCTTGGTGAATGTCATCAAAACCTGATAATTGTGAGCCCATGAACAAGCTCGAAAAAACCCCACAAGACGACGTCGCCGGCCCCCGGGCCCGGCATACAACCACCCAGGTCATGGTCGGCAATGTCGCCGTCGGCGGCGGCGCGCCGATCGTCGTGCAATCGATGACCAACACCGACACCGCCGATATCGACGGCACCATCGCCCAGGTCGCAGCGCTGTCGCGCGCCGGGTCCGAAATGGTGCGGATCACCGTCGACCGCGACGAGGCCGCCGCCGCCGTGCCGCATATCCGCGACGGCTTGCGCAAGCGTGGCATCACTACGCCGCTGATCGGCGATTTCCATTATATCGGCCACAAGCTGCTGACGGACTATCCCGCCTGCGCCGAGGCGCTGGACAAATATCGCATCAATCCCGGCAATGTCGGCTTCAAGAACAAGCGCGACACCCAGTTCGCCGACATCATCGAGATCGCCAACAAGAACGACAAGCCAGTGCGGATCGGCGCCAATTGGGGTTCGCTGGATCAGGAATTGCTGACTAAGCTGATGGACGAAAACGCGCTGCTTCCGGCACCAAAGGACGTCCGCGCGGTGACCCGCGAGGCCATGGTGCAGTCGGCGCTGCTGTCGGCGGCGCGGGCCGAACAACTCGGCATGCCCAAGAACAAGATGATCCTGTCGGCGAAGGTTTCCGCCGTGCAGGATTTGATAGCGGTCTATCAGACGCTGGCGTCGCGCTCGGATTACGCCATCCATCTCGGCCTCACCGAGGCCGGCATGGGATCGAAGGGCATCGTCGCCTCGTCGGCGGCGCTCGGCATTCTGCTGCAGGACGGCATCGGCGACACCATCCGGATTTCGCTGACGCCGGAGCCCGGCGGCGATCGCACCTTGGAAGTTCAGGTTGCGCAGGAATTGCTGCAGACCATGGGTTTCCGCACCTTCGTGCCGCTGGTCGCGGCATGCCCCGGCTGTGGCCGCACCACCTCGACCACGTTCCAGGAACTGGCGCGCTCGATCCAGGATTTCATCCGCGAGGAAATGCCGGGCTGGAAGACGCAATATCCCGGCGTCGAGGCGCTCAACGTCGCGGTGATGGGCTGCATCGTCAACGGCCCCGGCGAATCCAAGCATGCCAATATCGGCATCTCGCTGCCCGGCACCGGCGAAACTCCGGCAGCACCGGTATTCGTCGATGGCCACAAGTTCCGCACGCTGCGCGGTCCGTCGATTGCCTCCGACTTCAAGGCGCTTGTCATCGACTACATCGATCAGCGCTACGGCGCCGGCGCCGGCACCAAGAAGCCGGAAACGGTGACGGCGGCCGAATAACAAACCAGCCACGATCCCGCACAAGAAGGATCGTGCTCGAACGAACGGGGGAACGCGCATGAGTTCGCTGTCCGGCAAGCAGGGACCGCGCTATCGGCACGTCGCCGACGAAGGCGAACCCTACGAGACCATCGCCGTTGAAAAGCTGACCCCGATCATCGGCGCGGAGATTTTCGGCGTCGACATCGGTAAACTGGTTTCCGACGAAGCGCGCTCCAATCGGCAGATGGACGAGATCCATCGCGCGCTGGCCGAAAACCTCGTGGTCTTCTTCCGCGACCAGCACATCACGCCGCAGCAGCATCTGGCGTTCGGCCGCAAGTTCGGCGATCTGCATATTCACCCGGCAGCCCCCCATGAAGGCGACGATCCGGCGCTGATGAAGATCTATGCCGACAAGGATTCACCGCGCGCCAATGGCGAGGGCTGGCACACCGACGTGTCCTGCGACGTCGAGCCGCCGATGGGCTCGATCCTCTACATCAGGCAATGCCCGCCGCGCGGCGGCGACACGCTGTTTGCCAATATGTATGCGGCGTATGAGGCGCTGTCGGACCGGATGAAGGCCTATCTCGATGGGCTCACCGCGTTGCATGACGGCGAATCGACCTATCGCGGGCTCTACGCCAATGACGGCGTCGCCGACCGGCCGGAATATCCGCGCGCCGAGCATCCGGTGGTGCGCACCCATCCGGTGACGGCTAAGAAAGCACTCTACGTCAACCGCGGCTTTACCCGCCACATCAACAGCGTGCCGCGCGACGAGAGCGACGCCATGCTGGCCTATCTCTATCAGCATTGTGAAAATCCATTGTTCCAGTGCCGCTTCCGCTGGAGCGAAAACGCCATCGCGTTCTGGGACAATCGCTGCGCCCAGCACCGCGCGATGTGGGACTACTGGCCGCACACCCGCGCCGGCACCCGCGTCACGGTAAAGGGCGAACGGCCAGTGTGATACGAGCGCTTCTCCCTGGCCCCGCTCTTGAGCCTGTGAAATTATCTCTGCCGTCATCCTGAGGAGCGGCCACTTGGCCGCGTCTCGAAGGATGGTGTTCAGCGCAGTGCGTGCGGCCATCCTTCGAGGCTCGCAAGGGCTCGCACCTCACGGGTGAACGCAATTGCGTTCATCCCGGGGATGACGGCCGGAATAGCTGCGCGGGCCCTCTTGCGGGGAGGGGTGATGAACTTGCGCGTTTATCGTTTGGCCTCACCCGCCCTTGACCGCGCCGGCGGTGAGGCCAGCCACGATCTGGCGCTGCGCGAAGATCGTCAGCAACAGCACGGGCAGGGTCACGATCAAGGCCGCGGCGGCGAGCGGACCCCAGCTCAGCTGGTCGAACGAGATCATGTTGTAGACCGCGACCGGCAGCGTTCGGGTCTCGCGTCCGGCCAGCACGATGCCGAACACGAAATTGTTCCAGGAGAAGATCACCGCCAGAATGAAGGCGACCGCGATGCCGGGCCGCGCGATCGGCAGCGCGACGTAGCGGAATATCTGCCAGCGGTTGGCGCCGTCGATCAGCGCCGATTCCTCCAGTTCCATCGGCGTGGTCTCGAAATAGCCGATCATGATCCAGATCACGATCGGCACCGTGACCACGAGATGGATGATGATCTGCGGCCACAGCGTGCCGAGCAGGCCGAGCCATTGGAACAAGAGAAACAGCGGAATGAGATAGGACAGCCCGGGCGTGATGCGGGCAATCAGGATCACGATCGCGGCCTTGTGCGCCTTCATGCGGGCGAGGCCGTAGCCGGCGGGCACGCCGACCAACAGCGCGAACGCGGTTGCCGCCCCCGTGACAATCAGGCTGTTCATGAAGTAGGTCGAAAACCGGTTCGACGACAGCACGGCGGCATAGTTGCCCCAGTTGAAATGTTCGGGGATGAAGACCGGCGGATAGGACGCGTTGTCGATCTCGAACTTGACCGACAGCGACAGCATCCAGAGGAAAAACAACACCGCCGGCGACACGATCACCAGCAATGCGAAGGCGAGGCCGGCCCGGCCGAGCAACTCTCGGAGACGGCTCATGCGCTGCCTCCGGCATCGTTCCAGTGCGTGGTCTGGCGCAGCCGCAGCAGCGCCCCCGCCAGCGCCACGATGAGCGCAAAGAACACCACCACGATCGCCGAGGCGTAGCCGACGTCGTAATACACGAACGCGACACTGTAGAGGTAGAGGTTGATGGTCTCCGACGCGGTGCCGGGGCCGCCTTGGGTAATGGCGAAAATAATATCAAAACTCTTCACCGCGTCGATCATCCGGATCATGCCGGCGATGAACAAAAACGGCATGATCAGCGGTAGCGAGATGTAACGAAAGGTCTGCCAGCGGGTGGCGCCGTCGATCTGCGCGCTCTCATAGGGTTCGCTTGGGATCGCGGCGAGGCCGCCGAGCACGATCAGCATCACCAGCGGCGACCATTGCCAGGTCTCGACCAGAACCAGCGAGGGGATCACGGTGGCCGGGTGAAACACCCAGAGCTGCGGCGGCAGGCCGACCAGCGACAACAGGTAATTGAGAATGCCCAATTGCGGGTGGAACATCATGGTCCACACCAGCGCGATGGCAACCGGAGTCGCCATCATCGGCATGATGAACAGGCCGCGCAAAAAGCCGCGCATCGGAAATTTGTTGTGAAATATCACCGCTGCGAAAGTGCCGAATGCCAGCGGCAGCACTACCGACAGCGCGGAATAGACCAGCGTGTGCCCGATCGACTCGACGAAGCGCGTGTCACTCGGCAACCGGATGTAATTGGCGAGGCCGACGAAGGTCGGCTTTGAGCCGACCTTCCATTCGTGCAGGCTCATCCAGATCGTGTAGGCCCATGGGAAAACGATGACCGCGCAAACGACCGTCAGCGCTGGCGCGATGAACGGCCAATAAGACGGCCGTTCCCACCCGCGAATTTCCTCCGCTTCGGGGGCCGTTCGAGCCGGCTCCCGTGCTGTCGCTGCTGCCTCGCTCACGCCTTTTCGCTGCGCTCCAGGATCGGCCGAAATTGATCGTTGGCCTTTTTCAACTCGGTCGCGGGATCGGCGCCCGACAAGGTCGCGGTGAGCGCGGCGCCGACGATGTCGCGGAATTCCGCGACCGGCACGATCACGGGCAGGCCGAGCTTGCTGATCTTGGCGGACGCGACCACCGAATCCAGCCACTCTTGAGTCTTGACACCCTTGCGCACGGTCTCGTCATTGAGGATCGAACTGCGGAACGGCACCCCGCCGCCGCTTTGCAGCAGCCGGGCGCCCATGGTTTTCGACACCGCCCATTGGCAATAGAGATAGGCGGCTTCCTTTTTGGTGCTGGCCTGGGCGATGCCGATGCCGTCGCCATAGGTCGACGAATATTGTCCCTTGGGCCCGGCGGGCACTACCGCGTAGCCGATCTTGCCAACGACGCGCGAGGCATTGGGATCCTCGATCGGTGGCGCCCAGCCATCGGCGTCGATCCACATCGCGGCCCGGCCCTGCGTCAGCGACGCCATCGATTCCATCCAGTTGAAACCGGCGACGCCCGGAGGCGCCGACTTCATCAGGCGCTGATAGAATTTGGTGGATTCGATCGCCTCCGGCCCGTCGGTCAGGATGTTGCCCTTGTCGTCGAGGAACTCGCCGCCATAGTTGAGGAAGAAATTGGTCCACAGCGCCATGTTGGCGTTGCGCAGGCCGCGGCCGGTGAAGCCGTAGATGCCGTTGGCGGGGTCGGTGAGTTTTTCGGCGGCGACCGCCATCTCGTCCAGGGTTTTGGGCAGCGCCACGCCCTTTTTGGCGAAGATCTCCTTGTTCCAGTACAGAATGAAGTAGTCGACCGACCAGGGCAGCGAATGCATTTCGCCCTTGTCGTTCTGGGCGAATTTCAAGCCGCCGGCGGAGAAATCGTCGACCTTGAGATCCGGCGTCGTCATGGTCGGATCGTTCATGAAGCCGGTGAGGTCGGCGAGCCAGCCCGCCTTGTCGAATTGCCGCTTCTGCACGTGATAGCTGAGATGAATGACGTCAAAGCTCGGCTTGCCGGAGGTGAGTTCGATGACAGCCTTCTGCCGTTGCTGCTGCTCCGGGATCACTTCCGATTCGACCTTGATGCCGGTGAGGTCGGTGAATTCGGCGGAATATTTCTGCAGCAATTCGCCGCGCGGCCCCTTGACCAGATTGGCCTCGATCGTAGTGCCGGCGTATTTTTTCCAATTCACCTCCGCCGCGTAGGCCCGCGGTCCCGTCAGGCCGTAGAGGCCGGCTGCGGCGGTGCCGGCGAGAACGCTACGGCGCGAAATCAAGCTCTTCTTCAAAGTGGCCTCCCCTGGATCGTCTTATTGTTGACGCAACACTAGCATCTGCCGGATTTCCCACAACCCGGTCGTATCAGATGTGGACCGATGGATGTCGAACGCGCGTTGACGAGCGCTTTGGCCTGCGTCAATCTTGGGTAAAAGCAGAATAATACCCGGAGGACACCGATGCTCCGCGCCGAAGACAATCGATTCCTGACCGAGAGCGATGCAGGCACCGGGATGGGCGAATTACTGCGCCGGTTCTGGATGCCGGTGCTGTTGTCAGCGGAATTGCCGGAAGCCGACGGGCCGCCCAGGAAGATCGTGGTGATGGGCGAGGAATTGCTGGCGTTCCGCGATTCGCGCGGCGTGGTTGGCGTGATCGATCAATATTGCCCGCATCGCGGCGCCAATCTCTGGCTCGGCCGCAACGAGGAATGCGGCATCCGCTGCGTCTATCATGGTTGGAAGTTCGACACGTCAGGCGCGTGCGTCGATATGCCCACGTCCTATCCCGATCTCAACGCCAAGGACCTGATCCGGATCAAGTCCTATCCGGTACGCGAATGGGGCGACATGATCTGGGCCTATATGGGCCCCGCGGATGCGGTGCCCGAACTCCCGGCGCTGGAAATGGCGCTGGTGCCAGCCTCGCACCGCTACGTCACCAAGAAATGGCAGGATTGCAACTGGGTGCAGGCGCTGGAAGGTTCGATCGACACCGCGCATTTCAGCTTCGCGCATCTCTCCTTCGAGAAGGAAGAGAACGAAATCCTCGACATCAAGAAGCACTTCGTCAATCCGCTGACGCGGGTCGCGACCGACCACATGCGATGGATCGCCGAAGACCCGCGGCCCGTGATCAAGATCAATCCGCACGCCGCCGGCCTGACGGTGGCCGGCGGACGGCTCACCGGCAGCGATAACATCTACTGGCGTATCGCCCAGTTCCTGATGCCGGTTCATGCCTATGCACCGAGTTCGATGCCCGGCGAGAATATTTTCGGTCAGAGTTTTGTCCCGGTGACCGATACCAATTGCTGGATCTACACCTATGCGTGGAATCCGGAGCGTCCGCTGACGCAAGGAGAGCGCGACGGCTACGCTCGCGGCAACGGCGTGATGTCGGTGGTCGACGAGAATTACATTTCGCTGCGCAACAAGGCGAACGACTATCTGATCGACCGCAAACTGCAGAAGACCAATAGCTACACCGGCATCAAGGGCGTCTCCGAGCAGGACGCCGCCGTGCAGGACAGCCAGCGCCCGATCGCCGACCGTACCCGCGAACATCTCGGTCCCACGGACATCGGCATCATGCATTTTCGCAAACTGGTGATGGATGCGGCGCGCGCGCTGCAGCAGGGCGAGGCGCCCTCGCATCTGAAGCATCAGGACCGTTACACCGTGCGCTCCGGCGCCTGCGTGACCAACAAGGCCAAGGATCTGACCGCTGTCATGATCGAACGGTTCGGCGATGCGGACGGCTATGTCGGACGCACCGGGCACCACGCCGCGGCCGAGTAGGCACGACCTATCGGGCGCGTCGTCCCGGCGATCGAGCCTGTGAAGCCATCTCGGACGTCATCCTGAGGTGTGAGCTCTTGCGAGCCTCGAAGGATGTTGTTCCGCGCAGTGCGCGCAGCCATCCTTCGAGACGCGGCCAAGTGGCCGCTCCTCAGGATGACGGTTCTGGTGGGT